>NZ_MVIF01000054.1 GCF_002086675.1 Mycobacterium persicum
GGGTGGGATGGGCCGAGTGTATTTGGCGAGGCATCCGCGTTTGCCCCGCGAGGAGGCGCTGAAGATATTGCCGGCGGAATTGACTGGCGATCCCGAGTATCGCGCCCGATTTGAGCGTGAGGCGGCCCTGGCGGCCGGCTTGAATCATCCGCACATTCTCAGGATTCATGACCGCGGTGAATGTCAAGACCGCCTCTGGATCTCGATGGAGTATGTGGACGGCACGGATGTGGCCCGGCTGTTGTTGGAGCAATTCCCGGGCGGGATGCCGCTCGATGCGGCGGCGCCGATCCTCACCGCGGTCGGCTCGGCACTCGATTATGCGCATCATCGCGGGCTATTCCACCGCGACGTCAAACCGGCAAACATCTTGTTGACCGCCCCGGGTGGCGGGCAGCCGCGGCGGGTGTTTCTGGCCGATTTCGGACTTGCGCGGCGTATCGACGACACGACCGGACTGACGGCGACCGACGCGACCGTGGGCACCGTGGCCTACCTGGCGCCCGAGCAGTTGACGGGTTATCCGGTCGACGGCCGTGCAGATCAATATGCGTTGGCCTGCACGGCATTTAACCTCCTGACCGGAGTACCGCCATATCGTGATTCCAACCCGGCGGTGGTGATCAGCCAACATATCAACGTCCCGCCGCCCCCGATCGGTGCCTACCGCAGCGAGTTGGCCGCGCTGAATTCGGTGTTCGCCAAGGCGATGGCCAAATATCCTGCCGACCGTTTCGGCAGCTGTGCGGAGTTTGCCGCCCAACTGAGCCAGCAGCTGAATCCGGGTTTCGCATACGCCGGTGAGATTCCACAGCGGGCCGACACTGCAGACACCCAACCCGCGATTGACCGCAGGGTGCCCGCTCTTCCGGGTGCGCCGGCCGACCGCAAGCGATTGGCCCAGCGCCCGGGACTTCTCATCGGCGCCCTGGTGAGCATCCTGTTGCTGATCGCCGGTGGTGTCTTCGCGGTCGTCAAGCTGACGCAATCCCACAAGCCTGGCACCGCTGCGCGAAACGCCCCGAGTAGTACCTCGACGGCGGTAGCCAATACCGGTCCCTTTACGGGTGTCTACCGGGCCGACTTCAGCAAGGGCGCTACCTTCGCCGATACCCCGGTTCCAGGCGTGCCGCCGTCGACCGACAGCTACGCCGTCCGCTCGGCGTGCGGGACCGCCGGGTGCGTAGCGACGGCGTCGCACCTCAGCGGCGAAACCACATTTGCCCCGGCGATGGTGTTCGACGAGGTCGGCGGACGCTGGCTGGGCGTGGCCATCGGGCTAGACAAGTGCCAAGGCGCTCCCGCCGAAATCTGGGAAGTGTTCACGCTGCAACCTGGTCCCGACGGCGCCTTCACCGGCGAATTCACCGCCACGACCAGCAATAATTGCGTGGGCAAGCACACCGTGACCTTCACCCGCACCGGCGACGTCGACCTCAACAGCCTTCCCGACCCGGCCGGTCTGCCGCCGCGGGTGGTGTCGCCGGCCGAGGCGCTGCGCGGCAGCTACCACGAGAAGCGAACCTTCAGGATCGGACGCGTCACGCAGGAGACCGACTACGCGGTAACCACCGACTGTCTACGTACCGGCGACCGGTGCATGAGTTTCTTCCACGCGCCATCGGGTGCCGTGGAACCGTTGGTGTTCGGTGACGGCAACTGGGCCCTGGACACCGAGTCCGACACCGTGTGCCCAGGCAGAAACACCCCGATGCATGTGAAAAAGACCGGCCAGTATCCGCTGCCGCAACCACCGCAGGATCCGATCACATTGCTCAGCGGCCAGGGTAAGCAGGAACAGACCCAATCCTGCCCAGTCAATGTAGATTTCGACGAAACATTCACGCGCACCGGCGATTAGGGCCATGTTCTGGCCTGCTGCCCGAATTCCAACAGCGCCGAACCCGTGCCGGCTCCGGCCAGCGGTTGGCGCGGCCGGCGACGGCGATGATCCCGATATATGCGGTTCGGCCGAGTTGACGCACCTACGATGTGGCCATGTCGCTTGAGGTCGGCCAGGTGTTCGCCGGATACACCATCCTGCGGGTGCTGGGCGCAGGCGGAATGGGTCACGTGTATCTGGCGACGCACCCCCGCCTACCGCGCGAAGATGCCCTCAAGGTGTTACCTGCGGATTTGACCGACGATCCTCAGTATCGGGCGCGGTTTATGCGTGAGGCTGAGTTGGCGGCGGTCTTGTCTCATCCGCACATCGTGGGGATTCACGACCGCGGTGACTACGACGGTCACCTGTGGATCTCTGAGGAATATGTGGCCGGCGCCGATGCGGGACGTCTGTTACGCGAGCACTGGCCTGCCGGGATGCCGGTCGATGAGGCGCTGTCGATCATCACCGCGGTCGCCTCGGCGCTGGATTACGCGCATCATCGCGGATTACTGCACCGCGACGTCAAGCCGGCCAATATCTTGTTGGCCGAACCCGACGGGCAGGCACCGCGGGTTTTCCTGGCCGATTTCGGCATCGCCCGCCCCATCGAGGACGCGACACGATTGACCGCGACCAACATGGCGGTGGGCACAGTGGCCTACGCGGCGCCCGAGCAGCTGATGGGTGAACCGATCGACGGGCGTGCCGATCAATATGCCTTGGCCTGCACCGCATTTCAGCTCCTGATCGGCATGCCGCCGTATGAGGGTCCCAATTCCGCGGTGGTGATCACCAAGCATCTGAGTGCGCCATCGCCCTCGATCGGCGCCCACCGACCGCGGTTGGCCGAGCTGGACCCGGTTTTTGCCACGGCGCTGGCCAAAGACCCATCTCACCGGTTCAGCAGCTGCGGGGAGTTTGCCGAGCACTTGGGCCGGCAGCTGGGCCCGGATCTCTCGTCCGCTGTTGCGATTCCATTCCCGGACACCCCGCCAGAGATCGAGATAACCGCGCCGGCACGACCCACCGGAAGGCCGGTGCGACGGCATCCCGGTGTCCTGATCGGCGCGGTTGCGGGCATCGTGTTGCTGATCGCCGGTGGGACCTTCGCGGTCGTGAAGCTCACCCGCCACCACCAAGCGACCGGTGCACCCCACAGCGCCTCCACGCCAACTAATCCCGCGCCCGCGGCCGCCAACACCGGCCCGTTCACCGGTGTCTACCGAGTCCAGTTCGGGCCGGTCACCAGACTCGCCGAAGCCCCGGCGCCGGGTGCAATGCAGTCAACGGACACCTACGCCATCCGCTCCATGTGCGGGTCGGCCGGATGCGTCGCGACCGCCAGTCGCTTGAGCGGAGAAGTCAGGCTCGCGTCGACCACGGTATTCGATCAAGTCGGCGGCCGTTGGGTAGCAGTAACCATTGGATCAGCAAAATGTCGAGATTCGGCGTCCAGGATGTGGGAGGTGTTCACGCTACAAGCCGGACCCAACGGCACGTTCACCGGTGAATATCGCGGCGCTGCAAGCAATTCCTGTGCCGAGAAACGAACCGTAACCTTCACCCGCACCGGAGAGGTCGACGTCAACAGCCTCCCTGACCCAGCCGCTCTGTCGGCACGAGTCGCGTCACCGGCCGAAGCGCTGCGCGGCCGCTACCACATCACGCGAAACTTCAGCACGACAGTGCCGCAACAGCAGCAAGACGAGACCGTCACCACCGACTGCCTGCGCAGCGGCGAGAAGTGCATGAGCTATTTCTACTCCCCAACAAGCGACACGCCGCTGGTATTCAGCGACGGCAACTGGACTTTGGACCTCGAACACGAAGAAAACGTTCCGGGCTGCGTCAGCCTCTACGTGAAAACCACCGGACAGTATCCACTGCCGCAACCAACGCAGGACCCGATCACACGGCCCACCGGCCACGGTCGCCATCAACAATCCGGGTCGTGCGCAGTCAGCGTCGATTTTGATGAAACATTAACGCGCACCAGCGATTAACGCTGTCAACGCCGGGAAATGCCGTTCGACTCTCGAATATCGCCGGTGAGGCAACACACGAGTCAGCTGGCAGCCCCCGCCGAAATTGCCGCTAGGGCTGCGATCAGCCAGCCAACCGCAGCCGCTACGGCAATCTGGGCAAGTCTGGTCGACGCCCCGGAATTGAAATCGTCGCCTACCGTGTGATCCATGCCTGGCAGCTGTGGGGGACGGAACTCGCCGTGTGCAACCCGGGAGTCGGCGGCTAGCACGGACCCAACACTAGGTAGCCGGCGATGAGTGGATTGCAGCTGCGCGCCGTCGTACGGGACCGCGGTCTGGATGTGGAATTCGTCGTGTCGGCGGGGGAGGTGCTGGCGATACTCGGCCCCAACGGCGCCGGCAAATCCACCGCAATTCATGTCATTGCCGGGCTGGTTCACCCTGACATGGGTCTGGTGCGCGTCGGAGACCGGGTATTGACCGACACCGCGGCCGGGATCGAGGTGGCCACACATGACCGCCGGGTGGGGCTGCTCCACCAGGATCCGCTGCTGTTTCCGCATCTGAGCGTGGCCGCCAACGTGGTATTCGGACCGCTCAGCCGTCGCGGGATGTTCCGGTTGGCTCGTTCCCGGCGCAGGGAGTCGGCGCTGCGCTGGTTGAGTGAGGTGGAGGCCGCGCAATTCGCTGACCGCAAGCCGCGGCAGCTGTCCGGGGGTCAGGCCCAGCGGGTAGCCATTGCGCGTGCACTGGCGGCAGAACCTGATGTGCTGCTGCTCGACGAGCCGCTGACCGGACTGGATGTGACTGCAGCCGCGGCGGTACGGGCGGTGCTGCGGGGCGTGGTTGCCGACACCGGCTGCGCCGTGGTTCTGATCACCCACGACCTGCTGGATGTGTTTGCGCTGGCTGATCGGGTCATGGTGGTCGAGTCCGGGAAGATCTCCGAGATCGGTCCGGTGGCGGAGGTGCTTGCCGCGCCCCGGAGCCATTTCGGGGCCCGCATCGCGGGCATCAACCTGGTCAGCGGGACCATCGGCGCCGACGGCGCACTGCGCAGCTCGAGCGGCGCCGTTTGGCATGGAATCGCGGCGCAAGATCTCACCAGTGGCCGCGACGCCGTCGCGGTGTTCGCGCCGACAGCGGTGGCCGTGCACCTGGAACAGCCGCACGGCAGCCCCCGCAACACCGTCGAAGTGACCGTGACGGAGTTGCAGACCCGCGGATCCGGGGTCCTGGTGCGCGGTCCGGATCAGCCCGACGGCGCCCCGGGGCTAGCCGCAAGCATCACCGCCGATGCCGCGGCTGAGTTGCGGCTGACGCTCGGTTCGCGCGTGTGGTACAGCATCAAGGCGCATGAAGTGGCGCTGCACCCGGCCGCTCGCCGCTAGGGGAGCTGCCGATGACGAACAGCAGCCTCGACACTGGCAGGCCATCCTTGCTTCATGGCGACAACACGGTAGGTTCGTCGCCATGCATGAGGTGGACTCCAACACGAGACGTCGCAACGGACTGTGGGCAACGCTGGCGATCGCCACCGTAAGCAGCGCCGGCGCGCTCACCATCGCGCTGCCGGCGACCTCCTACGCCGACCCGGAGCCGGTACCCGCGCCGGCCACCACGACAGCGGTCGCGCCCCCCTCGACCACCCCAGCGTCGCCCGCACCCGCACCGGCGACCACTCCGGCGACACCGCCACCGGGAACGACGACGCCGAATGCGGCACCTCCACCGGCCGACCCCAATGCACCGCCACCGCCCGTTGCCGACCCCAATGTACCGCCGGTGCCTGTGGCCGACCCGAATGCACCGGAACCTGCCCGGATCACCAATGCCGTCGGCGGATTCAGCTTCATCCTGCCCCCGGGCTGGGTGGAGTCGGACGCTTCGCATCTCGATTACGGGTCGGCGCTGCTCAGCAAGGCAACGGGGGAGCCACCCATGCCCGGCCAGGCACCGCCGGTCGCCAACGACACTCGTATCGTGTTGGGCCGGCTGGACCAACGGCTTTACGCCAGCGCCGAAACCACCAATCCCAAGGCCGCGGTCCGGTTGGGCTCGGACATGGGTGAGTTCTTCATGCCGTACCCGGGCACCCGAATCAACCAGGAAACGGTTCCGCTCAACGCCAACGGTGTGTCCGGAAGCGCGTCGTACTACGAAGTCAAATTCAGCGATCCGGCCAAGCCGAACGGCCAGATCTGGACCGGGGTGATCGGTACGCCCGCGGGCAGTACGCCCAATGCCGGACCTCCGCAGCGCTGGTTTGTGGTGTGGCTGGGGACCTCGAACAACCCGGTGGACAAGGGCGCGGCAAAGGCTCTCGCCGAGTCGATCCGTCCGTGGACACCCCCGCCGGCGCCCGCGCCGGCACCGGCTCCGGGCGAGCCGGCGGCGGAGCCGGGTGCACCCGTGCCCGCGCCCGCTCCCGCACCGGTTCAGGCTCCGGCCGCGGGAGTGACGCCGACCCTCACGCCGACACCGCAGCGGACCCAACCGGCGTAACCGGCCGCCGCGAAACGCACATCCGCCCCTGGTTGACCGGGCGTCGCGAAGTCGACCATTCCCATCGCCGCGCGAACCGGGTATACCGAGATCACGGTCCAGCAGTCGAGTTGGGCTCTGTCGGTTATGAGCCGGTGATGACAAGGAGATCCCGATGGGTGTCATGGCAACCGAGTTTCTGGCCCGTTCCACGACGCTGACCAGTGTCGGCTGGATCGGCTACATCATCATCGGCGCCATCGCGGGCTGGATAGCGGGCAAGATCGTCAAAGGCTCGGGATCCGGGATCTTGATGAACATCGTCATCGGCATCGTAGGAGCGCTGATCGGCGGCTTCCTGCTGAGCTTCTTCGTCGACACGGCAGCCGGCGGCTGGTGGTTCACCCTGTTCACCGCAATCCTGGGCTCGGTGGTCCTGCTCTGGCTGGTCGGCCTGGCGCAGAAGCGTTAACAGCAGCTAACCCGTTGCGGCCGTGGCGGATTGCGGCATGATGAGGTGATGTCCGCAGCAGCGAGCACCCCAACGATGACGGCCTGGCAGGTCCGCCGGCCCGGACCGATGGACAGCAGCCCGCTCGAGCGGGTCCGCACCGAGATCCCCCGACCTGGGCCGGCTGAGCTGCTCGTGGCGGTGCACGCGTGCGGGGTCTGCCGCACCGATCTGCACGTCACCGAAGGCGATCTTCCGGTGCACCGCGAACGGGTCACTCCCGGACATGAGGTGGTGGGGGAGGTCATCGAGGTGGGCGCCGATGCCGGCGACGAGTTCCAGGTCGGCGACCGGGTTGGTATCGCGTGGTTACGCCACACCTGCGGGGTGTGCAAGTACTGCCTGCGGGGCGACGAGAATCTGTGTCCGAAGTCGCGGTACACCGGCTGGGACGCCGACGGTGGATACGCCGAATTCACCACCGTCCCAGCGGCTTTCGCGCACCACCTGCCCAGTGGCTACGGCGACAGCGAGCTTGCGCCGCTCTTGTGTGCCGGCATCATCGGCTACCGCTCACTGATGCGGGCCGAGCTGCCGCCCGGCGGTCGGCTGGGTCTGTACGGCTTCGGCGGCAGCGCCCATATCACCGCCCAGGTCGCGCTGGCCCAGGGTGCCGAGGTGCACGTGATGACTCGCGGGGCGCAAGCGCGCCGGCTGGCGCTCGAGCTCGGCGCCGCCTCGGTTCAAGGCGCCGCCGATCCGCCCCCGGTGCCGCTGGACGCTGCCATCCTGTTCGCTCCCGTCGGCGACCTGGTGCTGCCCGCCTGCGAGGCTCTGGACCGGGGCGGTACGTTGGCGATCGCCGGCATCCACCTCAGCGATATCCCGGCCCTGAACTACCAGCGGCACCTATTCCAGGAGCGCCAGATCCGGTCGGTCACATCGAACACCCGGGCCGACGCGCGCGCGTTTCTCGACTTCGCGGCGCACCATCACATCCAGGTCACCGCTCCGGAATACCCGTTGGGACAAGCCGATCGTGCGCTGAGCGACCTCAGCTCCGGGCGCATCGCGGGTGCGGCCGTGCTGCTGGTCTAACCGGGTTCAGGTGCTCAGGTGCCAGACCACGGCGGCGGCCAGCGCGCCCATCCCGTTCAGCGACCAATGCAGCGCTATCGGCGCGAGCAGGCTGCCGCTGCGCCGGCGCAGCCAGCTGAACACGAAGCCGGCCGCGCCGGTAGCCAATACCGCCAACGTCACCCCCGCCAGCATCCCGGCGATCCCGCCGCCGAACAGCCGCGTGAAGCCGACATTGGTGCTGGTCAGGCCCAATGACGTCGCGACATGCCACAGACCGAAGAGCAGCGAGCCCGCCATCGCGACGCCGCGAAATCCCCAGGCACGATTCAGCGCGCCGTGCAGCACACCGCGGAACGCCAGCTCCTCGGGAATGACGGTTTGCAACGGTATGACGAGCATCGAGGCGATCAGCGCGCCCGAGACCGTCGCGTAGCGGTTGTTCAGGAACATCGGTCGGGTCACCGGCACCAGCACGCCGACCGCGATCACCGACACCACCACGCCCACGGCGGCCAGCGCATACCCCAGACCGGATCTCCAGTGCTGCCGACCCAGGCCCAGTTCGGTCCAGCCCAGCCCACGCCACCGGACGAGGATCAGCAGACCGACGGCGGCGGCCGGGACGGTCGCGATGCTGGCCCACGGTGTGGTGAAGTGCGCCACCAGATTGGTCAGCACCAGCACCGCGACGACGACGGCGATATCGACGTGGATCCGCAGCCGCTCAAGTTTCGGCATCGGCAATGCCAGCGCGTCGTGCTGAGCGCTGGCAGGGGCCTGGTCCGGAGCTGGGTCACGCATCGTCGCGAGTCTACCCGCGCGCGGCCAAATGCCCGTTCTCTTCGGCAGCGCAGACCAGATCACGTGGCGACGCAATCGTCGGCCAGCTCGGAGCCGGGGCGGCTCACCCTTTGTCCGGCGTCAGCCTGCGGCGCGCGTAGTCCAGAAGTTCCGCCGAGAGCGCGTCTGCCGCCAACAGCCGGGGCAGCAGCTCGGGTTCTGACATTCGGGCACGGAAGACGAGACCGATGGTCACGTCATGAACGGGGCGGTGTTCGATGGTGATTGCATCACCGGCCCGAACCGTTCCGGGCGAGATCACCCGCAAGTAGGCGCCGGGTTTCCCCGCTTGGGTGAAGGTGTTGATCCAATGGCTCACGTCGAGGAACGCCGAAAACGTCCGGCATGGTGTCCGGGGCGCGGATACTTCCAGCACCAAGCCGTCCGTGCCGACGTGCCATCGGTCACCGATCCGTGCGCCGGTCACATCGATGCCCACGGTGGTCAGATTCTCGCCGAACATTCCGCTGCTCAGCGTTCGCTGGAGTTGAGATTCCCAGCCGTCCAGGTCTTCTCGTGCATACGCGTAAACGGCCTGGTCGTCGCCGCCATGGAATTTCTGATTGCCGATAGTGTCGCCGACCAGCCCGCTGCCCAGACCACCGCGCATCGGGCCCGGCGCTCTGACCATGACCGGTTCGGTTACCGCGACCTTGTCGATGCCCGTCACCTTCGACAATGCGCGGGGATCAGGGTTTGCTCGGGCACGGGCCACGTTCACCGACAAGACATGCGCCACCCGCACAGGCTAGCGCTGCCGCGCTGGTGGCCGGCAGGCACTGTACCCGGTCGTCTGGTTCCGGGCGCGAGGGTTGGTCAAGACCGACAAGACCTAAGTGGTGGACCGGGCAGGCCGGCGCGGCCGCTCGGCTGCGCGCAGTGCTCCATTTCGGCAAGCGCGGCCAACCGCACCAGGTCAGCGCGCAGCGCCTCGGTGCGGTCGTCGTGCTCGGGTATCAGCAATGCAACCAATCTGGATAACCACCGTGGCATCGAGACGCCTTGGAAAGCCTGGGTTAGCCGGGTGCCCGCCAGGGTGGGCTCCAGCCGGAAGTGCCAGGCGGTTGCATCGCCGGGACCTCCTGAGGTGATGTAGCCGAACTCGTTGGGCTCGTCGTAGGCAAAGATTGTGCAGCTACGCGACCATCGATAGCGGCCGCTGCGGTTGGTCCCGCGAAATCGCCGGCCCGGTCCCGCAGACGTCGCGCCATCGAGAAATCGCACCCGGCGGCACTCGTGGCTCCACTCCGGAACCCGAAGCGGATCGGCGACCAGCTGCCACACCGCCTCGATCGGGGCGGAAATTTCGACGCTGAGTTGTCCATTGAGTTTCTGGCGCAGCCGGGTGTCCCGCGCCAGATACCAACGGTGCCATGCGTAGCGCTGGTAGCCAGGGGCGGCAATGATCTCGATCGCCCACGCGACCGGCTTGGGGACCAGCGATCGGACTATCGCACGGTCCTCATCGCTGGCGTCATCGCACAGCCACAATGCGGTGAAGGCAAGCTCGGTTGGCTTCAGCGGCTTGACCGCATGGGCCTGTTCGATGGCATCCCACTCGGCCTGCGTCAGCGCCGCCGACACGACCGGCATAGTTTCGAGCTCCTCGCGCTGCAAGTGCGGCAGCAGCACCGCCGCCAGCCGGTTCAGCGTGTCAACCAGATCCAGGCGGGCCGACGGGTGCGCGGCGTAGCGCCGGGCGCTGTGGCTGAGCTGTTCGATCGCCGGTATCAGTGCGTGGTGGTCGGCGTCCATCGCGTCGAGAATGCCCGCTGCCTGCGAGACGCGTCGCCGCACCAGGGGATAAAGGCCGTCATCTTCGACGCGATGGTGGCGGTGCAGAAACTTCGTCATCCACACCAGGTGCTCGGCGACAGCCGAGCGCTGGCCGGGGTCGGGGTAGGGCCACCGGGTCAGCGCCAACTGCGCGCGGGCAATGTCGCGCCGCAGCGCGTTGTGGACGATGCCCATCATCCGGGTATCCGCGGGCTGAGCGACGGCTCTCATCGGGCTTTCCTTACTAGCTTCGCTTGGTCTTAGGCTTAGTGAAGCCGAGTTCGTCGAAGCTGGGCACGAGCTGCCCACGCCGGCGCGCCTCGGAGTCCAACCGCCGCTTCAGTCGCCGACTCGCCGACATCAGGTGCACCCCGCGCCGCAGCGGATTGGCCGGAATGATGAAGTCGTTGAGCGCTCGCTCGACGTCGAACTCGACGTGTTCACCGACGTTGCGGCAGTGCCCCACTAAGCACGCATTGTCCTGGCTTTCGAAGGCGGGCCCGTGGGTGTGGAACGTCAGGCAGGCCGGTCCGTCGATGATGTCGATGCCAGCGGGCGGGCGCATCCGGAAGCCGCCGGGGATCGGCTTGGCAGTGCGCACGCGCAGCGGCAGCGGCCAGCCGTCGAGTGTGACGCTGGTCAGCACCGGTAGGCCCAGTCGGTCGAGTGCGCCGCGCATCCGCATCCGCCAGTCCGCCGCTGCGCGGGTGGTCCAGGATCCGGCGCCGCGGCCCACCGGCGCGGGATCCGACGGCTCCACGGTCGGCGGGGTCTGCGGCTGCCAAAGTTGTGGCGGCTGATCAAGATTCCCGCCCCGCCACCACAGCACCCGGACCGGGGTGACTTCGATCCAGATGCGGGCCCAGTACCACGCCATCCGGCGCAGCATCACGGTGGGGATGCTGTCGAAGGCTTCCGGTAGGTGCGCGGCGACTTCCGCCAGATAGCGGGCTGAATTTGCCCTCAGATCGGCGTCGCGGACGGTGGCCAGGCCATGGATCACGAACGTCGCCGGATCGACGAGCCGGGAGCCCAGTGGCTGCGAAAATGACAGCGACACTTTGGGATTGCGCCGGGCCCGCTCCGCCTTGAGCGGGTAGGTGAGGCCGGTGGTCACATCGACGCTGCGTCCGTTTTCGCCGAGGTAAGGCGTGACCGGCCAGGTGATGGGTGCGCCGCCGCGGTCCAACGAGGCGTACTCCGTGGTGATGAACGCGCCCGCCTGGCCGCGGATGGTTGGCCAGTCCAAGGCGACCCGGGTGTCAAGGATGGATACCATCGCAACCTCCCAGGTACAGTTAAATATAGTATAGTCTATTGAATAGAGACAACTATAAGGACTTGGGTGCAATGGTGTCAACGAGTTCCCGGCCATCCCCGCGGCGCAAGTACGACAGCAGTCGTCGCCGCGCCGACGCCGAGGCCCGGCAGCGCAGGGTGATTGACGCCGCGGCCAGGCTGTTCATTGAGCAGGGGTTCGGCGCCACCTCCATCGACCAGATCGCCGCCGCGGCCGAGGTCTCAGCACCGACCATCTACGCGACGTTCGGCTCCAAAGCCGGTGTGCTGGCCCGCGCGATCGACGTCGCCGTCGTCGGCGACTATGAAGATGTCCCGGTGGTGGACCGGGTGCTGAGCCTTATCGGGGAGGCCGGCCCGCAGGCACTTCGGCAATTTGCCGCCGTCGCCCGTTTCATCCACACCATCAATACGCGGGTAGCGCCACTGATCCGGGTAATGGAGCAGGCGACGTCGGCCGACCCGGCCCTAGAGCAGCTGCGCACCGGTCTGATCCGCGCGCTGCGTTCCGATTGCGCGGCGGCGATCGAGAAGCATTGGCGAAACGCCCTGCGCCGTGGCCTCTCCAAGAAGGAAGCCGCAGACGTGATGGCGACGATGACGTTGCCGCAAACCTATTCGATGCTCACCGCCGACATGGGTTGGTCACCGGATCGCTACCAGAAATGGCTCGCCCACGCGTTGCCGCAGCTGCTGCTGCGGCCGGAACTCTTAAGCGACTGACCCGAGCCGTCGTCTCCTTAGGCGTTAGGAGTTGACGCTCACTAGCCGTTCGACTCCCAGACCCATCCCGCGATCCGGGGGTCGTCGGCGCCGTGCTCACGGGTATACAGACGTGCTGCGAGCCGCGCGTCGGCCATCCGCTGGCGTAGCACGGCGGCTCGGCTGGACAGTCCCTCAACGCGGTCGACGACATCCATGACCAAGTGAAAGCGATCCAGATCGTTGAGCATCACCATGTCGAACGGTGTCGTCGTGGTCCCGCGCTCCTTGAACCCGCGCACATGAATACGGGGATGATTGGCGCGGCGATATGCGAGCCGGTGGATCAACCACGGATACCCGTGATAGGCGAAGATGACCGGCTTGTCGCGAGTGAACAACGCATCGAATTCCTTGTCGGCCAAGCCATGTGGGTGCTCAGACTCCGGCTGCAGCCGCATGATGTCGACGACGTTGACCACCCGCACACCCAACCCGGGCAGTTCCCGCCGCAGAATGTCGGCGGCTGCCAGCGTCTCCAGCGTCGGCACGTCGCCCGCGCAGGCCAGCACCACGTCGGGCTCACCGGTCGCCGTGCTGGCCCATTGCCAGATGCCGAGCCCGCGAGTGCAGTGCGCGACGGCTTCGTCCATGGCGAGGTAGGACAGTGCTGGTTGCTTGCCGGCGACGATGACGTTGACATAGTCACGGCTGCGCAGGCAATGGTCGGCCACCGACAACAACGTGTTGCCGTCGGGCGGCAGGTAGACGCGTACCACCTCGGGTCGCTTGTTGGCGACCAGGTCGATGAATCCGGGATCTTGGTGCGATGCGCCGTTGTGATCCTGGCGCCACACATGGGAGCTCAGCAGGTAGTTCAGCGACGCGATCGGCCGCCGCCACGGCAGTTCCCGGCTGGTCGACAGCCATTTGGTGTGCTGGTTGAACATCGAGTCGACGATGTGCACGAAGGCCTCGTAGCAGTCGAACATGCTGTGACGGCCGGTCAGCAGATAGCCCTCCAGCCAGCCCTGACACAGGTGCTCGGAGAGCACCTCCATCACCCGGCCTGCCGCAGACAGATGATCGTCGTCGGCGCTGGTCTCCGACAGCCAGGTCCGCCCGGTCGCTTCGAACACGGCGCTGAGCCGGTTCGACGCGGTTTCGTCCGGGCCCATCAGCCGGAACCGATCCGGGTTGCGCCGGATCACGTCTCGCAGATACGTACCAAGCACCCGGGTGGCCTCGTGGGTTTCGCAACCCGGACGTGCCACCGGCACCGCGTAGTCACGGAAGTCGGGAAGATCGAGGTCGCGCAGCAGCAGCCCGCCGTTGGCGTGCGGGTTAGCGCTCATCCGCCGATCACCGGTAGGCGCCAGCGCCCGCAGCTCGGCCCGCAACGTGCCGTTGTCGTCGAAGAGCTCATCGGGCCGGTAGCTGCGCAGCCACTGTTCAAGCTGCCGGCGCCGCTCGGCGCTGTCATGGGTGTCGGCGAGCGGGACCTGATGCGAGCGCCAGGTGCCTTCGACCTTCTTGCCGTCGACCACCTTCGGCCCGGTCCAGCCCTTGGGTGTGCGCAACACGATCATCGGCCACACCGGCCGCGCGGAATTCTCGCCCGCGCGGGCTGCGTGCTGAATGGCCGCGATGTCGTCGAACGCGTCATCGAGCGCAGCGGCCAGCTGCCGGTGCACCCTGGGCGGATCGTCCCCGGAAACCGTGATCGGCCGGTATCCGTAGCCGAGTAACAGCGATTCGAGCTCGTCGTGCGGAATGCGGGCCAGCACCGTCGGATTGGCGATCTTGTATCCGTTGAGGTGCAGGATCGGCAACACCGCCCCGTCGATCGCGGGGTTGAGGAACTTGTTGGAATGCCAACTGGCCGCCAGCGGACCGGTCTCGGCCTCGCCGTCACCGACCACGCACGCCACCACCAGATCGGGATTGTCGAACGCCGCGCCGAAGGCATGCACCAGCGCATACCCCAGCTCGCCGCCCTCATGAATAGACCCCGGGGTCTGGGCCGCCACATGGCTGGGGATGCCGCCGGGGAAGGAGAACTGCCGAAACAGCCGCCGCAATCCCTCGGCGTCTTCCCCGATACCCGTGTACACCTCGCTGTAGGTGCCTTCGAGGTAGGCGTTGGCGACCAGGCCGGGACCGCCGTGCCCGGGGCCGGTGATGTAGATGACGTTGGCGTCGCGGTTGCGAATGACCCGGTTCAGGTGGGTGTAGACCAGGTTGAGCCCCGGCGTCGTGCCCCAGTGTCCCAGCAGCCGGGGTTTGACGTGCTCGGCTGACAGCGGCTCGACCAGCAGCGGGTTGTCCAGCAAGTAGATCTGGCCGACCGACAAGTAGTTGGCGGCACGCCAGTACGCGTCGATGCGGGCCAGTTCGTCGTCGGAAAGGGTCGCGACTGTTGGGGTTTCAGGGCTCACAGGGCTCACCGGGCTCACCGGGCCGATTGTGCGCGCCCTCGGTGAACTGCCAGCTGAAGCGGGTCAGTCCTGTCCACGAGCGCGCGCCTCGTAGGCTTTGCGCTTGGCGACGTCGACGTCGTCGGTGAAGACGTGTTCGCCGCCCAACATGCGGTTCAGTCCCTCGGCCACCGGCCGCGGCATGAACTTCTGCGCGACGACCATCGCGCCGGCCGCCCGGGTAACCCGCACCCGCGGCTTCGGGTGGGCCACCAGGCGCACGATCGCGTCGGCGATGTTCTCCGGTTCGGCGTTCTTGAATCCCTTGACCCCGGCGGTCCCGGCGGTCAGTTCGGTGTTGACGAACGTCGGCAACACCATGGAGAACTTCACGCCCGCCGAACGGTATTCGAGCCGCGCCGAGTCGGTGAACGCCACGACCGCGTGCTTGCTGGCGCAGTAGCTGGCCAGCCCCACCGCATAGAGCTCGCCGGCAAGCGAGGCGACGTTGATGACCTGCCCACTCCCGCGCGGGATCATCCGCTCAACGGCCAACTTGCTGCCGAGGATGACCCCGAAAACGTTGATGTCCAAAATGCGGCGGGTCACCGAGTCCGGCTCGTCGATAATCCGACCGACCGGCATGATGCCGGCATTGTTGACCAGCACGTCGATCGGGCCGAGTTGGCGCTCGACCCGGTCGAGAAAGTCCGAAAACGAATCTCGGTCGGTGACATCGAGTTTGCCGTAGACATCCAGGCCCAAGTCGGCACCCGATTCCTTGACCTTTGCCTCGTCGATGTCGCCGATCGCTACCCGGGCGCCCAACCTGTGCAGAGCGGTTGCCGTCGCCAACCCGATGCCTCGTGCGCCGCCGGTGATGACGATGACCTTGCCGCGAACCTTGACACCGAGGGATGCCGTGTCTGCCATGTTCGTCCTCTCCGGGGCTTGACGGGTGTCAACTAGGCAATCTGGTAAGCACACCACCCGGCCGGGGACTGCGCAACAACCGCGCCGATACTGCAACAGTGACGCAGGTGCGTGCGGCCGTCCCGGAGGACGCCGAAGCGGTGGCTCGGGTCCACGTCCGGTCGTGGCAGTGCGCCTATCCGGGACTGATCGACCAGGAATACCTCGACGGTCTGCGGCCCGAGGTGTGGGCGGGCAGATACACGTTCGGCCGCATGGGCCTTCGGCTGCCGACCACCGTGGTGGCCGTCGACGGTTCGTCCATCTGCGGCTTGGCCACCACGGGCCTGTGCCGCGACCACGACGTGCCGAATTCCGGTGAGCTGATGGCAATCTACGTCGATCCGGCCTGGATGGGTAGCGGGGTCGGCCGTTTGCTGATGGCCGCTGCCCGAGATCGGCTGCGTCGAGTCGGGGTCAGGCACGCTTTGTTGTGGGTGCTGGACGGCAATGTCCGCGCCCGGCGGTTCTACGAGCGCGACGGGTGGAGCTTCGACGGCTCGCGGCGCACCGAGGTCTACGGGGCCACGACCGTGGAACAACTGCGCTACCAACGCACGCCGGTCTGATCCCGCGCAGCACGGCTTTCGAACTCGCGCGGCGGGATGAGGCGCGCGGAGGTGGGTGGCCGCCGGTACGGTGTGCGCATGGCCGACAGGTTGCTCGATGCGGTGCGCGTCCTGGACCTGTCCGGTGGTGGCGCTGACACCGTCACCCGGTTGCTGGCCGATCTGGGTGCCGACGTCCTGAAGGTGGAAGCTCCCGGCGGCAGCCCGGGACGCGGCGTCCCGCCGACCTTGGCCGGCACCAGCATCCCGTTCGCCGTGCACAACGCCAACAAACGCAGCGCGGTGCTGAACCCGCTCGACGAGCAGGACCGCCGGCGTTTCGACGAGCTCACCGCCAACGCCGACATCGTGGTCGACAGCGGTCTCCCGGGAGCGGCGTCCGCCTACGGAACAACATCTGCCGAACTGGCCGATCGCCACCCGCACCTAGTTGTGTTGTCGTTCACCGACTTCGGCACCTCGGGGCCACGATTTCGGTGGCGTGCCACCGATCCGGTGTTGTATGCCATGTCGGGCTCGCTGTCGCGGTCCGGCCCCACCACCGGCACCCCGGTGTTACCGCCGGACGGCATCGCTTCGGCGACCGCCGCCGTCCAAGCGGCCTGGGCGCTGCTGGTCGCCTATTACAACAGATTGCGTTGCGGCACAGGTGATTACATCGACTTCTCGCGGTTCGACGCGGTGGTCATGGCCCTTGACCCGGCTTTCGGGGCGCACGGGCAGGTCGCCGCCGGCATCCGCAGCAGCGCACGGTGGCGCGGACGCCCCAGAAACCAGGACGCGTACCCGATCTATCCGTGCCAGGACGGCTACGTGCGGTTGTGTGTGATGGCGCCGCGCCAGTGGCGCGGCCTGCGCCGCTGGTTGGGGGAGCCGCAAGACTTTCAGGATCCCAAATACGACGTGATCGGGGCCCGTTTTGCCGCCTGGCCCCAGATCAGTCTGTTGGTGGCGGCGCTCTTCGCCGGCCAGACCATGAAAGAGTTGGTGGCCGCCGGACAGGCTCATGGCGTGCCGATCGCGGCGGTGCTCACGCCGTCGCGGATCCTGGCCTCCGAACATTTCCAGGCGGTGGGCGCGATCACCGATGCCGAGCTCGTCCCCGGTGTGCACGCCAAGGTGCCGACCGGATATTTCACCGTCAACGAGCAGCGCGCCGGCTTTCGCACCCCGGCGCCCACCGCCGGCCGGCACGAACCGCGCTGGCTCGCCGACCCGGCACCGGCGCCGCCGCCCGCGGGCGAGGTGGGCGGCTACCCGTTCGAGGGACTGCGCATTCTCGATCTCGGCATCATCGTCGCCGGCGGGGAACTGAGCCGCCTGTTCGGCGACCTAGGTGCCGAGGTCATCAAGGTCGAGAGTGCCGACTACCCCGACGGGCTGCGGCAGGCCCGCGTCGGCGAGGCGATGAGCGAGTCGTTCGCCTGGACCCACCGCAATCACCGCGGTTTCGGCGTGGACCTGCGCAGCACCGATGGCAAGCAAATCTTCGGTCGCCTGGCGGCCGAGGCCGACGCCGTCTTCGCCAACTTCAAGCCGGGGACGCTGAGCTCGCTTGGGTTCAACTACGACAAGCTGCGTGGTCTCAACCCTCGGATCGTGCTGGCCGGCAGCAGCGCGTTCGGCAACCGCGGCCCGTGGAGCCGCCGGCTGGGTTATGGCCCGTTGGTGCGCGCGACCACGGGTGTCACCAGCGTGTGGACGTCCGAAGACGCCCCTCCCGACGGTTCCCGACATCCCTTCTACGACGCGACAACGATCTTCCCCGATCATGTGGTGGGACGGGTCGTCGCGATCCTGGCCCTGGCCGCGCTGATCCACCGCGATCGCACCGGAGCCGGCGCCCACGTCCACGTCTCACAGGCCGAAGTCGTCGTCAATCAACTCGACACGCTGTTTGTGACGGAAGCCGCACGGGCCGCCGGCGCCGCCGAAATCCGCGACGATATCAGCGTGCACGCGGTCTGTCGTTGCGCCGGCGACGACGAGTGGTGCGTGATCTCCATCTGCACTGATTACGAATGGCGTTGTGCTGCATCTGTTTTCGGTAAGCCGGAATTGGGAGGCGACCCGCGCTTCGCGACGGCCGAGGCTCGCAGGGCCAACCGCGCCGAAATGTCGGCGGTGATGTCGGCGTGGACGAGCGCTCGCACCCCGTTGCAGGCGGCCCAACTACTGCAGTCGGGCGGAGTCGCTGCAGGCCCGATGAACCGCCCGCCGGACCTGCTCGAGGATCCTCAACTGGCCGAGCGACAGCTGTTTGCGACCATGACGCACCCGCTGATTTCACGTCCGCTGCCGGCAGAGACGGGTCCGGCGCCGTTTCGCCACATCCCGCATTCACCGCGGCGACCGGCGCCTCAAGCGGGGCAGGACACTCGTGCCATCTGTCACGAGCTGCTCGGAATGAGCCGTGATGAGATCGAGCGGCTGATCTCCGAGGGCGTGCTGTTCGCGCCGGCCGGCGGGTAAGGGTCCGCGAACGAGACGTGGTGTGCGGCTGGCCGAAGCTCGGCGCTAGGTTCGAGGCATGCCCGTTGATCCCAGGACTCCGGTGCTGATCGGCTACGGTCAGGTCAACCATCGCGACGAGATCGACCCGGCCGGGCCCTCGGTCGAACCGGTCGACTTGATGGTCGCAGCGGCCCGGCAAGCCGCCGATTCTCAGGTGTTGGCGGCGGTCGACTCGATCCGTGTCGTGCACATGCTGTCGGCGCACTACCGAAACCCGGGGCAGTTGCTCGGTGAGCGCCTCGGCGCCGGCAGCTTCACCACGAGATACGGCAGTGTCGGTGGCAACACGCCACAATCGCTGGTCAGCCAGGCATGCTTGGACATCCAGCAGGGGCGCGCCGACGTGGTGCTGATCGGCGGCGCCGAAACCTGGCGTACCAGGACCGGACTGAAGTCCCAGGGCAGCAGGCTGGTGTGGACCCGACAGGACGACTCCGTGCCGCTGCCGGAAATCGCTGGTGACGACGTCCCGATGGCGGGGGAGGCCGAGCTCAGGATCAAGCTGGACCGGCCCGCCTACGTCTACCCGCTGTTCGAGCAGGCGCTGCGCATCGCCAACGGCGAGTCGATGGAGGATCACCGGCGCCGGGTCGGTCAGCTGTGGGCCCGCTTCAACGCCGTCGCGGTCGACAATCCCTACGCCTGGATCCGCACCCCGATGACCGCCGAGGAGATTTGCCGGCCCGGCCCGCAGAACCGGATGATCAGTTGGCCCTACACCAAGTTGATGAACTCCAACAACATGGTTGACCAGGGCGCGGCACTGATCCTGACGTCGGTTGAGCATGCCACCCGCCTGCAGGTCCCCAGCGAGCGCTGGGTTTACCCGCATGCGGGTACCGACGCCCACGACACCCCCGCGATCGCCGAGCGGGCTGAGCTGCACCGGTCTCCGGCGATCCGGATCGGTGGTGCGCGTGTGCTGCAGTTGGCCGGCCTGACCACCGATGATGTCGACTACGTCGACCTGTACTCGTGCTTTCCCTCTGCCGTGCAGGTTGCCGCGGCCGAACTCGGCCTGGCGACCGACGACCCCGCCCGCCCGCTGACGGTCACCGGCGGCCTGACCTTCGCCGGCGGCCCGTGGAGCAATTACGTCACCCACTCCATCGTCACCATGGCCGAACTGCTGGTCGCCAACCCGGGCAGCCGCGGCCTGATCACCGCAAACGGCGGTTATCTGACCAAACACAGCTTCGGCGTGTACAGCACCGAGCCGCCCGCGGAATTTCGTTGGGAAGATGCGCAGCCGGTCGTGGACCGCGAGCCCACGACCGCGGGTTTGGTCGAGTGGGAGGGAATCGGCACCGTCGAGGCGTGGACCACGCCGTTCACCCGGGAGGGCCGGCCCGAGAAGGCCTTTGTGGCGGTGCGCACGCCCGACGGGGCGCGAACTCTGGGGGTGATCACCGATCCCGATTCGGCCGAAGCGACGGTGCGGGACGACATTGCCGGGGCCAAGGTTGCCGTCGCCGCCGACGGCAGCGCGACGTTGCGGTAACCGGCCGCGACGATTGAGAAAACCCTTCCGAGTCACGGTCCGGACTCAATTTGTCGCGCAAGTAGGGTCGGCGTGCTTATTGTCATGACAAGACGTTGGGGAAGGTGGGCAGGGTGCACGTCCTGGTTACCGATGCTGCCGGCGCGGTCGGGCGACTGGTAGCACGCCAGCTGATCGCGGCCGGACACACGGTCAGCGGCATCGCCCCGCACCGACACCCATACCTGGATGCCGGTGTCGACTTTGTTTGCGCGTCGCTGCACCACCCGATGTTGCTGGAGTTAGCCGCCGAAGCGGACGCGGTGATCCATCTGGCCCCGGTGGACACCAGCGCACCGGGCGCGGCCGGCCTCAACGGCCTGGCGCACGTGAGCAATGCGGCCTCGCGTGCGGGGGCACGGCTGCTGTTCGTATCCCAGGCCGCGGGGTCACCCGATCTGTATCAGCAGGCCGAGGCCTTGGTGGCCAGTTGCTGGGCGCCGAACTTGGTGATTCGCATCGCGCCGCCGGTCGGTCGGCACCTCGACTGGACGGTGTGCCGGACGGTGGCCACCCTGCTGCGCAGTAGGGTCTCGGCGCAGCCGATGCGGGTGCTGCACCTCGATGACCTGGTTCGCTTCCTGGTATTGGCGCTGAACACCGACCGCAACGGCGTCGTCGACCTGGCCACGCCGGACGCCGCGAACCTGGTCACCGCGTGGCGGCTGCTGCAATCGGCCGACCCACACCTGCGAACGCACCGGATTCGCCGCTGGGCCGACCTGATTCCACAGATGGACACCGCTGCGGCCCAAGAAGATTGGAAATTTCAGTACGGGTGGCAGGCGACCGAGGCGATCGTGGATACCGGTCGTGGACTAGTGGGCCGGCGGCTGGATCGTGGTGGCGCGACCATCGGGTCAGGCCAACTCGCGCTGCCGATCGAGCCGGTCCCGCGGTCGTTTCCCCGTTACGGCGCGACCGTGAACTCGGTGGGGCCCGACGGGCTCGAGGGTGAATTCGACGACCGGATCGATCCGCGGTTTCCGGTGTTCAGCGCAACCGGTCTCGCCGAAGCGCTGCCGGGCCCGCTGACCCCGATGACACTGGACGTCCAGATGGGCGGACTACGTGCCGCAGGTCGGGCCATGGGGCGAATCCTGGCACTGGGCGACGTGGTCGCCCAGGAGTGGGAGAGCAGGGCCATCGCGGTGTTCGGTCATCGCCCCTACGTCGGCGTGTCGGCCAACATCGTCGCTGCCAGCCAGCTGCCGGGCTGGGACGAGCACGCCATCACCCGCCGTGCGCTGGGGGACCATCAACCGCCGACGGGCCTGCTGCCGTTTGGGCGGCCCCAGTTGGCCGGCGGAGCACTCGGGTCGGTCGCCAAAGTGGTCGTGACGGCTCGGTCGCTGTCGCTGTTGCGTCATCTGCGGGCTGACACTCAGGCCTACGTTGCCGCGGCGTCGGCGGAGCATGTCGATGCCGGGCAGCTGAGCGAACTACCGGACGCCAGTCTGGAAGTACGGGTTCGCTTGTTGCGGGATCGGATTCACCAGGGCTGGATCCTGACGTCGCTATGGGTCATCGACACCGGCATCACCGCGGCGACGCTGGAGCACACACACGCGAAATCCAGCGTGTCCGGTATCGGGGTGATCATGGACAGCCGTCGTGTCGCGGCGGTGAGCACTGAGCTGACGGATATGCTGCGCGCCGACGCACCGCTGTGCGCCCTGGCTCGCGAAGGCAACGTCGACAGCATCCGGGCGCTATCGCCGTCCGCCGCTGCGGCCCTCGAGGCGGCCGTTGCCCAGCTGGGGCACCGCGGCCCCGGGGAAGCGGAGCTGGCCAACCCGGTGTTCGGCGACGACCCGTCGCTACTCTTGACCTTCGCTGCGCAAGCCGCTACGGCGCCCGCCGAGCCGGCGCCACCGGCGACGTTTGCCCAGCGGTTGGCGGCCAGCGCTCGCAGTTCGCGAGAGTTGGCTCACGACACCACCATTCGGTTCACCCATGAACTCCGGATGACGCTGCGCGAGTTAGGATCTCGGCGGGTTGCGGCGGACCTGATCGACACCGTCGACGACGTCTACTATCTGACCTGCGACGAGCTGGTCACCATGCCGGCCGACGCCCGGCTGCGGGTCAAACGCCGACGCACCGAGCGCGAGCGGCTGCAGGCTCAGCCGCCGCCCGACGTCATCGACCACACCTGGAAGCCCCCGGACCAACAGCGCTGAATGCGCTAAGCGCCGATCCGCGCTTCGGCCAACGGCGATGCGGGATCAGCCAACCTGCCGGCGTCGACCGGGGCTTTCGATCGGATCAGGGCTTTGACGTCGTCGAGCACATCCCAGATGTTGACGTTCATCCCGGCCAGCACCCGGTTGTCGCCGTCGAGCCAGAATGCGACGAACTCGCAGCCGGCGACGTCGCCACGGAACACCAGCCGCTCGACGCCGGAAGCGTGGCCGGCGTACTCCATCCCGAGGTCGTACTGATCGGTGAAGAAGTAGGGCAGCTCGGTGTATTCGCCCGGGGCGCCGAGCATGCCGGCGACCGCCACCGCGGGTTGTTTGAGCGCGTTGGCCCAATGCTCGGTGCGGATCCGGGTGCCCAGCAGCGGGTGCTCCGCGGCGGCGATGTCGCCGACGGCGTAGATATCGCGATCGCTGGTGCGCAGCGACGCATCGACCTGGACACCGCCGTCAGCCATCGCCAAGCCGGCCTGTTGGGCCAGTTCGACGTTGGGTTTCGCGCCGACGGCAACCAGCACGGCATCGGCGGCGATGACGGACCCGTCGCCCAGCTTGAGCCCACTGGCCCGGCCGCCCTGCGTCGTGATCTCGGCCACCTGCGCTTCCAGCCGCAAGTCCACACCATGATCGCGATGCAGATCGGCGAACACCTTGCCGACGGTATCGCCCAGCGCGGCCGACAGCGGCTGGCCGGCCGCCTCCACCACGGCGACATCGACGTTGCGCTGCCGAGCGCTGGCGGCCACCTCCAGACCGATCCAGCCCGCGCCCACCACCGCGAGCGAAGAGCCCTCGGCCAGAGCGGAATTCAGCGCCGACGCATCCTCGAACGTGCGCAGGTAATGCACGCCGGCTGCATCGGCGCCGGGTATCGGCAGGCGACGCGACGCCGATCCGGTCGCCAGCAGCAGCTTGTCATAGTGCACGGTGGTGCCGTCGGGAAGTCCGACGCTGTGAGCGGCGGGATCCAGCGACGACACCCGCGCGCCCGGTCGCAGGTCGACGTCGTGGTCGCGATACCAATCCGAGTTGTGCACGGTGAACTCGTCGAGTGACTTCTTGCCCGCCAGGAATTCCTTGGACAGCGGGGGACGCTCGTAGGGCAGCTGCTCCTCTTCGGCGAAGAGCGTGATGATGCCGTCGAACCCCTTGTCGCGCAAGGCTTCTGCCGCTTTGGCACCGGCAAGACCGCCGCCGACGATGACGAATGTTGTCGAACTGGCCATGCCCCCAGCCTACTTAGCTCATCAGCTCCCGCAATGACAGCGCGTTGCGGACCGCGTGGCCGCCCAAGTCGTTGTTGAAGTACATCCACACGTCACGGCCCTCGACATCCCAGTCGGTGATGCGGTCGGCCCAGCGTCGCAGGTCGTCGGGCGAGTACGAACCCGCGTACATCGCGTCCCGATCGGGACCGTGCATCCGGACGTACACCAGGTCGGTGGTGGCCCGTGGGATACACGCGAGACCTCCGCCGCTCATCACCACGTAGGCGGCTCGATGGGTTTCCAGCACCGCATATACCGCCGGGTCGTTCCAGGACGGGTGGCGCAGCTCGACGGCCACCCGGATCGACGCCGGAACGCAGCGCAGGAACGAATCCAGCCGCGCGTCGTCGCGTCGCTGCTCGGGATGCAGCTGCACCAGCAACACGCCGTGACGATCACCCAGCAGCCGCCAGCAGTGTTCGAACCGCTCAATCCAGGGTTCGGGCGACACCAGCCGGCGGTAGTGGGTCAGACCGCGGTGCGCCTTGACCGACATGGTGAACCCGTCGGGCAACTGGGCTCGCCAGCGCGCGAACGTCGAATCTCTGGGCCACCGGTAGAAGCTGGCGTTCAGCTCGACGGTGTCGAACGTCTGCACGTAGTAGGACAATCGCCGGGCAGACGCCAGCCCGGGCGGATACAGCACGTCGGACCAGTGGTCATACGACCAGCCCGAGGTACCGATCCGGACGGTCATGTGGTGCTCAATCGGTCACCTGGCGGCGCACGTCGTCGTCCAGGGACGCGCGGACCAGTGCCGCCGCCAGCCGGGCGTTGGCGCCGGCGGCCAGCGCCGACAGTTTTGCCGGATCGGTGGGCAGGCCCAGCTCCTTGGCCGCGGCGGTGGCACGGTCGTCGAAATACGGCCGTGCCCAGGTCCACACATCCTGTACCTCGCGCAGGAAGATGTCCGCACCCGTATCGCCAATCCCTTTGAACTGCTTGAGGATTCGTTTGACCTTCGGCGGGTCGTGGTCGCTGCGACGCGCGATTTCGCGCAGGTCGCCGCGGAATTCGTCGCGGACCCGCTCGGCCATTTCGGTAAGCCGGGTGGCCGAACTTTCGTCATAGCGCACATAGTGGGCGCGGCCGAACGCATCGATCGTGGTCTGTCGCCGGGATTCCAGCACCGCTTTGGGGGTGCGCAGGCCCGCCTTGAACAGTTCCCTCGCGGCGCGCATGGCGATAGTGGCGTCGATCGGCTTGCTGGCCAGCATGCACAGCACCAGCAGTTGAAACAGCGGCATCGGCTTGTCGTCGATGCGAATGCCGGCCTCGGCAGCGTAGCTGGTACCGGCGACCTCGAGCAGTCGTTTCACCTGTTGCTCGGGCTTGTCCATTCCGGCGGCGTACCCGCATTTGCCGGCCGCAAACCGGGTGGTCATTTCGGCGGCAGGCTGTGCACCCAGGTCACGCTGCGCGTGACCCAACTGTGAAGCTGCCGTTTGGTTTTCACCCCTTCGGCGGCGACGCGCAACCATCCGCGGGTTTGCCGGCCGGCCATCACCATGGGGCTGACGTGGGCGCCACCGAGTAGTTTGTCGGTGTCTGCCGGCGGCACCCGGACCAGAAGTCCGCCCTGACCGCTGACCGCCACGGCCAGGTGCCCGTCGATCAGGAAGGCAAGCCCGCCGAACATCCGCTTCTCGTCTACGCCGGACTGCGGCGCCAGCAACTCGCGGATCCGTTCCACGAGGTCGAGGTCGTAGGCCATCGGCGGTCAGTCCAGGTCGACCCGGATGGTCAGCAGGTCGCTACCGATGGCGCGCACGGCCGCGCTGTTGACCCGGGGCAGGTCCCGCAGCCGCTGCCGCGGGTCGTCTTCCGGAAGCAGATGCGCGGTCCCGGTACGCCACTGGCCGCCGATGCGCACCCGGACGGCCGGGTTGGCCTTGATGTTGTAGACGTAGTCCGAATGTTCGCCGTGTTCGGACACCATCCAGAACTGGTTGCCGATGACCTTTCCGCCGACGGCGGTGCGGCGTGGTTGTCCTGTCTTGCGGCCGATGGTTTCGAGCATGGTCAGCGGCAACTGCCGACCCAGGGGGTTGGCTACCAGCCGTTGAAAACCATGGACCAGCTGACGTTTGACGTCTCGCAATTGAGCCATGGGTGTGATTGTGCAGGATCGCCGGCCGCGAAGACAGCCGGCCGGTCCACCCCGACCTCACGAGGCGCCGCCGCACCTAGCTCGCCGGCGGTGCCGTAACGAGATTGCCGTCATGGTCGCGCTCGAGGTCCCAGGCACAGCCATAGCGGCAATCTCGGCGCGACGCAGTAGGGTCACGCGGTGGGACGGGGCCCCAGCCGCTGCAATTGCGTCACGTGCTTGGGCGACAGCTCCGCCAGGCAAGTCACACCCAGCAGCCGCATGGTTCGGATCACACCACTTCCCAGGATCTCGATGGCGCGCGCGACACCGGCCTGGCCGCCGGCCATCAACCCATACAGATAGGCTCGCCCGACCAACGTGCACCGCGCTCCCAGCGCGATCGCCGCGACGATATCGGCACCCGACATGATGCCGGTATCCATCAGGATCTCGGTCTGCTTGCCGAGTTCGCGGGCCACCGTCGGCAGCAGGTGAAATGGAACAGGCGCCCGATCCAGTTGCCGGCCACCGTGATTGGATAAGACGATGCCGTCGACCCCGCACTCCGCCACGGCACGCGCATCGTCGAGCGTCTGAATCCCCTTGACGACGAGCTTGCCCGGCCATTGGGCCTTGATCCAAGCCAGATCCTCGAACGTGACGCTGGGATCGAACATGGTGTTCAGGTACTCACCGACGGTGCCCGACCAGCGATCCAGCGACGCGAACGCCAACGGTTCGGTGGTCAGCAGGTCGAACCACCACCGCGGGTGGCCCAGCGCGTCGAGGACGGTGCGCGGCGTGAGCGCCGGGGGGATCGTCATGCCGTTGCGGACATCACGCAGCCGGGCGCCGGCCACCGGAACGTCGACGGTGACCAGCATGGTGTCGAAGCCCGCGGCCGCCGCGCGCTTGACCAACGCCATCGACCGATCCCGGTCACGCCACATGTACAGCTGAAACCACTTGCGGCCCTGAGGAACCTCGGCAACCAAATCCTCGATCGCGCAGGTGGCCAGGGTGGACATCGCGAACGGAATCCCCGCCGCGGCCGCCGCGCGCGCGCCGGCAATCTCCCCTTCGGTCTGCATCAACCTGGTGAACCCGGTCGGCGCGATCCCGAACGGTAACGCCACCGGCTGGCCGAGGACGTCCCAACCCGGGCACACCGTGGTGACGTCACGCAGGATGGTGGGATGAAACTCGATGTCGCGGAAGGCCTGTCGGGCTCGCCGGATTGACAGTTCGTCTTCGGCGGCGCCATCGGTGTAGTCGAATGCCGCCCTGGGGGTCCGCCGCTTGGCGATCCGACGCAGGTCCTCGATGGTCAGCGCGGCATCCAGGCGGCGCTTCGAGCGGCCGAATCGAGGCCTTCTGAGCTGAATCAGCGGTGCCAGGTCGCCGACCTTGGGCACCCGTCGCCGGACCGCCATTACCCGCTGGAACCGATGCTGAGGCGCGCCATCCCACCAGTGTGCAACCGTGGTCGTATGACAAGACCATCCGACCCCTTCGACTTGAAGCGTTTCGTTGACGCGCAGGCTCCGGTCTACCGCAGCGTGGTCGCGGAGTTGCGGTCGGGACGCAAGCGAACTCACTGGATGTGGTTCGTCTTCCCGCAATTGCGAGGACTTGGCCACAGCCCGATCGCGGATTGCTACGGTATCTCGTCGATGGCGGAAGCACGCGCGTATCTGGACCATGACCTGCTCGGGCCGCGCCTGCATGAGTGCACTCAGCTGGTCAACCAGGTGGCGGGCCGCTCCATCGAAGAGATCTTCGGTTGGCCCGATGATCTCAAGCTGCGCTCGTCGATGACGCTGTTCGCCCGCGCCACCACCGACAACGAGGATTTCGTCACGCTGCTTGCCCGCTATTACGGCGGGCAGCAGGATCCGGCGACACTGGCGCGCCTGAAGGGTTCCTAAAGCGGGCGATCAGCCAACGGCAGCCAATGTCTGGGCAACGGTAACCGCTTGTGCCACACCGGAAACGATGGCCGCGGCCTTCAAGGCCGCCAGCATCGCCTCCCGGCCCACACCCGCTTCCCGCAACGTGTGCTCGTGGGCGACCACACAATGCGAGCAGCCGTTGATCGACGAGACCGCGAAGCACCACAGCTCGAAATTGGCCTTGTCGACGCCCGGATTGCCGATGACATTCATCCGCAATCCGGGGCGCAGGTCGTCGTACTGCCCGTTGAGAAAGCCGCGGCAACGATAGAACACGTTGTTCATCGCCATGACCGATGCCGCTGCCAGCGCCGCCTGGTATGCCGGCTCGGACAGGTTATCTGCCGCTTCGGCCCCGATTCCGGCCAGCACCTGGGTGTTTCGCGTGGCCGCGGCGCTGGCCAGCAGGGTGCCCCACAACTGCTCCTGGTTCAGCTCGGTACTGCGGGTAATCGAGCCCAGGTTCAGCTTGAGGTCCTTGGCGAACTCGGGCAGCGCGGACTTCAGATTCTCGACGCTCATCTGTTCTCCTGCGCCCGTCACGCCGAAGCTTTGAGCAGCTCGCCGGCGTCGATCGTCGGGTCGCCCTTGCGCCAGTTGCAGGCACACAGCTCGTCGGATTGCAGAGCGTCCAATACCCGCAGCACCTCGTCGACGTTGCGCCCGACGGAACCGGCTGTGGCCGAGACGAATTGGATTTCGTTGTTCGGGTCGACGATGAAGGTCACCCGGTCGGCGACGCCCTCCTCGTTGAGCACGCCGGTGGCCAGGCAAAGCTCGCGCTTGATGTCGGAAAGCATCGGGAAGGGGAGCTTCTTCAGGTCCTCGTGCTGGGCGCGCCACTGGAAGTGGACGAACTCGCTGTCGATGGAGACGCCGAGGATCTGCGTGTCGCGGTCCTCGAACTCGTCGTTGAGCTTGCCAAACGCCGCGATCTCGGTCGGGCACACGAAGGTGAAGTCCTTGGGCCAGAAGAACACCACGCGCCACTTGCCGGGGTGGTCCTCGCTGGTGATGGTGGTGAAGTAGTCGCCGGGCTGCTTGGCGTCGACCTTCGACAGATCGCCGCCGATCAACGCGGTGAGCTGGTAGGCGGGGAACTGGTCGCCGATCGTGAGCAAGGACATATCCACTCCTTAATCTGGATTAAGTCAAGTTTAGCTGTCTCCACACCAATGATGCCGTGAAACCGGCTCGGAAGTAAAGGTGATATATCACACTATACTTATCGGCATGGCCGATAAGAGCTATCAGCCGACCCTTGCCGGGCTGCGGGCTTTCGTCGCCGTCGCGCAGAAGCAGCATTTCAGCAGTGCCGCAACCACTTTAGGCGTTAGTCAGTCGACTTTATCGCAGGCGTTGGCCGCGCTGGAGGCCGGCCTACACACCCACCTCGTCGAGCGTTCGACGCGTCGGGTCTTCTTGACGGCCGAGGGCATGCAACTGCTACCGCTCGCGCAGGCTGTGGTCGAGGCGGCGGAGGCTTTCAGCGCCGCCGCCGGGGGAGTGTCCGATCCGCTGCACGGCGGCATCCGGTTGGGAATGATTCCCACGGTGGCGCCCTACGTGCGGCCGACGGTGCTGGCCGGGCTCACCCGCCGACTCCCGGCGCTGACCGCGCAAGTGATCGAAGATCAGACCTCACGCCTGCTGGCGGCTTTGCGTGATGGCGCGCTGGATGCGGCCATGATCGCGGTACCCGTCGATTCCGGCGGCGTTACGCAGATCCCCATTTATGACGAGGACTTCGTATTGGCGCTACCTCTTGGGCACCCGCTTGCCGGCAAGCGTCGGGTACCGGCCGCGGCGTTGGCGACGTTGCCGCTGCTGTTGCTGGACGAGGGCCATTGCCTGCGCGATCAGGCCCTGGACCTCTGCCACAACGCCGGGGTCCGCGCCGAACTCGCCGATACGCGGGCGGCGTCGTTAGCCACCGCCGCCCAATGCGTGGCAGCCGGATTGGGGGTCACGCTGATACCGCAGAGCGCGGTGGCCGTCGAGGCCGCACGCAGCCGCGTCGGGCTCGCGCACTTTGACGCGCCCCGCCCGGGTCGACGAATCGGCCTGGCATACCGCTCGTCGAGCGGTCGCGACGAGTCGTATCGACTGCTTGCCCGGATCATCGGGGAAGTGGTCGCCGCGGAACAACCGGTGCGCCTGGTCAAGCACAGCACCGGCGGTCGGCCCTGAGCCGGTGGTGGCGAAGGTAGGTTCGGGCTATGGAGAAGGTCATCGCCATCCTGATGCGCGACGAGCCGGACGACGACTGGTGTGCTCGCCAACGCGGGCCGGTCGCCGACGCGCTGGTGGATCTGGGCCTTCCCGGACTTTCGGTCAATGTCCGCGACGGCGCGGTGCGTAAGTCCCTGATGACCCTGACCACTTTGCAGCCACCGGTGGCGGCGGTGGTGAGCATGTGGACCCAGCAGTGCTATGGCGACCAGCTGGCGGCGGCCCTGCAACTGCTCCAACGGGAATGTGCGCAACTCGGCGCATACCTGGTGACCGAGTCGGTTCCGATGGCCGCGCTGACCACCGAACCAGGTTGTCGCACACCGGGTTTGGCAAATATCGCGCTGCTGCGACGGCCTCCCGGGATGGACGAGGCGACCTGGCTGACCCGCTGGCAGCGCGACCACACGGCGGTGGCCATCGAAACGCAGGCCACCTTCGGCTACACCCAGAACTGGGTGGTGCGCACGCTCATTCCCGGGGCGCCGGCAATCTCCGGCATCGTCGAAGAGCTGTTTCCGGCCGAAGCCATCACCGACCTCAAGGCGTTCTTCGGGGCCGACGACGACGCCGACCTACAGCACCGGATCAGCCGAATGGTGGCCAGCACAACCGCTTTCGGCGCCAACCAGAATATCGACACGGTGCCCACCAGCCGCTACATGTTCACTACACCTTTCGAAATGTGAGGACTGCTCATGACGACACTCAACAAGCCGTGGCACTGGCCGCCGCCGACAAAGGCTTGGCGGTGGTCTCCACCGTTCGCGCAGCCGGCACCGTGCAGGCATCGCTGGTCAACGTCGGTCTGTTGACGCATCCGGCCGGTGGCGAAACCGTCCTGGGCTTCACCACCTACGGCAAGGTCAAGCTCACCAATCTGCGAACCCGACCCCAACTGGCCGTCACCTTCCGCAACGGCTGGCGGTGGGCAACCGTCGAGGGCCGCGCCGAACTCGTCGGACCCGACGACTCCCAGCCGTGGCTGAGCGACGAGGAACAGCTGCGGCTGCTGCTTCGCGACGTCTTCATCGCGGCGGGTGGAACCCACGACGACTGGGACGAGTACGACCGGGTGATGGCCGCGGAGCGCCGTGCCGTGGTGTTGATCGAGCCGACCCGCGTGTACGGCAACGGTTAGGCTGCCGCCGTGACGCTGCTGATCGATGACCAGAACCGGGTACGCACGCTCACCCTGAACCGGCCGGAGGCACTCAACGCCTTCAACGAAGCCCTCTACGACGCCACCGCGCAGGCCCTGTTCGACGCGGCCCTGGATCCAGAGGTTTCCGTGGTGTTGCTGACCGGCTCGGGTCGCGGCTTCAGCGCCGGTACCGATCTCGCCGAGATGCAGGCACGCATCACCGACCCCGACTTCGAAGAGGGGCGATACGGCTTCCGAGGGCTGGTCGAGTCGCTCGGCAGTTTCCCCAAACCGCTGGTCTGCGCGGTCAACGGCGTCGGCGTGGGGATCGGCACCACCATTCTCGGCTACGCCGACCTGGCCTTCATGTCCTCGACGGCGCGCCTAAAATGCCCGTTCACCAGCCTTGGGGTGGCACCTGAAGCGGCGTCTTCATATCTGCTGCCGCAGCTGGTGGGCCGGCAGAACGCGGCCTGGCTGCTGATGTCTTCGGAATGGGTGGGCGCCGCCGAGGCCCTGCGGATGGGGCTGGTCTGGCGTGTCTGCGAACCGGAGGCGTTGCTTCCCGAGGCTCGCCGGCATGCCGAAATCCTTGCGGCCCGGCCGCTTTCGAGCCTGATGGCGGTCAAGCACACCATCGTCGAACCGATCCGTCCCGAGATGGCTGCCGCGAGTGCCCGGGAGAATGCCCATTTCGCCGAGTTGATGGGCGCGCAGGCCAATGCCGCGGCGTTGGCCGACTTCACCAAGCGGCCAAGGTAGCCGACCGGACGTCGACCTCAGACCGCGGCCGGTTGGGTGGCCGCCGCGATGATCGCGCGCAGCGTGCGGCGGCAACGGCCACAATCGCTGCCCGCGCCGCAGACCGCGGCGACTTCCTTGGAAGTCGCCGCACCACGGGCGACGGCCTCACACACGGTCTGGTTGGTAGCTCCAACACACAGACACACGTACATCAGCAAACTCCCACCCGATGCTCGCTCATGACATCCTCCGGAATCGGAGTGGCCAGGGGAGCCACCGAACGAACGGTCCGCATATTAGTAGAGTCTAACCTAAGTAGGTTAGTGCAGTCTAACCTAAGCCCAATCTCGCCCATCTCGGCCGGGCTGTGCATGACGCGCCGACGTCGCAACAATGACTGCGCCCAAGCCCCGTTGCTGCACTAGATTGAAACGCGGCACCCGAAGGTGCTGCTAGAACCCGCCATGATGGTGCTCCAGCCCAGCCCATCTGCTGCGGCAAACGATGCCAGCCTTCACACCGTAGGAGTGATCATGCAAGGTGATCCGGATGTCTTGCGTCTGCTCAACGAACAATTGACCAGCGAGCTGACCGCTATCAATCAATACTTTCTGCACTCCAAGATGCAGGAGAACTGGGGCTTTACCGAACTGGCTGCCAAAACCCGCGCCGAGTCGTTCGACGAAATGCGGCATGCGGAGGCCATTACCGATCGGATCCTCCTCCTCGACGGGTTGCCGAACTACCAGCGCATCGGCTCGTTACGGGTGGGCCAGACACTGCGCGAACAATTCGAAAGCGATATCGCCATCGAAATCGAAGTGCTGAATCGGCTCAAGCCGGGAATCATCATGTGCCGCGAAAAGCAGGACACCACCAGTGCGCAGCTGCTAGAACAAATTGTGGCCGATGAGGAGCTACATCTCGACTACCTGCAGACGCAGCTGGAACTGATGGAGAAACTCGGAGAGGCGCTGTACTCGGCGCAATGCGTCTCCCGGCCGCCGACCTGATATCCGATCGAGATTCCGCGGGCAGCACTCCTGGGTATCGCGCACGGGCTCGAACTCCGACAGGAGGCAGATATGACGAGCCCGACGGCATCCCGGACCGCTGCTGCGGATAGTCGATCTCCCTGCATCTCGATCAGCCCAGCACGACGCAATGTCATCTTCATGGCGCTGGTGCTCGGGGTGCTGGTCGCGGCGATGGACCAGACCATTGTGGTGCCCGCGTTGCCGACGATCGTTGAGGAGCTGGGGGCCTCTGTTCATCAATCGTGGGCCATTACCAGCTACCTGCTCGGCGGCACCATCGTTGTCGTGGTGGCCGGCAAGCTGGGCGACCTGCTCGGTCGCAAGCGGGTGCTGCAGGGCTCGGTCCTGGTCTTCCTGCTGGGCTCGGTGCTGTGCGGGGTGGCGGACACGATGACCATGCTGGCGATTTCGCGGGCTGTTCAGGGCGTGGGCGCCGGTGCGATTTCGGTGACGGCGGCAGCGCTGGTCGGTGAGGCCTTCCCACTGCGGGACCGCGGCCGCTACCAGGGCATGTTGGGTGCGGTGTTCGGGGTGACCACGGTCGCGGGCCCGCTGCTGGGCGGCTTTTGCACCGACTATCTGAACTGGCGTTGGGCATTTTGGATCAACGTGCCGATCTCCATCGTGGTCATCGCCGTGGCCGCGACGGCCATTCCGGCGTTGCCCCGCCGCCCCAAACCGGCTATCGACTACCTCGGGATCATGGTCATTGCATTGGCCACAACGGCGTTGATCATGGCCACCAGCCTGGGTGGCAGCACCTACGGCTGGGGCTCGGCGCCGATCATGGGGCTGTTCGGTGGCGCCACGGTGGCGCTGGGTGTCTTCGTCTGGGTCGAGAGCCGAGCCGCTGCGGGAATCCTGCCGCCGCGGCTGTTTCGCAACCAGGTGTTCGCCGTGTGCTCCGTGTTGTCGTTGATGGTCGGGTTTGCGATGCTGGGCGCGCTGACCTTCGTGCCGATGTATCTGCGCTACGTCGAAGGCGCCTCGGCGACCGTCTCGGGGCTGCGCACCTTGCCGATGGTGGTCGGCCTGCTGACCACCTCGGTGGGGGCGGGCGTCATGGTCGGCCGGACGGGTCGGTACAAGATTTTCCCGGTCGCGGGGACGGCGCTGATGTCCATCGCTTTCCTGCTGCTGTCACGGATGGACGAGTCCACGCCGTGGCCGGTGCAGTCGCTGTACCTGGTGCTGCTGGGTGCCGGGATCGGCTTGTCGATGCAGGTGCTCATTCTCATCGTGCAGAACACCTCCCGCTTTGAGGACCTCGGCGTCGCCACCTCGGGCGTGACCTTCTTCCGCGTGGTCGGCGCCTCGTTTGGTGCCGCGATATTCGGCGCGCTGTTCGCAACCTTCCTGGGCCGGCGGATAGGTCCCGCGCTGGTCGCCAGCGGCGCGCCCGTCGAGGCCGCACACTCTCCAGCCGTCCTACACCGCCTGCCGCACTACGTTGCCTCACCGATCGTGCAAGCCTATGCCGAGTCGCTCAACCAGGTTTTTCTGTGCGCGGCCGTGGTCGCCCTGGCCGGCTTCATCCTCGCGCTGTTCCTGCGGGAGATTCCGCTCGCCGATATCCACGACAGCCCGGCTTGCCTCGGAGACGGCTTCGCCGTGCCCAGAACGAAAACTCCGGAGGACGTGCTGGAAATCGCGGTGACCCATCTGCTGCACGAAGCTCCCGAGGTGCGACTGCCGAACCTTGCTGCGGCGTACCAGGATTCGGAGCTCGACGTCGCAGCGCTGTGGGGTGTACTGCGGATCTATCAATACGAACGGTTTTTCGGGACCGCGAGGCTCACCGACATCGCCAAACACCTGCACCTGCCCCATCAGGTGCTGGAACCGGTCTTCGACCGGCTGGTCCAGACCGGCTACGTGTCACGCGACGGCGACGCCCTGTCACTGACCGCCGCCGGGCTCGACCAGATCGATGCCCTCTCCGACTTGCTCCGGAAGTGGCTTGTCGACCACTTGGCCGTAGCGCCCGGCGTCGAGCAACAGCCCGACCACCAGGAATTCGAAGCCGCTCTGCAACGACTCACCGACGGTGTGCTGGTTCAGCGCGATTGGTACGAAGACTTGGACACGCTCGCGCCGGCGGGCACCCTCGCTGCCGCCAAGTAGGACCCGCGCCGGGAGTTCGGCCTCTGCCTCGATTGACCGGTGGCTATCCTGGGCATCCCGAGACTTGACGACCCGCGCCGCTCCCGCCGCTGCCCAGCCGGGTGCTCCGCGGTGCGTGGTCACCTCGGGTCTGCGCACGCTGCCGATGGTGGTCGGGATGCTGGTCACCTCCACCGGCAGCGGTGTCGTGGTCGGCCGGACCGGCCGGTACAAAATATTCCCGGTGACCGGCACGGCGCTGATGGCTGTCGCGTTCGTGCTGATGTCACGCATGGATGCGACAACCCCGGCCGTGGTGCAGTCGCCGTATCTGCTGGTGCTGGGCGCCGGTATCGGATTTTCCATGCAGGTCCCGGTTTTCGTGGTGCAATGCACCTCCGATTTCGAGGATCCGGGTGTGGCGACGTCGGGTGTGACGTTCTTCCGCACCATCGGCGGCTCATTCGGTGCGGCGGTCTTGGGCTCGCTGTTCGTGAACTTCCTGCCGGACAGATTGGGCCCGGCGCTGGCAAGCAACGGGTCGTCGGCCGAGTCGGTCAACTCCCCGGAAGCCCTGCACCGACAGCCTCTCGCCGAGGGGCACCTGTCGTGCAGGCCTACGCCGAATCACTGGGCGAGGTTTTCCTTGGGCCGCAACGGTTGCCGCCGTCGCTTTCGCCCTGGCGCTGTTTTGCGCGAAGCCCCGCCGCGCGACATCCACAACAGCGCGGTTGATTTAGGCGACGGATTCGGGATGCCGACCACCGAGACGCCGGAGACGCTGTTGGAGAACGCGATCGGCCGGATGTTGCGCGGCGATCCCGGTATGCGACTGCGCAGCATCGCCATGCGTCCCGATTGCCGGCTCGACGTCGCCGGTCTATGGGCATTGCCGCGCATCAACCGCTATCAGCAATACTTCGGCGCGGCCCCATCGGTAACCACCTGGGGTCACCCTTCGAGGTCGTGGAGCCCACCTTCAGCCGCTGGTTGCCAACGGAGATGTGGCGCACGACGACGATCACATGTCGCTGACCGCCGCGGGGGTCCGCCAAGTCGACTACGTGTACTCGCTGCTGTTGAACTGGATCGCTGACAAACTGGCCAGATCACCCGGCTTTGCACGACGGCCGGATCGCCGCGAAGTCGAAACGGCTCTCCGACATATTGCGTATCGTGTGCTGGCGCAGCGTGATTGGGGCCATGGCTGGGCCGGCGACGCACCGGCTGCGGCTGCCCCCGCGGTAGCCTCCACTGCCACCGGCGCAATACCGCACCCGCATTGACCGACGGCGTGCCACCCGGGCGTACCATCGCGCCATGAGCCGAATCGGAACTTTCGCCGACGACGACGTGGCCGGCTGGATCGCGAAATCCCCTGAGCTCGGCGGCGCCCTGGCCGCCTTCAGCCGGGCGGTCTACACCAGCAACCGGTTGCCGATGCGCACCCGCGAGCTTGCCCGCGCGGTGATTGCCGACAACAACGAGTGCATTGTCTGCGCCAACACCCGCGATGCCGACGGGCCCGCCGCCGGGGTCGACGAGGACCTGTACGCGCACGCGGCCGAATGGCGCACCTGGCCGGGCTACAGCGAACAGGAGCGGCTGGCAGCCGAGTTCGCGTACCGGTTCGCCACCGAGCACACCATGCTGCGTGACGACGAGGATTTCTGGAGCCGCTGCGGCGAACATTTCTCCGACGAATTGCTCGCCGACTTGGCCTTGTCCTGCGCGCTGTGGGTGGGCATGGGG
>NZ_MVIF01000055.1 GCF_002086675.1 Mycobacterium persicum
GTCATCAGTGGGACCTCCTCAAGCTCCCGAAAACTCTTACTGACGCCCACATCAACGAGCGTCTGAGCTGAGGGGGTCCCCATCACATGTCATCTTTCAGTACCGCAAGTCGGCGCCAAGCAGGCCGTGTCACTAGAGCTCAGGGCGCGGACGTTGCAAACTCAGTCTTTGCCGACCCGGTGCCGGCCGCTAGGGACCGAAGTCCCCAGCTCTTCGGGATCGGAGCCGGTGAACGGATGAATATTTCGCTTCCAGCAAGCGACGATGGATCTGAGGCCGGGGCACGCAGCGGGGTGCCGGAGATCCGGATCGCCGGCCACGGTCCGTCATACTTGCGTTGACGGGACGCTACGGCGACGGGCAGCGCCCGATTTCGCAGCGTTGGATCTCACGCGACATCAGTGCATCCGGGCGCTACTGCCGAGGCCGATCTCCAGGACGCTGCCCGTGATGACCCCGGGGTCGGTGACCAGGTAGACCACTGCGCGGCTGACATCCTCGGGCTGCAACCACGGCAGCGGTATCGGATTGCCTTTCATCATGCGGCGCACCAAATCATCGGGAACGTCGTCACTTCCGGTCGGCTGCACCATCGGTGTCTGGGTGGTGGTCGGGCAGACCACGTTGACGGTGATGCCTTCCTTGGAAACCTCCAGGGCAAGCGACTTCGCCAGTCCGATGACACCCCACTTGGTGGCGTTGTAGGCGGCGAGTTCGGGGATGCCCATTCGCCCACCCATCGAGGATGTCACCACGATCCGGCCGTAGCGCTGGCGGCGCATCGCCGGTATGGCCGCCCGGAGGGTATGAAAGGTGCCGGTCAAGTTGGTGGCTACCAGCTGCTGCCACACCTGATCGCTGACGTCCTCCAGCCGCCCGGTGCTGACGATGCCGGCATTGGCCACCACGATGTCCAGGCTGCCCAGCTCGGCGAGCGTCTGCTCCACCGCAGCGCTGACCCGTGCCGGGTCGCGGACGTCGAGGGTGATCGGCAGGCAGCGGCGGCCCAGCTTTTCCACGAGCTTGGCCGTATCCCGTAGCTCCGCTTCGGTACCGAGTGGGTAGCTCAGGTTTGCCACTGGCGCGGGCACGTCGCCGACGACGATGTCCGCCCCCGCGGCCGCCAAGGCCAGGGCATGTGCGCGCCCCTGCCCCCGGGCCCCGCCGGTGATGAAGGCCACGCGTCCATCCAAGGCACCCATAGCCGGCAACGTTAGCAGCCATGCTGGGCCATCGAGACAGCACCCGTTGGGCCACGAAACCGGTTGCAGAGACGGTTATTTCGCGTTTGGCGCCAGTTCAGCGGGCTATGGGCGAACGCGCCGGGGAATGCAGACGCCCCTGACGCACCCCATGACACCCCGAGGTGGCTTCGTCGCTCGGCGCGGCCGCTGGCAGCTGCCATCCGGGCAAGGCCGATCGTCCTCCCCATCGCTGACGTACTGCGTCTGGCCGGGGGTCAGCGGCTCGGCATGTGCCATCGGCTCGCCCGTCGCCACCACCACGCCCGCCGCGAATGCGCCTGCTATCAACATCTTGAGGGCGACCACTGGAATCGCCTCCTCACACCTAGCGACGTGATTAGATAATAATCTTAACTTTTGCCTAGTATCGGTTTCCGGGGAGCGTAGCGCGCCAAGGCGCCAACCCGCTTCGTTTCAGCGTGCGATCGCCGGCGACTTTTCGTCGGTTGGGGCCTGCTGGCGACAGCCCGGCAACTCGTCGGGTGGTTCGACGCGCAACATTGTGGCTATCGGCGCATCGGTGGACGAATGCAGCGCGATCGACAGGGCAATGGTGACCGCGACGACATCGAAAACCAGCTCTCTGTCGGCTATCCCCGCCTGTAGCGCCAGCAGCCCGTAGACAACGGAGGCGAAACCTTTCGGCCCGAACCACGCCGCGGTCAGTCGCTCCTGTCTAGTGAGGCGGGTCCGCATAAGTGACAGCAACATCGCGGCCGGCCGGATCGTCGCGATGACGATCACTGCGAAAACCCAAGCGCGCCAACTCAATCCCGATAGCCACTCCGGGGTGAGCAACGCGCCGAATACGATCAACGCGGCGAACTTGGTGACCTCCGACAGCAGATCGCCGAAGCGTTGAAACTCCGCTGCTGCGACGTGGTCGAGGGTGGCCAGTGTCGAACCGGCGGCAAACGCGGCCAGGTAGGGGTTGGCGTGCGTAAGGTGGCAGCCGGTATACACCACCACCGCGATCGCAAGGGGGCCTAGAGGCTGCAGGTGCGGTTCTGCGGTGAGTACCTTCGCCCGCCAGGCCAATGCCGCGCCGGCGGCGACGCCGACGCCGAGTGCCAGCCCGAGCACCAGCTCCTCGCCGACCTTCACCAGTTCGGACCCGGCGCCCTGGGCGGTGGCCAGGAAGATCATCACGAAGGGCAGAGCCAGTCCGTCGTTCAAACCGGATTCCACATTGAGCAGCCGGCGTAACCGTTGCGGAATGTCGGAGCGCCCGACGATAGCGGCTGCGAAGACGGGATCAGTGGGGGACAGGATGGCCCCAACCAAAAATGCGGTCGGCCAGTTCAGACCGGCCAGGAAATGGGCCGGCACCGCGATCCCGATCATGGTCAACGGCATGCCCATCCCCAGCGCGCGGCCCGATAAAGACCAATTTTCGCGCAGCTCTTGAAGATTGGCCCGCTGACCGTCGGTGAACAAGACGGTGAACAGCGCGACGTCGGCAAGTGTGGCGACGAGCGGGTCGTTCGGGCCGATCTTGTTCCAGGCGAGGATCCCCGGCCCGAGTACGGCGCCGGCGACGAGGAACATCAGCGCACTCGACAGTACGGTCCGGGCAGCAACCCCGGACAGCGACACGCTGATCAGGAGCACCACGCCGAACGCCAGGATAAGGGTCACTGAAACTCCATTTCGGCGGTGGCAAACACGCAGCCGCTACATAGCTTCTTTGATTCCGCGGCGAATCAGCCAGACGTTCGCCGGCCACGCCGTCGCGAACCCGATGATCATGCCGATCTGCATCAGAAACCAGTACGCGGCGGTGTCGGGATGTAGCGGTGAAGCCGGAAACAGCACGAACGACATCACTGCCATCCAGCCGAACAGCCCCACCTCGAATGCGGTCAGCGACAAGACGTCGGCTTTGGCCGCCGCTACCATGCCGTCGCGGAAACCTAGGCCACGCATCGGCGCAATCGCGTAGTACTGGAACAAGATTCCCAACGCCAGCGCGGCCACATAGTCGCCGATGTACTCGGGCAGCAGAGCACGGCCAAGCAATTCCACGCCCAAGGCGAAAACCGCGAACTCGGCAATGATGTCGCCAAGGGTGCATCCCGCGCCACAGTGACTGACCCCGATGGCAGTGGTGGCCCACTTCGGTTTGTCAGGCGGCCGGTTAAGCTGGTGCTGTCGAAGCCACCGCCGGCTGTTCGGTCGGCCGTAACGCCAATACATCCACACCGCGGCCGGCCCGAAGTACAGCGCGGTAATCGGCCAGACGGCTTCCATAATGCCCATTCGCTGCCGATAACCGCGAGCGTAGACGTCGATCAAAATGATCACCGCCGAGGCGAAGCCTGATGCCAAGGCGATCCATGCGATCGTGGTCAACCAGGTAGGCGGCACCATTATCGGAGTCCGACGAAGGTCATGGGCCCAGTGGATCCGGTCGCCTGCCACCTTTCTCGGATGGCGCTGGAACACGTTGCGGCAGTCGTGGGATTGCCGGTAGCGGCCGAAAGGTCCGGTTGGGCAAGCCAACACGCGTGGCCTCATCGACAGAGCAGGTCATGGGTGTCTTCCGGTTGCGGGGCGTTTGTGGTTTACCCCAAGCAGCCCAATCCGAAACGGCCTAGACGGGATCACTGGCGGGCGGCGGCGCCGGCGATGCCGGCCAGTACCGCGCCGGCCGCCACCGCCAACGGTTTGGCGTTCTCACGCAGCCACCACTGGGCGCTGACCGCGTGCGAGCGACTGTCGAAATCTCCATGCGCGCCAAAATCTTTACCGTCTTCGTCGTCCACCGGTTGCCACAGATTGGCGTCTTGAGTGTTGGGTTGATCGGTCTGCTGCGACGAGTAGCCGTTGCGGGCCAGATAGCGGTCGAGCAAGGCGGGAACAAGCCGCTGGCCCAACAGGGTCGCGGTGGTGCTGGCGCCCACCCAGTATTCCTTGCGCTTGGGGTGTTTCGCCGCATAGTAGACCGCGCGCGCCGCGACCTCCGGTTGGTAGATCGGTGGCACCGGTTGCGGCTGCCGGGGCAACCGGGACAACACCCAGGAGAACTGTGGAGTGTTCAGCGCCGGCATCTGGACGACGGTCACATGGACGTTGCTGTTGTCATGGAGCAGCTCGGTGCGCAATGACTCGGTGAATCCGTTGACCGCGTGTTTGGCCCCGCAGTAGACCGATTGCAGCGGGATCGAGCGGTGGCTCAGGGCGGACCCGACCTGAACGATCGTGCCGCGATCGCGGGACCGCATGCGGCGCAACGCCGCCATGGTGCCCCAGACGAAGCCGAGATAGGTCACCTCGGTGGCGCGGCGGTATTCGTCGGGAGTGATCTCGTGGAACGGGGCGAACACGGATGTGAACGCCACATTGACCCATACGTCGATCGCACCGAATCGGCTCTCCACCTGCTCGGCCGCGGCATCGACCTCGTCGAAGCTGGCGACGTCGGTCGGTATCGCCAGCGCCTGCCCGCCGCCCTGCTCCACCTCCGCCGCCGCCGCGTCCAGCCCGGCCTGGCCGCGGGCCAGCAACCCTACTCGGGCACCGTGTTTGCCGAATTCGCGGGCGGCCGCTCGCCCGACGCCGGCGCTGGCTCCGGTGATGACCACCGTCGACGGGGACTTTGAGAGGGTCACGGGATTCTCCTTTGCTGCTGCGTTTGGTGGGGCGAGTCGTCGTGACCGATGCGCAAGCTCGCCGGACACCGCGGACATGACTGTGTGGACAACCGCTTGCGGTATCCATCGAGACGCTGGGCGCTTCTCATCACGCCCACCGGTTACCCCGTTGGGCAGGTGTTTAAGTCGCGGACTTGATGCCTGCCGTTGTGAGGGCTCCGTAGCGTCGGCCGGGTGCCGACTCGATGAAACCGGCGAACATCCGATCTACCGTGGTAAGCGGGCGTTGGGCGGGTAGTGGAGGGTGCGTGCGTTGACCGCGAACATGTACATCGCCGTAGTCGTCGTGGTGGTTGCCGCCCACTTCGCCTACATCGCCTACCTGGTGGTCGGCGGGTTTGTCGCGTTGCGATGGCGTCGGACGATTGCCTGTCATGCGTTCGCTGTCGGCTGGTCGGTGGTGAGTTTCACCGGCCACCTCAACTGTCCGCTGACGGGTCTCGAGCGATGGGGCAGGGCCCATGCCGGGATGGTGCCGCTGCCGCCGGACGGATTCATCGCGCACTACATCACCGGAGTGGTGTATCCGTCCGGGTGGTCCGCCCCGGTCGCGATCGCCGTCTTCGCGCTCGTCGCAGTGTCGTGGATCCTGGTGTTTGGGTGGCAGGCGCGGCGCCGAACGGCCGATGCGAACAGTGAGCGGCAAGCTCACGACCCGTCCCAGATCACCGGGTAACCGAAAAATGACTCGGCAACAATCTCCGCGCGCGCCGATTGCCCGGCAGCGGGCCGGGTAACCGCGGACGTGCGGGCGGCCGCTGCTGGTGCCCTCCTACTGACCGGGCCGGCGTTGTTGGCCGTTGTGGCCGTGCCGCCGGCCGCGGCGAGGTTCCGGGGGCGGCGCGTATCGGACGGTAGCGGTCTCGGCGATATTGCTCGGTCTTGATCTGGTTCGCCGCAACGCCTGGCCCGGGGTACCTCCTCGGAAGGTGGCTCGAGGTTGGTTTCGCCGTCGGGTTCAGCGGGTATATCCGGTGCGATCGAAGGGGCGCCGTGCCCCGCCGCTTTGGATGCGGGTCGAAACACACCTCGGTTGAGTGGGAGGAGTGGCCGATGACTGCCGTCGAGGAAATGCGGCACGACGGATACCCAACACATCGCCGCAAGGTTCGGTTCGACTGGTCGCACACGCCGTTGCACTGGGTTCCTGGCGACCCGTTCAGCACCCACATGCTCAATGAGCTGCACTTGTTGTTGCCGGCGGGCGAGCGGTGGTTCATCCGGGTCGTCGACGAGGCAGCGCCGTTGGTCGACGACCCCGAACTCGAAGCCGCGATCAAGCCCTTCATCCAGCAGGAGTCATGGCACGCCTGGGCGCACCAGGTCGTCCTCGACCACCTCGCCGAGCAAGGCATCGACACCCAGCCCTACACCCAGCAGCTGGAAAAGTGGCTGGCCAAGCTGGGAAACCAACGCACCAACTGGCCCAAGCCGTTACAACGGTGGTGGCTTTACCGACGGGTGGCCGACGTCGCGGCGCTGGAACACTTCACCGCGGTGCTCGGCCAGTGGGTGATCCAAAACCGGGGTCTCGACTATGCCGGCACCGACCCGGTCATGCTGGATCTGCTGCGCTGGCATGGGGCCGAGGAAATCGAGCACCGCTCCTTGGTGTTCGACGTCTACCAGAACATCTGCGGGAACTACGCGATCAGAGCATTCTCGATGTTGATGACGGCGCCGCTATTCGTGTCGTGGTGGATTGCCGGAGCCCGCTACCTGATGGCCAACGACCCGACCATAGACGCGAAGTGGCGTTGGCGGGACTGGCTGCGAGCGGCGCGCCAGTACAAGTTGCCGGGTCCGTGGCGGATTCTTGTGACGGTGCCGCTCCGCTACCTGCGGCCGAGTCATCACCCGAGCACCGAGGCGTCGACGCAGATGGCGATGGACTATCTCGAACATTCGCCCGCCGCGACTGCTGCCCGGCAGAAAGCCGCTCGGGCACAACCAGATCCGGACGACGACCAGTCACCCGGGTAAGCGCGGTAAGGTAAGCCGACCCGCCACCCGGCCCGATGGGAGATTGCAGAGTGGCAACCTTGCGGCGGTACGTCGTCATCCAGCTGATGATGTTCGTCTTCGGCATTGTCGGACCGATTTTTCTGGTCATGTTTTTCCTGTCGCAGCCAGATCCGACCATGAAGTGGTCGTACTGGATCGGGCTCTTCGTTACCTACGCCGACGTGATGATCGCGCTCGCACTCACCGCCGCCGGTGCCGACACGCCAGGTAAGCGGCTGACAGCCGGGCTTGGTAGCCAGCGGCACCGAACCGGGCATTCCTCAGGACGTTGACCCCAGGCCCGGTAACGCCGAACATCGGGTTATGTCGATCGGCAGGGCCGCGTCCGGGACGCTACCGCGCGGACCCCGGCTGCCCCGGTGGGTGCAGGCGTTAATGATGTTGACCCGTGGTTCGCATTTCGTGGACGGGTGTCACCGCCGCTATGGCGGCGTCTTCACCCTGAGGGTGGCCGGGGTGGGGACGATCGTCTATCTTGCTGACCCGGCCGACATCAAGACGGTGTTCGCCGGTGACCCGAGCGTCTTTCACGCCGGCGAAGCGAATTCGATATTGCGGGGGCTGCTCGGCGACAGCTCGCTGCTGGTGATCGACGACGACATGCACCGGGATCGTCGCCGCATGATGCTGCCGCCATTCCACCGCGACGCGGTCACGCGGCAGGCCCGGCTGATGGCCGAGATCGCCGCGGAGAACATCGCCACCTGGCCCGTGGGACGTGCTTTCGCGGTGGCGCCCAAGATGTCCGAGATCACCCTCGAGGTGATCCTGCGGACCGTGGTCGGTGCCAGTGACCCGGCCCGGCTGGCTGCGCTGCGCGATGTCATGCCCCGGCTACTCAGCGTGGCTCCGTGGGACTCGCTGGCACTGGTCAAGCCCGACCTGCTGCGCCATCGCTGGTGGCGACGGCTGCGTCGCCGCATCGCAGAAGCGGACCAGCTGCTCTACGCCGAGATCGCCGATCGACGCGCTGACCCCGACCTCGCGACACGCACCGACGCTCTGGCGATGCTGGTCCGCGCCGCAGACGACGACACGGGTCCGCTCACCGACACCGAGCTTCGCGACCAGTTGATGACGTTGCTGGTGGCCGGCCACGACACCACGGCGACCGCGTTGTCGTGGGCGCTGGAGCGGCTGACGCGCCACCCGGCCGTCCTCGCCAAGGCGGTACGGGCCGCCGATGCCAGTGCGGCGGGTGACCCGGCCGGCGACGAGTATCTGGATGCGCTGGCAAAGGAGACGCTGCGGAGCCGCTCGGTGGTGTTCGACGTGGGCCGGGTTCTGACCAGGCCGGTGGAGCTGGCCGGTTATCGACTGCCCGCGGGAACCATGGTTGCTCCGGGGATTGGTCTGGTACATGGCAGCGCCACGCTGTACCCCGAACCCGACCGGTTCGATCCGGATCGCATGCTCGGCGCGACATTGAGTCCGGTCACGTGGTTCCCCTTCGGCGGCGGTAACCGGCGTTGTCTCGGCGCGACCTTCGCCCTGGTCGAGATGCGGGTGGTCCTGCGGGAGATCTTGCGGCGGGTCGCATTGACGACCACCACCGCATCCGGTGAACGGCAGAAGCTCAAGCACGTGATCGTGGTGCCTCATCGCGGCGCGCGGATCCGCATCCGGGCGATCAATGACGTGCCGCCGGTACCGGGGGCCGCGGCTCCGCTGGCGAGTCACGGAGCCAGCGGCATGAGCTGACGGCCCCTGGTGGTGCAGATCCGCCGAGCGAGGCTCGTAGGCCTGGTTGCAGTGTGCAGCTTCCGCGTATGGCGGTGTGCTGCAACGTAATTGTGGTCTTAGCTATGGGGATTCGTCGTCGTCGTCTCCGTCGCGGAGCAGTTTTTCGGGGTGATGGAACGGCCAGACGGACCACATCCGACATCGGCACGGTGGTGCCCCCGCCGGTCCGTGCGGTGCCGGCGGCGGCTTGCAGGTCCTTGAGGGTGGTGGACACGATGATGCTGGCCGGCAGCCCGTGTGTTGGCCGAGGTTTCCGGAGGCCAGCAGGGCGCGCAGCCCGGCGGTGAGCCCGTCATGGTGGCATTGTGCGGCCGCGGTGGCGGCCACGCCGGGGCGATCGGCTCACCGGTCAGTCCGCGCCGGCTGGCCTCGGCCCGGCTGCTCAGGGTCCACTCGGCGATCGCATGCGTGAGCTTGCCGCCCAACGCTGCGGCGCTGGCTTGGCGGGCCAAATGGTTGATCAGCTGATACTCGGGCACCGAGGATGCGTCGGCGCACCTGCTCGCAGCGCCCCAGCAGCGCCCCCCACTGTGCGGTGCTCAACGCGTCAAAGTTCAGGCCCGCCACCACATCCAGCGCCGCATCCAACCCGTCGAACGCCACCGTGACCGCCTGCCAATCCAGAGCACCTAACCTATCGGCGCCCTCTGACAAAACCGTGCAGAAAGTACCTACCCACCAATCGATTTCGCAGGTTCACCCACAGCGAACATCAACGCGGACGTACCGCCGCGGACACTACACCAGTCACATGGCGGCCCCGACACCCAATGTGCCCAGCTATCCGCGACAACCCCGCTAGCGCGGCAGATTTGTCGCTTATAGCCGGGCGCAACGCCTAACCCCCAGCGGCACTAGATGCCATAGTCAGGCAATTCGAAGTCGTCGCGCACGCTGCCCGCGAAAAGCGTTGCCAGCGGTGCGAAGTTCATCGTGCGCATCGCGATATTCCGCAACCACAGGCCGAATCGGGTTCGGGTTGCGAAGTACCCGATGAACTTGGTCGCTCCGGTTTGCTTGCTTTCAACGAAAGGACGCAGCCGCGCCTCGTAGGCTTCGAAGGCCCGGCGATGGTCGCCCCCGGCGCGCTCGAACTCCCCGGCCAGCACGTACGCCTCGGTCATCGCCAAGCCGGTGCCCTCGCCGCCGAGCAGGGAGATGCATCCGGCCGCATCACCGATCAGCAACACCCGATCGCGAGACCAGCTGTCCATCCGGATCTGACTCACAACGTCGAAGTAGAGGTCATCGACATCGTCGAGCGTGGCCAGGATCTCTCGGCATTCCCAGCCTGCTCCGTCGAACGCGTTGCGCAGCTGGTCTTTTGGCGTCTCACCGACGCCACCGACGCGGTCGTGCTCGGCGCGGAAAATAAACAAGAACATCGTGCGGTCGCCGCGCAGCGCGAAGCGGCCCACCTGTCTGCCGGGAATGTTGTAGGTGACGTAGCTCAGGTCGTCGCGTGGCCGGTAGCCGTCCACGACCCAAGCTGCGACCTTGCAGCCGAGGTAATGCTCGTAGTTGCGCTCCGCGCCGAAGGCCAGTCCACGTACATTGGAATGCAGTCCGTCGGCGCCAATGACCAGGTCGAAATCTCTTGGGGGGCTTGTGCAGAAGGCCAGACGGACACCGCCGCTGTGCTGATCGATGGCAGTGATGCTGTCGGCGAATATCGTCTCGACCTTGCCATCGATCGTGGAGTAGATTGCGGCTGCCAGATCGCCGCGCGGCAGGCTGGTGAAATCGTCGCCGAGAATGCCGCGAAAGACGTCGACATTCACATCGGTTTTGATCTTGCCGCTGGAGCCGACCGAGCGCAGGCGTTCGATCTGGTATCCGGCAGCACGGATCCGGTCTTCGATGTCCATGCGTTTGGCCACCTGGTAGCCGACGCCCCAGAAGTCGATTACGTAGCCGCCGGTGCGGAATTTCGGCGCCTGTTCGACCAGCGTCGGCGTATGGCCGGTGCGATGCAGCCAGTACGCGAGCGCCGCACCTGCCACCCCGGCACCACTGATCGCTACGTGCATACTGCAATTGTGCCCTGTAGCACGATTCGATCCAAGGCCGCGCTAGCAACTCGACGCCATGGGCTTGAAGCCCGCTGGCCGCCGCCCGGCTAAGATCGCCGTCAGCAAACAACCTGCCGATTCTTCGAAGAAGTGCGCCAGGAGGCCCCGATGACTGCGATCGATCCCACCCCACTCAGCAAGCGGTACCTGATCGTCGACGGCAAGCGGATGGCCTACCACGAGACCGGGGAGGGCCGACCGGTCGTATTCCTTCATGGCAACCCGACGTCGTCGTACTTGTGGCGCAACGTCATTCCGCACGTTTTCGATCGCGGTCGCTGCCTCGTGCCCGATCTCATCGGCCACGGCGACTCGGACAAACTCGACGACACCGGTCCGGGCAGTTACCGCTTCGCCCAGCACCGCCACTACCTCGACGGACTTCTTGATCAGCTCGAACTCGGCGACGATGTCGTCCTGGTCGTCCACGACTGGGGCTCCGCCCTCGGCTTCGACTGGGCCAACCGCCATCGCGACCGCGTCAGCGGTATCGCTTTCATGGAAGCGATCGTCCGGCCACTCACCTGGGCCGAGTGGCCTGAGGCCGTGACCGAAATCTTTCAGGGGTTTCGCTCCGATGCGGGAGAACAGATGGTCATCGAGAAGAACCTGTTCGTCGAGGCGGTCCTGCCCGGGGCGATTCTGCGCAGTCTCACACCCGCGGAGCATGACGAATACCGACGCCCATTCACCGCGCCGAAACATCGCCGGCCGACCCTCACCTGGCCACGCGAGATCCCGATCGAAGGCGAGCCCGCCGACGTCCATCAGATCGTTGCCGACTACGCTCAGTGGCTGCCCGCAACCGACTTTCCGAAGCTTTTCATCAACGCCGACCCCGGAGCCATTCTCACGGGACCGCAGCGCGAGTTCTGTCGCAGCTGGGCCAATCTCACCGAGGTGACGGTGCGTGGTAGTCACTTCATGCAGGAGGACAGCCCGCACGAGATTGGCCAGGCGATTGCCGATTGGCTCGCCACACTCGACTGAGCGAGCGCGGCCACGGCACGGGTCGGTTACTGTTCGAAACGTGACGGCGCCGACGCGGGCGAAGCTGGCCGATGACCGTGACATCTTGTTCTTCGCGTTGCCCGGTCATCTTCCGCAACCGGTTCCCGATCGTCGGCCACTGCCGCCGCGGGACAAGCAACATTCGGAGTTGCGGTTCGACCGCTCTACCGGTCAGTGGGTGATCATCGCGGCGTTGCGTCAAGACCGCACCTTCAAGCCGCCGCCCGATCAGTGTCCGCTGTGTCCGGGTCCGACGGGGTTGACCAGCGAGGTGCCCGCGCGCGACTACGACGTCGTCGTTTTCGAGAACCGGTTCCCGAGCCTTTCCGGCGCCGGCGGACTCTCACCGGTCGGCGACGGCTTCGCCTCGGCGCCGGGCCACGGCCGCTGTGAGGTGATCTGCTTCTCCGGCAACCACACCGGGTCGTTCGCCGGCCTGCAAGCGCCGCACGCCCGCCTCGTCGTGGAGGCGTGGCAGCATCGCACCGCCGAACTGTTGAGTCAGCCGGGCATCGAGCAGGTGTTCTGCTTCGAGAATCGCGGCGAGCAGATCGGTGTGACGCTGACCCATCCGCATGGTCAGATCTACGGCTACCCGTACCTGACGCCGCGGACGGCGACCATGCTGCATCAGGCGCGCGAGCATCGAACACGCCACGGCACCAACCTGTTCCAAGATCTGCTGGCCCATGAGGTGGCTGATGGCGGTCGTATCGTCGCCCGCAGCGACCTGTTCACCGCCTTCGTGCCGTTCGCCGCGCGCTGGCCCGTCGAGGTGCACCTCTACCCGAACCGGTTCGTGCCCAACCTCATCGAACTCGACGCCGACGAGCTGGACGGGTTCTCCCAGCTCTATCTCGACGTGCTGCGCCGCTTCGACCGCATGTATTCCAGCCCGCTGCCGTACATTTCGGCGTTGCACCAATACACCGACGCGCAGCCGGAGGGCTACTTTCACGTCGAGCTGATGTCGATTCGCCGCAGCGCCACCGCGTTGAAATACCTGGCGGGCTCCGAGTCGGCGATGGATGCGTTCATCAGTGACGTGACGCCGGAAAGTGTCGCCGAGCGGCTGCGAGAACTTGCGTGACGGTCCGCTACGCCGCGCCGGGGCGAATCAACCTGATCGGCGAGCACACCGACTACAACCTCGGCTGGGCGTTGCCTATCGCGTTGCCGCAACGCACGGTGGTGACGTTCGCGCCCGATGGCGGTGACGCGATCACGGTGGGCAGCGACCACATGGATGCCGCGGAGCGCATACCGCTGGACACCGCCCCCGGTGGGGTGACCGGGTGGGCCGGCTATGTGGCCGGGGTGATCTGGGCACTGCGCGGCGCCGGCCATCCGGTGCCCGGGGGAGCGATGTCGATCGCCAGCGACGTCGAGATCGGGTCCGGGCTCTCGTCCTCGGCGGCGCTGGAATGCGCTGTCCTGGGTGCCATCACATCCGCGGCCGGTGTCCGCATCGACCGCATCGAGCAGGCCCGGCTCGCGCAGCGCGCCGAAAACGACTACGTCGGCGCGCCAACGGGTTTACTCGACCAATTGGCCGCGCTGTTCGGGGAGCCGTCGACGGCGCTGCTGATCGACTTCCGTGACCTCGCCATCCGGCCGGTGCCGTTCGACCCCGACGCTTCCGGGATCACGCTGTTGCTGATCGACTCCCGGGCCCGGCATCGTCACGTCGCAGGTGAATACGCGCAACGCCGCGCGTCATGTGAGCGGGCAGCCGCGGTTCTGCAGGTCTCGTCACTGCGTGCCGTCGCCGACGTCTCGGCGCTTGCCGCGATCGGCGACCCGGTCGACGCCCGGCGTGCCCGCCATGTGCTCACCGAGAACCAGCGCGTGCTGGATTTCGTCGCGGCGTTGGAGGGTTCGGATTTTACCGAGGCGGGCCGCCTGCTGACTGCCTCGCATGCGTCCATGCGCGACGACTTCGAGATCACCACCGGACACCTCGATTTGATTGCCGACACCGCGGTGCGCGGCGGTGCGCTGGGTGCCCGGATGACCGGCGGCGGGTTCGGCGGCTGCGTGATCGCCCTGGTGCCGGAGGGCCGGGTGGGTGATGTCGATCAGGCGGTGCGACGGACGGTGCGCGACGCCGGCTACCGACAGCCGGTGGTCGGCCGGACCCATGCCGCTGCGGGCGCGGGCCCCGGTTGAGAGCCTGCGAACGCACGCCAATAGGGGCTAACGTATTGGCGTGTGCTCGACTTGTCCGAAGTCGCGGCAGAGTCGGCCCGGCGTGGGCCGCTCCAACCGTTGGCACCTGGTGAACACACCGTCAACCAGCTCGGGTCGCGGGTTGCGGTTGCCCCGTCGGCGATCTCGCAACATCTCGCGAGCCTCGCCGTGGTGGCTTGGCTGAGTCCCGCAAGCAGGGCTGTCACCGCCTCGTCGTCGATGCCAACGGCTACCGGTCACCGCTAGGAGGGTTCGCCATGCCGTACGAAAAGGTCGTCGTCGTGCCGTCGGATGCCGACGAGACCTTCGCGCTGCTCACTCGGCCAGACCGGCTTCGCCGGTGGATGACCGTGGCCGCGCGTATCGAGCCGCGTGCCGGTGGAGCCTACCGATGGACGGTGACTCCGGGGCACACGGCGGTTGGTGCGATCATGGATGTGGACCCGGGCCGGCGGGTGGTGTTCTCCTGGGGGTGGGAGGACCACGGTGATCCCGCGCCAGGCGACTCGACGGTGACAGTCACGCTCACCCCGGCGGACGGTGGCACCGAGGTTCGGTTGGTCCACGACGGGCTGACCGAGGAACAGGCTGCCCCGCATGCCGACGGCTGGAATCATTACCTGGGCCGGCTGGTCGCTGCGGCCCTGCACGACGACGCCGGCCCGGACGACTGGGCGGCAGTACCCGACTCGCTCGACGAATTATCGTGCGCTGAGGCGACGTTGGCGGTTCTGCAGCACGTACTGCGGCGACTTGACACCGCCGATCAACCCCGTCAAACACCATGTCAGCAATACAACGTGGCACAACTGGCGGATCATCTGCTGCGTTCGCTCGCGATTGTCGGCAGCGCCGCCGAGGCGCAGCTGCCGCCCCGGGACTCGACGGCGCCGTTGGAAACTCAGGTTGCGGACGCGGCACAGGCCGTGTTGGAAGCGTGGCGGCGACGGGGTGTGGACGGCATGGTCGAGCTGAACACGAACCAGGTGCCCGCAGTTGTTCCGGTCGGTATTCTGTGTCTTGAATTTCTGGTTCATGCTTGGGACTTCGCGATTGCCGCGGATCGGCACGTGGTCGTCTCCCCGTCGTTGTCGGAATACGTGCTGGGATTGGCCGGCAAGATCATTACTCCCGCATCCCGTAGTAGCGGCGGTTTCGACCCACCCGTGGCAACCGAAGCCTTTGCCCCGGTCCTTGATCGATTGATCGCCTTCACCGGCCGTGACCCGGCCCCGGCCCACGGATCCGCCAACTAACGAAAGGTCACATCATGCCCAAAAGAACCGAATACACGCAGGGCACTCCGAACTGGGTCGATCTGCAGACCACCGATCAGTCTGCGGCCAAGCAGTTTTACTCGTCGCTGTTCGGCTGGAGCTACGACGACAATCCGATGCCCGGCGGAGCTGGCGTCTACTCCATGGCCACATTGAACGGCGAAACGGTGGCCGCCATCGCGCCGATGCCGCCGGGCGCGCCGGAGGGCAGGCCACCGATGTGGAACACCTATATCGCGGCGGACGACGTCGACGCGGCGGTCGGAAAGGTGGCCAGCGCGGGCGGACAGGTGCTGATGCCAGCCTTCGACGTCGGCGACGCCGGCAGGATGGCCTTCGTCGCCGACCCGACCGGCGCCGTGGTGGGCATGTGGCAGGCCAACCGGCATATCGGCGCAACGCTGGTCAACGAGCCCGGCGCGGTGATGTGGAACGAACTGATCACGGACAAGCCGGATTCCGCGCTGGCGTTCTACCAGGCCGTGCTGGGTCTGACCCACACGACGATGGAGATGGCCCCCGGCGAGCACTACCGGGTGCTCAAGGCCGGCGGCGCGGATGTCGGCGGCTGCATGGAGCCGCCCAGGCCCGGGATACCCAACCATTGGCTGGTGTACTTCTTTGTCGACGACGCCGACGCCACCGCGGCGAAGGCGTCGGCGGAAGGCGGTCACGTGATCGCGGAGCCGTTCGACATTCCGTCGGTGGGACGCTCGGCCGTCTTGTCCGACCCGCAGGGAGCCGTATTCAGTGTGCTGAAGCCCGCGCCGCAGCAGTAGGGCCTCGCGCGCGTTAAGGGAGTAATCGACTGCGGTAGCGTCAAGAATCCTGATCTGCCGATGCCGAGGGACTCTCGCAGTATGAAAATGTGGATACAGATTCGAGACCGCGACGACGATGCCGAGTTCCCGGACGGGGCCACCTATGAAGTACTCACCGGCGGCGTGCTGAAGGTCCTCAGCGGCAACGATATTCATCTCTACAGTCCGTCATATTGGCAGGAGGTGACGATCGATACCCGGTCGGAGGATCAGCGCGGCACCCAAGGCGACGAGCTGGACGACGATCTGAAATGGCAATGATGCCGCCACGATGCCGCCACGATGCCGCCACGATGCCGGCGCCGAGCCGGCAGAACCGCAACGGCGGCCGAGGGACTTTCGGCCACCGGAGGTGGTGGCCTACTGCCCTCCCGCCAGCGCGCCGGATGAGCGGACGATTGGACTTGTGCGAGGAAGGGGGATGTTGGTGAAGGCGAATGTCGGAGACTGGCTGGTGATCAAGGGCACGACGATCGACCGACCGGACCACCGGGGGTTGATCATCGAGGTGCATTCAGCCGATGGCTCACCGCCCTACGTCGTGCGTTGGCTCGACACCGATCACGTGGCGACTGTGGTCCCCGGTCCGGACGCGGTCGTCGTTACCGCTGCGGAGCAGAAGGCGGCCGACGAGCGCGCGCAGCATCGGTTCGGGGTGGTGCAGTCGGCGATCATGCACGGCAAGAGCACGTAGGCAGCATCGGCTCCGGCGATGGAGTCGGCCATGGCGGCCCGATGGCCGGCGCAAGTTCGGCGCCGAGACACAACGTTGGTGCCGTTCGATATCGCACGGATCGAAGCCGCGGTAGCGCGGGCCGCCCGTGAGGTGGCTTACGACGATCCCGACATGCCGGCCACCATCGCGAGGGCAGTCGCCGAAACATTAGGTCCCCGGACCGCATCCGTCGAACGCATCCAGGACTTCGTCGAGGCGCGGCTGGGCGAGGCAGGTCTGGACGACGTCGCCCGCGCCTACATCATCTACCGGCAACGGCGCGCCGAACTGCGCGCGGGCAAGGCCTTGCTGGGGGTGCGTGACGAGCTGAAGCTGAGTTTGGCGGCCGTGACGGTCCTGCGCGAACGTTATCTGCTGCGCGACGCGCGGGGCCGGCCCACCGAGTCGACGGGCGAGATGATGGACCGGACGGCGCGGTGTGTGGCCGCCGCCGAGGACGAGTACCGGACCGGCTCGTCGGCGCAGTGGGCCGAGCGGTTTGCGACGTTGTTGCGCAACCTCGAATTCCTGCCGAATTCGCCGACCCTGATGAACGCCGGCACCGAGCTGGGGTTGCTTTCCGGCTGTTTCGTTCTGCCGGTTGAGGATTCGCTGCGGTCGATCTTTGCGACCCTGGGACAGGCCGCCGAGGTGCAGCGCGCCGGCGGCGGCACCGGCTACGCCTTCAGCCGCCTGCGGCCCGCCGGGGACCGGGTGGCCACCACCGGCGGCACGGCCAGCGGACCGGTCTCGTTTCTGCGGCTTTACGATGTCGCCGCAAATGTCGTCTCGATGGGCGGCCGGCGCCGCGGCGCCTGCATGGCGGTGCTCGACGCGTCGCATCCCGATATCTGCGACTTCGTCACCGCCAAGACCGAATCACCCAGCCATCTCACTCATTTCAACCTATCGGTCGGCGTCGATGACGCGTTCCTGCGCGCCGTCGAGCGCGGCGGCGCGCATCGCCTGGTCAACCCGCGCACCGGCAAGACCGTCGCACGCATGCCGGCGGTCGAACTGTTCGACGCGATCTGCCACGCCGCGCACACCTGCGGCGACCCTGGACTGGTGTTTCTCGACACGATCAACCGGGCCAATCCGGTGCCGGCACGCGGCCGGATCGAGGCGACCAACCCGTGTGGGGAGGTGCCGCTGCTGCCCTACGAGTCCTGCAATCTGGGCTCGGTCAACCTGGCTCGGATGATCACCAACGGACACCTTGACTGGGACCGGCTCGGTGCGGTCACCGAAGTGGCGGTGCGGTTCCTCGACGACGTCATCGACGTCAGCCGCTACCCCTTTCCCGAGCTGGCCGAGGCCGCCCGCGCCAGCCGCAAAATCGGGCTGGGGGTCATGGGTTTGGCGGAACTGCTTGCCACACTGGGCATTCCGTACGACAGTGACGAGGGCGTGCGGCTGGCCGGTCAGGTCATGCGCCGCATCCAGCGGCACGCGCACCTGGCATCGAGGCGGCTGGCCGAGGACCGGGGCTCCTTCCCCACGTTCGCCGACAGCCGGCTGGCCCGTTCCGGACCGCGGCGCAACGCGCAGGTCACCTCCGTCGCCCCGACCGGCACCATCTCACTGATCGCCGGCACCACCGCCGGGATCGAGCCGATGTTCGCCATCGCCTTCACCCGCGCCATCGTCGGCAGGCACCTGCTCGAGGTGAACCCGTGCTTCGACCGGCTGGCCCGCGATCAGGGTTTCTACCGCGATGAGCTGGTCGCCGAGATCGCGCAGCGCGGCGGGGTGCGTGGCTATCCGCGGCTGCCCGCCGAGGTGCGCGCGGCCTTCCCGACCGCGGCCGAGATCGCGCCGCAGTGGCACCTGCGGATGCAGGCCGCCGTGCAGCGCCACGTCGACGCCGCGGTATCCAAGACCGTCAACCTGCCCGCCGGCGCAACGGTCGACGACGTCCGGGCCGTCTATCTGTCCGCGTGGCGGGCAAAAGTCAAGGGCATCACGGTCTATCGCTACGGCAGCCGGGCAGGGCAGGTGTTGTCCTACGCCGCGCCGGAACCGGTACTGGCGCGGGCTGACACCGAGTTCAGCGGCGGCTGCGCCGGGCGGTCCTGCGAATTCTGACCGTGCCCCCCGGCTGCCCTGGGCTGCGTGATGACCTTTGGCCCTGGCCCGCATGCGGATTCGCGGCGTAGTAAGGAGGGCATGCGCCACGAGACAGAATTACCACCAGACATCGAGGTCGACGTAACCACCCGCGGCGACCTTCCCGGAGCGGCCGATTACGCACGCACCAAGATCGGCCAACTCGGACGGCTCACCCACCGGCCGGTGCTGCACGCCCGCGTCAGGGTTACCGAGCATCGTGACCCGGCGGTGGAGCGGCCCGTGGTCGCGCAGGGCAACCTCGACGTCGACGGCCGGCTGGTGCGGGCCCAAGCCCAAGGCGAGACCGCGCAGGAAGCGATCGATCTGCTCGAGTCGCGGTTGCGGCATCGGCTGGAACGGGTCGCCGAACATTGGGAGTCGCGGCGGGGCGAGCAACCGGCAGCTGGTCCGCACGAATGGCGCCATGTGTCCGAGCCCAGCCACCGGCCGAGCCACTTTCCCCGTCCGGCCGAGGAACGCCGCGTCATCCGGCGCAAGTCGTTCACCATGGCGCCCTGCACGGTCGACGAGGCCGCGCTCGAAATGAATCTGCTCGACTACGACTTTCACCTTTTCACCGAAAAGTCCACCGCCACCGCCGGGGTCCTTTACCGCGGTGGTCCGACGGGCTACCGCCTCGCGCTGGTGGCCCCGGTGCCCGCCGATCAGCTCAGTCCGTTCGAGCTCGACGTGACCATCAGCGCGCAGCCGGCGCCATGCCTGAGCCTGCAGGAGGCCACCGAGCGGCTGAGCCTGCTCGGGCTGCCTTTCCTGTTCTTCATCGACGCCGCCCAAGGCCGCGCCAGCGTCTTGTATCACCGCTACGACGGTCACTACGGGTTGATCACCCCGGCGGGCTAGCCCGAGGCTACGAGGCCTAATACGTTCCGATTTCCTGTTCGGGTAGCAGGGCGCCAGTCGCTTCGAAGACCACCCGCCTGCCGATCTCGACGGCGTGGTCGGCGAAGCGCTCGTAGAAGCGGCCCAGCAAAGCGATGTCGACGGCGCTCTTAACCCCGTGCTTCCAGTCGCGATCCATCAGTGTGGTCAAGAGTTGTCGGTGCAGCTCATCCATCTCGTCGTCTTGTTCGCGAATGTGGGCTGCCATCTCGGCATTACGGGTCATCACCACTTCTTGGGCGCAATGCGCCAGCTCTACTGCCGCCCCACCCATTTCGGCGAAATGATGCTCAACGTCGGTGGGCAGCACGCGGTCTGGCTGTCGCTGTTGGACGATCTTGGCGACGTGCACCGCCAGCGCGTCCATCCGGTCCAGGTCGGCGACTACCTGAATGGAGCCGACGATGCTGCGCAGCTCGCCGGCCACCGGCTGCTGCAGCGCCAACAAGCTGAAGGCGCTTTCTTCGGCATGGTTTCGCAGTGCCGCCATGTGGTCGTGGTCGCTGATGACCTGTAGCGCGGCGGCGGCGTCGGCCTGCAACAGCGCCCGCGTCGCACGTTCCATCGCGGCCGCGGTCAAACCGCACAGCCTGCCCAGCTGGTCAGCCAGGTCGGTGAGTCGCTCATGATAGACGGTTCGCAGGGTCTCGTACCCTCCTTGTGTGGTCAGCCTTTAACGACTCCCAGCGGCACCAGCCGCGCGACGACGCAGTTCTATCCGCTGCAACATTCGACCGCATGCGCTAACTGCCGTCCGGCGTCGCTGCGATCCTCAAATGGCCCCATCTGCCGAGTGTGTCGCGATCTCACGCCCAGCGGAATGGAATTAGGTCCCTTCGGTGACTGACCACGGTCCCTTCGGGACCGGCGGCGTGGCGTGCGGTTACCGCCGCTCTACTGCACTTCCTCCCGCGGGGCCCAGGTGGCCAAGACTCTGGATCAGCTCCCGAACGAAATCCGGGTGCTGCCGCAGCCGCAGGCTTAGCCGCCGCGGAACTACAGCCGCACATGAAGGTCTGGTCGGAATTTCTTCATCGCTGACCTTTGAACGGGGTTGATCGACGCGCCGATCAACATTCGGCAGATGACTTAGCCGTATGCCTTCCGTCGGTGAGCCGCACGACATATGTGCGGTCGGCACGGTGATACTCGACCGTGCCGCCCTCGACGATCATCCCCACTAGCGCGTTGCCGTCCTCGAAGAAATACGCGTCGCCTTCCTGACGCATCGAATCGATGTGGCAACCGGGCACAATCACGACGCTCCTGCGGGGATCATCGGTGAGGACCAGAATCCTCGCACCGCGTTCCACCGCTGTCTTCGCCGTTGCGTTCTGCCCCGCCTTCCTGGCTACGGAACGCTTAACGGCCTTTTTTGCTTGGGCGGTCGTCTTCTTGGCGGTCGCCTTCTTCTGCGGCTTCTGTCGTTGCGTGGGGTGCTCGGCCATTGGCGTTGCCCTCTCTATGAATCGCCGATTGCTGTAATGATGACATGCCGCCGGGGCAGCGCCGCCAGTCATCCATGACCAGAAGCGTTGGCGGACAACACATTAACGTTCAGAAACGAGCCCTTTCGGCGCGCTTGTTCGACGATCGCGATGACCGGCTAGCTTCGCGGAACGTGTTCTCCGGGCCGTGGACACTCGCCGGGCACATGAATGAGGGCCGCGCTGTCTTCGGACGTTGCGGCCTGGCCGCGGCGGTGGGCGGTGAGGTAGAGCCATCCGGACTCAGCTCGCCTGCGGTCATCGTGTTCGGGTCGTGGCCGGCGGCAACACATTTGATGACAATGTCACGGTCGGTGATCATCCCGTGCAGGCGGTCGTCGTCGCCGCAGATCGGCAGAGCGCCCACACCGAGATCACGGATGTGTTGGGCCGCGGCGGCGAGGGTCTCATGTTCGCCGACACAGGTGGCTCCGGCGTGCATGATGTCTTTGGCGGTGCTCATGGCATTCCTCCTACAACTTCGGTAACGCCAGGTTTTCGACGTTGCACCAGTCCGAAATCTAGGGATGACGAGCGGGCCGTTCTAGGGCCATTGGGCCTTCGCCGCGACGACGTTGGGCACGGAATGTTCAGACTTGGGCGTCGGTCGTGCGGGCCGCGCCGATGGGTAAGTCTGAACGGCATCGGCGCTTGGCCGGAACCCGGGGTCAGGGGTTTCATTGATCTGTGGCGCGAAAGGCCCGAAAATCGCGCCTTTCGACCACTGGCGAGCGAGCATCCGGAGTCGATTCTGTATCTGGTTGGGCCTGCTCGAGCTGGTAGGTGACGCGGGACCGCGGAAGCGTTCGAATGACATTGCGGCCGAAGCGCTGCACGAGTTGGCGGCTTTGCTCGCCATCTCCGGTGGAGATCCATGTCGAGTGCGTGCCGCCGCCCACGCCGGTCGCGATCACCGGAGCTGCGGGCCCTGCCCCGCCGCATAGCCGTGCCGTATCCGCTCGAGTTCATTCACCACCCGGTCGCTGACGGTCACCGGATACGAGTAGCCGGTGTCCTCGAGCGAACGAAGCTCCGGCGGCAGCGCGCCGCTCTGCTGCCGGGCACGGCTACGCGCGGCCTCCAAGTCGGACACGTGCGGTGCGATGCTTCGTCCGTTGCTCATGACGGGCACCAGTAATGGCTCACCGGGCAGCTTTTCGTCGTGCCGGCCGAGCATGTCCCCGCGGAACCTGCCGTGCTCGAAGCTGCGGAACAGCTGTTTTCGTCCCGGATAGATCACCTTGCCACTGGACAACTTGGTGCGGCCGATAGCGTTGTATTCCACCAGCTTGTAGGCCATGTCGAGGGCAGGGGCGTCGGCCGCGACAACCAAGTTGGTGCCCACGCCGAAGCCGTCGATCGGGCAGCCTGCAGCCACCAGCGCGGCGATGCGATGCTCGTCGAGGCCCGACGAGGCGAAGATCTCGACCCGGTTGAGACCCGCGGCGTCCAGCCGTGCGCGCGCCGCCATCGACAGCGCGCCGAGGTCGCCCGAATCCAGCCGGACCGCCCGCACGTCGAAGCGATCGCCGAGTCGCCGCGCCAGCTCGATGACCCGATCCACGCCGCGCAGCGTGTCGTAGGTGTCGACGAGCAGCGTGGTGCCGGGGTAGAGGCGAGCGAACGTGTCGAAGGCGTCGATCTCGTCGTCGAAGGCTTGCACATAGCTATGGGCCATCGTGCCGAACGCGGGAATCCCGTAGTGCCGGGCTGCCAGCAGATTCGACGTGCCTGCCGCACCGGCAAGGTAGCTGGTGCGTGCGACCTTCAGGGCGGCATCGGCGCCGTGAGCGCGCCGGGCGCCGAAGTCCACCACCGGCCGTCCGCGGGCGGCGCCGACCACCCGCGCGGCCTTGCTCGCGAGCACACTTTGCAGGTGAATTTGGTTCAGCACAAAGGTTTCGACGAGCTGCGCTTCGATGATCGGCGCGATCACCGCGACAATCGGCTCGTTGGGAAAGACCACGGTTCCTTCCGGCACCGCCCAGACCTCTCCGGTGAAGCGCACGCCGGCGAGCCACCGCAGGAACTCGTCGCAGAACTGGCCCAGGCCGCGCAGGTAGTCCAGATCCTGTTCGTCAAATCGAAACGATTCGAGGAAGTCGATCACGTCGGCCAAGCCGGCGGCGACGATGTAGGACCGGCTCGGTGGGAGCTTGCGGAAGAACGTCTCGAAAACCGCTGTGCCCGACATCGCTTGGGTCCAGTAGGCCTGCGCCATCGCCACCTGGTACAGGTCGGTGAACAGCGCCCCGATGTCCTGACGGATCGCCATGGCTGTCTGGTTATCCCCTGCCTCTCGACTCGTAACGTCCACGCCTGTGCACGAGAACCTCGAAAATCATTGGTGTCCAGCGAATTTGGCAGGCCTGTGGCGCCACCGGCATCGGCTAGTGCGCTTGCGGCGCGGGCTCGCCGTAGCGATCCTGCCCGGACCTGGCCAAGAGGTCGCCCCAGGCGCGGCTCACGGCGGCCACGACCGCATCGTCAACGTCGTACGTCACGTCGTTCTCGGCGATCGCCACCAATCCGTGGGCCAATTCCATCGGGGCCACATTGTGCTGCTTGGCCGTTTGCACGATGTCGGTGAAGGCCTCGTCGAGGCTGCAATGCCGCAGCGCAACCAGCACACCCTCGGCGGCGCCGAGTCTTCGCTGGCCGCCGCGACGAGCATCGCGCGCGCGGTCGGTCTGTCGTAGGTCCACCGTGTGCTCCCTTGTTGGCGATGCCCTCGATAGTGGCCAGCCGTGTCGTGGTGTGGGCAGAGTCATAAGGCCCATCGACGAGGGGCCGAAGGGCACTCGGTGCCGGCCCGACGGGCCGAAGTCGCCCGACCGGTCAGCTCAACAGCGGCACCGGATCGGTGAACGGCAACCCCAGGTCGGCGCCCACCTCGTCGCTGAGCAGCAAACCCTCGTGGGTGGACAGCCCGTTAGCCAGCGCGACATCGGATCGGCATGCGGCCTGCCAGTCCTGGTCCGCCAGCTTGAGCACATAGGGCAGCGTCGCGTTGGTCAGCGCGAACGTGGATGTCCGCGGCACCGCGCCGGGCATGTTGGCCACGCAGTAGAACACCGTGTCGTGCACGCGAAACGTGGGCTGGTCGTGGGTGGTGGGCCGGGAGTCCTCGAAGCACCCGCCCTGGTCGATCGACACATCGAGTAGCACTGCCCCCGGTTTCATCTGCGCCACAAGCGAATTCGACACGAGTCTGGGTGCCTTGTGCCCGGGCACCAGGACGGCGCCGATCGCCAGGTCGGCCCGTTTGACCGCACCCTCGAGTTCGAGTCCGGTGGAATACCGGGTGCGGATCCGGCCGCCGAACTCGGCGTCGAGTTGGCGCAGCCGTTCGATGTTCACGTCGAGGACGGTGACGTGTGCGCCCATCCCGGCGGCGACTCGCGCCGCGTTGTAGCCCACGGTGCCGGCGCCGATCACGACGACATCGGCCGGGCCGGTGCCGGGCACCCCACCCATCACGATGCCGCGTCCGCCAGCCGGCTTCATCAGCTGGTAGGCCCCGACCTGGGCAGCCAGCCGACCGGCGACCTCGCTCATCGGGGCCAGCAACGGCAGGTCGCCGTCGACCGTCTGCACCGTCTCGTAGGCGATCGACGTCACCCCCGAACGCAGCAGCGCTTCGGTACACGGCAACGACGCGGCAAGGTGCAGGTAGGTGAACAGGATCTGCCCGCGGTGCAGCAGCCCGTACTCAATCTCGATGGGCTCCTTGACCTTCAGCAGCAGCTCAGCGTCGGCCCATATTTGTTCGGCGGTGTCGGCAATCTTGGCGCCGGCGGCGACGTAGTCGGCGTCGGGAATCGACGATCCCTCACCGGCTCCGGCCTGGATGGTGACCTGATGGCCCCGACGGGTCAGTTCCCTGACACCGGCCGGGGTGATGGCGACGCGGAACTCGTTGTTCTTGGTCTCGGTCGGGACGCCGACTCGCATGGCAACTCCTGGTAGATGGTCAATGACGCCGACGACCCTATCCGGCGGATGCTTACGGCGTGCCGGCGGTGCGGCCTCAGCTCGGCACCGCCACCGGAGAATGGGTGTCCCCGGCTGAGGACACCTCGAGCAGATCGTCGGGACCGGCGGTGACCCGAATCCCGAACCGGCGGCTGACGTGTTCGATGGTGCGGCGTAACCACTCGGCGTCGGCCGAGGAGGCGCGATGCAGGCGCATCTGCTTAACCCGAAGCGGAATCATCTTCAGCGAGACCAGTTTTCCCGTCGCAGCATCGGCGGAGGCCAAATACAGCAGCCTGAGGTCGCCGCGGAACGACTCGTGTCCGCCGATGCCCTCGTAGTCGTCGATGACGTCACCGCAGCCGTACATGATCGGTTTGCCGCGGTAGATCTCGATCGGCCTGGGATGGTGCGACGAGTGGCCGTGCACGATATCGATACCGGCGTCGATCAGTCGGTGTGCGAACGCGATTTCACTCGGCGCTACCGCGTAGCCCCAATTGGTTCCCCAGTGCACCGAGACGACGGTGACACCATCGCTTTTGCCGTCGTCTTTGCCGGCCAGCAGCTGTGCCGCGACGTCGTCGGCGGCCTCGGGCTGGGACGGATCACGAACCAGCCAGACTCCGGGCCGGTTGTGTTGCGCGGCCCAGGATTCGGGGACACCGCTGGATGTGGTCGCGACCGAGCCGATGATGAGCCGGTGCCGGTCGCTGACCGTGACGACCGCCGGGCGGCGGGCGGTGGGCAGGTCGGGGCCCGCCCCGGCGCCCCGGATGCCGGCGGCGGCGAGGGCCGCGATGGTGTCGGTCAGCCCCCGGTAGCCGAAGTCGAGAATGTGGTTGTTGGCCAGCGCGCACGCGTCCGGTCGCAACGCCGTCAGCGCTGCCACGTTATCCGGATGCATCCGGTAACACACCGGCTTGCGGTCTGCGAATTGGTTGCTTGTGGTGATCGTCGTCTCCAGATTGACCACGCGGACGTCGGCGCCGACGTCGTCGAGGACATCGAGCACCTCACCCCACGGCCACCGCCAATCGACGGGACGCGGAATCGGCCCGTTCGCCCGCTCGGCCAGGCGGACGTACCCCGTCGCATCCCGCAGGTAGCGCTCACGCAATTCCGGGTGGCCGGGGTGCGGCAGGATCTGATCGACTCCACGGCCGAGCATGACGTCGCCGCCCAGCAGCATCGTCACCATATCCGCGACCACAACGGACCACCACCGCCCACAGTCAATCGGTACACCGCACTTCGGTGTACCCACCAACCAGGTTCCCCGCAAGCGGTAGAACATGAGGAGTGGTCGGTTACGTGGATGTGCGGGCCTATGCCGAGCTCAACGACTTCGTCGACCCGGAGTCGCGCGGTCTGACCGTGCGCCGACCGTTCCGCAGCCATCAGACGGTCAAGGATGTCCTGGAAGCGATGGGCATTCCGCATACCGAGGTGGACCTCATCCTGGTGAACGGTCATCCAGCAGATTTCAGCCACCGGCCGGCTACCGGTGATCGCATCGCCGCCTACCCGATGTTCGAGGCACTCGACATCGAGTCGACGACCCGGCTGCGCCCGGTGCCGTTGCGTCATCCGCGGTTTGTCGTCGACGTGAATCTCGGCCGGCTGGCGCGGCTGCTTCGACTGCTCGGGTTGGACGTGTGGTGGTCAAGCGCCGCCGATGATCCGGCGCTGGTTGACGTCAGCGTGGCGCAGCAGCGAATCCTGTTGACCCGCGACCGCGGGCTGTTGAAGCGGCGCGCGGTCACCCATGGGTTGTTCGTCCACTCCCAAAATCCCGAAGAGCAGACGCTCGAGGTGATCCGGCGACTGGACTTGCGACAACGGCTGGCGCCGTTCACCCGGTGCGTGCGGTGCAACGGCAGGCTGGCGGCGGTCTCCAAGGACGAGGTGATGGACCGTCTCGAGCCGCTGACGCGCCGCTACTACCAGGAATTCAACCACTGCCTGGACTGCGGCCGGATCTATTGGGCCGGTTCACATCATGCGCGACTGGTCCGCCAGGTCGACACGCTCCTCGACCGGCTGGCTACCGATGCGGCTCCGGGAGACTGAAAGTGGGTTTTCCGCCGCACGCTACGAGCAGGATTGCGGCCAGCGCCACCGATGGCATCGACGTGGCTGCGGCGGGGCCGTCAAAGATGCTGGCATGCAGCCGGTTTCGCACTATGACGGGGCGGTTAGGGTGCCGGGGTCAATTTGACCGCGGCCAGGTTCAACCGGTCGACGGCCTCGGCGAATTCGTCTTGTGTTGGGATCCGCGGGTCGCGGAATTTCAGCCCCATCATCCGTTGGGCGCGTTTGGGACCGTAGGAACGGGCGCAGCGCAGGAAGAGATCGGTTACCACCTCGCGGTCCCGGATGAGCTCGCCCCGCATTGCGGTCGTCTTACCGTCGTAGACGACCTGCGCGGGGGCGCCGCCGCGGAAATTCTGCTTCCACCCGGCGCCGGTCAGCGCGTACAGCTCGTTGTCGATCACATGGGCGCTCAACGGAAGTGAAAACTGCCGTCCCGTCTTTCGCCCCGTGAAGTTCAGCACCATCAGTTGTTTGCGTATCGGGCCCGCCAGCGGAGTGCCCAGGAGGAAGCCAAGAACCGGGTTGACGGCCCGAAGCAGGGCCGAAGGCGGGTGCCCGACGTCCACCGCGTACGACTGTTTTGTCATGCCAATACCGTAGGGCAATGCGGCCTGGTAGCGGGGGGTTTGCCGCACTCTCCTTGCCCGGTCCGCTGCTGAGGGACTTAGGCTTAGGGACCCAGGGACGTCACGAGCAGTTCTGGTACATATTCCAACAGGGTCGGGACGAGGCCGCCGAAGTGTGAGCCGGTGACGGTGAGGGTATTGAGTAGCGGCAGACCGGGCAGCGTCGCCGTCGCGGTGAGCGGTTCGAGCGGTCCGAGAAGCCCGTTCAGCGGCACATTGGCCGTGACGGTCAGTCCCGGCAGGAGTAGCTGCGTCGATAGGCTCTGGTGGCCATTGAGGAAGCCGTCGACAATGTGGGCCGGCGCACCGAAGAGTGCGGTGGCCGCTCCCACCGGGTCCCCCGTAGACACCGCGCCGAGAAATGATGTGGCGCTTGTTCCGGCCGCTATGGCTGCGTTGACCGGTGCGCCTAAGGCGTTGAGCCCCAAAAGTTCTGGAAGTCCGAGATTCAACTCGAGTGACAGGCCCGACAACGTCAGTGACGGCGACAGCGACATCGGGGCGGAGATTGCCTGATACAGCGTGGTGCCACCCTGAGCGAGGCGTGCGGGTATGCCCAGGAGCGGCAGCGGATTTCCGGTCGCCAGCGACGTGGAGATCAGCTGCGGATAGCCGGTGATCGCCCCAAGCAGGGAAGGTGCCGTTTTGTTAGTCCAGATATTGGTGATTCTTTGCAGATTGGCGGTGGTATTCGCGATAAGGCTCTGGAACGGATCGGTGCCGGCCGATGCCGCGGCGGCGGTGAATGAGCCCACATTGGCGGCCTCGGCGCTGCGGTAGGCGCCGGCGCTCGCGTTCAACACGTTGACGAACCGCTCGTGAAATGCCTGAGCTTGGGAGCTGACTAATTGATATTCCCGGCCAAAGGCACCGAACATTGCCGCGATCCCGGCCGATACCTCGTCCTCGGCCGCAGCCGCCAATGCTGTCGTCGGGCCGGCGGCAGTCACGCTCGCCTCTCCCAATGTGGAATGTATGGCCGCCAAATCTTGTGCTGCCGTTGTCACCAGCTCCGGCGTGAGCACAACGGACATTTCTGCCTCCCATCGGTTCCGTTACCGCGGTCGCTGGTCATCAAGACGACGGTCAGCTTAATGGCGAGCCCGCGATACCGGCGGAAAACGAGAAGTCTTTCCTGGATCGCCGTTCTTTCGGCTGGCCTTGTCGGGGTGCTAGCCGCTGGTCGCGATGGCGTCGCGCTCGATGCCCGGCTGCGCGCCCGGGTTCACACTTCGACGATTTCCCTTTTTGTGGTCTGGACGAACGCGACAACCTCGTCGTATTCGGCTTGGGGGACTTCAAATCTCTTCAGGGTTGCGTCGGCGTGCTGGAGGAAAATGGCCCAATCGCTTTCGCTGATGCGCATGCCGCGATGGGTAAGGGTCATGTCGCGGCCGCGGTAATACATGGGGCCGCCGGTTGCCGCGCATAGAAAATCGACAAGCAGTTGGCGTTCCCGCTTCAGGCCGTCTTCGCCGCGGTGCCGCCAAAACCGGCCGAGCTGCGGATCTTTTTGCAAGCGGTCCACAAGATCGTGGCTCACAGCGGAAATGGCGTCGTAACCACCCAACCGTTCGTAGAGTGTTCTGTTGGTCATCGTTGTCCATTCGGCTTGCGCTGGTGCGGGACACATACAGTTTTCGATCCAGATTGTCGTTTCGTGCAGTGAATCCGGAGTAGTGAAATCCGGCTATTTTCCCGCTCTTTGGGGCACACCCCAGAGTAATAGCGTAAACCGTTGTGTCTGTTGCACTCTGGGTGACCGAAATGATGTTTTGGGTCTGGCGGGCCCGGCTATTTGTCGCCGGTCAGTTGCGGGGGCGAGGCGCGCGGCTCACCGGCTCCCGCCGGCGGGCCGGGCGCTGGCCAGTTACTGCGTTACTGCGTGATCGTGGTCTGCTCGTCGATGACGCTGGTCGCATCCATCAACGGGCCTTGCTCGCTTTCCTGTGAGTCGGCGTTGAGCTGAAGCACGTAAACGGCGTCCTGACCGGGGATCACCACCGTCTTCTGGGCGACGGCGCGCGTCTTGCCGTCCCGCACGTAGGTGCCGCCCAGCTGCCAGGCATTGAAACCGCTGAGTGTGGACGCGGACCCGTTGCCCGAACCCTGGTATCCGGGCAGGTTCTGCAGTTCGCCGGGGGCATACTCGATGATCTTCGCCGGGTCCACGTTGCCGGTGAGTTTGGAGACCAGTGCGGAGATGGTGGGCGGGTCCTTGGGGTCGGCCGGCTGACTGTAGACGATGGCGCCGTACGAGGTGGCACTGTCGTTGGCTGTCTGCCAGCCGTTCGGCATCGGCAAATTGATCGTCGGCGAGCCGGGATCACCCAGGTGGACCGGGGTTTCGGTGATGTGGTTCTCGTTGAGATAGTCGGAGATGGTCTTCTTGGCCTGCGCTCCAGGTGTCGCGCTGGTCGAGGACGCGGATGTTGTCGACGTGGAACTCGTCGTCGACGACGTCGACGTGGAGGTCTTGGTTTCGGTCTTTGAGCCGCAACCGGCCAGTGCCAGGCTCACCGCTGCGACTGCGACTACCGCGGTCAGGTGCTTCATATGTTGCATCTCCCGAATCTTGGTCCCGGTACCAGCACCGGCGACGTCGGCACTGAGACTAGCCGAACCCGCACGAAACGCAGCCGGTATCAGTGCACGACTTTGACGCATACCGTTGCACCGGCGGAAATCTTCGGCCGGTTGTCGGTGTCAATCGCCTCGAAACTGCCACGGAACGGCACTACGTGCAGTAAGAGACAGCTATGCGGTCACGGAGGTCGCTGCGGGCCCTGGTGGCACTCGTCGCGGTGCTGGGTCTTTTCGTGCCGTTGCTTGCGGCTACGCCCACGGCCTACGACGGTGAACCGACCTTCGTCGCCAATCCGGTCGACCACGTCGACACGCTCGTCGGCACCGGTTCGGGCGGCGAGATCGTCGGGGAGATCAACAATTTCCCCGGCGCATCGATGCCGTTCGGCATGGTGCAGTATTCACCGGACACCCCCTACACCTACGCCGGCTACCAGTATCAGAATTCGCGTTCCACGGGGTTCAGCATGACCCACGCCTCGGTGGGTTGCGCTGCCTTCGGCGACATTTCGATGTTGCCGACCACGACCGCAATCGGGGCGCAACCCTGGCGCGCCGCGGAGCGGATCGCCCACGACGACACCGAGGTGGGGGTGCCCGGCTATTACACGGTGCGGTTCCCGGCGACCGGGGTGACCGCCGAACTCACCGCCACCACCCGCACCGGTTTCGGCCGGTTCAGCTACCCCCGTGACGGCCGGCCGGCGTCGTTCCGGGTGCGCTCGGGCGCGTCACTCGCCGGAAACTCCCGCGCCGCCATCGAGATCGGCGCTGACAACACCACCATCACCGGTTGGGCCACCAGCGGAGGCTTCTGCGGCAAGAGCAACACCTACACCGTGTACTTCGCCATGCGGTTCAGTAGGCCGTTCAGCTCCTACGGCACCTGGGACGGCTATGCGGTGTACGCCGGTGCCCGCCGGGCGCAATCCCGGTACAGCGGGGGATACGTGGAGTTTCCGGCCGGCTCGGTGCTCGAAGTTCGGACGGCGATCTCCTACGTGAGCATCGACGGAGCCCGGGCAAACCTCGCCGCCGAGGGCGGCGCACGCTTCGACGACGTTCGCGCGGCCGCCGCGACCGAATGGAACAATGCCCTGTCGCGCATCGCAGTGGCAGGGCGGGATCCCGGTGATGTGACGACCTTTTACAGCTGCCTCTACCGGTCACTGTTGCACCCCAACACATTCAACGATGCGGACGGTCACTACCTCGGGTTCGACGGTCTCATCCATACTGTCGCCCAAGGACATACCCAATACGCCAACTTCTCCGACTGGGATACCTACCGCAGTTTGGCCGCACTGCAGGGCTTGCTCTTCCCGGAGCGCGCCGGCGACATGGCACAGTCATTGGTCAACGATGCCGAGCAGAGCGGGTCGTATCCGCGCTGGCCCCTGGCGAATTCGGCAACCGGGATGATGACGGGGGACAACGCGGTGCCGCTGATCGTGAACCTATACATGTTCGGCGGCAAGGACTTTGATGTCGACACGGCGCTGCGCTATATGGTGCGGGGCGCAACTGAGGGTGGTGTCGGGCGGGGCGGCTATGTGGAGCGCCCGGGAATCGCCACCTACCTGCAGCTGGGTTACGGGCCGCAGACGGCGGAGTTTCGCACCGACGGCCGCATCGCCGGGGCTTCGATCACGCTGGAATGGTCGGTCGACGACTTCACCATCTCCCGATTCGCCACGGCGCTCGGCGACACCGCCACCGCGGCCGAATTCCAGGGCCGGGCCCAATACTGGCAGAACCTCTTCAACCCCAGCACCCGCTATATCTCCCCGCGCAGCGCGACCGGGTTCTTCCGCTACGGACCGGGGTTTGTGGAAACACCGGATGGCTTCGGCCAGGACGGATTCGACGAGGGCAACGCCGAGCAATACCTCTGGTGGGTGCCGCACAACGTCGCCGGCCTAGTGACCGCCCTGGGCGGCCGCAAGACGGTGGTCGACCGGCTCGACCGCTTCACCAAGAAGCTCAACGTGGGCCCCAACCAGCCCTATCTGTGGGCCGGCAACGAGCCCGGCTTCGGGGTGCCGTGGCTGTACAACTATCTCGGACAACCGTGGAAGACCCAGCGCACCGTCGACCGGGTGCGCGGGCTGTTCTCGGCCACGCCCGACGGGGCGCCGGGCAACGACGATCTCGGTGCGATGGCCAGTTGGTACGTCTGGGCGGCACTCGGACTGTATCCGAGCACCCCCGGCACCTCGATCCTCACCGTCAACACCCCGCTGTTCGATCGTGCCGTAATCGCGCTTCCGGCAGGCAAATCCATCCGGATCTCCGCCCCCGGCGCATCCGCGCCCGGCCGGATGAAGTACATCAGCGGCCTGACCCTCGACGGGCGGCCCACCGACAAGACGTTTCTGCCGGAGTCGATCATCCGCACCGGCGGTGACGTCGCATTCTCGCTCGCGGCCAAGCCCGACAAGGTCTGGGGCACCGCCCCGTCCTCCGCGCCGCCGTCGTTCGGTGCGGGCAGTTCGGCGGTGACGGTCAATGTTCCGCGGCCCATCGTCACGATTGCGCCGGGGACTACGGGGACCGTCACGCTCGACGCGCAGCGGATGATCGACGGCGCCGGCGATTACACGATCACCGGCATGGCCACGGTCGGGGGGATCACCGTGGCGCCGACATCCGGGCGGTTCGCCAACGATGGCTCGGCATCGGTGAACGTGGCGATCACGGTGTCGCAGGCGGTGCCCGAGGAGTACTACCTGGTGTATCTGACCACCACGGTGGGTGAAAGTAACCGGGGTTCGGTGGTGCTCGTCGTGGTCATGGATACGGAGTCGAACGAGTAGGTAAGCCGCCGTTGCGGAGGTGCGCGACCATGGATCGATCACCCGGACAAAGCATCTCGTCACGATCTGGCCGGCCGTGTGGCTGGCGGGCCGGGCCCTGGGCCGGTGCGGGTCGCTCAGATCATCTCGTTCTTGGTGAGCCAGCGCATGATCGGCCAGCCGAGAAACACCGGGAGCCAGCAGGTAAGCACTCGATACAGCAACACCGAGGGGACTCCGATGGCCGCCGGCACCCCGAAGGCGGCCAGTCCACCGATCAGCGCCGCCTCGACGGCGCCGACGCCGCCGGGTGTGGGGGCGGCCGAGGCGAGCGTACCGCCGACCATGGTCACCACGGTCACGGTGACAAAAGTGGTCCCGCCGCCGAAGGCCTCGACGCTGGCCCATAAGGCCAATGCCGCGCCGAGTGTCGTTCCGGCACAACCCAAGAGGATAATCGCTAGGCGTCGCGGTTCGCGGGCGAGCGCGGCCAGGTCGCTCGACACCTCCTTGAGCTTGGGACGCACTTCTGTCGAGAGCCACCGCCGCAGATTGGGCACGAACAGAAACGTGCCGATAATACCCAGCGCCACACCTCCGATCAGATACAGCACGGTGGCGGTCGGGACGAAGTGGGAGAGGTCCGCCGAGGTGCCCGCGACGGCGCTGAACAAGATCAGCAACGCCAGGTGGACGATCACCTGGACCGATTGCTGCAGCGCGACCGCCGCGGTGGCGCGCAGTGCGGTCAGGCCGCTCTTCTGCAGGAAGCGGGTGCTGAGGGCGAGCCCGCCCACGCCGGCCGGGGTGGTGGTTGCGGCAAAGGTGTTGGCCACCTGGACAATCGACAGCTTCATGAAGCTCACCTGGCCGTCGGCGCAGGTCCACAATGCCGCCGCCGCGCCCACATAGGTCAGCGCCGACACCGCCAGACCCAGCAGCGCCCACGACCAGTTGGCATGTTTGAGCTGAGAGAAGAAGGTCGGCACGGTGCTGATGAACGGGTATGCGACGTAGACCAGCGCGCCGATCAGCACCAGTTGAATGAATTGGCTGCGGCTGAACCGGGTAATGGTCTGGGTTTCTATTTCATCGGCGCCGGTTTGGCGCATCACCTCCGAGCGGGCGTTGGAGATGACGGTCTTGGCGTTAGCCACCGATTCGCGGATCCGTTTGGGCACTGCGGATTTGGTGAGCCGGCGCGAGGCCGTCAGGATAGTGTCGGCGCCGAAGGCGTCGATCGCCGCCGTCACCGTGGACTGCGCGTCGTACAGCGCCGTCGTCGTCACCAGGAGCTGGGCGATGTCGGATTGCAGTTGGGCGTCGGTGGCCCCGTATTCGGCGGCGCCGAACCCACCGAACAGCACGGTGCCGTCGTCGACGGTGATGGCGTTGCAGCGGAGGTCTCCGTGGGAGATCTGGTGGTCGTGCAGGATGCGCAGCGATTTCCACACGTGGGACACCGGGGTCTGGCTTGTCCACTCGTCGAGGGGGATCCCGCGAACGGGCTGGTGCGCATACAAGGTCCAGCCGCGTTCCAGGTCGGACAACGCGATCGTCGACGTATTGGCGACGCCGGCTTGTCCGATGGCGATGGACATCAGGGCGCGATGCTCGACGGCGCGGCGCATGGAGGTCTGCAGCGGCGCGGTCTCGGAGCCGCGCAGCCGCAGCTTCCACCAGAGTTGCCGCAGCGCGCCGCCGCTGCGTTGATGCGGGCCGTACAACTCGACCGCAGCCCGGGACTCGGGATCGGTCGAGGTGGCCGACAGAACCAGTGGCCCAGGTCCGCCCGGGCGCACGACGGTGAGCATGGAGGCGACGAATCCGCGTCTGGCCAGCGCGCGGACCGCGCCGTCCAGCGGCACCTCGAGCGCGGGGGTGCCGACGACCAGGACCACCAGCGCGCCGACGAACCATCCCACCGCCAGCCCCAGCAACGACCGGGCGGGGACGATGGCGCTGATGACGAGGTGGATCGGGACGAAGGCCAGGAGCAGCGCCCACCACCAATGCCGCCAGCGGGCCGGCAGCCATGGGCCTGAGACGGTGAGCACCGCCGCGAGCATCGCGATCCAGCGTGGGTCATCGAGGAACTGGGCGGGCAGCGTGGTGAGCTTGTCGGACAGGTCGAAATGCCAACGAGGTGCCGCGATGCGGTTGCTGTTGATGGACAACGGCAGAAAGGCCATGAGGGCGGCGGCCGCATACGCACCGAGCAGCTTCCATTGGCGGGACACGATCAGGCCGATGAGGATCATGAACGGCAACGCCAGAATCGCGATGCCGTAGATCAGGTACACCAGATCGGACTGGGCGGGCGACAGGACGCCGACGATCTCGGAGATGGATTTCTCCAGCGCGATCCACTGGGGGCGGGTGAACAGTGAACTTGCGATCACCGCGGGCAGGAAGACCGCCGCCAGGGTGAGCCGGATGATGTCGTTGGTGCGCCGGATTACCGGGGGCAGCAAGCTGCCGGAAACGGTGATGTCACGCCCGTCAACTCGCATGTTGTTTCCGACGATCCTTCGGATCTGGTTTCGCGCCGCGCTGTCCGCCGTGCTTGCCGTGCTGGTCGTGCCTGTCCTGTCGACAACTTAACCATTGCGGATAAGACGGCCGATGTCGGCTCGCGCCGGGGCGCCAGGCCGGGTTCTGGCCCCCACCGAGCATGCGTGGCGGGGTGCTCACCGAGCCGACCTGGCGTGTGGTCACAGCGGTCTCACGAGTATGAGGTTTGCTCATCTCCTCGAAAATTCAAGGGGACCAGGAGCTGCTGGTCATCGGCGTCCACTTGCGTTTGCGCCACGCCGCGTCTTCTCTCTCTCTTGTGGCGGGTGTTCGGGGATGTCTCACGTCAGCACCGGGACGGCCGCCATGCGGCCGTATCGAGTGTGCAGTTGCGGCTTTGAGGGTGCATGGAGGGCGAAGTATTCGCGATCGGGCCGCCGTGACGGCACAGTCGGCGCCCTCAGTGCACGCTCGGTGCCCTCAGTGCACAGTCGACGCCCTCAGTCTGTTCAAACCTTGCTTGCCCATTCAAAGTTGGCCAAGAGGGCCTGGTTAGCCTCCGGATAGTGGGCGTGACATTACGGTCATTTTGAGTCCGTATCGGGGTACGACGCCGCCGCGTCCGGTTGC
>NZ_MVIF01000056.1 GCF_002086675.1 Mycobacterium persicum
TTTTCGCTTGCTGCTTTGCGCTTTCCTGTGTTCTCGTCGGCTCTTTTGCCGTGAGCGGCGTTTGTGTTTCCGTTGTTGCCGTATCCGGTGTTGGTGTTGCCCTTGTTGCCGTCGCCGACGTTGGTGTTGCCCAGATTGCCATTACCGGAATTGGTGTCGCCCTTGTTGGCGTTGCCGGTGTTGCCGCTGCCAGGGTTGTAATCGCCGGTGTTGCCGGAGCCAATGTTGCCGCGCCCGCTGTTGCCGAAACCCAGGTTGACCCCGAACGCATTGCGGATCCCGATACTTGCGTCGTGTGCCAGACCGAGCAGTGGCGGTGGCAGGTTTTGCCAGGGCGTGAGGCTGGCGGCGGCGATGGATACGTCCGCATGGTAGCCCGCCATCGCGGCCGCGTCCTGGATCCACATCTGTTCATACTCGGTCTCAGTCGCGGCTATAGCCGGAAAGTTCTGGCCGAAGAAGTTCCTAGCGGTGAGCGACAGAAGGTGCGCCCGGTTGACGGTCACCACTTGCGGGGGAACGGAGCCCTGCAAAGCCGCCTCGAATGCTCTTACCGTCGCCCAGGCGTTCCCGGCGGAATTTTCGGCTCCGGTCGCTGCCGCTCGCAGCCATCCGGCATAGGGAGTGGCCGCGACCAGCATCGACGCCGCTGCCCGACCCTGCCAAGCCTCGTTCGCCAGTGCGGAAATCAGCGATTCGAAACCAGCTGCGGCCAACGCGAGCTCCCTTGCCACGCCGTCCCAGGCAGTGGCCGCAAACAGCATTGGTGCTGATCCGGCACCCGCAAACAGTCGTGCGGAATTAACTTCCGGCGGCAATATCAGATATCGCATCTGGACGGCACCTTTCTGCTCGGCTCCGATCCGAGACAAGAGTACGTCGATTCATCATCTTTGATGCGCCAATCCAGTAATCGCACTGTGGCATCATGTATTTGGTGGCTGGCTGGACCGGAACCGTTGTCGTCGGGGTAGCCCGATCACTAGGCCATGTCAGCGCGAAGGCCCGGGATACGTCACAAGCACGCCTTGCAATAGGTGTCCAGGATCCGCTCGGCGACGCGTGCCCAAGAGAACTTGTCGACACATGGCTGACGTCCGTCCTGGCCGTAACTCTCCGCTCTGGAGGGGTTCGCGACCAGCGCATTAATGGCTGTTGCCAATCCGCCCTGGTAGCCGTTCGGATCGTCGGGTCGTAATGCGCCAACGATCCGGTGACCTGTCGGCGACCACCTCCGCTATCCGCCCACGGAGGCCACCACAGCGGTTGCGCATGCCGGCGACGGTGATTGCCGAGCGGATCGGCTGGACCCGCTCGATTCGGGTCCTTTCCGGGCGGGTGGCCGAGCTGCGGCCGGTGTATTTGCCGCCGGACCCGGCCTCGCGCACCGAGTATGTGGCCGGGGGGGATCGCCCAGTGTGATTTCTGGTTTCCGCCGATCGAGCTGTCGGTGGGATTTGGGCAGAGCCGCACCGCCAAACAGCTGCCGGTGTTGACCATGGTGTGCGCCTATTCACGTTGGCTGTTGGCCATGCTGCTGCCTTCGCGGTGCGCCGAAGACTTGTTCGCCGGCTGCTGTCGTTGCCGCCGGTGGCCCCGGCTACCGGGTGGTGTTCGTCGCTGCGGCTGCCGCGCGATCACTATGTGCGCGTGGATTCCAACGATTACCCGGTGCATCCGGGCGGCATCGGGCGCCGGGTGCTGGTGCGCGCGGACCTGGATCGGGTGCAGGCGTTTTGTGATAGCCAGCTGCTCGCCGATCACCAACGGATTTGGGCGGCTCATCAGACGATCTCCGACCCCGCGCATGTCGATGCGGCGAAGGTGTTGCGCCACAAACACTTCAGCGTAGCCAAGCCGCTGTCCGAGCCGCAGGTGCAGGTCCGCTCGCTTACCGATTACGATGCCGCACTCGGTGTTGACCTTGATGGTGGGGTGGCCTGATGCCCGCCACCAAGACGGCCCAGCGCCGCGATGTGACCGCGGAGATCGCTTATCTGACAAGGGCGCTCAAAGCGCCCACACTACGCGAGTCGGTGACCCGGCTAGCTGAGCGGGCCCGCGCCGAGAACTGGAGCCACGAAGAGCACCTGGCGGCGTGCCTGCAACGCGAAGTCTCGGCCCGTGAATCCCTCGGCGGTGAGGGCCGCATCCGCGCCGCCCTGCTCCCGGCCCGTAAATCGTTGGAAGCTCGACTTCGAGCATGCCCGCGGACTCAAACGCGACGCCCATCGCGCATCTAGGAACGCTCGATTTCATCACTGCCCGCGACAACGTCGTCTTCCTCGGCCCGCCCGGCACCGGGAAACGTACCTGGCGGCTTAGCTGAGTCGGAAAGTTCTGGCCGACGTTGTCGCCGGGTGGCCGATCGTCTGCGTCCCCAGTGCCGTTCAACATCGGTCAGCGGCTGATCCACTCGGAGTGAGTGTCATGGACTACAACCATGGCAGCGGTATGATCTGCCGGTGAATCCGACCGGAAAACGATGACCTACAGCCTGCGGCTTCGGCAACTCGTACAACGTCTTTCGCATCGCAAGGTTCGCCACTGGTTCGGCGGTCGCACAGTCATGCGTGACGTGCAGGGTGTGTCGCTCGCGATGCCACGATCGCACCGGCTTCCGGACCACGTCCGCCTGTTCCCCAGTTATGGTCAGAACCTCGTGGATCTGGCGGTCTGCCTCGGCGAGATCGACAGGCCTCTCGGCGTCATCGACGTCGGAGCGAATATCGGTGACTCCGCGGTACAGATCCTTGCGAAAGTTGACGCCCGCGTGCTCTGTGTCGAGGCAGACCACGAGTACCTGCCGTACCTGAAGCGCAATGTCGGGTCGGACAACCGCTGCGTGATCGAATTCGGGCTTCTAGTCACCGATACGGGCGAGGCCTCTGGTCTCGGCGCGGTGCGCAAGGGCGGCACGACCCGCTTCGTCCAGGGCGGAGCACCCGTGGCGGCTGCCGCACTGACCGTGGCCGAACTGCCGATCCGTCACCCAGAATTGCCGCCAATCCGGCTTGTCAAATCGGACACAGACGGCCACGACACGACACTGATCCCGGCGCTCGCGCGGGCATACTCAAGTTCTCGTCCGGTGCTGTTCTTCGAATATGATCACTACCTCTCCCACCTGGCTGGCGTAGCGGACCCGACCGCTGTTTGGGGCAAGCTCAAGGACGCCGGCTACTCGTTTGTTGGCATATGGGACGATTTCGGCAAGCCGATTCAGGTCGTGTCGATCGATGAGGTGCCAACCATCGCCTCGGTAATGGACAAGCCCGTTTCTGACCGCGGATACCACTACTGGGATGTCGCGGTCGTGCACGCCGACGACAACGCGGGCAGGGCCGCAATGGACCGGCTCTTCGCTGCGGGCCGCTGAGATGTAGGCGCTGAATGGATCTCAATCAGCGACCCGGCCTGCTCGTGATCCGAGCCTGATCTAGACGACAAGTTAAGGTCACCGAGCCCACGTCCAGATGACGGTCACTTTCGCCCCGAACAACCAAACCGGCCGACCGCACGGCGTCGTCACCCGACATGTTGACTGCCTCTCCGCGGTTGCGGTGCCGATACCGAGATCAGCGTAACTAGCAGCTGGTCACCAGTATCGTGTCAGGCGGCACACATGAAACCCAGGTATAAAGGCTTTTCAGCTAATGCGGCATTGCTCAGCACGTTCAACAGAAGGAGGTGAAGTCAAGATGCGTAAGTTTACGCTTAAGCCTGTTGCGTTGACCCGGACAGACAGGACCAGCGCGACCCCATTCTGGTACCCCGAGAGATAGGCTCCGGGAGGCTGTTGATGGATCCCGTCGGAGGTCGTTCATGAACACTCACCGAAGGTGGATCTGGGTCGAGACCAGGAGCAAATGATCGATGCGGCTGAGGCGGCGGCGATGTCTAGTCTGTTATTGGCATGCCGGCGCCTTTGTCGTGCATGGCTACCCGCGCCTGTCACCTCTTGAGCTGCACCCGGTTGCCGTCGAGATGCTCGCGGCCTTTGACGACTGGATTGAACTCGACAGGGCCATGGAAGACCTCGTGGGCTTCGACCGAGCATCCATCGAAGAAGCTGTGGCGGTATTGCGTGAGAACAGCCTCTTGCTGCAGGAGGGAAGCGATGAGGCCAACGAAGACGAGAAGATCTTCGATCAGTGGGGTCCCTGGGCGCCCGAGGCGTCGCTATTTCACTACGCCACCCAAGACGAGCACTACGTCCGAGTCGATCTGGCCTTCGATTCTTTGGAGTCCACGGCAACCGACGCGAACGAAGTGGTACCTGACGATGGCATCAAACGTCGGGTGCACACCCTGTTCACCACGTACCCCGAGGCAGATCGGTTGTTGCTGCCCCGCGGGTCTACCCGGTTATCGGAGCCATTCGACCAGGTTTTGCACCGCAGGCGGACACACCGCGATTTCACCGACCAGCCAGTTTCCTTGGAAACGTTCTCGGCGTTGTTGGCAACGGTATTCGGGCCGGTCGATTTTATCGATTCCGGCCGCAGCGCATTGCTGCGACGCACCAGCGCATCCGGCGGTAGCCGCCAGGAAATCGATGCCTGTGTCGGTGTTCTCAACGTCGAAGGCGTGCCGCCAGGTACCTACCACTACAACTGTCTCGAGCATTCGCTGGAACTGCTGAGCGAAGGGCTGACCAGCGACCAGGTAGTCGAGCTCTGCGGCAGGCAGGAATGGGCAGGCGCGACCGCGTTTATCGTGGTCCTCTGCACGACGATCGACCGCATGCTCAGCAAATACCGCACCCCGCGCGCGTATCGGATATGTCTGCTCAATGCCGGACACTTGGGCCAGACGTTCGCGCTTGCCGCCACGGCCCTTGGCTTAGGTCCATTCCAGACCGCGGCCTTCCACGACTCGACCGTCGCCGAATTCTGTGGACTGGACAACATCGGACGCACGCCGTTGTACATTCTCGCGGCGGGCCACCCCAACAACGACCCGATCACGCCCCCGCTGGCGGGCCTGGACACCTTCCGTCGAACGTCCCTTTACACAAAACAACGCGGCTCGGCCTAGTTCGACGATCTCCAGGCGGGTGTGGCCGTAAACCCACCTGGACCAGCGCCACCAGTCGGCTGGCCAACTTAGCTGAACAGGTCCGGCGTACTCAAACGCTCGTCGTGCCCGGAGGTGTCTTCGGCAGGAACGCCGCGGGGATCAGTGTCGACACCACCAGCACGACCGCAATCACGAACACCACCGTGTAGGCGTGCGAAAGGTCGTGCAGCACCCGGCTTGCGAAGTCGGGGGCAAGGGCCTGTTGCGGTATCGCCGACGGGTCGACCGCTAAGCCATGTCTGACCGCCTGCTGCTGCAGGGCAGCGACTCTGTTTGCCACCCCGATGTTTTCGCTGCGATTGAACTGGTTGGTGAGGATCATCGACATCAATGCGGTTCCTATCGAGCCGCCGACCTGCTGGGTGACGCTGATCACCGCCGACCCACGGGCAATCTCGCGCGGTGCTAGCGTCTGGATCGCGGCGCCGGAGAGCGGCATCATCGTGCAACCGGTCCCCATGCCCAACAGCCCGAGGCCGGCCAGCAGCGTCGGTAGGTAGCCCGCCTGCCTGGCTACACCGAATGTGAAGATCCCCAGGCCGGCGGCGATCAGTGTGAGGCCCACGAGCACGCTCTTGCCCGGCCCGCGCCTGTCCATGAAGGCGCCGGCGAACGGCATGGTCAGCATTGCGCCCAGCCCGTTGGGAATCAGGTGTACCCCCGACTGCATCGGTGTTTGATGCAGAACCTGCTGGAGATAGCTCGGCAGCAGCAGCGCCGCACCGAAATAGGCGACGGCGAATGTCGCGAAGGTCAGATTGGCTCGGGCGAACACCCGGTTGGTGAACAGCCGCAGATCCAGAAGCGGGTGATCGGCGCGGTGCCAGGCATGCCACCCGAACAACGCAACCAGCATCAGCCCGACGATCACCGGAACGGCCACGTAGCGGTCGGTCACACTGCCGCGGCCCGGGATCGACGACACCCCGAACAGAAACGTTGCCAGACCGGGCGACAGCAGCAGCACCCCGACGAGGTCGAAGCTCTCCGCCGGTGCGGGCTGGTCTTTGGGGAACACGAGTGCCGCGAGGGTGAACGCGATCAACCCGATCGGCAGGTTGACCAGGAAGATCCACGGCCAGCTGAAGGCACCGATGAGCCAGCCGCCCAGGATCGGCCCGCCGATCGGGCCGAGCAGCATCGGGATGCCCAGCACCGCCATCATGCGTCCCAGACGTTTGGGGCCGGCCACGCGGGTCAGGATGGTGAACCCCAGCGGCATCAACATGCCACCGCCAATACCCTGAATCACGCGGAACGCGATGAGCGCCAAAATGTTTGGCGCCGACGCACACAGCAGTGAGCCGAGCGTGAACGCCAGGATGGAACCCATCCAGAGGCGCTTGGTGCCGAACCGGTCGGCCGCCCAACCCGTTAGCGGGATCACAGTCGCCAGCGCCAGCGTATAGCCGGTCATGGTCCAGCCGACCACGGCCTGGGTGGAGTCGAACTCGGTGATGAAGGTGCGTTGCGCGACACTGACGATGGTGGCGTCGAGGATCGACATCACCGAGGCCAGCACGCAGACCCCGGCGATCCGGAAAAGCCGCGCGTCGAGCCGGTCGGGGTAGACGTGTTCGCCGGGGCTGTGCTGCCCCGTGGCAGGTGTGGGCAGCGCGGCGTCGGCCGGTGCGGAACGCGCCTTGTCCATGGCGCTGCTGAGCATATCGACAGCTGTCACCGCTACCGCTGCCGGGACCGGCTCGGCTCGGGGTGCCCGGCCCCGCAGCGAGCCGGATATCCGCACGTCAGAGGCACTGGATAGTCGTCTGCTGGCTGCGTGTATTTCACCGTCCGGAAACCTGGCATCGGCAAACTGAACGTGTGTCTGGAAAACTGATCGTCTCGGTCTCGGGGATAGGTGAGCGCACCCTGGCCGGCGTCGAGGCATTCTGCGCGGAGATGGATGCCCGTTCGGTGCCGGTGTCGCTGCTGGTTGCTCCGCGACTCAAGGGTGACTACCGCCTCGACCGGGACCCCCGCACCGTCGAGTGGCTGGCCGCCCGGCGTGCCGGCGGCGACGCCCTGGTACTGCACGGCTACGACGAAGCCGCAACCAAGAAACGGCGCGGCGAATTCGCGACGCTGCTTGCCCACGAGGCCAACCTGCGGGTGATGGCCGCCGACCGGGTGCTCGAACACCTGGGGCTGCGTACCCGGCTGTTTGCGGCGCCGGGCTGGGTGGTGTCCCCGGGGGTCGTCAAGGCATTGCCGGGAAACGGTTTTCGGTTGCTTGCGGATTATCACGGGATCACCGACCTGGTCCGCAAGAACACGGTGCGTGCCCGAATACTGGGCATCGGTGAGAGCTTCCTGACCGAGCCGTGGTGGTGCCGGATGGTGGTGCTATCGGCCGAACGCATCGCGCGGCGCGGCGGCGTGGTGCGCGTCGCCGTTTCGGCGCGGCAATTGTCCAAGTCCGGTCCGCGCCAGGCCATGCTGGATGCCATCGACCTGTCGATGATGCACGGTTGCACACCGACGGTGTACCAATGGCGGCCCAATAGAGCTGTGCTCGACGCCGCCTAGCTGACGCCCGCCCGCCCAGCCGTAAAGTCTGCCGCCGTGAGCGGTGGCACTACCCTGTACCGACATGAGTGATGCTTCAGTAGGTTCGGGGCCTGTGTCGGACGGGTTTACGGCTGACGCGATCATCGTCGGAGCTGGCCTGGCCGGCCTCGTCGCCGCCTGTGAGCTGGCGGACCGCGGCCTGCATGTGCTGATCGTCGATCAGGAGAATAGCGCCAACCTGGGCGGGCAGGCGTACTGGTCGTTCGGCGGCCTGTTTTTCGTCGACAGCCCGGAGCAGCGCCGGCTGGGCATCCGCGACAGCCATGAGCTCGCATTACAGGATTGGCTGGGGACGGCGGCTTTCGATCGGCCCGAAGACCATTGGCCGCAACAATGGGCCCATGCCTATGTCGATTTCGCGGCAGGGGAGAAGCGCAGCTGGCTGCGGGCCCGCGGACTGAAGATCTTCCCGCTGGTGGGCTGGGCCGAACGTGGGGGTTACGACGCGCAGGGCCACGGCAATTCGGTCCCGCGGTTTCACATCACCTGGGGAACCGGACCCGCCCTGGTCGAGATCTTCGCCCGTCAACTGCGGGACCGCCCGAACGTGCGCTTCGCACACCGGCACCAGGTTGACCGGCTGATCGTCGAAGGTGACGCGGTGACGGGCGTCCGGGGCACCGTGTTGGAGCCGTCGGACCAACCGCGCGGCGTGCCGTCGTCACGAAAAGCGTTGGCCAAGTTCGAATTCCGTGCGTCGGCGGTAATCGTGGCCAGCGGTGGCATCGGCGGCAATCACGATCTGGTGCGCAAGAATTGGCCGAAGCGGATGGGGCGCGTCCCCAAGCAGCTGCTCAGCGGGGTGCCGGCACATGTCGACGGCCGGATGATCGGCATCGCCCAAAAAGCCGGGGCGCGCGTGATCAACCCCGACCGGATGTGGCATTACACCGAGGGCATCACCAACTACGACCCGATTTGGCCGGACCACGGCATCCGGATCATTCCCGGCCCGTCCTCGCTGTGGCTGGATGCGGCGGGAAATCGGTTGCCGGTACCGTTGTATCCCGGTTTCGACACGCTCGGCACCCTCGAGCACATCACCCAGTCCGGTTACGACTACACCTGGTTTGTGTTGAACGCCAAGATCATCGAGAAGGAATTCGCCCTGTCCGGTCAGGAGCAGAACCCTGACCTGACCGGACGAAGTGTGCGTCAGCTGGTGCGGTCGCGGATTCGGTCCGGACCACCGGAACCGGTGCAGGCTTTCATCGACCGGGGCGTGGATTTCGTCAGCGCCGACTCGTTGCCTGAATTGGTGGCCGCCATGAACGAGTTGCCCGAGGTCGATCCGCTGGATTACGAGACGGTGGAAGCCGCCGTCACGGCACGCGATCGTGAGGTGGCCAACAAGTTCACCAAAGACGGTCAGATCACCGCGATTCGCGCAGCCCGCAGCTACTGGGGCGACCGGTTGGGGCGGGTGGTGGCGCCGCACCGGTTGACCGATCCCAAGGCGGGCCCGTTGATTGCCGTCAAGCTTCACATCCTGACCCGAAAGACCTTGGGCGGCATCGAAACCGACTTGGACGCGCGGGTCCTCAAATCCGACGGCACCCCGCTGACCGGGCTGTATGCGGCCGGCGAGGCTGCCGGATTCGGCGGGGGCGGCGTACACGGTTACCGGGCGCTCGAGGGCACCTTCCTGGGTGGTTGCATCTTCTCCGGCCGGGCCGCCGGTCGCGGAGTCGCCACGGACATCACGTAGCGGCGAGCTTCAACAGGCCCTAGAAGGCGACCGCGTTTTCTTCCGGCAACACCTGGAAATCGGTGTCGGTCATTTCGGTGAGCCGGCCGTAGTAGATGCCGCGTGCGTCGGGAGCGATGATCCCCTGGTGGATCGGCACCGCCCGAGCCGGTGCGACCGCACGCAGATAATCCACCGCCTCGGAGATCTTCATCCACGGCGCGGCGGCCGGAGTCGCCAATACGTCCACCGGCTCGTCTGGCACGAACAGCGCGTCACCGGGGTGCATCAGGGCGGCGCGACGGTCACCGTCGTCGACCAGATACGAAATGTTTTCCACCACAGGAATTTCCGGATGGATCACCGCATGCCGACCGCCCACGGCCCGGATGGTCAGCCCGCCGACCACCAGTTCGTCGCCGACGTGTACCGCCCGGCACGGCGCGCCCAGCTGCGCGGCGGTTTGCGGATCCGCATATAGCGCCGCGTCCGGGTTGCCCTCGAGCAGCGCAGGCAGCCGCGCCGCATCGACGTGATCGGGATGTTGGTGGGTGATCAGGATTGCCGCCAGGCCGGTGATCCCCTCGAAGCCGTGCGCGAAGGTGCCGGGATCAAAAAGCACGCTGGTGCGCCCGAACTCGGCAAGCAGGCAGGAATGGCCGAAATGCGTCAGTTGCATGTCCACGATTGTGCCCCGACGCGGTCCGTAGCGATGCGCATCCCCCGAGGATGTTTTGCGTCGCAGCCGGACGGGCACGGCCAGAGGTGGCCGTGACGCAACGGGCGCGGACCCGGGATTCGGCCTGGCGCAATTAGTTTGCTGCATGCCGATCCGGCACACGGTAGGGTCGGCTCATGTTGAGACTCGACGTTGTCTACAGTGCGGCGACGCACACCTGGCCAGAGCTGCGAGACAACGTGTTGCGGGCCGAAGCGGAGGGGTATGGCGCCGCGTGGGTTTATGACCACATGTCGGGTGCGGTGCTATCGAGTCCCCGAATGCTGGAATGCTTCTCGCTGGCCGGTGCCTTGGCGGCAGCCACGTCCGTGATAGGTATCGGCACCCTGGTGGTGAATGCCGCCAACCGGCCCCCAGGGGTGACGGTCGCTGCGGCAGCCTCAGTGCAAGAGATCAGCGGCGGCCGCTTCATGTTCGGCCTTGGCGCCGGCGCCGCCCCGGGTAGTCCCTGGGCGGTAGAGCATGAGCTGCTCGATTTCCCGCTGCACCATTCGATGCGGGAGCGCCACGATCACCTTTGCGGTGTGCTGGATCTTTGCGACGTCCTGTGGGACCCGCATCGAGCCGACAAATGGGCAGGCTTTCCGTTGCCGTCGCCCCGCCCGCCGGTGCTGCTCGGAGTCAATAGCGTCGCCCTGGCCTCGGTAGCCGGTGCGCGATGCGATGGCGTCAACGTACGCCTTGATCACCCGCGGATCGGGCAGTTCTTCGACGCGGCGCGTCGGGCCCGGGCCGGGTCCGCCAATGCCGGTGCGCCCTTCGATATCAGCGCGACGACGCCCATGAGCGAAGCCGCCCGCGATCCCGACGGGCAGGCGCAACGCCGGCTGGCAGAGCTGGGTGGCCACCGGCTCATCCTGGTTTCCTGAACGGAATTGACGCTTACTTATCGGGGCGCTGCCGCGCCTCGTATCGACGTGCATCTAGTATCACTGCGTTGATTTCGACTGCACTATCGAAAAGGTCATCCCCGCGTATCGATGATCGGAGGTAACTGGCGTTTTAATTCGCTGACTGCACGTTTCAGGCATGCCGGAGGTTATTCGCATTGACGTACCGGCCCCCGATTGAATCAAACAACTTGCGCCCCTGCGCATCCCATGGAAGGAATCAGTGAGCAAGTTATGCCGTACACCATCAAACAAACATTCCGGGTTGAAATAGGCCACCGCACCTGGAGCCATCACATGCCCACCAGTAGAGGGGGCAGTGAGTTTTACACACCGGATTTGATAGCCAATAAATGTGCAAACATTCACGGCCACACGATCTTTGTTTCCGTGACTCTGGTCGGGGACAGTCTTGACGAGCAGTATTTCCTCCTGGACACCGACCTGCTGGAGCAGGCATTCCGGCCGATCCTGGACGAGTTCGACTTCGCTTTCGTGGTCGACCGGCACGACCCGCTCTATGAGGACATCGCCGCGGTGGTGCACAAGGGGGGCCTCAAGCTATGCACGGTGGACTTTTCGCCCACATTCGAAGGTCTGGTGCGGCACTTTTATGACCGCTTGCAGGCCGTTATCGCGGAAAAGGGGTTGGCCGACCAGCTCCGAATCAAGGAAATGAAGGTGCTCGGCGAACTGACGGTGGAGGCCACCTACAGCGGCGAAGGCGAATAGTCCAGCGCACCCGGCGCGGCGCCGGCGGCGATCGTCGCTGGCGCGAGAATCCCCGTCGGACAACAGGTTTCACCAAAACGTGAAACCAGTTCGGCGGCATATATCACGGCGCGAAGATGCTACCGGCTGGGTGCCCCGGTATCGCCGCAGGGTGCGGCAGCAGCAGGGCAGGCGGCGGGTGCCCAGCCTTATGGCAGTGCCGTGGCAAAAGAATTCAACTTAGTGACTGTTCCGCAGTGCCGCGGCGACGCCGCTCGCGGCGCCGCCGCGCCAACAGCCGCACTGCAGATCAGTAGCGCTCTGAGTGGCTGTTGAGATTCCGTTATGTGCCATCGACGTAAAGCATAATAGAACTCAAAAATGTGTCTCATTGAATTTAATGGTGACATGTGGCGGGGCTCCGGGGCGCTTATCGCGCATTCGCCGCAACATCAAACGAGCTGCCCAGAATCGAGCTACGATCCCGTCCTACTGATACGGATTGCATCGATGATGCCGGGCGCGGCTGCGAGGCGCCGGATGTCGCACGTACTTGTCGTGCCCCAGATCGTGGCGGCGGCGGCCGTCGATGTTGGGCGGATAGGCGCCTCGTTGGCCGCGCGGAACGCGGCAGCCGCAGCTTCGACGACTGCGCTGGTCAGTGCGGCCGGCGACCAGGTTTCGGCGGCCATCGCCGCCCTGTTTTCCCGGCACGGCCAGGGCTATCAGGCATTGGCGAAACAGGTCGCAGCGTTCCAAAACCAGTTTGTGCAAACCCTCAGCGCCGGTGCTGGCTCGTATGCCGCCGCCGAGGTCGCGAGCGCGTCGCCGCTGGAGACGCTGCTGTCTCGCCCGCTGATTGGCAACGGCGCCAACGCCACCACGCCGGGCGGCAACGGCTCCGACGGCGGCTGGTTGTTCGGCAGCGGCGGCGACGGCGCGCCCGGCGCCCCGGGCCAGCCCGGCGCCCCGGGCCAGCCCGGTGGCAACGGTGGGTCAGCCGGACTCTGGGGCAACGGCGGTCTAGGCGGCGCGGGCGGCAGCGGCGGGGCCCGGGGCGGCAACGGAGTCGGTACCGGCGGGACGGCAGGCGCCAGCGGCGTCGCGTGAGGTTGAGCCGCGAGCGCCCGCACTATCGCTGGGGGGCATGGCGGTCGAGGGCTCGACTTGGGGCCGTCGCGGGCGGTGGTCGCCGGGACCTACGTCGAGCCCGGTGTTGTGCTGTGGCACAACGCAATCGGTCGACCAGCCCAGTGGTGGACGGGCACGACCGACTCCGACCACCAGGAATCGACAGTAATAGCTGGGCAGAGCGGCGGCATAGTTATGCCTCGACCCCAAATCAAGATCAAATATTCAACGGGACACGCCACTCGGGTCTATCGGTGGATTGTGGCAAACCAAATCAAGATCAAAAATTTAACCGGCATACACCCCGCGGCTCCAACGGTGGATTCAGGCTAAACCACGAAGTCAAGAATCACGGGATGCCCTGCCGCGCCACGTCGATGGATTTGACCCAAGGTCTTGGCCTTACCTGGAAGGGGATCTAATATTCACTCCGTGACGCTGACGGGAGGTCGTTTCACAGCTCGACAATCCTAGCTACGTCTTAGCTTGCGCTCCGGAGGTGTCGAACCATGAGCCATACGATCGAGAAGACTTTTAGGTTCGATGCGGGCCATCGTTCTCTAGGCTTCAACTACAAAAAAGAAGAAACCATCCACGGCCATACCTGGCAGCTAAGACTGGTCCTTGAATATGGGGACCAGTTGGATGATATGAAGACCGTTTTCGATACCAATGAGCTAGCCGTCATAGTCGAGCCGATAATCAACGACCTGGACCATTCCTTCATTATCTGGGACCAAGACCCGATATACGACGACTTCCTCAAGGTCTGTGAGCTGGCAGACGTTGCGGACAAGGTGTATACGGTCGATTTCAATCCCACTATCGAGGGGCTCGTCGAGCATATCTATCAAAGGGTGAACAGCCAGCTCAGACTTTCGGGTTGCGTCTTGAGACGGGTGGAACTCCAATGCGCGTCGACACTCAAGGCCAGCTACGGTCTCAATTAGCCAAGTCATGCGTCGATCACAGCCAGGGAGTAGTTTATGCCGTATACGATCAAACAAACCATCCGTCTGGAAATGGGTCACCGCACCTGGACTCACGACATGCGTACCAGCCGAGGCGGCAGTGAGCTTTACACTCCCGAATTGGTGGCGAACAAATGTGCCAACCTGCACGGACATACGATCTTTGTCTCGGTGACCCTCACCGGAGACAGTCTTGACGAACAATACTTCCTCCTGGACACCGATCTACTCGAGAATGCATTCCGGCCGATCCTCGACGAGGTCGACCACGCGTTCGTGGTGGACAGGAAGGACCCGCTATACGAGGACATCGCCGCGGTGGCCCGCAAGGGCGGGCTGAAATTGTGCACGGTGGACTTTTCGCCCACCTTCGAAGCGCTGGTACGGCACTTCTACGATCGCCTGCAATCGGTCATTGAGGAAAAGGGGTTGGCCGACCAGCTCCGAATCAAAGAAATGAAGGTTCTCGGCGAGCAGACGGTCGAGGCCACGTACTGCGGGGAGTAGCCTCAGCGCGCCTGGGACACGGCGCGGCAGCTGCCGCCGGTAGAGTTGGGCCCGAGCAATCGGATCTGAGGAGGAGCGCCGGTGGCGCGGGTGGTCGTGCATGTCATGCCCAAGGCGGAGATTCTCGATCCGCAGGGTCAGGCAATCGTTGGTGCGTTGCGCCGGCTCGGTCATGCCGGAATCTCGGATGTGCGGCAGGGCAAGAGGTTCGAACTCGAGGTCGACGATTCCGTCGACGACTCCACGCTGGCCGAAATCGCCGAATCGCTGCTGGCGAACACGGTCATCGAGGATTGGACGATCAGCCGGGACCCGCAGTGACAGCTCGGATCGGGGTCATCACGTTTCCGGGCACGCTCGACGACGTGGACGCCGCGCGCGCGGTACGGCAGGTGGGCGCCGAGGCCGTGAGCCTCTGGCACGCGGACGCCGACCTCAAGGGAGTCGACGCGGTCGTGGTTCCCGGCGGCTTCTCCTACGGCGATTATCTGCGCGCGGGTGCGATCGCCAGTTTCGCACCGGTGATGGGCGAGGTGGTGGCCGCTGCCGCGGGCGGTATGCCGGTTTTGGGTATTTGCAACGGATTTCAGGTGCTCTGTGAGGCGGGGTTGCTGCCGGGCGCCCTCACCCGCAATGTGGGGTTGCACTTCGTCTGCCGTGACGTGTGGCTGCGGGTCGCGTCGACGTCGACGGCCTGGACATCGCGTTTCGAACCGGATGCCGACGTACTGGTGCCGCTGAAGTCCGGTGAGGGCCGATATGTGGCACCCGAGGCAGTGCTGGACGAATTGGAAGGTGAGGGGCGGGTAGTGTTTCGGTACCACGACAACGTCAACGGCTCACTGCGCGACATTGCCGGCATCAGCTCGGCCAACGGTCGGGTGGTCGGGTTGATGCCCCACCCTGAACACGCGATCGAGGCGTTGACCGGTCCGTCCGACGACGGTCTGGGTCTGTTCTATTCGGTGCTGGACGCGGTGCTGGTGGCCTGACACCCAGGCTGAGATGCCGGCGTGCACGACGCACCTGAACCTGTTGTTGTGCATAGTGGTCCGGTCACACGACACATGCCGGCCGAAACCGAGCACGCACTGCCCGACTTGGCTCGAGCTCAAGTCGGCGGGGACCTTGATGAGGGCCCGGGTATCGGGTCGGCGGCCGTGCGGGCTTGGCCAGCCGGGGTTGATAACCCAGGTCCGGTAGCAGCGGTCAGCGCAAACTAAAGGCGTTTCCGCACCGTACGCGAGCGCACCGAAAACAGACGAATAATCGCAATAATTGACAAGTTCCCACGATCCATCAGCCTCAGCCGGTATCGAGCAGCAACGGCGGGATGGGTTCCAGCTCGCCGAAAAGATCCACCGCCGAATCCAGGACGCGGTCGACGGAATCCGCGAACTCGTTGAACCGGATAAGACCTGGAATCCATTGGGAATTAACGGCGGTCACGCCGACGCGCTGCGGATCGGAAGACGCGTGCATGGTTGCGGTCACTGCGCGATTCCGGTCGTTCCACAGGTGTGCGAACCGCGCCAGCCGGGCCTGGTCTGCGGCCGGGAAAAAGTATGCGGGAGTGACCCGGATGGTGAATACGTCCGGATGCTCGTGCGAGATCTCCAGGTGGATGTGCAATCTTCGCGGGTAAGCGTTTGCGACGAAGAAGAACTCACCGTCATGCCGGCCGCGGAAGTACCGCTTGCCGCGGCTGTACAGATAGCGTTCGATCACGCTCGTGGACAGTGGCTCACCCAGCGACGACGTCATGATGCCCATGTTGAGGCGGCTGGGTACGGAAATTCTTTGAATCAGCCCAGGCGGTTGCGAAGAATCAGTTGAGAATTCGCTGAGCGACGCTGGCAGGCGTGCCCGCGAACGCAACCAGCCGACGGTGAAAGCCACCCGCCAAACCTTCGTGGCAAATGTCGATCGAAGATTACCCGCTGCTGCGGAGCAACAACAACTACTGCCGATGGCGGACTTTTCAACCGGGTGGCTAAGGCCTCGACGGTGGCGGCGTCATAGACGTCGGTGCGGTACTACACGACTCCACTGATGCCGGCGGGCTCACCGGCGGTGCTGAAGCTCTCATTGACGGGTTGGTGGCCTGGCCCTTCGGCGCGGCCCAGGCGACCGGTAGCCGAATCGGAAGACACCCGCCCCGGCCGCAATACCTGCGCATCGATGCGTTAGATCGTGGTGTCGGTCGGACCGTATGCGTTGATCATTGGCCGCTCGGCTGCCCACCGGTCCACCAGCTCGGCCGTGCCAAAGCCGCCGCAGCTGCAGGGGTCGGGTTCAAGACATTGACGCGTTCGGTGGTGAGCAGCGGTACGCAGTGGAGCAAGGCGCCCCATATCTCCCATAACGATATGTCGAAGCCGTTGGAATGGCAGTGGGCCACCGCTTGTCCGGCGGTGGAGTCGACAACTGTTGGTGCGCTGAGTAGATGGGCAACACTGTGGGTGGCTGGAGGCCATGTCCTTGGGCATTCCTGCGAAGGCAACGCACCAGCTCCGTTGCGTCGTACCAGCGTGCTGGTGGTCTATGCCATGTGCGCTGCAGGATCCGCAATGTCACCCGCATTCCTCCTTGAGGCGAACGTCAATCAGCATCGGAAAAAGGGTAGCACTGGTCAACACCATGTGGAGAGCGTAATCTACTGCGCCCTATCGGGTTTCGAGACGCTCCAGAAGTAGTGAACACCAGCTACGGAGTCGTTGCCAGGGTTAAACCAGCTCAACTAATCCGCTCCTACGAGGCAAAGCGCCCCGGATGATCAGCTGCGGTTGCGTGCTGTGTGCACCTATTCCCATGTCGCCGCGACACTGCGACAATCTGCATCAGTGTCCGGAGGTGCGTTGTGACGCCGCAACGACCCAGGCCCGCTCCGTGAATATCCCGCCGCCCGTGTGTATCGCCGGCAGTGTCGGCAGCGGAGCGTAACCCGTTGGTTCCTAAAAGATGTCGGTGATATTGAAGGGGAATGCGGCTCTAGAGGTCTGCCAGGAGCCCGGGACACCAGTTATGCGTGATCTGAATCTCGCCTGCGCTTGCTCGAGGAGCTGTCAAGCGCACCACGTCAGGTATCGCGTTGCGCTACAACAAATTTAATCTTGGCCAGACCCCTGTGTCGTTCGGTCTGACCATGGAACGAGCAGGTCTCAGGTTGATGACAGACGAACAACGGCTCGGGCCGCAGGGCCGAAGATGTCGGTAGCGTGTGCCTGCCCGTCCGCGGGATGTATGAGTCGTCAAGCTAGGAAAGGCGTTCGGTGAAAGACGGACTGCGTGGGGAACTCTCGCGTCGGCAATTCTCGATTGGCGCAGGGTTGTTCGGTGGTGTTGGATTTCTCGCGCCGTGGGCTACGCCGCTGATGAACACCGCCCATGCGACCGGGCCGGATTCCGGTATTGTCAACGGTTTTGATCCGCGATTTGCTCTGGACGTGCCGCTACCCTTGTGCTTGGCCGCCTACTCGGTAACAGACTGCAACAACGTGCCCCTTCCGCCGGGATTTGTTCAGACTGCGTTGATCAAGGTCGACGCCATTACCGCTGGAAAGAAAGCCGCAAAGCAACCCGAGGTGACACAGTTGGCCTTCAATGCCAACATATTTGGGCTGATAGGCCGCAATGCATCAACCCGTACCGCCTTCGTGGCCTTCCGCGGTACCATCACGTTTGACGACGTGATCACCGACTTGGGCGCAATACCTGAACCTTACGAACCGGTAGACGGGTTCGGGTATGTACATTCGGGCTTTCAGACTGTCTACCAGCTGGTTCGCGAAAGCGTCGTCAACAACATCGCCAACGCGGCTACGGGCTGCGACAAGATTCTCGTTACGGGGCACAGCCTTGGCGCAGCGCTTGCGGTGCTTGCTGCGCCCGATATCTTCCACAACATGACGCCCAACATAAGACCCAACGCCATGACCTTCGCAGGACCTATCGCAGGGTTGCGTGACTTCGCAAAGGCTTTCAATCAGGCAGTCACGAGCTGCTATCGGGTGGTGAACTTCCTTGATCTGGTGCCATACCTGCCGCCGTTGTTCTACAAACACGTGGGCCGGGCGATTGAGGTCGACAGCGGTGGGTCGATCGACCCACTGTGGCGTCATAGCCTGTTCGCCTATAAGGCTGGGCTGGAAAGGATTATCCAAGCGAATGGCTGACTTGTGCCACGAGTCAGTGAACTATCCCGTGGTGCAACCCCAGAAGTGGCCGGATACGTGCAGCGAGGTGTGGCGCGGTTACGCTTGGTACGTATTGGGATTGCCGAGCCATCGCTGCCGGAGTCGTGGCAGGGTTCCGCTCGCCTCCAGCGCGGCCTGCGCGGCGGCGATCCGCTCAAGAAGGTCCTGATCTGCCTTGGGGACCGCGATCGCAATCTTTTCTACCGATATGCCCGTGCGCTGGACGACCTCGACGCCTGGCACCGGCTTGACCAGCTCGGTCAGCACTGGGGCTAGTTTCATGAAGGCGTCGCAGCCGCCAGTGGTCAAGTCGGTTATCGCTGAACGGACAGCGCCGTAGTCGTAGACCCGCACGGCGCCGGCTCGACCTTCGGCGACAAGGCGATTGGCGATTGGCTGGCTGGTGTTGCCCTGCTGGACGCCGATTGTCAGTCCAGACAGGTCGTCAATGGAGTGCACGTTGGGCAGCCGGGCGCTGTCGACGGCCAGTGACTGCCCCGAGATCAGGTACGGCGCAACGAATGCCGCTTGCTTCTCACGTTCGGGTGTCACGGTGGTCCCGGCCGCGACGCAGTCGTACTCACCGCCGTTGAGCGCACCGAAGATGCCGTTGAAGTCGGTACCGTCGTAGCGGATGAAGCTGGCTTCAGCGCCGAGGGCTCGGGCAATCTCGGTCATCAGGTCGATGTCGAAACCGCCACCTAGGGGCATGCCGTTGAAGGGCGGATCAGGAAACGCCGCTCCCACCCGTAGGGTCCGCTTATCGTCGGACCGACGGCCCGCGACGTCGCATCCCGCCAATCCTGCGGCGGCCGTCATGGCCACGCCGGCAACCAGAAGCTGCCGCCGCCGAGTCGACATCAAACCCGTCTCCTTCAGTTGATCATTTTGGTGTCGTCATGCGCCCGATGCCTGCCGTCGGGAGCTCGATGGCTTTCGTTAGCTGATTGAATCCCATTCGACTTCGCACCGCAGGTGGATCGGCGAGCAGGGTCGAACCGCAGCTTTCAACCGTCGCTTCGACCTGATGTGCCAAATCGATGTTCTCGGTCAACGCGGTATCGCCGTTAGGCTAGGTGTAGGGGGTACCCGCCGACCCGCACCTGATGACACCGACGTCGCTGTCAGGTTGGGCTGCGTAGCAAGCGAGACGCTCCAGCGACCCGCGTACCGTCCTTTGCGGCTGCTCCCCATGCCGATCGATAGTCTCACCGTCCTTCAGTTCAGGTGGGCTGTCGGCAAAACTTGGCGGCATGCCTGGAACCCGGTCTTGAATGCCATGGCCTACCGCCACAGAAGAATCATGCCCTGCCTGGTAATGGCGACGGCGGGCGCTGATATCAATTAGTGTGACATCCTCTTTGGCCAACTGCCCGATCTCCGCTTTAGTTGCTTGTTCCCGCGTGAAGCGACGGCGGAGCCGAGAATAAGTTGTGGCGGCATGATTAAAGTTGCCGCCCCTTGTCTCGACGCCGTTTTGTGCTTGGGCCTTACGGCCGCCTGCGCTCACGACCATGCGGCTGCAACCAGTCTGAATGGATCCACTACGCGTATGTCGACGTGTATTTCCATTCTCCCGCGTGGCGGGACATCTCGGTCGGCCGTAGCGTCAGCGGACCTTCGGTTTATTCCCGCTAAGAGCGGGATAAGCCATCGCAGGTGCCCGGACAATTCGTTGTTGTGCTGGACGCGGCACGGTTCCGCCGTCGCGCAGACACCCATTGCCGGTCTCGGGGCTGTCGTTCGTATGCGGCGTGGGCATCCATGGGCATCCATGGCTCCGTCATCTCCATGTCGATCGCTGGACGCGCCTATACCCGTAACCCCCCAAATTACCGACATGTTTACACGCGGAATGTGTGACTGGTCCAGGTTGAGGTAGCGGACGTTGCAGAAATCACATGCGTCGCAACGAACCGCGGAGCGTGGTGCAGGCTGCTGTGTAAAATGCATTGACAAATGAACGAGCGCTCACTACAGGCTCATGGGCTCTATGGACCTGCATTAGCCCTCGCGGGCCGGTCATATGGCGTCACTAATTTGCCGAATGTAATGTGGCACTCTGTCACGATCTCGGATCTCGCGGTGCAAGTTCTACACCCGTAGAAGCGAGGTATACATGAGCTGTGGGCACGTTGTCTCACATTGGCGCAGCGAATGGGTCGATTTGACTCTGGCGCGCGCCACCGGCGTGCTGTTTATTCGATGAGAAGGCGAGCGTCGACGTGGTACAGCGACCTGGATGACGTGAATCGACCGCATCAACGATCTCGTCGGGGATTGTCATCTTCCGGCAGGATCGGCAGCATCGAGGAAAGCGTGTGACCATGGCAAAAGATCCCAGACCTGATGGCTGTAACGGCCACTCGCAGGCAGGGACCGGGCTTGGTGGCGAGGGCTGCTCATTTGCCCTGAAGATCTGCGACGGCATAACAACACCTACTGCGCCTCGGGTGCTGAACCCGCCGACAGCGGAATTCTGTGGGCAACAGCCTGTGTCGGCTGGATCGGTGTCTGGACGTTGGCGATGCGCCGGCCGACGAGGCGGTGTCAGGCGTCCCGGGCGGATCATCCGGGGCCGGCTCCACGAGGCCGACGGGTGGGAGACGGGAAGTCGCTCGCGCCAGTGCACGCGCCTCGGTTGCCTCACTACGTATCGCCGGGTCCAAAGGCGGTACTGCGGCGAACCCCGGCGCCGTTCATTGGGCACGCCTGCTGCCTTTGGCGGCCAGCCGCCACGGCCGAGGCCCGAACAGGTGGACCGGCGTTCGTTTCAACGACTCTCACGGCATAAGCGGCGCCTGGGTACGCCGGCCGCTCCCATCACCGCGAAGTCATCGCGGACGAGCGCGCAAGAACACGTTCATGACGAAATCGTCGTGCCGGTCTCGGTTGACACCCTAGCGGCCAATCCCGTATCCACGTCGGCGCACAACCCGACGGCCGTTCGCTGACAGCCGGCAAGTCACGACTAACCGGACGGTCAGGCGCTGTTGGATGTTCGCGGCGATATTGACGGAAGGGTTGGCGCGCTCAAAGCCGGTGGGAACGCGGCCGGCCCGGTCGCGATAGCGCTTCAAAAGCGTTGCTGACCAACGCCTTCGGTACGTCCCGGGCGTATCAGGGGCGAGGAGGGCTCAGCGTTGATCCGTAGCGCAACCTGCAACCTGGAAATCCATTGAGAGCCATTGTCTTTGCGTGTAGATCGCGCCGACTGCGTCCTGCCTCGTCGCAGCGCCCCGCTCTTCGGTTGGTCTGACAGCCATCCAGATTCAGATCGAATTGCCACTCATACAGGCTGTGGCAATGTCCAGACGGTGTACATTTCCGATGCATATAGTTCGGACGGCGCATGAATGTCAAAATGCCCTACACCTAATGGCGACGTAATAGCCGTGTAACGAGGACATAATTGCAAAATAACGTAGCATTGTGCTATAGTTTTATCCAGAGGTTATTGCCGCACCGTATTATCTCGGTACGCAGTGACCCGGGTGGACCGTCGACGACGACGGTGGTCGTCTCGGATGCCTGATTCCCAATCTCTCGGAGGTTTTCCTCATGGTGATTCGTGTGCTCATCGACCATTGTAGCGGTGTATAGGAAAACAATTTCTAACGGCCCTAAAGGTCCAGCACCGCGGACCATGACTGCAGCGCAAAGGCGCGCCACTCGCGCTGGTGAGCATTGTTCCGCATGTAACCAGCTGAGCATCGCAATCAGCAAAGTCCGTAGTCGGTGTGGCAAATAGTTGTGCGCAATGTGGAAGGCGTTAGGTATGACTGCGTTCGCTCGGGTATCCGGCTCATCAGAAGAGGCTGCTTCGCCGCTTCATGGTGCCGCGGCGCGTCCGGTCGCGGTATGTGAGGTGCCGGCCGGCGACGGGTTTCCCGTCGAGGTGGTCGAGGCGGGGCCCAGTATTGCGGCGCGGTTGGTGGCGCTGGCGTCGCGCATGACGATCAGGCCGATGCTGACAGTGGTGGGCTTTTTCCCGCATCTTCCGCTGCCGCTGCGCCTCATCGACCCTGTCTGCGGGTTCCTGATCCCGCCTCAGCCGGGTACCACCCGGACCACAATCCGGTTGCCTAACGCCACGGCGCAGTTTGTCTGCGCGCCGGGGGTGCGGCCTACCGGGAACCCGCGCCGGGTGGTCCTGTATCTGCACGGCGGCGCCTTCGTGACCTGCGGCGCTAATTCGCATGGCAGGATCGTCAAGTCACTTTCGAGACATGGCGACGCGCCCGTCCTGGTGGTCAACTATCGGCTGCTGCCCGAGCACTCGATCGCCATGGCGCTCGACGACTGTCATGATGCCTACCGGTGGTTGCGAGCAACCGGTTATCGGTCGCAAGAGATCGTGTTGGCCGGCGATTCGGCGGGCGGCTACCTCGCACTCGCGCTCGCGCAGCGGCTGCAGCAGGACGATGAGAAGCCGGCGGCGTTGGTCGCGATGTCCCCGCTGCTGCAGCTGGCCAAGGGGCCCAAGCAGTCGCATCCCAACATCAGAACCGACGCAGTGCTTACGGCGAAGGCATTTGATGCGCTTTCTGCTTTTGTCGGCAGGTCCGCCGCAAAGCAAACGGTCGACGGCCGGCGCGAAGAACCCTATGAGCCGTTAGATCATATTCAACCAGAGTTGCCGCCCGTGCTTTTGCACGTCTCCGGTTCGGAGGTGCTGCTTTACGACGCACAGCTGGCCGCCGGCAAACTAGCGGCGGCCGGAGTGCCGGCCGAAGTACGCGTGTGGCCGGGTCAAGTTCACGTTTTCCAGCTGGCTGCGCCGCTAGTGCCAGAAGCGAACCGCTCATTGCGTCAGATTGGACGCTACATCCGCGCAATCACCGGTCATTCTAACGGATCCAGTGAATAGCAGCTGACGAACTTCGCACGGCCGTGATGCCGTTCTGAAAAGCATATTTATCGGGAGTACCATGAGACGTCTTGGACGTATATCCAGCGAGTGCACGCCGCCAATTTCTGAGTGCCATCGGCTGACTGCCACGGCCCTGTTAGCCACCTCGCGTGGGCCGCAGGGTGAACATCGCTGCATAGATTACGAATCGCCGCGCGAAAGTGTTCAACTCAACGCTGCGAAATCCGCGGGCACCGACCCAGCGGCGGTTATGCCGCGCAAATCACCCGATTCGCTTCGACGATGCGGCAACGCTTGTTGTGGCGGCACCGAGTCGTTGCTGGCTCAGGCATCGTTCTGCGGAAGGTATTCATATGGTCCACGTTGATGTTCATCCGGAGGTTGAAAGACCAAGCGCTGCAGAGCCCCAGCGCGACAACGGTCCTACGCCACGGCGACCCCGGTTAGTCCGGACGGGCAAGCGAGTCGTTGACGCTGTCCTGACACACGGCGAGAGCCAGTTCTTCGGAACCGTAGCGGGTTTCGCCGCCAGACACGCCTGGCTGGTTATCGGATGTTGGGTGTTGTTGCTGGGAGTGTTGAATCTTTCGATACCGCAACTGGAAGTGACGGTTGCCGAGGACTCCGCGCCGTTCATGCCGGCCCATCTCCGCGCAGCGCAAACGCTTCAGGATATGTCGGCCGATTTCGGCGTCCCACAATCATCAGCCATTGGCAGCATCGTGGTCGTCGACGAAGCGGGTCTGAACGAGGCGGACAAGACGTTCGCCGGTCGGCTGATCGAGGCGCTGCGGGCTGACAAGGACGATGTCGCTTATGTCCTCGATACTTTCTCCAACGCGAACCTACGCGATATCTCCATTAGTCCTGACGGCAAGGCGATCAACCTGTTCGTAGCCAGCACGGGCAAGGTTGGTTCGGCCAAGGCTAAGGCAAACATCGTCGACGTTCGCAGGATGGTGGCATCGCTACCGAAACCTCCTGGCGTACATGTCTATTACACCGGTTTTGCGCCAACACTGGCGGACCTGTTCGACGAGATTGACCGATCACTTCTGGTTATCACCGCGGTATCGATCGTGTTGATCGGGGTGCTGCTGCTGGTGGTGTATCGGTCGGTGGTGTTGGCAACGATCCCGTTATTGACGGTCGGGGTTTCGCTGGGCGTGGCTCGCCCCATCGTCTCGGTGCTCGGTCTAACGGGCAGCATGACGGTCTCCAATTTCACCATCGCCTTGATGACCGCGATGGTACTTGGTGTCGGTACGGACTATGCCATCTTCATCCTCGCGAGCTATCACGAAGGCCGGAGAGGCAAACTCCCCGTGACCCACGCGATAACCCGTTCCGGGCGGAGGATTTCGGGAATTCTGATCGCCTCCGCCGTCACGATCGCGGTCGCCTTTTCGGCGATGGTACTCACCAAGATCGGCTTGTTCCGAGCGGCGGGTCCACCCGTTGCCATCGCTGTGGCGATCACGCTCGCAGTATCGATCAGCTTGCCTTACGCTCTGCTGTCGATCGCGGGCCGACGCGGCTATGCAGAGCCGCGTGCTATCAACGAGTTTCGTTGGCGTCGCATCGGCGCTCGAATCGTCCGACGCTCCGGCTGGCTCACGGCTACATCGCTGGTTGTGCTGATATCGCTCGCCTTGGTGTTGGCGACGATCAAGATCAACTTCGACGAGAACTCGATGCAACTTCGGGAAACCGAAAGCCGCATCGGATATGAAAAGGTCGCTGCGCATTGGGGTCATAATGAAGCCGCGCCGGAGTTCGTGGTCATACGATCAGATCACGATATGCGGGACACAGACGATCTGGCTGCACTCGAGGTGGTCGCTACAAACATCGCCCGACTTCCCGACGTGGCCTTCGTACGATCGATTACCCGGCCGCTCGGAACGCCTTCCCAGCAGACCGCGATCGGCTATCAGGTCGGTCTGGTCAGCGATCGGCTTGGTGATGCTTCGCGGCGCATCGGCCAATCGGCCCCCGATCTCGATCGGCTTGGGCAGGGGGTAATGCAGTTGCTCAACGGTGCTGAGTCAGCAAAGAGCCAGTTACCGCAATTGGTCTCGGGGGTAGCGGAGGTTTCGCGGATGGCTCGCAGCATGCTGAACAGTTATGGTGCCGCCAGCTCTGCCCTGGCCACGATGACGGATGGCCGCATGGCGGTGCCCGCAGCAATCGGCGATTTGAATTCGTCGCTGCATCTGTTGGATCTGGTCTTGGATGGGTTGAGTAAGGATGATCTGGCTGTGGCGGCCATCGGTTCAGCGAACGCGGCTCTGGGCCCGATGCTGACGCCTCAGCCGACCCCGGAGTGCACCGGCAACCCGCTGTGCATGCGCGGGCGCGCCGACCTGGCGGATCTGAACGAGCTGACGAATGGCGCCGTGGGCCGAGCTCTGACCATCTTGCAAGCGGCGGCTGCGGTGCCACGCGAGGCTATCGAGAAGGTCCGGGCCTCATTGCCATTGCTCAAGACTATGTTGGGACAGCTGCAGTCGATGGCGGCGCAAGTTGGCGGTGAATCGCCGGCTGAGCTCAGCGCACGGCTAACCGCGCTATCGCAGGGCGCTGAACGGCTATCCGGCGGAATGGCCCAGCTGGTCACGGGACTGGATCAGGTCAAGACCGGGGTGGACATGGTGAGCAGCCTCACCGGTCAGCTCGGGGCAGGTTTGAAGGACGCCTCCGACTACCTCGGCGGCCTCAGCATGCATACGTCAGCCGGCAGCGGGAATGGCTTTTATCTTCCCCCGCAGGGGTTTACCGACGCTGCATTCAATGCAGGAGAGAACCTGCTGTTCTCGGCCGACGGGAAGGTCGCCCGAATGGTGGTGGTATGGAAGACGAACCCTTACGGCTCTCAGGCGCGCGACACGGCAAGGATTTTGGCGTACACGGCACAGCACGCCGCCGTCGGGACCCCGCTGCAACATGCCCGGTTCGCTACAACGGGTATCGCCTCCATATCGGCCGACATGGGTGATCAAGTGTGGCATGACTTCGCGGTCTTTGGATTCGCAGCGATCGTGGGGGTGCTGCTGGTGCTGATGGTCCTGCTGCGAAGCATCCTCGCCCCGGTCCTGCTGGTGGCCATGGTGACGTTGTCATTCACATCCGCAGCGGGACTGAGCGTGTTGGTGTGGCAGCACATCATTGGGATCGATCTCGACTTCTCCGTACTACCCGTGGCGTTCATGGCACTGATCGCGGTCTGTGCCGACTACAGCATGCTTTTCGCTTCACGGATTCGGGAAGAGTCTCGAGAGGGGATGATACGCGGGATCATTCGCGGATTTGGGAAGACCGGCAGTGTAATCACCACAGCAGGCATAGTGTTCGCACTCACCATGTTCGCGCTCATGAGCGGCAGTGTCATCCAGCTGGTACAGATCGGGTTTACAATCGGTGCTGGCCTTCTGATCGATATCTGCGTCGTCCGCTCCGTGCTGGCTCCGGCCACGATGGCCCTCATCGGTAATCGGATCTGGTGGCCCGGCAGCGCTGAACCGACGCCGCTGGAATAAGACGGCGCATACCCGCCGCTCCCACGGTGAGCCAGTGTGTCCTGATTGCCGATCGCCGGTCGTTTCCGACCGGCGTTGGTACTCTTGCCGGCTGTGTGGGCACCGACGATGTTGCCGGGCAGTGGTTTTGGAGCGCTGGAGCCCTGGTAGTTGGGTACGGGATGTGGGGGATGTGCGCATTGTCAGTGCAAGGTCATCACGTCACCGGCCCCAATCGTTACCGCCGGACTTCGATCCGACAATGTATGGCCGACCGGGCACGCGGTGATCCGCACGCTTCGGCTATCTCATTGTGGTCCCGCTTGAGCTCACCGCCCCGGCGTGCGAGCGCCCGAATCCCGTCGCAGTCGCGCGAAATCAGCGGTCGCGCCGCATCACCGCGGGCTAGTGTGGTTGCCGTACCACTCCAGCGCCTCGAGGGCCACGGCCACATGGACGTAGGACTGGGGAAGGGGACGGGGGAGCATGCGTGCGGCTGCCTCGAGTCGCCGTAACAGTGTATTGCGGTGGCTGTAGAGCAGCTTGGCGGCGCGGGACACGTTGCATTGTTGGCGAATGTAAGTCAGGAGAGTCGCGCGCAGCTCGGGACTAGCTGAGGCGAAGTCGCCTAGCGTACTGGTGATGAAATCGTCTGCTGCAGCGGCATCCTGAGTGATCAGATTGACGAGCTGAATGTCGGCGAAGAGTGCGATTCGCCGGGGTGACTGCAGGCGCGTCACCATTCGCTGCGTGGCCAGCGCGTCAAGATGGCTGCGGCGGAAGCCTTCGATCCCGGGTGCATTGGGACCGATGGCAATACGGGCTCCCGGACAGGTGGTCAGCGCTTTTTCGATGGCGTCGACATCAACGTCAACCGCGTCGGCCACCCATATCCAGCGGGTGGCAGCGGTGGCGGTCACGGTAAGCGCCCGGGTTGAACCGAGAGCGTAACCGACCGCAACGGCGGCTCCGTCGAGGAAGATGTGGTCGCCCTCGAAATCGTCGCTCCACAGAATGGCAGCGGTGTGTGGCTGATCCAGTGAGTAGCCTAATCGCGCTTCAGCATGCTCCTGACCAATCGCCGCGCCATCAAGTATGAACTCGATGATCTCACGGCGTTCAGCATGGGTGCCGCAGGCCAACTCGTTCTGCTCCAGTTTCAACTGTGCGGCGATACCCGCGAGGGTAGCACTGATGAAGTCACTGATCGACGACGATGAGACGACGAGAACTTCACGCAGCTCGTCCGGGTCGGCGGTGAGGCCGAACACGATCTCGATCCAGTGCCGCCACGCGACATCCTGCCCGACCCGGTAGATCTCGAGTGCGGTCGAATCGAGTCCGCGGCGCACCAAGTCTCGAGCAAGGGCAAGTGGCTCGGGCCCGAGGTTGGCTGCAACGGGTGCACCCGGATCACGTACGTTTGCCGCCGCCCAATGCAACAGGTTTGCGCGGCTCGCACGCCGAACGGCCGTCGCAAGGACCGGGTCTTCGGCGATGATTGCATTATTGCCGAGGGTCGCTTTGTCGAGGCTATCAAGCCACTCCTGGTTGGGATCGAGGGCGATTCGCGCACCCGCACGGATCAATTCGCGCGTCCGTGCGGATGGCCAGTCTTGCGGCGCCGAGTCGGCGGTATAGGGCTGATTGCGTGTGAGCTGGGACATTCATGTTCTCCTGCAAAGCTTTTAGCGAGGACCGAGTCGGTCTATGCTCGACGCCCACGTGAAGGCGACGAATCAACTGCGATTGGTTGGGCACCGAAACCAATTGGCACGTGGCATCGTTACGCTGCGGACGGTGCGGCCAGGCAACATCGAGCCGGGCGGTGGATCGGTCGTCGCGAAGTTGGCGCTCCTGGGACCGATGCAGCCGCTGTCCAATGGAGCCCATCCGCGCCCACCATCGATGCGACAGCGGGCCCCAAGGTTTGCGACATGCCCTTACATCCTCATCGCGAAGAATCCACGTTGGCTGGGCCGGCGCAACTCGCGATATTCGCGACCGGCCCCGGTTGAAAATCGCTGCCCGGCAAGCACTCGGCTAGGGATGTTGCCGCAGAAGCCTTGTGGGCGAAAGCATCATTGGGGCAGCACCTCATCGTATCCAACCCGCCTGAACCATTGTGCACCAGTTGGGGATACCCCGGTATCGTACGGATGGTGGACCGCGCGGGGCGAAATGCTTCCCCCAGTCGCGGGAATCGCTTGTACGCCGAATGGGGGACAGCATGGTATCGACGCAACCGCAATGGGTCGCGGTCGGGCGATACGGCCGCAGGCCCACTGGATACTTGGCGTTGCGCTTGCGTTTCAGTGCTGATGGTGGTCTCGGCCCGGTGGCGGTGCGCACTGTCAACGCTCGGATCGAAAGATGTTATCCGCGTGGCGTACTGATTCGCAGTTCGGCGATGCTGCGGCAATCTTATTTGTAGTGCCTTCGGCGCGAATATCGGTCCAGCTCTTGTAGTGGCTCTCCGGAATGCATCGGGAGGATCCGGACCGGAGACTGCCTGGCCAGGATGCGGCGACATCGGCGAAAGTTGACCACAGCCAGTACTGCTTCCTGCGGTTGACCAATGACGAGAATGCAGCACCCTCGTTGTCAAAAGGATTGACACACATGTTGTTACCCCTAGCATGATGGCGTCGCCGCATGAACCGGTATCGGTATTGCACCGCCGGCCCGTAGCGCAGATTGCCCCCGGAGGGCTGTCTGAACATCGTCGACGTCGCCCCGTTGATGATTAGAGCGAAATTATGACCGCAACGGGGCTCATCCCCACGAACAATCGCGAGGGCCAACAGCTGCTGCCTCGGTGCGAGATTCAAATCGGAATGAGCTGAACGGTTTATCGATCCGACCGGCGCGACGTTGAGCTTGTAGATCCACCTTGACAGTCGTGTGACGCTACCCAGCAGAAAGATCCGTTGGTGATGCACCGTGAGGTGGTGCATTGTGGCGAATAGTCAACTCATTGCGCGGCATTTTGTACTTGTCGCTTCCGCTGTGGCGGATCCTGGTCGCAGTTTGACCCGTTTCGAACCACTGATTGGGATGCCTTGCCCCTGGTAACTTCGGCGCCGCCGGCCATGATTGTCCATGGATCGTGGTTGCGGTGCAGTTCCGCACGAGGATGCTGATCCACAAAGTTACTGCGGCGGGCTTGGTCGGTGTCTGGCGGGCGTCGGTCCGTTAAAAGGAGGAATGCGCGTGACATTGCCAGTGGTGCCTGAACGCTCGGCGCAGCCAGCGCGCGCGTGGCAGCACTGACCGCTCGGCTGGCTGCCTCACATGATTCGAGAGTCGGCTGGATGCGCTACCTTCGGCCACAGCTCGAGATAGTCGCGCTGATCCTCGTAACCAGCAGTTTCTCAGACCGCAAGCCGGGCTCAGCTAACTCACTTTCGGCGGGCGGATGGACACAGGTGAGCACGGTGGGCCCAAGCTTGCGTTGACCGCTGGGGCCGGCGCGACCGAATTCCCGACGGCGGTCGCGGAAAGACCACCGATATCAGGAGTTACGGCGCCGAATAACAATTACGGGTGCCACTCGAGGGCTTGCAGCCCGCCCTCATCCTGGCGCGCGTTATATGTCCAGTCGTTTTACATCGCAACCACTGATCAAAAATATCAGATCGGCGTCCAAAGATTTTACACGGCTCTGCGTGCAACCTAAACACCAGGTCACGCCGTATAAGGACAGGCTACAACGTCGAAATTCAGTCAAGTCCGAACTAAATCGGCTGGTTGATCAAACCAATCAGGGGAACCCAAAATCGGGCGATCGGGGGATATATCGAATTCGGGCGACCAAGGTAACCTGGGAGCAGAAACGTGGCCGGGCGTAGTCCGATGGCGCGCCAGACAATTGAGAAGGAAATTTCGGCTTGTCCGACCGGTGCATGAGATGAATGACATTAAGGAAGTCGGTTACGAACCGGCTGGAGGTGCTTGTCTGCCCAATCCGCACGGTGGTCGGCAGGGGGGCGTCTCCGGGTTGCGGGGCATTGACGCGGCCGAGCGAGCTTGGCGACTGCGGATTCGGACGCGGCGACACGGCCCGCCGCTTCCCGGCCAGCGATGCGCTCCGGGCCGCCGCGAGCGTCTGGCCCACCATTGCCGGCAGTCGGCCGAGGCCGGACTTCCCGCCGCGTCTGGCGGGTTGGGTCGGCGTCTTTTCCTTATCGGTGGATCCGCGGGGACCCTCTTCGGATACTCCATCGCGGTCAGCAACGACGCCATCGGGCCAATCCGGCAGCAATACTCACTGTCCGGATTAGCCGTCGGAACGGTTGTCAGCAGCCTGATCGCCGGCGCTTTGGTCGGGTGCCTCATCGCCGGTGGCGCCGTCGAACGCAACGGTCACCGGCTCGTTCTCGGGGTCGCTGGGGTCGTCGCAGCGTTCGGTTCGGTCATAGCAGCAACAGCGAACGGCACCCCGATGATAGTGATTGGACGATTCATTCTCGGTGTCGCAGTGGGCGTAACAACTGCGGTCACGCCCGGCTACATTGGGGAACTAGCTAACGTTGACAAGCGGGGGCCGATGATGGCCGCCTACCAATTCTCCATCGCCAGCGGCTTTCTGTTGGCGTTCACGGTGGGCGCCCTGCTTAGCTTTGGTGGCCACGAGTGGCGAATCATGTTTCTTGCCAACGCAATACCGGCAACCGTGCAAACCGTGACGATGACCAGAGTTCCATCCAGCCCGTACTCGCTAGTTGCCCGTGGCCGACTACACCAGGCGCGCGACGTCCTGATGGCGATTCGCCGTCGCGACGAGGTCGCCGCCGAGTTGCGCAGCATCATTGCTGCGCATCGAGAACGGGACCGGCCCGCCTCAGTCATCGGCGATCCGTCACTGTTTCGGCCCATCATGCTAGCCATGGGGGCGTCGTTGATGGATGTGCTCGTTGGCATCTGCGCTGTTGTCTACTACTCCACTGCGGTGTTCGCCATGGCTGGCATTGGTGGCCATGCTGGCGCCGAAGTTGCTTCATTTTCAGTTGGATTGATTGACGTCGTCTTTACCGTGATAGCGGTGAGCCTGATCAACAGGCATGGCCGGCGCCCGCTACTTACGGTTGGGCTGACGGGAATGATTCTGGCGCTCACCGCGACAAGCTTCGGGCTGCGGTCACCGTCCGCGGTATCCGGTGCGATAACGATCGCCGCAATGCTTGCCTTTACGGCTTGCCATGCGTTCTCAGCCGGACCAATTGGGTGGCTACTGGTAGCCGAAGTGCTGCCTACCCGCATCAGGTCTCGTGGGAGCGCAGTCGCAATCGCGCTCAACTGGCTAGCCAACTTGGTAGTAGCCCTGCTGTTTCCGATTCTGGTGGGCAGTCCCGGCCAACCATCGCGTGCCGCGATCGGATTTTTGATCTTCGCTGGAATCTCCCTTGGGTTTCTGGTATTCGTCCGCGTCTGCGTCCCGGAAACCAAGGGTCTGACCCTCGCCGAAGTGGAAGCGAGGCTGACCGGTCGCAACATCAATGTGAGGCACGATGATCCGCACGCAGATTGACGATGCCCCGTCCGCAATGAGTTGGGTGAAGGCCGGTCCCATCGCCCCTGGTTCAGAGCTCCGCCACCGGACCGGCCCAATCCGGGAACCGCAAGAGATTGTGGAGATGGCGTCAGAGGTGCCAGCGGCGGGCGGCGGTAACTCGGGTAACAGGACGGCGGTTACCGCCGGTGATCTCGTCTTGTTCGACCGGTTGCCTGCGGTGCTGGCGATTGATCCGCTGCGGATGAGCGGATATGTCAATGCCGGCAAGCGATACGGCGAACCGACGTCGAAGTTGTACCGCAGTAGCTTGGCCGTCGAGAAGCTCAGCTCGACGACATACATCTCGGTGGCCGACGCATTCTTCAGCGGAGTGCATGAACCAGGAAACCGTGATGAATTGCTGTCCGGCGCGGTCACCTCCGTTGCGGCGGTGCACAGTTCGGTTACAGCGGAGAAGGGGGAATTGCGATGCAATCTCTGACGATAGAGCCGGGCCGCAAGGGATCAATGCAAGTGGTCGATCTGCCCGAGCCCATCGCGGCTGCCGAAGAACTCTTGGTCGACGGGTTGGCGCTGGGTGTCTGCGGCACAGACAAGGAACTTGCCGCCGGCGATATCGGATTGCCCCCGAGTGGGTCATCGTGGATGGTGCTCGGTCATGAATCGCTCGGCCGGGTGCGGCAGGCGCCGCCAGGCAGTAGCTTCTCGGCCGGTGATCTGGTGGTGGGTGTGGTACGTCGGCCCGATCCGGTGCCCTGTGGGGCATGCGCCCGCGCCGAATTCGACAACTGCCGCAACGGCCGCTACACGGAACGCGGCATCAAGGAACTACACGGCTACGGCAGCCAAACGTGGTGCGTTGAAGAAAAATACGCGGTGCGGCTGGACCCGGCACTGAAGCATGTTGGTGTCTTGACTGAGCCCACGTCGGTCGTAGTCAAGGCGTGGGAGCAGATAGACCGGATCGGTGCTCGGGGCTGGTTCGAGCCGGAGCGAGTGTTGGTCACCGGCGCCGGGCCGATCGGATTGCTGGCCGCCTTGACGGCTACCCAGCGGGGCCTGGAAACCCATGTGGTGGATCGGGTGACCAGCGGCCCCAAGCCCGAAGCGGTGCGGGCGCTGGGCGCCACTTATTACCACGACGACGTCGAGTCTGTCGCGAAGAAGATTCGTCCGGACGTGGTAATCGAGGCCACCGGGGTAGGCGCCGTGGTTGTCGATGCGATCCGCAATACCAACTTTTACGCAATCACCTGCCTACTCGGCCTGCTGTCTAGCGGGCACCACGTCGACGTCGACGCCGGCACCCTGAACCGAGACATTGTGCTGAAAAACGACGTGGTCGTCGGGTCGGTCAACTCCAACATGCGTCACTTTCGAGGGGCTGCTGACGTTCTGGCCCGTGCTGATGAAGCTTGGCTGCAACGGCTGATCACCCGCCGCATTCCGCTTGCAAGGGCCGGCGAGGCCTTCGAACACCGCGAGGCAGATATCAAGGTGGTCATCGATCTCGACGAGGCCGGATGATCAGTCCTTGGTACCAGTTGGTTTCTGCGAGCCCTACCGATACCAATACGGGGTATACCGACTATGAATCACGGGCTGTCGTGAGAGGCGGTACCAGTTCCACGGTTCATTGAAGTCGGTTCGGTGGCAGTTAGTTTAGTTCATTGCTGAAATCAGCCGCGCGCATTGCGCCCATGTGAGATACACCATTACGGGGTATATGACAAGCCGCGGTACGGTATTAGCACGGCAGCTGGAAGGGGGGCTGCTCGGCCACCGCATCACGCATGGACGCACCGGTAGCGAGGTCGCGCCGACTCGGTTGCCACGCAACGGCGGGATTGGGGAAACGTGATGAAGCAGCGATGATTGGAGCAACGAGCTTGAAGACACGGCGACGCGCAGACCAGATTTCGGACTCACGGTGTTTGTCTGCCGACCGTGAGCCGGCGGCCAGGGAATTCCAAATTGATGTCAGCCGTCACGGGGTTAATTTGGATGTTTTTGGCGCCCAGCGGTATCGATGGAATGGGCGTGCATCATGACCGCCAGAATGTGGTTCCACAATGTCTTCGTGCCGCGGGACAACAAGCCCATCACCCGGCCGGTGTTACTCGGTGTCGTCACGATGGCCAATCTTATGGGTATCGGTGTGGTGTTGCTGCTGGTGACCGTCGCGATCCCAGCACCCAATGTGTTCGATCCGCACGTTGTGTGGATTTCGGAAGAGGTTGTCCCACTTTATGTTGCCGCTTCGATTGGGCTGGGCTGGGTTTGGGTTACCAAACGCATCCTTGACCAACTGCGTTGGAAGAACGACGACCGGCCGTTGACGGCCAAAGATCAACGCAACGCCTTCCTGGCGCCATGGCGGTTGGCGTTGGTTCCGATGGTGCTGTGGACGATCGGTGCCGTCTTGTTCGCGCTGCTCTACGGAAGTGTGAGCCCAGGTTATATCCCAAAGTTTGTCTTTGGCTTTAGCTTCAGCGGAATCGTATTGTCGGTGAGCTGCTACTTTTTTGCCGAGTTGATGCTTCGGCCCGCGGCTGCGGTCGCCCTTGAAGCGGGACGCCCAGCGCGGCGTCTTTCCCCTGGTGTGATGGGTCGGGCCACAGCATCGTGGTTGTTTGGTTCCGGTGTTCCATTGATCGCCATCATCTTGGCGGTGGCGTTCGCGCTGCTGGAAAGAAACATGAACGTCACCGAGCTCGGCGCTGCAGTGCTATTGCTGACGATGACAGCCTTTGTCTTCGGTTTGGCGTCGAACCTCATCGCTGCATGGCTCACCGCAACGTCGGTGCGAGATGTGCATTCTGCATTGCAACGCGTGGAGGCCGGCGACCTCGAATGCCAGCTTGAGGTGTTCGACGGAACGGAACTCGGCGAGCTGCAGCGCGGGTTCAATGCAATGGTCGAGGGCCTTCGGCAACGCGAGCGCATCCGTGATCTGTTCGGCCGCCATGTGGGACGCGACGTGGCGGCTGCTGCCGAAGGACAACAGATCGAACTCGGTGGTGAAGAGCGCTATGTGGCGGTACTTTTCGTGGATATCATCGGCTCCACCCGTTTGGTAACGGCCCGGCCGGCGGCCGAGGTCGTCCGACTGCTCAACTGTTTTTTCGCCGTCATTGTGGAGGAAGTCGGCCGCCGCCACGGCCTGATAAACAAGTTCCAGGGCGACGGTACCTTGGTGGTCTTTGGCGCACCGGCGGGTGTCTGTTCACCGGAAACCGACGCGCTGGCCACCGCACGAGCCATTGCACACCGACTCGCCGCCGAAGTACCCGAATGCCAGGCCGGTATCGGCGTGGCCGCCGGAATAGTCCTGGCGGGCAACGTAGGTGCCTACGAACGATTCGAATACACCGTCATCGGCGAGCCAGTCAACATCGCTGCCCGCCTGTGTGAATTGGCAAAAACTGAGCCGCACGGCATCCTGGCTTCAGCCCACATTGTGCAGGCCAGTGAGCCCTACGAACAGACAATGTGGGATCTGGGCAGGCAGGTAGTGCTGCGCGGCCACGGCAAGCGGACCAGATTGGCCAGGCCAAGGCGGGCGCCGCACGACCGGGTCGCAGCGCTATGTGCCGGGACAAACCGAAAATGATCGGATCGTCTTGGTCATCAGTCAATCCGCTGTGCGGCAGCGCTAGCTGAAATTGTCGAGCATCGCCGCAACGGGCTCTCACTTCGAAGGTCTGGCAAACCTGACCAGGCTTCACCATGATGGCAGAAATCGTGAAGAGCCAGGCAATTTTGCTTCGTTAGTCGCCGCGCGATCATAGTGCGCCAAAGGGTGGCACCGACGTTGGGTGTCGGGCATTTAACGGCTCTTCACAATCGAGGGTGTAGTTGGGGTCTGAATCCACCGGTTTCCAGTAGCGATCTGGCAATGTAGTTGGTGA
>NZ_MVIF01000057.1 GCF_002086675.1 Mycobacterium persicum
GATCCCGACAGCGACGGAGACGCAGACCGTGACCGTGACGCCTCCGCCCCCGCCGCCAGCGACGACCCCGCCGGCACCGCCTCCGTTGACGACGACGGCGGCGGCACCACCGCCCACAACCACCACCACTCCGGCTGGCCCGCGACAAGTCACCTATTCGGTTACCGGCACCAAAGCGCCCGGTGACATCATCTCGGTGACCTACGTCGATGCTTCGGGGCGCCGGCGGACGCAGCACAACGTCTACATTCCATGGTCGATGACCGTCACACCGATCTCACAATCTGACGTGGGCTCGGTGGAGGCGTCCAGTCTTTTCCGGGTCAGCAAACTCAACTGCTCAATCACCACGAGCGACGGGACGGTGCTGTCATCGAACAACAACGACGCACCGCAAACGAGCTGCTGATGCTCGGCAAATACTCCGCATACCGGCGTGGGCCGGACGGCATCGTGGCTCCAGCCGTCGTCGACCGCATCCTGATCGGCGCGTGTGCGGCGGTCTGGCTGATGCTGGTCGGCGTAAGCGTCGCCGCAGCGGTCGCGCTGGCCGACCTCGGACGGGGCTTTCACAAGGTGGCGAGGGACTCCCACACCACGTGGGTGTTGTACGCCGTCATCATCGTCTCCGCGTTGATCATTGCGGGGGCGATTCCGGTGCTGTTGCGGGCTCGCCGCACGTCGGGGGCCGAGTCGGCACCGAGGCCGGCGCCGCCACGTGCGCTTGGCAGACCACCGGCTGGACCGGGGAAGCCCGCGGTGCCCACGGTCGGCGGCTCGACCCGCCGAGATCAAGTTCGTGCTTTCGAGGCGGCCGCCGAGCGGTCCGGTGAAGCGGTGGATCGCATCTGGCTGCGGGGAACCGTCGCGCTGACCGGTGCCATCGGCACCGCCTTGATCGGTGCGGCGTTGGCAACATATCTGATGGCCGTCGGTCACGACGGCGCATCATGGGCCAGCTACGGCGCCGCGGCGGTCATCACCGCAGGGATGCCGGCGATCGAGTGGTACCACGTCCGGCAGCTGCGCCGCGCAGTCGCCGAGCGATAACCCGACCCGGCAACCGGCAATCGCCTGGTTCTTGCCTTGACCGGTCATCCGGCGGTGGCACGCCGACGGTCACCGGGTAGCCGGGTGCGGCATTGCACACCGAGGCGTTGCGCAGTGAGCGGGGCCGCATCCGCGACGAGTGCGCACCTGCGACTGGCCGCTGTGGAGCAGCTCCCGGAGTCCAGGCTGGTCGACAGCCCGGGCCGAAACGAAGCCGGCGCAGGGGTGGTGCCTGGCTTGCCGGCCGTCTCGTCCCTAGTGCTGGCCGTGCTCGTCGTTGGGCGAGCCGGCGATACTGTCCTGGTATTCGCGCAGCGCGGTCAGGGCACGTTGCTCGGCGGCATGACCGGCCTCCCGCAGCGCCGCGTCCTCCGATGCCGGATCTGCGGACAAGAAGCTGCCACTACCCGGCGCGCCGGCCGACCCAAGCTTGTTCATTCGCTTGGGAACAGCAGCGCCCTGGTACTCCAGCGGTAGCGGATGACCGTGGTCGTCGACCGGGCCGAGCGGCTGGTGCAGCTCGATGTAGGCCCCATGCGGCAGCCGCTTGATGATGCCGGTCTCGACGCCGTGCTCGAGCACCGACCGGTCACTGCGCTGCAGTCCGATGGACCACCGGTAGCTGAGGAAGTACACGAACGGCGGAAGCACCACCATGCCGATGCGGCCGATCCAGGTCGTCGCGTTGAGCGAGATGTGGAACTTGTACGCGATGATGTCGTTCATGGCGGCCAAGGTGAGCACCATGTAGAAGGCGATGGCCATCGCGCCGACCGCGGTCCGGACCGGGGCGTCGCGTGGCCGCTGCAGCAGGTTGTGATGCGCGTAGTCGCCGGTGAACCGCTTCTCCAGGAACGGGTAGACGATCAGCAGCACAAAGATCAGGCCCATGATCAGCGCCACCCACACCGCCGCGGGAATGGTGTGGTGCCAGAAGTAGAACTCCCACGGCGGCCAGATACGAGCCAGCCCCTCGGTCCACATCATGTAGAAGTCGGGCTGCGAGCCGGCCGACACCTGTGACGGCTTGTACGGACCCAGATTCCAGATCGGGTTGATCTGCAGCAGGCCACCCATCAAGCCCAGCACGCCGACGATCGCGGCGAAAAATGCGCCGGACTTGAACGCGAACACCGGCATGACCCGTACGCCGATCACGTTGTGCTCGGTCCGGCCGGGGCCCGGGAACTGGGTGTGCTTCTGAAACCACACCAATGCCAGGTGCAAACCGATCAGCGCCAGGATGATTCCGGGCAGCAGCAGAATGTGCAGCGCATAGAGCCTGGGAATCAGGATGGTGCCCGGGAAATCCCCGCCGAACAGCGCCCAGTGCAACCAGGTGCCGATCACCGGCATGCCGAGCGTGATCGACGAAAGCGCTGCCCGCAGGCCGATACCCGACAGCAGGTCGTCCGGCAGCGAGTAGCCGAAGTACCCCTCGAACATCGCCAGGATCAGCAGCAGCGACCCGATGACCCAGTTGGCCTCGCGCGGCCGCCGGAAGGCCCCGGTGAAGAAAATCCGCGCCAGGTGCACCATGATCGCCGCGGCGAACATCAATGCGGCCCAGTGGTGGATCTGGCGGACGAACAACCCGCCCCGAACTTCGAACGAGATGTCCAGTGCCGTTTCGTAGGCGCGTGACATCTCGACGCCGCGCAAAGGTTGATAGACACCGTTGTAGGTGACCTCGGTCATCGACGGGTCGAAGAACAGCGTCAGGTACACGCCGGTGATCAGCAGGACGATGAAGCTGTACAGCGCGATCTCACCGAGCAGGAACGACCAGTGGGTCGGAAACACCTTGTTCAGCTGTCGGCGCAGCGCGGCCGAAGGGTGATACCGGGTGTCGATGTCCTCGGCTTGACGGGCCAGCACATCACCGATTTTCGGAGGACGGAGATTAGGACTCATGATGTTGTGCGCTCCCAGAATGCCGGTCCGACGGGCTCGACGAAATCGCCGTTGGCGACGAAATATCCGTTGGAGTCGATAGTGATCGGCAGTTGCGCCAACGCGCGGGCCGCCGGGCCGAATATCGGCTTGGCAAAGTGCAGCGCGTCGAACTGCGACTGGTGACACGGGCACAGGATTCGATAGGTCTGCTGTTCGTACAGTGATGCCGGGCAACCCAAGTGCGAGCAGACCTTGGTGTAGGCGAAGAATTCGCCGAAGTTGAAGCTCTCCTGGCCTTGACGTTTGACCATTTTGCCCAAATCGCTTGGCTTGATACGGATGAGCATCACCGGATTGCGAATTCCCATCGCGATGGCCTGCAACTTCTCGTGGGATTCCACGGTGGTGCCATCACCATCGGATTCCCGCCAGGGGAACACCGTCTCCATGCCGCCGGCGTCCATATCCTCGGGGCGCATTTTGATAAACGGTGGCCCGTCGTGCAAACCGGTGGCCCTCGCCAGATAGATCGTCTCTCCCTTGTAGCGCGGGGTCCACCCGGACGTCCACAGCTCGGCCTTCATGCCCTCGGCGGTGGGGACGACCGGCTTCCACGGGTTCTTGATCAGGCCACCGGCAAACGCAACCAGGGTGCCGAGCCCGAATGCGCCCAATCCCATGCCCAAGGACAGCCCGACGAGCTTGCGGCGCCGGATTGTCGAGCTCTCGAAGGCGTCGGTCAGATTGGCCACCACCGTCTTGCGGTCGATCTCGCGAGACGCGCCGTCGTGCCGGTCCTGGACCGTAATCTCTTCGGGGATAAAGCGTTTCTGGAACAGCACCGCCCCGATTGCGATTGCCAGGATGGATAGCCCAAAGGTCAGTCCGTACAGCGGGGTGGCGAGGGAGTACAGGAAACTTCCGGACTCTCCCGTGGCTTTGTACTGCCATGGCCAGAAGAGGAAAATTAGCAGCAGGGCGAGTCCGAATGCACCGCCCAGCAAAAGCCAAACCGCGACTCCGCGCTCGGCGCGTTTCTCGGCCTTGGTGCCCTCGATCGCCCAGCGGGGTTCCTTGTAGGCGATCTGGACACCGTCGAGTTTGCCGCCCAGGTCGAGCAGTTCCTGCTGCGACATCGCGGCCAGCGCAGCCTCGTCCGGCTCATGGGCCGCGCCGGTGCCCTTGTCGGTGTCCGAGCCGACGCCGGTTTTGGCGTCGCCGGTCACGGGAGAGCCGTCGCTCATGATCGCGCCCCAATCCACAGTGCCAGCCCGATGGCGGCGACCATGCCGATGATCCACATCGCCATCCCCTCGGGCGCGGGTCCGAATCCGCCAAGTCCGTAGCCACCGGGCGACCGCTCCTCGGCGACCGTACGCACGTAGGCGATGATGTCCTTTTTCGCTTCGAAGGACAGCTGGCGGTCGCCGAACTTCGGCATGTTCTGCGGCCCGGTTAGCATCGCCGTCAGGATTTGCTGCTCATTGGCGGGCCCCAGGTCGGGGGCGTATTTGCCTGACGACAGTGCGCCGCCCTTGCCGGTGAAGTTGTGGCAGGAGGCGCAGTTGAGGCGGAACAGATCGCCGCCGCGCCCCAGGTCGTCTCCTCGCAGGGATTTGGTGGCGATGCTGCCGTCGGGATTGCGGACCACGGTGGGGCCGCCGCCGTTGGCCTGCACATAGGCGCCGAGTGCGTCGATCTGTGTCTCGTCGAAGATCGGCTCCTTGCGCTGCGCCTGAGCCTCACCCCGCATGGCGGGCATCCGACCCGTCGAGACCTGGAAGTAGACGGCCGCCTCGCCGACGCCGATCAGGCTGGGCCCGTGATCGGGCACGCCCTGCAGGTTGGCCCCGTGGCAGGACACGCACGAGGTGTCGAACAGCTGCTTGCCGGTGCGAAGCAGCGCCGAGGACGACTCGTCGGCTACCGCCAGCTGCGGGGTGGGCGTCAGTACGGCGGCCAGGCCGCCCGCGACGGTGAGCGCTATCAGCAGCAGCAACCCGCCCGACAACCGCCGGTGGAGGCGTCGCCGCGAGCGATTGTTCCGTTGCTCGCTGCCGCCGGATCGGGTGAATCCCAGTCTTTTCAACTGAGCACTCCTATTCATGCCTGTTCGGGGGGGCCGGCTCATCGGATGAAATAGATCACGGTGAACAGCGCGATCCACACGATGTCGACGAAATGCCAGTAGTAGGAGACGACGATGCTGGCGGTTGCCTGCGCGGGGGTGAACTTGCTCATCCCGGTCCGGACCAGCAGGAAGATGAAGGCGATCAAGCCGCCGGTCACGTGCAGCCCGTGGAAGCCGGTGGCCAGATAGAACACGCTGCCGTAGGCGCTGCCCGGGATGGTCGTCCCGTGGGTGGCCAGGTGGTAGTACTCGTAGGCCTGGCCCAGGATGAAGAACAGACCCATCAGGAATGTGATCACATACCAGCGGCGCAGCCCGAACACGTCGCCACGCTCGGCGGCGAACACTCCCATCTGACAGGTGAACGACGACGCGATCAACACCAGCGTCACCGGCACCGCTTGATAGAGATTGAGTTCGGTCGGCGGCGGCGGCCACTTCCCGCCGGACTGAGCGCGCGCGGTGAAGTACATAGCGAACAGGCCAGCAAAGAACATCAGCTCACTGGAAAGCCACACTATGGTGCCGACACTGACCATGTTCGGTCTGTTCAGCGAATGCACGCGCGACGTGATGGCAGTACCCGAGGTCCCTACAGCACTCGTCACATCCGCAAGTATGACGCTTTGTAGTTGTCGAACTCTACCCGGGGCACAAATTCGCCTTCCGCGCGTCGTTTCACAGCCGTGCGCCGCCGCATGCCCGGCGTCGCCGGCCGCGCGTTGGGCGGTGGCCGGCCGGCATGCGACCATCGGCGCGTGGCTCGGTCAGGTGCAGGATCTCCCGGTGGTCGGCCCCCGCGGGCGTCGGCTTCGGCGACCTCCTGGCCGCAGGTTCTGGGTCGCTTGACGGCCGGGGGCAATTTGGCGCGGGGCCAGGCGGCCTGGGCCATGGATCAGATCATGGCCGGCGCCGCCCGGCCGGCCCAGATCGCCGCGTTCGCGGTGGCGATGACGATGAAGGTGCCCACCGCCGACGAAGTCGCCGAATTGGCCGCCGTGATGCTCGACCACGCGCGTCCGATGCCGGCCCACGCCGTTCCCCAGGACGCCGTCGATGTTGTCGGTACCGGTGGCGACGGGATCAACACGGTCAACCTGTCCACGATGGCGGCCATCGTGGTGGCCGCCGCCGGTGTGCCCGTGGTCAAACACGGCAACCGGGCGGCGTCGTCGTTGTCCGGGGGGGCCGACACCCTGGAAGCGCTCGGGGTGCGCATCGACCTGGACGCCGATCAGGTGGTGCGCAGCCTCGAGGAAGTCGGGATCGGCTTTTGCTTTGCGCCGCAATTCCATCCGTCGTACCGGCACGCTTCGGTGGTGCGCCGCGAGATCGGCGTGCCCACGGTGTTCAATCTGCTTGGGCCGCTGACGAATCCGGCGCGGCCGCGGGCCGGGTTGATCGGCTGCGCGTTCGCTGACCTTGCCGAGGTGATGGCCGGGGTGTTTGCCGCCCGCCGGTCCAGCGTGCTGGTGGTGCACGGCGACGACGGGCTCGACGAGCTGACCACGACGACCACCAGCACGATCTGGCGGGTGCAGGCGGGCACCGTCGACAAACTGACTTTCGATCCCGCGGGATTTGGCTTCGCACGTGCCGAGCTCGACGAGCTGCTGGGGGGCGACGCGCAGGCCAACGCGGCCGAAGCCCGCGCCGTGCTGGGCGGGGCTCAGGGCCCGATCCGAGATGCGGTGGTGCTCAACGCCGCCGGCGCGATCGTCGCCCATGCCGGGCTATCCAGCCGGGCTGAATGGCTGCCCGCATGGGAGGACGGCTTGCAGCGGGCCAGCGCGGCGATCGACAGCGGCGCGGCCGAACAGTTGCTCGCGCGATGGGTGCGGTTCAGCCAGCAGCTCTGAGCTGTCGGCCTGGCGGTGCGGCGGGTCCTGGTGCGGGGAGTGCCGCCCCATCGGGCCGGGTGCCTGCTCGACGGCCAGCCGCGCCGAACGGGCCGATGCCGCCCACGCCACCCAGGCGCCGGCGCAGCGCAACGGTGTTGCCCAGCCCGCCGTTTCGGCGGCGCCCCCGGCAACCGGAATTCCGGTGACCCGCACGATGCGCACCCCCGGCGCCGCGAGCCAGCGGGCGATGAGCGCGGTCTCCTCCACCAGCGCGCCGCCGAGTGGCGCCTCGGCCGGAATAATCGCCTGGGCACCGGCCTGCAGGGCGTCGACCACCGGCATCGGTGGCACCCCGCGCCGGGCGGCACCGGCCGCGGCCAGCTGGCCGTGGCGGATGACAGCAAACTGGTAGCCACCACCGCCGTCCGGCGCCGCGGCGATCAACTCCGGTAGGGCGGCCAGCGCCCGCAACCGCTGACCACGCCACAGCGTCTCGATCGCGGTGGCGATATGGTCGCGCAGCCGCGCCGCGCTCTCGTAACGATGTCGTTCCGCCAGGGCGGTGACCTGCTGGACCGCCGCGGCCAGCGCGGTGTTGTCGCGTCCGTCGATTAAATCCGTCGCGCGCTGCACGGTCTCGGCGTATTGCTCGGCGGTCACGTTCCGGGCGGCGGGACAGGGCGACACTTCCAGCTCGGGACAGGCCGGGCCGTGCAGAGCCGACCGCGCCAGCCGCTTGGCACAGGTACGGACCCCGGTGAAGCGCGCCAGCAGGGCTGCCGTCTCGGCGGCGTCGGCCCGGGACCGGTACGGGCCGATGACCCGGTCGTGTCGCGGGGCTCGAACCACCGACAGGCGCGGAAACGCTTCCTCGGTGAGCGCCACCCACCACCAGCGCAGCGGAAATCTCGATCGGCGGTTGTACGGGGGTGCATGTGCGGCCAGCATTCGAAGCTCACGCACGCCGGCTTCCAGTGGGTGCGCGCACTCGACGTGGTCCACGGCGGTGGCCAGCGTGACCATTTCTTTGATCCTGCCGCGCGGGTCGGCGCCGTTGAAGTATTGGCTGACCCGGCGGCGCAGGTCGACCGCGGTGCCGACGTAGAGCACCTCGCCCGACGGTCCGCGAAACACATAGATTCCCGGCCGGTGCGGCAGACCGTGGGCCAGCACCCGTTTGCGGCGCTGCGCCGGGCTCACGTTGGGCAGATACGAACGCAGGTCGGCGAAGGTGTGCACGCCCTGGTTGCCGACCCGCTCGATCAGGGCATGCAAGACGTCGACGGTGGCACGGGCATCGTCGAGGGCGCGGTGGGTGGGTTGGGTGGCAACCGAGAACAGCCGCGCCAATGCGGCCAACCGCACACTGGGCGCTTCCTCTCGGCTCAACACCCGCCGCGCCAGGCGGACCGTGCACAGGACTTTCGGCCGCGGCCAGGTGATGTCGCATTGCCGCGCGGCGGCCCGCAGGAACCCGGTATCGAACCCCGCGTTGTGGGCGACCAAGACCGAGTCGCCGGCGAACTCGAAAAACATCGGCAGAACGGCGCTGATGACGGGGGCGTCACGCACCATGGCCGTGGTGATCCCGGTCAGCTGCACGATCTGGGGCGGGATGCTGCGCTGCGGGTCCACCAGCGTGGCGAACTCGCCGAGGACGGTCCCGCCGCGCACCTTGACCGCCCCAATCTCGGTGATGGCGTCCGGCGGGGCCGCCTCGGTGCCCATGGTGCGGCCACCGGTGGTCTCCAAGTCGACCACTACGAAGGTGGTCTCCCGTAGCGGCAATAGCTCGTCGGAGGGCGGGCCCGGAGCCCCCGCCGCGTCGATGCCGGGAAATGCGAGCGGGTCGAGCCCGGCGAGACTCAGTTGAGTTCCGACGCTCGCACCCATGGCGGTGACGTTAGGCAGCCGCACCGACAGCCGACGGTTCCCACGCCGGGCACGGGTCGGCAGCGCTCGATCCTCACCGCGCCCGAGTTGTCGGTGCCGGCGATTAGCCTTCGGCGCGGCCCCAATTGCGATCGAACGTCTTACCGAAAGGACCGGGATTGATGGCATGGAACGCATGGCACAGCGGTGGCGAATGCTCTGGCGGCGCAGCCGAACCGGGGGAGGTGGTGATCGACTGTGACGAGTGCGCGGTGCGGGGAAGTGCCTGCCGCGATTGTGTGGTGAGTGTCTTGCTCGGGGCGCCCGACACGTTGTTGCACGACGAGCAAGCCGCCCTCGAGGCACTCGCCGATGCCGGGTTAGCTCCGAGATTGCGTCTCGTCCCGATCCGGCGTGGCCGGGGGCCGGGTGCTGCGTCGGGTGTTGCCTGATCGAGCCTGTATGGTGGTGGAGCGCAAAGTCGCGCTCTCTCACAAGAAAATGACAGAAATCTTGCCATTTTCTTAACTCCCCCCTTTGGACAAAAGCCGAGACCATTTCGTAACCTGTTTGAGACCTAAACCAGCTCGACGGCGCTAGGCCGATGGCAGTTTAAGGAAGCAAATCTTGAGGCTCGACTGTAGGCATTCGATCGCGCGCGTCATCAAGCGGTCCGCAGTCGGTTCGTTGGCGGGCTTCACCGTGTTGTCCGGCATCCTGGCCGCGAGTGCGATGGCCGACCCCGCCGACGACGCGCTGGCGAAACTCAACGAGCTATCGCGGCAGGCCGAACAGACCACCGAGGCGATGCACAGCGCAGAACTCGACCTGAACGCGAAGCTTGCGGCGCAGCAGGCCGCGGAAAAGAAGCTCGCCGACGACCAGGCCGCGCTCGCCGCCGCGAAAGCGCGCCTGGCCACCTTCCAGACCGCCGTCAACAAGGTCGCGGCCGCCACCTACATGGGTGGTCGGACCAACGGTTTGGATGCGATCTTGACGGCGGAATCGCCGCAGCTGCTGATCGACGGTCTCTCGGTGCAGCGGGTGATGGCGCGGCAAATGTCCACGCAGATGGCCGGTTTCCGGGCCGCCGGAGAACAGGCCGCCAAGGCTGAGCAGGCTTCGGTCAAGTCGGCTGCCGATGCCAAGTCCGCCGCCGAACAGGCCGCGGCGGTGCGGGCCAATCTGCAGCACAAGCAGAGCCAGCTGCAGGTGCAGATCGCCGTCGTGAAGTCGCAATATCAGGCCCTGACGCCGGAGCAGCGCACCGCGCTCGCCGACCCGGGACCGATTCCGGCGCGGGTACCAGACGTTCCCGGGCCGGCGCCCGAAGGTCTGCCACCGGGCGCTCCGCCCGAGGGTGCGCCTACCCCCGGCGAGGCGCCCGCTCCCGGCGGAGTGTCCGATACACCGTTCCTGGCTCCTGGCGGCGGCGGTGGCGGCGACCGGGCGACCGTGGTGCAGGCGGCCTTGACCCAGATCGGCACTCCGTACGCATGGGGTGGCGCCGGGCCCGGCGGTTTCGACTGCTCCGGACTGGTCATGTGGGCGTTCCAGCAAGCCGGGATCGCTCTGCCGCACTCCAGTCAGGCGCTGGCCCATGGTGGTCAGCCGGTGGCGCTGTCGGACCTGCAGCCCGGTGACGTGCTGACCTTTTATTCCGACGCCTCACATGCCGGCATCTACATCGGCGACGGTCTGATGGTCCACTCGTCCACCTTCGGCCAACCGGTGCGGGTAGTGCCGATGACCGCCTCGGGCCCGATCTACGACGCCCGTCGCTACTGACCACCTCGTGGCGTGGCTTCGCCGCCGGCCCCGGTGGCTGTCGATCACGCTGGCCTTCGTCTTCGTGGCCGAGCTGGTTGCGGCAACCGCTCTGCCGGCCCCGGTACGCGACAGCTCGGCAGCACCGCCGGCGGCGCGAGTCGACGACGCCGGCCTCACCCCGGTGGTCGTCGGTGGCCGCACCGTCCGGCTGATCGGCCTCGGCGGCGCGGACAGTGAGCCCCTGCTATCCCGTGTCGCGGCGAACCTTGGTCCCGCGATCGACGCGGTTGCGGCCTTCTGGGGCACCGATTGGCCGCACGAGATCTCGGTGGTGGCCGCCGATTCCGATGACCAGTTCCGTACTGCCGCCGGCGGCGGGCCGGCGTCGCAGTGGGCCGATATCGCGGCGGTGACCGTCGTCGAGCACGTCGATACCGCCCGCCGGACCGCCGCCGGCCAACGGATCGTATTCGCGCCGGGCGCGGGCCGCTTGAGCCAAGCTGCGCTGCGAATTGTGTTGACGCATGAGCTTTTTCACTACGCCGCGCGTGTCGACACCGCGCTCGACGCACCGCGCTGGCTGACCGAGGGGGTGGCCGATTTCGTCGCCAGACCGGCGTCCAGGCCGCCCGTCGATGTGCTGCCCCGGGCGCTGCCGTCAGATGACGACCTGGACACCGCGGGACCGCGGCGTTCACTGGCGTATGACCGGGCGTGGTGGTTTGCCAGGTTCGTCGCGCAGATCTACGGGACGACCGCGTTGCGCGGGCTCTACCTGGCCGCGTGCGGTGCCGGACACCCGGATTTCGCAACCGCCGCGCGCACCGTACTGAAGACCGACCCTGCCGGGCTGCTCGCCCGCTGGCAGGGATGGCTGGCCGATTGACCTGACGCAGGTGAGCCGGGTCCTGCTGGTAACCAACGACTTTCCGCCCAGACGTGGCGGCATTCAGTCCTACCTCGGAGAGTTCGTCGGGCGGCTGGTCGAAGCCGGATCGCACTCGGTGACGGTGTACGCACCGCAATGGAAGGGGGCGCAGGCATACGACGACGCGGCCCGTGCAGCCGGCTATCGCGTGGTGCGTCATCCCGGCACGCTGATGCTGCCCGCGCCGGCCGTCGACAGCCGCATGCGCGCCCTGATCGCCGAGTACTGCATCGATACCGTCTGGTTCGGGGCTGCCGCCCCGCTGGCGCTGCTGGCGTCGCGGGCGCGCCGGGCCGGTGCCACCCGGATAGTGGCCAGCACACACGGCCATGAAGTGGGGTGGTCGATGCTTCCGGTCGCGCGGTCGGTGTTGCGCCGAATCGGGGACAGCGCGGACGTGGTGACCTTTGTCAGTCGCTACACCAAAGCCCGGTTCGCGCCCGCCTTCGGACCCGGCGCGGCGCTGGAATACCTGCCGCCCGGGGTGGACAGCGACCGATTTCGGCCGGACCCGGCCGCGCGCGCCGAACTGCGTCAGCGGTACCGGCTGGACGAGCGGCCCGTGGTGGTGTGCGTGTCCCGGCTGGTGCCACGCAAGGGTCAGGACACGCTGATCAAGGCGCTACCGGCGATCCGCCGGCGCGTCGACGGGGCCGCGCTGGTGATCGTCGGGGGCGGCCCTTACCTACCGGCGTTGCGCAAGTTGGCGATGGACTGCAAGGTGGCCGACCACGTGACGTTCACCGGCGGCGTGCCGGACGACGAGCTACCGGCGCATCACGCGTTGGCTGACGTGTTCGCGATGCCGTGCCGCACCCGCGGTGCCGGATTGGACGTCGAGGGCCTGGGGATCGTGTTTCTCGAGGCGTCGGCAAGCGGCGTGCCGGTAATCGCCGGCGAATCCGGCGGGGCCCCGGAAACCGTGCAGCACAATAAGACTGGGCTGGTTGTCGACGGCACCTCGGTGGACAAGGTGGCTGATGCCGTCACCGATTTGCTGATCGACCGCGACCGCGCCGCCGCCATGGGCGCTGCCGGCCGGGAATGGGTAACGGCCACCTGGCGCTGGGACATACTGGCGACCCGGCTGGCCGGCCTGCTGGGCGGCTAGCCGCTGGTATAGATCGCCTCGATCTCGTCGGCGAACTTCTCGGCCACCACCTTGCGCTTGACCTTCATCGTCGGTGTCAATTCGCCGGTGTCCTCGGTGAAGTCCACGCCCAGAATGCGGAACTTGCGGATCGACTCGGCATGCGACACCGACAGGTTCGCCTGCTTGACGGCCGCATCGATTTCGGCCACCAGGTCGGGATCGGTGGCCAAGTCGCCCACCGACGCGTCGGCGGGCTCGCTGTTGCGCTGCTTCCAGCCGGCGAACGCCTCCGAGTCGATGGTGATCAGCGCGCCGATGAACGGCTTGGCATCTCCGACCACCATTGCCTGACTGATCAGCGGGTGTGCCCGCAGCTGGTCCTCCAACACGGCGGGGGCAACGTTCTTACCGCCGGCGGTGACGATGAGCTCCTTTTTGCGGCCGGTGATGGTCAAGAAGCCGTCCTCGTCGATCGCGCCCAGATCACCGGTGCGGAACCAGCCGTCGGTGAAGGCCTCCGCGGTGGCCTGCTCGTTGCGCCAATAGCCGGTGAACACCACGCCGCCGCGCACCAACAGCTCCTGGTCGCCGGCGATGCGTAAGCTGTTGCCGGGCAACAGCTTTCCGACTGTCCCGATCTTGAGGGCGCCCACCTGGTTGACGGTGATCGCCGCGCTGGTCTCGGTCAGGCCGTACCCCTCGTAGATGGTCAAACCCACGCCGCGGTAGAAGTGGCCCAGCCGCGCGCCCAGCGGCGCCCCGCCGGAGACCGCAGCATGGCAGTCGCCGCCGAGCGCCGTACGGAATTTGTGATAGACCAGCCGGTCGAAAACGGCATGTTTGGCGCGCAGCAGCAGTCCGGGGCGGCCGCCGTCGCAGGCCCGGCTCCAATCGACCGCGGTCTGGGCGGCGCGTTTGAAGATCGCTCCCTTGCCGTCGTTGACGGCATTTTGCTCGGCGGTGTTGTACACCTTCTCGAAAACCCGAGGCACCGAGACCACCACCGTGGGTTTGAACACCGCGAACTGCGGCAGCAGGTTCTTGATATCGCTGGTGAACCCCACGGTCACTTTGCTGGCGAACGCCGACAGCGTCAGCGACCGGGCCAGCACGTGGGCGAGCGGCAAGAACACCAGGAGCCGCTGTCCCGGGCACAACAGCGTGGGCAGGCATTCCCGGGTGCCGCGGATCTCGTGCAGCAGGTTGGAATGGGTGAGCTGACAGCCTTTGGGTCGTCCGGTGGTGCCCGAGGTGTAGATCAGCGTGGCCGCGTCGTGGGCCCGCAGCGCCTCGAGGCGAGCCGTCAGTTCCGTCGGGTCAACCGACGTGCCCTCCTGTTCGAGCTGGTCGAGCGCCTTGCGGCCGGAACCGTCGATATGCAACACCCGGCGCAAGGCGGGCAGGTCGCCGGCCAACTCGGAGACCATCGCGGCATGCGCGTCGGTTTCGGCGAACGCCAGCACGGCTTCGGAGTCCTGCAGCACCCAGCGGACCTGCTCGGCCGACGACGTCTCGTAGATCGGCACCGTGACCGCACCCACCGCCAGGATGGCCAGGTCCAGGATCGCCCACTCGTAGCGGGTGGCCGAAAAGATCGACACTCGATCACCGGCCTGGACCCCGAGCGCGATCAAACCCAATGCCGCACCATGGATCTGATGCGCCGCCTCGGCGCACGTCACGTCAGTCCAGACACCGCCGACGAGGCGTTGGTAGATGACGTACCCGGGATCGTCGCGCTCGTGCTCGAATACCATGGCCGCGACGTTGTCGCGCTCGCCGACGGAAAAGCGGGCAGGGACACTGTACTGACGCACCTTGTTGACCTCGCTCCAACTGACGTTTTTGCGGGTAGCCCCCCTCACCCCAGCCTAGCCGGGCATTAGGGCGGCCAGGTGGTTGCTGGTCGGGTGGCTTTGCCGACCGAGCCGAGCGCCGTTGGCCGTCGATGCGGGGGTGTGTGAAGCTGTGGCTATGAACAGCATCCAGATCGCGGACCAGACGTATGTCGCCGCGGATGGCGCACGGGTGGGAGCTGCGATCGCCGACCCGTCGAAGTGGCGCCGGTGGTGGCCTGATCTGCGGCTGGAGGTCACCGAGGACCGCGCCGACAAGGGCATGAGGTGGGCGGTTACCGGGGCATTGACCGGCACCATGGAAATCTGGCTGGAACCGTCGATGGACGGGGTGGTGCTGCACTACTTCCTGCACGCCGAACCGACCGCGGCGGCGGCCTGGCAACTGGCCCGGATGAATCTGGCCAAAATAACCCACCGCCGCCGGGTGGCAGCGAAGAAAATGGCGTTCGAGGTCAAAACCACAGTGGAACAAGCACGCCCCGTCGGGGTTTCTCCGGTAGTTTAACCGGGTCGAGTGGGCTCGAGTGAGGCTCAAGCTGGGCATCGGGAGTAGCCTTTGTGCCGGATGGCGGGTATTCCCGACGAATCGACGCGCAGTGCGAGGAAACGGGAAAGGGATTTGCCAGGTGGCGGACAAGACGAGGCAGACGATCTACATCGACGCGGCTCCAGGCGAGGTGATGAAGGCGATCGCCGACATCGAGGCTTACCCGGAATGGATTTCGGAGTACAAGGAAGTCGAGGTCCTCGAGGCTGACGACGAGGGATACCCGCAACGGGCCAGGATGTTGATGGACGCAACCATCTTCAGGGACACCTTGATCATGGCCTACCAGTGGCCGGCGGACCGCCAATCGCTGAGCTGGACTCTGGAATCCAGCTCCCTGCTGAAGTCTCTCGAAGGTTCATATATCTTGGAGCCCAACGGTTCTGGAACGGATGTGACCTATGAGCTCGCCGTCGACCTCGCCGTCCCGATGATCGGGATGCTCAAGCGCAAAGCCGAACGCAGGTTGATCGACGGAGCGTTAAAGGATCTGAAGAAACGAGTCGAGGCTGAGTGAGTCCAGTGAATTCCGGGCGTCAGCCCCGGCCCGGATCAGTCTCTTCGTCGGTAAAGGCGGGGTAGGAAAATCCACACTGGCGGCCGCCACCGCGGTTTGTGATGCCGGTGCTGGTCAGCGAGTGCTGCTGGTATCCACCGACCAGGCGCACTCACTGGGTGATGTGCTGGGCATCTCGGTGCCGCCAACCGGCCGGGGCGAGCCGGTCCGCGTTCTCGCCGATCTTGAACCCGGGCGATCCGGGTCCGACGGCGGCTTCCTCGACGCCTTGGCGCTGGACACCTTGGCGCTGCTCGAGGACCGGTGGCGAGACGTCGTCGACGCCCTGGACCGGCGATTCCCCGGTTCCGAGCTGAGTAGCGTTGCGCCAGAAGAACTCTCGGCGTTGCCCGGGATTCAGGAGGTGCTCGGGCTGCACGCCGTCGGCGAGCTTGCCACCAGCGGACGTTGGGACCGCGTCGTCGTCGACTGCGCGTCGACCGCGGATGCGCTGCGAATGTTGACGCTGCCGGCGACCTTCGGGATGTACGTGGAGCGCGCGTGGCCACGCCATCGTCGGCTCGCCATCGACGACAACCGGTCCGCCGCACTGGTGGAGTTGCTGGAGCGCACCAACGCCAGCGTGGACCGGCTCAGCGTCATGCTGACCGACGGTGACCTGGTAGGCGCCCATCTGGTGCTGACCCCGGAGCGGGTGGTAGCCGCCGAGGCAGCCCGCACGCTGGGTTCATTGGCGCTGATGGGGATACGCGTCGAGGAGCTGCTGATCAATCAGGTGCTGGTCCGGGACGAGACCTACGAGTACCGCAGCCTTCCCGACCACCCCGCCTTCTACTGGTATGCCGAACGCATCTCCGAGCAACGCGCCGTCCTGCAAGAACTCGACGCCACCATCGGTGACCTGGCGCTGGTGCTGGTTCCGCACCTGTCCGGCGAGCCGATCGGCCCGAAGGCGCTGGGCGGCCTGCTCGACAGTGCCCGCCATCGCCGAGGGTCGGCGCCGCCGGGCCCGCTGCGCCCTATTGTGGACCTGGAATCCGGGTCGGGGCTTGAGTCGGTATATCGTCTGCGGCTAGCGTTGCCCCAGCTCGATCCCGGTTCGCTGGCGCTGGGCCGCGCAGACGACGATCTGATCATCAGTGCCGGCGGGGTGCGGCGCAGAGTCCGGTTGGCGTCCGTACTGCGCAGATGCACGGTGCTGGACGCGCAACTGCGGGGCAGCGAGCTGACCGTTCGATTTCGACCCAATCCGGAGGTGTGGCCGACGTGACCGGGGTTCATACCGAGGTTGGTCCCGAACTGCGCAAGCTTGCACAGGCAATCCTGGATGCGATCGACCCCGCGATGCGCGCGGCGGCCTCGATGGCATCCGGGTCGGCCGGTGGCAAAGCGGCCGCCAAGTGCCAACAGGTGTGGTGTCCGGTATGTGCGCTGGCGGCGGTGGTCGGTGGCGAACAGCACCCGCTGCTGACGGTGATAGCCAACCACAGTGTCGCTTTGCTCAACGTGATTCGCGCCATAGTCGACGACATTGATCGATCGCCGAAACCGCCGCCGGAGGATCCGCCCGGCGGTGGCCTCACCAGCGAGACACCGCCGGAGAACCGATCCGCGGACACCAGTGCGAAAACGCGCTACCAGCCCATCCCGGTGAGTTTGCAGGAGTGAGCCGCCGCCCGACGCAGGTGGTCGCAGCCACGGCAGATAGGTACAGTTGGCCCAGACATTGTTCCGGTGCGGGCGAGAGGGAGGGCCATGTGGTACTACCTTTTCAAGTACGTTTTCATGGGCCCGCTGTTTATTTTGCTCGGCCGGCCGAAAATCGAAGGTGCGGAAAACATTCCGAGTTCCGGCCCGGCGATCCTCGCCAGTAACCACCTTGCCGTGGCTGACAGCTTCTACCTTCCGTTGGTAGTCCGCCGCCGGATCACGTTTCTGGCAAAGGCCGAATACTTCACCGGCGCCGGGCTCAAGGGCTGGATCAACCGCTGGTTCTACAGCGTCTCCGGGCAGGTGCCCATCGACCGCACCAACGCCGACGCCGCGCAGGCCGCCCTGGAAACCGCCGAGGGCCTGCTGCGTCGGGGCAAGCTGCTGGGCATGTACCCCGAAGGCACCCGGTCGCCCGACGGTCGCCTCTACAAGGGCAAGACCGGCCTGGCGCGGCTGGCGCTGCACACCGGGGTTCCGGTGATTCCGGTGGCGATGATCGGCACCAACGTCGTCAACCCGCCGGGCAAAAAGATGTTGCGGTTCGGCCGGGTGACCGTTCGTTTCGGCAAGCCGATGGACTTCACCCGGTTCGAGGGACTGGCCGGAAACCACTTCATCGAGCGGGCCGTCACCGACGAGGTGATGTACGAGCTGATGGGGCTTTCCGGTCAGGAGTACGTCGATATCTACGCAGCCAGCGTCAAAGACGGCAGCAACGGGGCCGGGGCTCATCCCGGCCCGAAGGACGCCGCCCGGATCCCCGAGACCGCGGCCGGCTGATCAGGCCGCGGCCGTCGACACCGGAGTCCGCGCGGGCTCGGGCGAGCGCTCCGTCGTCAGCCGGGTGGTCACGGTGAGACCGGCAACGACGATGACCGCCAGCGCCCACCACACATAGGACATCCCGGCGAGTTGACGCCACCACTCCGCGGTGGCTTCCCGGTGCTTGGGCAGCAGATCGATCGGCGTCCATCTCATCAGCGCCACCCCGGCGGCGGTGACCACGGCCAGCGCCGCATTTCGCCGTCGCCAGGCCAGCACCCCGGTCACCAGAACCGCCGGCAACATCCACACCCAGTGGTGCGACCACGAAACCGGGGATACCACCAACCCGAACAACGCCACGCAAATCACGGCCAGGGCCGGTTCGTCGGCCCGCAGCACTCGGCGCATCGCCCACACCGTCGCAACCAGCACCACCAGCGACAAGACCACCCACAGCAGAAAGCTTTCGTGCTCGCCGATCGGCAGCCGGGCCAGCGCACCCGCGATGTTCTGGTCGGTGTTCAACGAAGCCGAACCGATCCGGTCGGTGTGGTGCAAGGTATGGGTCCAGTACTCACGGGAATCACGCCACGCCAGGGCGAAACCGGCCAGCGTCGCAGCCGCGAAGGACGCCAGGGCTGTCAGCGCCGCCCGGCCGTCCCGGCGCAGCAGGAAGTAGAGCAGAAACACCGCCGGCGTCAGCTTCAGTGCTATCCCCAGGCCGAGCAGCAGGCCCCGCGGCCACGGCGTGCGGCGCGGGAAACAATCGAGGATCACCAAGGTCATGAGCACGGCGTTGATCTGACCGAAGGCGAAGTTGGAGCTCAGCGGCTCCAGCCAGATCGACGCCGGAGCCACGATGACCACCGCCAACCACAGCCGGCGCACCCAGGCCGGAGCGGGCAGCAGCGTCGAGGTAGGCCACACGTTCAGGCCGGTCAGCACGACCACCGTCGACACGATCAACACCACCAGCGTCAGCAGCGTGATCGCCACGCTGGCGGCCGGCATCTTCAACCAGGCGAACGGGCTGAACACCACCGCGGCCAGCGGGGGATAGGTGAACGGGAGGTCCAGCCCGATGGGTGTGTGGAACTTCACGTCGCCGCTGTACAGCGGACGCCCATCCAACCAGGCCTGTCCGCCCATCTGATAGATGTCGATGTCGATGCGGTAGGGGATGTGTCCGAACAACCGCCAGCCCACGTAGCCCAGTGCCCCGCCGGCGACCAGCCCAAGCAGGCACCATAACGAGACCCGCCCGAGTCGACTGCCCAGCTCGGGCGACCGCCATGTACTCATGTCACAGACAGCCTAATCGTTACCGAGGCGGTCGCTTGCCGCCACAGCGGGGCTCGGGCCGCTTAGGCCTCGCCTGCGCCGGCAGGCGTAGTTTTTGTGGGGTGCTCCAATGGCTGCAGCATGACATCATCGACCGCGGCCGACTGCCCCTGCTGTGCTGCCTGGTCGCCTTCATCCTGACCTTCTTTGTGACGCGCACCTGCGCCCGCATCATCCGTCGCCGCCCCAGCGATGCACCACCGCCCAGCTGGTGGCAGCCCCGCAATATCTACATCGGGTCCGTGCACGTTCACCACGTGGCCGTCGGTGTGCTGGTGGTGATGGTCTCCGGGTTGGCGCTGGTGACGCTCTCCGTCGACGGACGCGCACCCGAGTTCGCGGTGTCGGCGACATTTTTCGGAATCGGCGCGGCGCTGGTGCTCGACGAGTACGCGTTGATCCTGCATCTGTCCGACGTCTACTGGGAGGAAGACGGACGCACCTCGGTGGACGCGGTCTTCGCCGCCGTAGCCGTGGCGGGGCTGTTGACCCTGGGATTCCATCCGCTGATGTTCGTCCTGGCGATCTGGTCGGACACTAACTCCGTGATATGGCATGCCGCGCTGGTTGGCGGCGTGGTGCTGACGCTGCCGCTGGCCGTGGTGGTTCTGTTCAAGGGCAAGGTGTGGACGGGGCTGCTCGGCATGTTCCTGGTGGTGCTGCTGATCGTCGGCGCGATCCGGTTGTCACGTCCGCATGCCCCGTGGGCACGGTGGCGATACAGCGCGCGGCCGGACAAGATGCGCCGTGCCCTGCAGCGTGAACGTACCCTGCGCCGCCCCGTGGTACGGGCCAAGCTGTGGCTGCAATGTGCGATCGCCGGAACCCCGCGACGGCCCGACGAGCACGCGGTGGACGCCCGGTTGGACCTCGACATCCATCCGGCGCCGCCGCCGAAGACCGCCGAACGCCTGGTGACCGCGCGATAGGCTGCCCGGATAAACTGCGATGTGCGGTACTTCTATGACACCGAATTCATCGAAGACGGCCGCACCATCGATTTGATCTCCATCGGGATGGTCGCCGAGGATGGCCGCGAGTACTACGCCGTCTCAACGGAGTTCGACCCACAGCGTGCCGGTACCTGGGTTCGCTCCCATGTCCTGCCGAAGCTGCCGTCGCCGGGTTCGCAGCTGTGGCGCTCGCGCCGGCAGATCCGCCGCGACCTGGAGGCGTTCCTCGGTGTGGACGGCGGTGACCCGATCGAGCTGTGGGCCTGGGTGGGCGCCTACGACCACGTCGCCCTGTGTCAGTTGTGGGGTCCGATGCCGGGGCTGCCAACGGCGATACCTCGCTTCACACGGGAACTGCGGCAACTATGGGAGGACCGCGGATGCCCGCGACTGCCGGCGCGGTCGCGTGATGCTCACGACGCGCTGGTCGACGCGCGCGACCAGTTGCGACGATTCCGGATCATCACCTCGGCCGACAATGCCGGCCCGCATCCGGCACGCGGCGGAGGCCCGCCGGGCGGCTCCCGGGCACGGGCGGCCAGCGGGCCGGACCGGCGACCAGACCCGTCGGGACGACAGGATTGACAGCGACGTTCGCGCTGATCAGCGCAAGCCTCAACCCGGTTACCATGTACCGATGAACTGGACCGTCGATATTCCGATCGACCAGCTGCCGCCGTTGCCGCCGCTGCCCGCCGACTTGCGCACCCGACTGGACTCCGCGCTGGCCAAGCCCGCCGCCCAGCAGCCCAGCTGGCCCGCGGACCAGGCGTTGGCGATGCGCACCGTGCTCGAAAGCGTTCCGCCGGTGACGGTGCCGTCCGAGATCGTCCGCCTGCAGGAACAGCTGGCACAGGTCGCCAAGGGTGAGGCATTCCTGTTGCAAGGCGGTGACTGCGCGGAGACGTTTGTCGACAACACCGAACCCCACATCCGCGGCAACATCCGCGCGCTGCTGCAGATGGCCGTGGTGCTGACGTACGGCGCCAGCATGCCGGTGGTGAAGGTGGCCCGCATCGCCGGTCAGTACGCCAAACCGCGGTCGGCCGATATCGATGCTTTGGGCTTGAAGTCTTATCGCGGCGACATGATCAACGGCTTCGCCCCGGACGCGGCGGTGCGCGAGCACGACCCGTCGCGGTTGGTCCGGGCCTACGCCAACGCCAGTGCGGCGATGAACCTGGTGCGAGCGTTGACGTCGTCGGGCCTGGCGTCGCTGCACCTGGTCCACGACTGGAACCGGGAATTCGTCCGGACCTCGCCGGCCGGCGCTCGTTACGAGGCGCTGGCCACCGAGATCGATCGGGGCCTGCGGTTCATGAGCGCCTGCGGGGTTGCCGACCGCAATCTGCAGACCGCCGAGATCTATGCCAGCCATGAGGCATTGGTGCTCGACTACGAGCGGGCCATGCTGCGGCTGTCCGAAGGGGAGGATGGCGAACCGCAACTGTATGACTTGTCGGCGCACACCGTGTGGATCGGCGAGCGGACCAGGCAACTCGACGGCGCGCACATCGCGTTCGCCGAGGTGATCGCCAACCCGATCGGGGTCAAGATCGGCCCCACGATGACACCCGAGTTGGCAGTCGAGTATGTCGAGCGGCTCGACCCGCACAACAAGCCGGGCCGGCTGACGCTGGTCAGCAGGCTGGGCAACAACAAGGTCCGTGACCTGCTGCCGCGGATCATCGAGAAGGTGCAGGCCACCGGTCACCAGGTGATCTGGCAGTGTGACCCGATGCACGGCAACACCCATGAGTCCTCCACCGGGTACAAGACCCGTCACTTCGATCGCGTCGTCGACGAAGTGCAGGGCTTTTTCGAGGTGCATCGCGCTCTGGGCACCCACCCCGGCGGCATCCATGTCGAGATCACCGGTGAAGACGTCACCGAATGTCTCGGTGGCGCACAAGACATTTCGGAGAGCGATCTGGCCGGCCGGTACGAGACCGCGTGTGATCCGCGGCTCAACACCCAGCAATCGCTGGAACTGGCCTTCCTGGTGGCCGAGATGCTGCGCGACTAGGTCGGCGAGCAGACGCAAAATTCGGTGAAGCACGGGGGTTTTCGAGTATTTTGCGTCTGCTCGCAAGCGGGAGGCGGGGCCAACTCGCGGTCCGTTACAGCAGTCCGCCCAGATTGCTGCCGATTGTCCAGGCCGCGGTCGCGACCAGCCCGGTGATCGCGAGCACCACCGCCACCCAGATCAGCACCATGCGGCGGGCATGCTGTCGCGCCCAGATGAATTCGTCCATCGAGATGCCGGCGAATTGCCCTGACAGAGGCTGGTATTCATATTCTTCCGGTTCGGTATCCGGGCGGGCCGCCGATACCGGCTCGGCCCAGCTACGCGGTTCTCGGGTCAGTTCGCGCGTGGGGTGGCGAACCGGTGGCCGCGGCTGCTGGTCGATCCGGCTGCGCTGCAGCACGGCCGACCGGTGCTGGGCCGAGAACTGCGGCGCGGGCACCCGAAAGTCCGGGAGTGCCAGTTCCTCGGCGATCGACTCGAGATCGGCGCCCATCTCGATGGCGTCGGTGTACCTCTCGGCAGGGTCACGGCACGTCGCGCAGGCCACGAATTCATCGAATTGCGTTGGCACACCATCGATTACAGAGCTAGGTGGCGGCACGTCGCGGTCCAACCGCTGATAGGCGATCGACAATGCCGAGTCGCCGCTGAACGGCGTGTGTCCGGTCAGCAACTCGTAGGTGAGAATTCCGGCCGAGTAGACATCGCCGCGGGGGCCGGCCTGGCCGTCGCGCACCTGCTCGGGAGACAAGTACGCCGCGGTTCCCAAAATGACGCTGGCCGAGGTGATTCCAGCGGCCGCGACGGCCCGGACCAGTCCGAAATCCGCGATCTTGACCTCGCCGTCATCGGAGATCAACACGTTTTCGGGCTTGACATCGCGGTGCACCAGGCCGGCCCGATGCGCGGCTGCCAGCCCGCCCAACACCGGGCGCAGCACGGCCGCCACGGCATGCGGGGGCATCGGTCCTCGTTCGGCCAGCAGTTCGCGCAGCGTCCCGCCTTCGACGAGTTCCATCACCAGAAACGGGTGCCGGGCATCCAGCCCCTGGTCATACACCGCAACCAGACCGGGGTGCTTCAACCGGGCGACCGTGCGGGCCTCGAGTTGGAAGCGGGTGAGAAACTGTTCGTCACCCGCATAGCGGGAGTCCATCACCTTCAGGGCGACGGGGCGGTCCAGCCGGACGTCGAGACCGCGGTAGACCGTCGAGGTCCCGCCGCTGGCGATCTTGGCCTGGACCAGGTAGCGGCCGTCCAGCAGCGTGCTGTCCAACGGATCCGAAGTGCCGGCGTCGGCTCGGTGACGATGCGGGCCGGCACGGCCCGAGAAGGAGCCGGGCATTTCAGCGTCGGCTCGGTGACGATGCGGGCCGGCACGGCCCGAGAAGGAGCCGGGCATTTCAGCGTCGGCTCGGTGACGATGCGGGCCGGCACGGCCCGAGAAGGAGCCGGGCATTTCAGCTTCAGCCACGGGGCCATCGTAGGTGGCGGGGCGAATCGGATGAGACAATGTTGCACCAAGCTCTACACTTGCGCCGTGGGCAGCATTCCGGCCGGCGATGACGTTCTGGATCCCAACGAGCCAACCTACGACCTGCCCCGGGTCGCCGAACTTCTCGGTGTGCCGATCAGCAAGGTGCACCAGCAGTTGCGCGAAGGTCACCTGGTCGCGGTGCGGCGTGCCGGCGGCGTAGTGGTGCCGCAAGTGTTCTTCACCAATTCCGGTCAGGTGGTCAAGAGTCTGCCGGGCCTGTTAACGATCCTGCACGACGGCGGCTATCGCGATACCGAGATCGTGCGCTGGCTGTTCACCCCCGATCCGTCGCTGACCATTACCCGCGACGGCTCACGCGATGTCGTGAGCAATGCTCGCCCGGTCGATGCGCTTCACGCCCACCAGGCGCGCGAAGTCGTGCGTCGCGCCCAGGCGATGGCCTATTGAACGGGCCCATTGAGGGGCTTATTGAACGGGTTCCGTTGCGTCCCTTGGGGCAGCCGGCTCCGGCACCCGGTATAGCGAATACCAGGCCAGCAGCGCGAACGCGGTCGCCAGCCCGACGTGCAGCCAGGAATACATGCCGTGTGATCCGTCGGGTTTGAAGATCACCATGATCCAGGTCGAGAACCCGGCGATAGCCGCGATTGCCGGCCGTGACTGGGCCAGTGGTGCCACTATCGCCAGCGGCCAGGAGTAGTACCACGGCAGGGCGGCGGGGACGAACAACACCACGATCAGCATCGACCAGGCGATGCCGGCCAGCACCGCCCGGTCGTCGCGCCGAAACCGCCACCACAGCAGCGGCAGCGACACCGCGATGATCAGAATTCCGATGAACCTGGTGATCCGCAGCAAGGTGTAGAAATCGACGGTGAAGAAGTTTCTACCCAGAGCGTGGATCAGGTTCGCCGCTCCCGTCGGCACGGTCAACCAGTTGATGATCTTCACCGAGCCCGCCAGCGCGGTGAGCCACCCCAATCCGACGCCGGCCACCGCGGACAGCACCGCGAACACCGCCACGAATATCAGCAGCGACGCTGCCGCGGCGGCCAGGAACGCCTGAACCGACCGGTACCCCCGGTCGTCGCGCAGATGCCGCATCCAGACCCAGAACAGGAACGGCAGCGCCAGCCCGGCTGTGGCTTTGACCGCGATCGCCACCGAGATCAGCGTGATGCCCACGACATGGCGTCGCTGCATGGTGAGCGCGATGCCGGCGGCCATCAGGCCGACCATCAGCATCTCGTTGTGCACTCCACCCATCAGATGGATGAGCACCAGCGGGTTGAGCACGCAGGTCCACAGCGCGGTGGCGCCGTCGGCGCCGAGGTGTCGTGCCAGGCGTGGGGCCGCCCAAATCAACAGCGCCAGCCCGGGCAGCATGCACAAGCGCAACAGCATGGTCCCGGTGACCACGTTGTTGCCGACGATGATCGTGACGAGCTTGGCCACCAGAATGAACGCCGGACCGTAGGGGGCGGTAGTGATCGTCCAGATCGGGCTCACGTCGTCCAGCAACGCATTCGGGTTACCCACGGGCCCCACTGCATAGGGATCCAGGCCGTCGCGCAACAGTGCGCCCTGCGCCAGGTAGGAGTAGGTGTCCCGGCTGAAGACCGGCACCGACAGCAGCAGTGGCGCCAGCCAGAATGCGGTGGTGGCCCGCATGATGAACTCGGTTGCTTGGCCGGCGAGGACCTGCCGGCCCAGCCACAGCCACGCGATCAGCATCAGGCCCACGCCCGACCACAACACGATCGACGACAGCACCAGCCCGTGGCCGAAGCGCAGCCACGACATGTGAAGCGTCTCCAACAGCGGGTCGTGCTGGCGGGTGCTGCCGGCCCCCAACCCTCCCGCGGTGATCAGCACGGCCCCCAGGAAACCCAGCCAGGCGGGTTTGGCCTGCGGAGTGCCGGCGAATGCGAAAAATCGTGAAATGCGTTGGCTCACTGACAGTTTCGTTGCCAAGTCAGCTTCCGGCAGGGGCGTCGCGCTGGTCATCGGTTCAGGCCGACCGGTCCGTGGCCGTCCGGGCCAACTGCGACAATCCGGCCTTGGCTTGTGCGTTGATGGGTGCGGACGCGAGTGTCGCCAGCGCCCGTTGGGTGAGCTCGGTGATCCGATTCTCGGCCGCTGCCAAAGCGCCGACCCCCGCGATGACCTCACGCAGCTCGCGCACCTGCACGTCGGTCAGCTCGGTGCCGATCGAGTTACGCAACAGGCTGGCCGCCCGCGGGTCGGACTTCTCCGCGAGCTCGGCGGCCTCGGCTATCAGCACTGTGCGCTTTCCGGACCGCAGGTCGTCGCCGGACGGCTTGCCGGTGACCGCGGGGTCTCCGAACACTCCGAGCAGGTCGTCGCGCAGCTGAAACGCCACCCCGAGGTCCGTCCCGAACTGATGAAACGCGGCAGCGACGTCGGGTCTGTCGGCAGCCGCGGCCACCCCCAGTTGCAGCGGCCGAGACACCGTGTAGCAGGCGGTTTTGAACGTGGCAACCGTCATCGCCGAGGCGATCGAGTTCGCGGCGCTGGCCTCGGCGACGATGTCGAGGTATTGCCCGCCCAGCACCTCGGTGCGGATGCCGGACCATACCCGCCGCACCCGGCGCGCAGCGTCGGGCGGCAGGCTGGTCTGGCCCACCTCGGAGACGATGTCGTCGGCCCAGGCCTGTGCCACGTCGCCGAGCAGTATCGCCGCCGAGGTGCCGAACTGGTGCGCCGGGCCGAGCCAGTTGCGCTCCCGGTGCAGCGCGGCGAAATGCACATGGGCCGTCGGCCGGCCTCGACGGGTCGAGGAGGCGTCGATCACGTCATCGTGTATCAGGGCCCAGGCGTGCAACAGTTCCAAGGCGGAAAACAACCGCAGGATCTCGGGGCCGGGCTCCTCGGTTGTCACGGCGTGCCAGCCCCAGTATGCGAAGACCGGGCGTAGCCGTTTGCCCCCGCGCAGCGCAAAGTCTTCAAGCCAGGCCGTCAGGGCGTCGTAGTCGCTGCCGATATAGGCCGCCTCGCGTCGACGGTCGTGCAGATACCGTCGTAGCTGGTCGGTGATGGCGCCGCCCAAGTCGGTTGCCGATGCTTCGACGCTCAGCGCGGCGCCCCTTTCTGCTCGGCACGTTCCTGGCCCGACAGTGTATTCGGCCGCGGGGACATGGGCGGGTATTGCCTCCTTCGGGCGGCCGGATGCCTTCGGGCTGGACGCCGTCGCTTCGACTGATTCGCCAAGCCACCCCTATGCTGTCGTGATGGCCCCGTGATGAGGCCGGTGGGGGTGTGCGCGGCGTAGCGCGCTGTGAGCAGTAGTCGTCTGAGGAATCTGAGGATCTAAGGAATCTAAGGAATCTGAGAAAGAGGGTGCCGTGTGACGCTCAATACCATCGCGCTCGAGCTGGTACCTCCGAACGTGGACGGGGGCCACGAACGGGCCCTGGAAGATGCGCACAAATTGCTGCGGTACTCGGCCGAATCGGGCCTCGACGGCCGAATCCGCCACGTAATGATCCCGGGGATGATCGCCGAGGACGACGATCGGCCGGTCCCGATGCAGCCCAAGCTCGACGTCCTGGACTTCTGGTCGATCATCAGACCGGAGCTGCCGTCGATCAGCGGCCTGTGCACGCAGGTCACCGCCTTCATGGACGAGTCGTCGCTGCGTGGCAGGCTCGCCGAGCTGTGTGCCGCCGGGATGGAGGGCGTCGTGTTCGTCGGGGTGCCGCGCACGATGAACGACGGCGAGGGCTCCGGCGTCGCACCGACCGACGCGTTGTCGATCTACCGGGAGCTGGTGGCCAACCGTGGTGTGATCGTAATTCCCACCCGAGACGGCGAGCAGGGTCGGCTGAATTTCAAATGCAATCAGGGCGCGACCTATGGCATGACGCAGTTGTTGTATTCCGACGCGATCGTGGGTTTCCTGACCGAGTTCGCCGCGGCGGCCGACCACCGACCCGAGATCCTGCTGTCGTTCGGGTTTGTCCCCAAGGTCGAGGCTCGCGTCGGCTTGATCAACTGGTTGATCCAGGACCCCGGCAACGCGGCCGTGGCCGAGGAGCAGGAGTTCGTCCAGAAGCTGGCCGCCAGCGAACCCGCCCAGAAGCGCCGATTGATGGTTGAGCTCTATCAACGCGTGCTAGACGGTGTCGTGGACCTAGGCTTTCCGCTGAGCATCCATTTCGAGGCAACCTACGGCCTTTCCGCGCCGGCTTTCGAGACCTTCGCCGAGATGTTGGACTACTGGGCGCCCGACAAGCAGGGCTAACCACGGGCTAACCAGGACAAACCGATCCCGGTGAGCGACCCGATCCGGTTACTTCGGCGGCAGGTCGCCCGCGGCCGTGAGCCGTGGGGAGCGGTCCCGGCTGATCCAGGCCAGCAGCGCGACCACGCCCGCGGCCAGCAACGACCCGATGCCCAGCCAGATGCCGGCCGCGGTGAATGACCGGGTGTTGGGATCGGTATAGCGGGCCTGGGCATTCATGGTGCTCACCACGCCCGGTTTGAGCTTCCACTGCACCACTTCGGGCTCGATGCGGTCTCCATTGGTGGAGGTCACGGTTCCGGGAAAGGCGACGGTCAGCTCGACGTCGGCGTCGGCGTCGGTGACTGAGGTCAGATCTACCCGGCCTTCTAGAATCACCAGGTTGCCGTTGCGCCGCAGCGACAGGTTCACCCCGGCCGCGTCGGAGTTCATGTTGGCCAGCTGTGGCAACTCGGCGAACGTCAAATCGGAAAACACCGCCTGCGACCCCACGTAGCCGTCGCTGTCGTAGTTGGAGACAGCCACTTTCTGGCTGAATGCCAAGTTGTTGCTATCGAGTTGAGGGCCGGCATCTTTGTTGTTCTTCGGCTTTGCCGCGGCGATGATCTCGCCGGACACCAGGTCGTCGGGTGAGATGGTGATCGACGCTCGGACGCGCAGGCATCCGGTGGCCAGGGGCACCAGCATCAACAGCATCGCGATGGCCAGCATGCGGCGCCGTCGGGTCACGGTCACGTGAGATTTGCGGGCTGAGAGCGAGGGAGAGCTGGCGCGCACCAGGTCATCGTGCCAGACCCGGTGTGCCGCTTGGGCAAGCCGTCCGCAGTCGGGCCTACAGCGGTAGCGCGCGGCCCAGGACCGCGAAGGCGCGGGGGTCGCCGGCGAAGTAGTAGCCGCGGATGATGTCGGCGAAGCCCAGCCGCCGGTACAACCGCCACGCCCGGTTGGCCTCGCCATTGTTCTCCGGAGTGGACAGTAGGACGTGGTCTTCCTGCCGACCGGCGAGTAGCCGGCGGACCAGTGCCTCGCCGAGGCCATGGCCCTGGGCGCGCGGCTGGATATGCAATTCCGTCAACTCGAAATAGCTAGTCATCACCCGCGAGATCGCCTGCGGCGGAAAACCACTGCGCTGCAGCCCGAGGACGACTTGCTGCTGCCACCACTGCCCGGGGGCGCCGGGGTAGCCGTAGGCGACGCCCACCATCGGTGCGTTGTTCAGATCGCCGGCCGCCGCCGCCCGGGTGTCGGGATCGGCTCTCACGATTTCGGACGGATCGGTCCCGCCCGGGTCCGCTACGTCGACGGCGGCGACGGCCTTCCAGCCTGGCCGGCGGATGTGTTCCAGCCACATGGCGGCGCGCTGGTTCTCGGTGCCTCTGGGGTAGCGCATCGCGTCGACGTAGACGGTCAAGGCCTCCCTGAGGCGGCGCTCCATCTCGCTCGGGGCCAGATCGATAAGGAAAATCGTCAACTGCCCTCCTCACGGTGATCCGGTGCGGTGCCGTGCCTGCCTTAGCACCAGTATCGGACGACTGCCGTCGCGGTTGGCCGAGCGGTCGACATGCGCACCGGCAGGAAGCGATATGAAGCGATGCGGAGTTTGTGACCGGTTGCACCGCATCAGGTGTCGGGCGCATTCGTGTGCCGGGGTGCGGCCGGGATAGAATCGCCGGCGAATCAGTGGTACGGCTGGGATTGACCTCGTATCATCTGAGTTAGTTGCCCCCACAACGGGCATCCGCGTTGCTACCGGTAGTTACGTGACAGTCTGTCGGCAAGGAGGGACGAATGCCACTCTCCGATCATGAGCAGCGGATGCTTGAGCAGATCGAGAGCGCGCTCTACGCCGAAGACCCTAAGTTCGCGTCGAGTGTTCGTGGTGGGGGCTTCCGCGCACCCACGGCACGGCGGCGCTTGCAGGGTGCGGCGTTGTTCGTTATCGGCCTGGCGATGCTGGTTTCCGGGGTGGCGTTCAAGGCCACGATGATCGGCAGCTTCCCGATCCTCAGTGTCTTCGGTTTTGTGGTGATGTTCGGCGGCGTGGTGTATGCCGTCACCGGGCCGCGGTTGTCAGGGCGGCTGGACCACTCTCGGCCGGCGTCCGGGGGGTCGCGCCAGCGTCGCAGTAAAGGCGCCGGCGGCTCATTCACCAGCCGGATGGAGGATCGGTTCCGGCGCCGCTTCGACGAGTAGGCGAACGAACGTAGACCTTACGGGGCAGCCACCTGCTGCCCCGTTTTCGTGCGCACCCGATATCCCGCGCCGGCGCTCGCGGTTACGTCGGGGAATCCACACCGAAACCCAGTCGTGAGCTAGCGGCCTTCGCCATGCCCCACCACGCCCCACTTGGCGCCCAATTCCCCTCACTGGGCCGTCTGAAATGCGGTTTTAGCACGACCCGTGAGCTGGATGGCGAGATGCGGGGTGATCTAGAGGTGACCCGGCGCCGCAGATTCTTGGGGAAACATCGCGGCGACACCCCATCAATGGGGCAAAGTGGGGGATTGTGGGGTATGGTGGCTGAAGTGTTTGGGTGAGCGAGCGGCTCTAGGTGGGAGGTGGCCTAGTGTTTCTCGGCACCTACACGCCCAAACTCGACGACAAGGGGCGGCTGACGCTGCCGGCAAAGTTTCGCGACGCGTTGGCAGGGGGGTTGATGGTCACCAAAAGCCAAGATCACAGCCTCGCCGTCTACCCGAGAGCGGAGTTCGAGCAGCTGGCGCGCCGGGCGAGCAAGGCGCCGCGAAGCAACCCCGAAGCACGGGCGTTCCTGCGCAACCTTGCCGCCGGCACCGACGAGCAGCACCCCGACGGCCAGGGCCGGATCACGCTATCGGCCGACCATCGCCGCTACGCGGGTCTTTCCAAGGACTGCGTGGTGATCGGCGCGGTCGACTACCTCGAGATCTGGGACGCCCAAGCTTGGCACGACTACCAGCAACTCCATGAAGAGAACTTCTCCGCGGCCAGCGATGAAGCACTCGGCGACATCTTCTGAGGTGCGTGTCCGTGCACCGTGGTCTCTGCCCGAACCGACCCTGGCGTACTTCCCCGACGCCAGGTTCGCGACTTCGGACAGGGACCTCGGTGCAGGGACGCCACCGTGGCCAGACTGGTGGACAGGCCGGTATTGCCCCACCCGGGGAGGTGTCACGGTGGCTGATGGCCCAAGGGATTTCGGTCATGTACCCGTCCTGGCGCGCCGCTGTGTCGAGCTGCTCGCTCCGGCGCTGACCCGGCAGCACCCAGACGGCTCCGGGGCGATTCTGGTCGATGCGACCCTCGGCGCGGGCGGGCACGCGGAACGGTTTCTCCACGAGTTGCCGGGGCTGCGGCTCATCGGGCTGGATCGCGACCCGAGCGCCCTGGACATTGCCCGGGATCGGTTGGCGCCCTTCGCTGAGCGGATCACGCTGGTACACACCCGCTACGACGGCCTTGCGCCGGCACTGGCCGAGTTAGGTTATGGCACAGTCAAATCGGTCGACGGGGTGCTGTTCGATCTGGGCGTCTCGTCCATGCAGCTCGACCGTGCCGATCGCGGCTTCGCCTATGCCAAGGATGCTCCGCTGGACATGCGGATGGACCCGGCCACACCGCTGACCGCGGCCGACATCGTCAACACCTACGACGAGGCCGCGCTGGCCGATATCCTGCAGCGCTACGGTGAAGAGCGGTTTGCCCGCCGCATTGCCGGGCGGATCGTCCGGCAGCGCGCCCACACGCCGTTCACGTCGACCTCCGAGCTGGTTGCCGTTGTCTACCAGGCGATTCCGGCTGCGGCCCGGCGCACCGGCGGACATCCGGCCAAACGCACCTTCCAGGCGCTGCGCATCGCGGTCAACGAGGAGCTGGATTCGCTGCGCGGCGCGGTTCCCGCTGCGATGGCCGCACTCCGGGTTGGCGGACGCATCGTGGTGATGGCCTACCAGTCGCTGGAGGACCGGATCGTCAAGCGGGTGTTCGCCGACGCGGTCGTCTCCAGAACTCCGATCGGGCTTCCGGTCGAGCTTCCCGGCCACGGACCGCGGTTCCGGTCGCTGACCCACGGCGCCGAACGGGCGGATGCGGCCGAAATGGAACGCAACCCACGCAGCGCCGCGGTGCGGCTGCGGGCGTTGCAACGCATTGACCACGAGGCGGAACCGCAGCATGCGACCGGGAAGGGCGATTCATGACGGCGAAGCGCGAAGCTCGGGTGCCGGGGAGCCGCCGTGGTAGCGATCGTCGTGGTGGAGGCGATCGTTCCGCTGCCACCAACCGGCACACGGCGGCCGACTCGGCGTCGCGTCGCTCCCGAGCGGGTAAGTCCACGGCGCCGCACCGCGAGGCGCGGATGCCGAAGTCGGGACCGCAGACCAGTCCGATGCCCCGGCCCGTCGACCGTCCGGCCCGGCCCATGAACACCAGTCAGGCCAAAGCTCGGGCCAAGGCCCGAAAAGCCAAGGCGCCCAAGGTAGTACGACCTAAATTGAGCGAGCGGTTGGCCGTCCGGCTGGCATCGGTCGACCTGCGCCCCCAGACCTTGCTGAGCAAGGTCCCGTTTGTGGTCTTGGTGATCGGGTCGCTCGGTGTCGGGCTGGCCCTCACGTTGTGGCTGTCGACCGACGCCGCCGAGCGCTCGTATCAGCTAAGCCACGCTCGGGAGCGGACGCGGATCTTGCAGCAGCAAAAGGAGGCACTGGAGCGCGATGTTCGTGAGGCCGGGTCTGCGCCGGCGCTGGCAGAGGCGGCGCGCAAGCAGGGCATGATTCCGACGAGGGACACCGCCCACTTGGTTCAGGCGCCCGACGGCAATTGGGTGGTGGTGGGAACCCCCAAACCTGCTGACGGTGTTCCGCCGCCCCCGCTGAACACGAAACTGCCGGAAGAAGGTCCGCCGCCGCCTCCCAAACCGCCGGTGGTTCCCCCGGAGGTTCCGGTTCGGGTCCTGCCGGGTCCCGATGACTCGGCACCGCCTGCCCGGTCCGGTCCGCAGTTGCTGCCCCGCACTCCCGACGGCGCATCGACGCTGGGCGCCGACAGCAACCACCTGCCGGGCCAGCTGCCGGGAGTGCCGGGATCGGCTGCGGTACCGGGCCAGTCGCCGGGAGTGCCAGGATCGGTTGCGGTACCGGGCCAGGCGCCGGGCGTGCCGGGCCAGCTCCCGCCGCAGCTTCAGCCGCCGGCACCCGTCGGCTCGGCGCCCGCCGCCCCGCTGCAGCTGCCCGGTCAAGTACCAGCCCCGGTACCAGCCCCGGTACCAGCAGAAGTACCGATACCACTGCAATCGGGCACCGCGCCGCCGGTGCTTGGCGCACCGCCGGCTCCTGCGGCCCCCGTGACTCCGGCACCTCCAGCAGCGCCCGCGCCCCCGGTCAGCGTGCATGCAGCGCAGCCGGTTCCACCACCGGCGCCGTCCAACGGCGAACAGTTCGTCCCGGTGACTCCCACGGTGCCGGCGGCGCCCGGGGGGCCGCGGTGAGCCGCGGGGGGCGCATTCGCCCGACGCCAGCGGCGGGTGGTCCGCGAAAACGACGGCAGTCCCAGGACCCGCGGCAGCCGAAGCGGTCCAAGAAGCCGTCCAAGAAGCTCGGTGATCACCGGGTCAACGAGGCCCCAGCGCCCGAGCGGCTGCGGAAAGCCAAGGAAACCAAGAAAACCCGCGTCCCGGTGCGCGCCGAAACAGCCCCACCCGGCCGGCCGGCGGGGCAACGGCGGACCCGTCAGGCAGTGGAAGTGGCGACCCGCGGTGCGTCGTTCGTCTTCCGGCATCGGGCCGGCAACGCCGTGATTTTCGCGTTGATGTTGGTTGCTGCGACCCAGCTGTTCTACCTGCAGGTGTCCAATGCCGCGGACCTGCGCGCCCAGGCGGCCGGCCAGCTCAAGGTCACCGACGTCGAACCGGCGGTTCGCGGCGCCATCGTCGACCGGCACAACGACCGGCTGGCGTTCACCATCCAGGCGCGTGCGTTGACCTTCCAGCCCAAGAGGGTCCGCCAGCAGCTGGAGGAGGCCAAGAAGAAGTCCCCCGCGGCCCCGGACCCGCAGCAGCGGCTCAAGGACATTGCCAGGGAGATCGCGGGCAAGCTGAACAACAAGCCCGACGCCGCAACGCTGCTGAAGAAGCTGCAGAGCAACGATGCGTTCGTGTATCTGGCACGTGCCGTCGATCCCGCGATCGCCAGCGCCATCTCCGAGAAGTACCCCGAGGTGGGCTCCGAGCGGCAGGATCTGCGCCAGTACCCCGGCGGATCGCTGGCCGCCAACATCGTCGGCGGGATCGATTGGGATGGTCACGGTCTGCTGGGTCTGGAGGACTCCATGGATGCGGTGCTGGCCGGAACCGACGGCTCGGTCACCTACGACCGCGGTTCGGACGGCGTGGTCATCCCCGGCAGCTACCGCAATCGGCACAAGGCGGTTCACGGTTCCACCGTCCAACTCACCCTCGACAACGACATCCAGTTCTACGTGCAGCAGCAGGTGCAGCAGGCCAGGAACCTGTCCGGAGCCCACAACGTCTCGGCCGTGGTACTGGATGCCAAGACCGGCGAAGTGCTCGCCATGGCCAACGACAACACCTTCGACCCGTCCCAGGACATCGGGCGCCAGGGCGACAAGCAGTTGGGCAACCCGGCGGTGTCGTCACCCTTCGAACCGGGATCGGTGAACAAGGTGATCACCGCGTCGTCGGTCATCGAGTACGGGCTTTCCAACCCCGACGAGGTGCTGCAGGTACCGGGCACGATCGAGATGGGCGGGGTCAGCGTGCACGACGCCTGGGAGCACGGCGTGATGCCCTACACCACGACCGGCGTGTTCGGTAAGTCGTCGAATGTCGGCACGCTGATGCTGGCGCAACGGGTGGGCCCGGAGCGTTTCTACGACATGGTCCGCAAATTCGGACTGGGTCAGCGCACCGGTGTGGGGCTGCCCGGTGAGAGCGCCGGGCTGGTGCCGCCGATCGACCAGTGGTCGGGCAGCACCTTCTCGAATCTGCCTATTGGCCAAGGTCTTTCGATGACTCTGTTGCAGATGGCCGGCATGTATCAGGCCATCGCCAACGACGGGGTGCGGATACCTCCCCGGATCATCAAGGCGACCATCGCGGCCGACGGCACCCGTACCGAGGAGCCGCGTCCCGACGGCGTCCGGGTGGTGTCGACGCAGACGGCCCAGACCGTGCGCCAGATGTTGCGCGCCGTCGTTCAGCACGACCCGATGGGCTACCAGCAGGGCACCGGCCCGGCGGCGGCGGTGCCCGGTTACCAGATGGCCGGCAAGACCGGCACCGCACAGCAGATCAACCCCGCCTGCGGCTGCTACTTCGACAACGTCTACTGGATCACCTTCGCCGGGATGGCCACTGTCGACAATCCCCGTTACGTGATCGGGCTGATGATGGACAACCCGGAGCGCAACGCCGACGGCAGCCCGGGCCACTCGGCGGCCCCGCTGTTCCACAACATCGCCGGCTGGCTGATGCAACGCGAAAACGTGCCGCTGTCACCCGACCCGGGGCCGCCGCTGGTCTTGCAGGCCACCTGAGCCCAGCCGCGTCCGCCCAAAGCGCCCGACGGGGCGTACGGATCGCGATACGATCCGTTTGCTGACCCGTGGGGAGGTACCCGATGTCGTTGGTCGTCACGACCCCTTCGCAGCTGTCGGCCGCGGCCACGGAGTTGACGGGCATCGGGTCCACCATCACCGCGGCGAGTGCGGTTGCGGCGGCGCCCACGACGAACGTGTTGGCCGCTGCCGCCGACGAGATCTCCACCGCCCTTGCGGCCTTGTTCGGCGCTCATGGCGACGCTTTTCAGGCCCTCAGCGTGCGGGCGGCCCTCTTTCACGACCAGTTCGTGCTTGCCCTGAACGCGGCTGCCAGCTCGTATGCCGGTGTCGAGGCGATAGGCGCGGCAGCGCTGCAGTCGCCGATCGCGGGCCTGTTGGATGTGGTCAACGCTCCCACCCTGGCTCTGTGGGGTCGGCCGTTGATCGGTGACGGGGCGAACGGGGCTTCGGGACGGGACGGGGGCGCCGGCGGTTTGCTGTTGGGCAACGGCGGCGACGGCGGCCCGGGGAACGGCAGTCATCCCGCCGGTGGCAACGGCGGTGCCGCTGGGCTGATCGGCAACGGCGGAGCAGGCGGCGTGGGCGCCAACACCGGGGCCGGCGGCCGGGGCGGCGA
>NZ_MVIF01000058.1 GCF_002086675.1 Mycobacterium persicum
CACCGAAGCCGCCCTGCAATCCGTCAATCGCCCGGAAATCGGCGCCCCTGCCGCCCTTTCCGCCGCTGCCGATAAACCCGGCGTCGCCGCCTTCCCCACCGGCCTGACCGGGCGCCGTGCCGTCGGCGCCGTCGCCGCCGTTCCCGATGAGCCACCCGCCGTCGCCACCGTCCTGTCCCGGGGCTATGCCGTCGGCGCCGTCGCCGATCAGCGGACGGCCGGTCAACAGCCTGGAGGGACCGTTGACCACCTCGAGCAGCTGTTGCTCTGCCGCGGCCACCGCAGCGGCCGCATCGGTGCTCGCATAGGCGCCCACACTGACCTGCAGGGTGCGCACGAACTGCTCATGAAACGTCGCCAGCTGTGCACTGACCGCCTGATATGCCTGCGCGTGCGCGCCGAACAACGCCGCGATGGCCGCCGACACCTCATCGGCGCCCGCCGCAGCTATCGCCGTCGTCGGGAAAGCGGCGGCCGCGTTGGCATTGCTGATCGCCGAGCCGATCCCCGCCAGCTCCGTCGCCGCGGCGTCGACTAACTCAGGTACCGCGAATACGAATGACATTTGCGCCTCCACTACGTCCTCGCACGTGCCCAACCCGGCCCGAATCAGCACAAAGTCTGTGGGCCGGCACTTCGACGAACCTTCAGAAGTCGTGAAATGCGCCGGTCAGACGCGTGATGCGGGAACCGCCAGAAAAGGCTCGCTACTCTGTCCCAATGCGGCATGGTGGTCGGGCATGACCCGCTTTCTGGCGCGCCGGTTGCTCAACTACCTCGTGCTCTTGGTGTTGGCCTCGTTTCTGACCTACTGCTTGACTTCTCTTGCGTTCTCGCCGCTGGAAAATCTGATGCAGCGCAGTCCGCGGCCGCCGCAAGCGGTGATCGACGCCAAGGCCGCTCAACTGGGGTTGAACCGGCCCATCCCGATCCGCTACGCCCACTGGGTTTCCCACGCCGTTCGCGGGGACTTCGGGGTCACCATCACCGGCCAGCCCGTCGGCACCGAGCTGGGACGGCGCATCGGAACCAGCCTGCGGCTGCTGATCATCGGATCGGTGGTCGGCACGATTCTGGGGGTGGCGATCGGGGCGTGGGGCGCCATCCGCCAATACCGGCTCAGTGACCGCATCATCACCATGCTGGCGTTGCTGGTGCTGAGCACCCCGACGTTCGTCGTGGCCAACCTGCTGATCCTGGGCGCCCTACGGGTCAACTGGGGGCTGGGCCTGCAACTGTTCGACTACACCGGCGAGACCGCACCGGGTGTGGCCGCCGGGACCTGGGAAGCCTTCGGTGACCGGTTGAAGCACCTGGTGTTGCCGTCGCTCACTCTGGCGCTGGGAGCTGCCGCCGGTTACAGCCGCTATCAGCGCAACGCGATGCTCGACGTCCTGGGGCAGGATTTCATCCGCACCGCCCGCGCCAAGGGGCTGACCCGGCGCCGAGCGCTGATCAAACACGGGCTGCGGACCGCGCTGATACCGATGGCCACGCTGTTCGCCTACGGGGTGGCCGGACTGGTCACCGGGGCGGTTTTCGTCGAGAAGATCTTCGGCTGGCACGGCATGGGTGAATGGATGGTCCGGGGTATTTCCACCCAGGACACCAATATCGTCGCGGCGATCACGGTGTTCTCCGGGGCGGTGGTCTTGCTGGCCGGTCTGCTCTCCGATGTCATCTACGCGGCTTTGGACCCGAGAGTGCGAGTGGCATGACCGCCGTGGCCCAGCGAGAGGTCGCGGATTTCACGTCGCGGCGCACCCTGGTGCTGCGCCGGTTCCTGCGCAACCGGTCCGCGGTGGTCTCCCTCGTGGTGCTGGTGCTGCTGTTCGTCGGCTGCTACACGCTGCCCGCGCTGCTGCCCTATTCCTATGAGGACCTTGATTTCGATGCCCTGCTGCAACCGCCCGATGCCCGTCACTGGCTGGGCACCAATGCGCTGGGCCAGGACCTGCTGGCGCAGATATTGCGGGGCATGCAGAAGTCGATGCTGATCGGTGTGTGTGTCGCGGTGATCTCCACCGGCATCGCCGCCACCGTGGGGGCGATCGCGGGGTATTTCGGCGGCTGGCGGGACCGGGCACTCATGTGGGTGGTTGACCTGCTGCTGGTGGTGCCCAGCTTCATCCTGATCGCCATCGTCACTCCGCGAACCAAGAATTCGGCCAACATCATGTTCCTGGTACTGCTGTTGGCCGGCTTCGGGTGGATGGTCAGCTCCCGTATGGTGCGCGGCATGACGATGAGCTTGCGGGAGCGCGAATTCATCCGTGCGGCACGGTTTATGGGGGTTTCCAGCCGCAGGATCATCACCGGCCACGTGATCCCGAACGTGGCGTCGATCCTGATCATCGACGCGGCCCTCAATGTCGCATCCGCCATCTTGGCCGAAACCGGTTTGAGCTTCCTCGGTTTCGGCATCCAGCCACCGGATGTGTCGCTGGGCACGCTGATTGCCGACGGCACCCAGTCCGCGACGACGTACCCCTGGGTCTTCCTGTTTCCGGCCGGGGTACTGGTGCTGATTCTGGTGTGCGCCAACCTGACCGGTGATGGCCTGCGCGATGCCCTGGATCCCGGCAGCAGAACATTGCGCCGTGGTGAGCGATGACCCCGCTGCTCGAGGTGACCGACCTGGCCGTCACTTTCCCCACCGACGGCGATGCGGTGACCGCGGTGCGCGGCATCAGCTACCGCGTCGACCCGGGCGAAGTGGTGGCGATGGTCGGCGAATCGGGGTCGGGTAAGTCCGCGGCGGCAATGGCCGTGGTGGGTCTGCTGCCCGAGTACGCCGAGGTAGGCGGCTCGGTGCGGCTGCAGGGAACCGAACTGCTCGGTCTTGGCGACGACGGGATGTCACGCGTCCGCGGCAAGGTGATCGGCACGGTGTTCCAGGATCCAATGTCCGCCCTGACCCCGGTCTACACCGTCGGCGACCAGATCGCCGAAGCGATCCGGGTCCATCAGCCCCGCGTCGGTAAGCAGGAGGCCCGCCGACGCGCCGTGGAACTCCTTGAGCTGGTGGGTATCTCGCAATCCGAGCGGCGAGCCCGCGCGTTCCCGCACGAACTTTCCGGCGGCGAGCGGCAGCGTGTGGTGATCGCGATCGCGATCGCCAACGATCCGGATCTGTTGATCTGCGACGAGCCCACCACCGCACTCGACGTCACCGTGCAGGCGCAGATCCTCGACGTGCTCAGGACGGCCCGCGACGTCACCGGCGCCGGGGTATTGATCATCACCCACGACCTCGGGGTAGTCGCCGAGTTCGCCGACCGGGCGCTGGTCATGTACGCCGGCCGGGTCGTCGAGTCCGCCGGAGTCAGCGATCTCTACCGCGATCGCCAGATGCCTTACACCGTCGGACTGTTGGGATCGGTCCCCCGCCTGGACGCCGCGCAGGGCACCCGGCTGGTGCCGATTCCCGGCGCCCCTCCGTCGCTGGCCGGTATGGATCCGGGTTGCCCATTCGCGCCCCGCTGCCCACTGGTGATCGACGAATGCCGCAGCGCCGAGCCGGAATTGATCGAGGTCGGCGCGGATCACCGGGCAGCCTGCATCCGCACCGACCAGGTCAACGGCCGCAGTGCCGCCGACATCTACGGCGTCAAAACCGAGCGCATCGCGCCGGAACCTCGCGACACGCCGGTCGTCGTGCGGGTGAGCCGCCTGGTCAAGACCTACCGGCTGACCAAGGGCCTGCTGTTGCGCCGGTCGATCGGTGAGGTTCGCGCCGTGGACGGCGTCAGTTTCGAACTGCAGCGGGGCCGCACGCTGGGCATCGTCGGCGAATCAGGCTCGGGCAAGTCGACCACCGTGCATCAGATACTGGAATTGGTTGTGCCGCAATCGGGATCGATCGAAGTGCTGGGCACCGATGTCGCCACCCTGACCCCGGCGAGCCGGCGCTCGCTGCGCCGCGACATCCAGGTCGTCTTCCAGGACCCGGTGGCCTCGCTGGATCCGCGGCTTCCCGTCTCCGATCTGCTGGCAGAACCGTTGCAGGCCAACGGCTTCAGCAAGACCGACACGCACGCCCGGGTAGCCGAGCTGCTCGACATCGTCGGGCTGCGCCGCTCTGATGCCAGTCGCTACCCCGCGGAGTTCTCCGGCGGGCAGAAGCAGCGCATCGGTATCGCCAGGGCGCTGGCGTTACAGCCCAAAATTCTGGCGCTCGACGAACCGGTATCCGCCCTTGACGTGTCGATCCAGGCCGGAATCATCAACTTGCTCCTGGACTTGCAAGAGCAATTCCAGCTCTCTTATCTGTTTGTTTCCCATGATCTTTCGGTGGTCAAACACCTCGCCCACGATGTGGTCGTGATGTATGCCGGCGCCATCGTCGAGCAGGGCGACAGCCGGGAGGTTTTCAGCAATCCGCAACACGAGTACACGCGGCGGCTGCTTGGCGCGGTGCCGCAACCGAACCCCAGGCAATCATGACCAACCGGACCCGCCTCATCCTTGCGCTGCTGATCGCCGCCCTGATGGTCGCCGGCTGCTCGGCCGCCCCCGTGACGCCGTCAGCCGCGCCGAACGGCGCCGTCGGCACGACCAGCGACATCAACCCGCAGGATCCGGCCACGCTGCGCGACGGCGGCAACCTGCGGCTGGCGCTCAGCGACTTCCCGCCCAACTTCAACACCTTGCACATCGACGGCAATTCGGCGGAGGTCGCGGCGATGCTGAAGGCCACCTTGCCGCGCGCGTTCGTCATCGGGCCCGACGGCTCGACCACGGTCGACACCGACTACTTCACCAGCGTCGAACTCACCCAAGCCGACCCGCAGGTGATCACCTACACCATCAATCCCAAGGCATTCTGGTCCGACGGCACGCCGATCACCTGGCGCGACATCGCCAGCCAGATCCACGCGACCAGCGGCGCCGACAAGGACTTTGCGATCGCGTCACTGGGCGGCGCCGACCGCGTCGCTTCGGTGACCCGCGGCGTCGACGACCGCCAGGCCGTTGTGACCTTCGCCAAGCATTACGCGGAGTGGCGCGGAATGTTCGCCGGCAACGGGATGCTGCTGCCCAGCAGTATGACCGCCACCCCCGAGGCATTCAACAAGGGCCAACTGGAGGCGCCAGGTCCGTCCGCCGGCCCGTTCATCGTGACCTCGCTGGATCGGAGCACGCAACGAATCGTCTTGTCCCGCAACCCTAAATGGTGGGGCGAGCGGCCGAAGCTGGACAGCATCACCTACCTTGTTCTCGACGACGCCGCTCGGTTGCCGGCGCTGCAGAACGCCACTATCGACGCGACCGGAATCGGCTCGCTCGATCAGCTCACCATCGCCGAGCGCACCAAGGGCATCTCGATCCGCCGCGCGCCGGCGCCGAGCTGGAGCCACTTCACCCTCAACGGCGCGCCCGGAGCGATCCTGTCCGACCCGGCGCTGCGGCTGGCGGTCTGCAAGGGAGTCGACCGTCGGACCATCGCCAAAGTGGCCCTTTATGGACTCACCAGTGATCCGACCCCACTGAACAACCACATCTTTGTCGCCGGGCAGGAGGGCTATCAAGACAACAGCACTCCCTACGACCCGGAGCAGGCCAAGCGGGACCTCGACGCGCTGGGCTGGAAACTCAACGGCAAGTTCCGGGAGAAGAACGGTCACCAGCTGGTGGTGCGGCTGCTGTTCTACGATGCGCAGAGCACCCGGCAGTTCGCGCAGGTCGCTCAGCACAGCCTGGCTCAGATCGGGGTGAAACTCGAGCTGCAGTCTCGTTCCGGCAGCGGCTTTTTCAGCAACTACGTCAACGTGGGAGCCTTCGATATCGCGTTGTTCGGGTGGGTCGGCGACGCGTTTCCGCTGTCGTCGCTCACCCAGATCTACACCTCGGACGGGGAAAGCAACTTCGGCAAGATCGGCAGCCCCGAGATCGACGCCGCCATCGAGCGGACGCTGCAGGAACTGGACCCCGCCAAGGCCCGCGCGCTGGCCAACGAGGTCGACAAAATGGTGTGGGCGGAAGGATTCAGCCTGCCGCTGACGCAGTCGCCCGGAACCGTAGCGGTGCGCAGCACACTGGCCAATTTCGGTGCCACCGGCCTGGCCGACCTCGATTACACCGCAATCGGATTCATGCGGGACTGACCTGGCACCGCACCGGCAGGACGGCCGCTTCCGCGGCGGCGGCCAGGTCGATGGCCTTCCACAGCAGCCGTACCGGCGCCCGTGCCGGCATGGCGTCGAGCACCGGCGCCTGGCCGATGAGCCCGTGGTGTTCGCCGCGGCATACCGCTGCCGCGATAGCCAGGGCGGCAGGCTCCCGAAAATCCAGGGCACTGTGCGCCATCGTCGGTAACTCCACGAGCACCGCGTCGGGCACCAGCGACGCCACCCGTTCGGCTACCGCCGGCGGCGTGATGAGGTCGCGGCCACCGGAAACCACCACCGTCGGCCAGCCGAATTTCGGCATCTCGGCCACCAAGTCATACGGCTCGGACTCGAAGGCAGAGGTTGCTTTCAGGGTTTCCCGCATCGCCACGGCGGGGTCGAGGGGCAGGCCGTCGGGCTCGGCGGCGTAGTCGAGTTCGCGGAATGCGATGCGGCTGACCAGATCGTTCTCGTAGCGGTAGGGCACCTTCCGATTGACCGCGGTGGTGACCCGGCAGAGCCCGCGCCACAGCATCGTACGGCCGTCGAGCAACAGGTCCAGTTGCCGGCCGAGGAGCTTGGCGCCGCCGTAGCCGTAAATTGCCGCCGCAACCTGTGCCGCCGAGGCGGTCATCACGCCGGAGTCGACCAACCGGCGAACCTTGGGCGCCAGCGCGGCCGTCTCCGGACTGTCACCCTTGAGCAGCAGCCTGCGGATAGCGTCGCGGGCCAGCGCTATGTCGTGGCGCGACAACACCGGGGAGTCGAGGATCATCGCCTTCACCCGGCAGGGATGACGCACCCCCAAGCCGGCCGCAATATAGGTGCCGTACGACGTGCCGTAAACGACGGCCGAGTCGACGTGCGCGTCGTCGAGCACCGCGGCCACGTCGTCGACGACCTGGTCTATGGTCAGCGCCTCGGGCGGCAGATCGGCGCCCGAGTCGTCGTGGCGCGACATGCCGACGCCACGGTGCTCGATCATGATCACGTCCAGACCGGCCGAGGCGGCACGCCGGCGCAGCCCCTGGTACAACCGCATCGACGCCACTCCCGGTCCGCCCGGGATGATGACCAGCGGGTGCGCGGATTTGCGACCGGTGCGCACGTAATACAGGTCGAACTCATCGTCGCTTCCGGGTGACACCGGCCGGCGCACCGGCCGCACCCCCGGCAGTCTCGCCAATTTCTCGTGTACCCGGCGTCTTTTGGCATTCATCGTCATAGGTGTTGCCCCGCCATGCGTACCATTCTGCCGACAACCGCTGCGCTCGGCAGTTCGGCGGTGTGGCCTCAGCTGAGCAGCAGGTCGGCGGCCTTCTCGCCGATCAGCACTGATGGCGCGTGGGTGTGTCCCCTGACGGTGCTCGGCATCACCGATGCGTCGGCGACCCGGAGCCGGTCGACTCCGCGGACCCGCAGCTGCGGATCGACCACGCTGTTGTCGTCGGTGCCCATCCGGCACGTGCCCAACGGATGGTAAAGGGTGTGCGAGCACGTTTCCAGGGCCGCCTCGAGTGTTGCCTCGTTCAGCTCGGCGCAATTGCGTGGCCGGGCGATCGGACCCAGCAGTCCTTTGAGCGACGGCGCGTCGGCGATCCGGGCACACAACCGCAGGCCGGCCATCATCGCGGCCCGGTCGATTCCTTGGCGATCCGAGAGGTAGCGCGGGTCGATGACCGGTTTGGCATGCGGGTCGGCCGAGCGCAGCGTCACCTGGCCGCGGCTTTCCGGGGCGACCAGGATCGGCCCGAGCACCACTCCATGACCGGGCGGCCGGACGAGCAGACCCTCGTCGTAAAAGGGCGCCGGGGCAAAGATCAGCTCCAGATCGGGCAGTTCGAGATCTGGTCGGCTGCGGATGAAGCCGTATGCCTCGCCGACGTTGGACGTGAGCATGCCGCGGCGCCGCAGCAGATAGTCGAGTACCTGTCGTGGCTTCTCGGCCGCGGCCAGGCTGTCGCCGGCGACGTCGAAACCCATCGGTGTGACCAGGTGATCCAGCAGGTTCTGCCCTACCTCCGGGGCGTGGTAGACGGTGTGGATGCCGTGCTCGGCGAGGTGATCGCGGGCGCCGATGCCAGAGAGCATCAGCAGTTGCGGGCTGTTGACGGCGCCGCCGCACAGCACGACCTCACGGCGGGCGTGGACCACGCAGGCTTGACCGCCACGCTGGTATTCCACGCCGACCGCCCGGTTTCCGTCGATCACGATTCGGGTAGCGGTGGCCTCGGTGAGCACCCGCAGGTTCTTACGGCGCAGCGCGGGCTTGAGGTAGGCGTCGGCGGTGCTGTATCGCGCGCCTCGACGCTGGGTGACAATGGTCTCGCAAAACCCTTCCGGGTCAGGGGAATTGGGCTGCGCACCGGCAAAACCGCACTCACGTGTCGCGGCCAGGAAGGCCGCGGTCGACGGCCGGGGGCTGCGCTGACGGGAGATGTGCAGTGGACCGGTCACCCCGCTGTCGTCTCCGCTGACGAAGTGCCAGGCGGCGGTGACATTTTCGATCCGACGGAAATACCCGAGCACCTCGGTGTACGACCACTGCGGGCCGGCACGCCGCGCCCACTCGTCGTAGTCCGCTTTGAACCCGCGCACCCACATCATCGCGTTCATCGACGATGAGCCGCCGAGTACTTTGCCTCGGGGCCAATAGATTTCACGCCCGGCGAGCTCCGGCTGCGGTTCGGTCAGGTAGTCCCAGTCGATCTCGCTGCGAAACAGCTTGGAAAATGCCGCCGGAATACCGATGAAGCGGTTCTTGTCCCGGGGGCCGGCTTCCAGCGCTACTACCGAGGTGGCCGGATCGGCACTGAGCCGATTGGCCACGACCGCCCCGGCCGATCCGGTGCCCACCACCACGTAGTCGCAGTGAATCTCCGTCGCCGGTGACTGGCGGGACAGCCGCCGATTGCTAGGCATGGAGATCGATGCGGTGCGCGTTGGCGACACCGTCATAGCGCTCGGGACTGCACGTCAGCACGATCACCTGCCCGTGAGTGCCCACAGTGTCGAATACCTCCCCCATCTTGGCCAATCGTTCCGGATCGGTGAACCCTAGCGCGTCGTCGACCACCACCGGCACGGTATCCTCCTTGGCGACCAGGGCCGCCCCGGCGAACCGGGCCAGGATGCCGAGCTGCTCTTTGGCGCCTCCGGACAACGACTCGTAGGGCACCGTGATGCCGTTCAGGGTGCGGCTGCGGATCTTCAAGTCACTGTCGACATCGACCTCGAAGGCGGGCCCGAACACCGGACGACCGAGCCGGTGCAGCTCCGCGCGGTACGGCTGGACGTAGCGCAACCGGGTGCTGTCGCGGTGGCGTGCCATCACCGACCGCAGCAGCTGCGCGGCCCGGGCCCGGCGGCCGACGCGGGCGTGCCGGCTTGCGGCGTGTTCACGTTCGGTCTCGGCGGCGTCGAGCTTGCCTTTGCGGCCCTCACTGCCGAACACCGAGAGTTCAATGCTGATCTCTCGCAACGCATTTACGGCATCATCGTGACGCTCGCGTAGCGACGCTGCCATGTCGGTGGCTTCCTTCAGCTCGGCGGCCACCGCCTCGGGCGCCATGGCCGCGAGGGCTTCGGCGAGTTCGGCCACCCGCCGCTCGGCGGTTTCTCGCGAGCGCAGATCCGCGTCGGCTTTGACCGCCAGCTGTGCATCGCTGACCGAGGCTCGCGCCTGCGCCAACCGGACTCGGACCGAGTCGAGTTCGGCGAGTTGAGTTTCCACCTTATGCCGTAGCACCGTTGCCTGCGTGGACGTCTCGGCCAGCTGACGACCAGCGGTTGCGGCAGCCCGGCGCCGGGTCTCACATTCGGTCTCCGCGGCCGTGCGGGCGGCCTCGGCCGCGTGCAGCTCGACGCGGGCGGTCGCGGCGTCCGTCGCGAACAGATCCGGCTCGGCCGGTTGACTGGCATGCAACTGAGCCACCCGGGCGCGGAGTTGATCCACCTGTTCGTCGCCGCACAGGCCGGCCAGGGTGGCGATCAGCTGATCGCGCTTGCTGTGCAGTTCCCGGCGCCGCTGGTCGGCAGCTCGGGCATCCGCCACGCTGGCGATCCCGCCGGCCGTCAGGGCATCAGCCAGCTCTTGTTGTGCCGCAACATGTTTGGCCTGTACCTCCCGCGCGGCCGGCCCGTGGCTGATTCGCGCGGTGAGGACGCCCGGCACCGTCAACTCGGCGGGCCCGGCGGCCGTGATCGACCAGCGTTCGCCCGCCGCCAGCGACACCCGCTGCTCACCGACGACGAGCTCGATGTCGCGTGCGGCGCTGAATTCCACCGCGGCGCAGAGTGCCGCCAGCTGCCCGTCTGATCGATCGACCGCCGCGGCGGCCTCATCGATTCGACGCATCACCTGTTCGGTCACCGTCACGTCGGACAGCGCTGTGCAGACCCGGTCACATTCGCGGTGGATGGCGTCGATCCTGGCCAGCCGGTCACTCAACCGGTCAGCCTCCTCGCGGCCAACGATCAGATCGAGCGACCGCCGGGCAGACTCGGCGCGGGCTTGGGCAGCCGTTAGCACCTGGATGGCTTCCACCACCGCGGCGTCACCCACCGCAGCCGCCTGCGCCGCCGCCTTCTGTTCATCGGTGGCTTGTTGAGCTTCGACCCGCAAGGCCGCGACGGTAGTGGTGCGAGCGTCGACGTCGGCGACTAGAGCCCGCCGCTCGGCATGCGCTGCGGTTGATGCGGCACCGGCTGCGGCCGCTGCGGCGGCGACGAGTTTGGCTTCCCGCTCTTCGGTGGTGAGCGCGGCAATCTTGTCGGCCGCAGCCTGCGCCGCGGCGAGCCGAGGACCGGCGTTGCGGTGTTGCTGCGACAACTCGGCCACCCGTCGGGTCAGCTCAGCATGGCGACGGACCCGCTCGTCGACCTCGGCCACGGCGGCCGCACACTCCGCCACCGCGGCCTCGGCGTCGGCGAGCGCGGTGATGGCGGCGGCCCATTCCCCGGTGGGCCGTCCCGTCGCGGTGAAGTAGCGCGCGTATTCGGCGTCGATCCGCTCGATCAACAAGGGCTCGGCGCCGGATAGCGCCGCGTCATCCCCGGCCGCCACATCGAGCGCGCGCGACAACGCATCGCAGCCCGACAGATCCACCGCGACCGTCGACGCCGCCTGCAGCACTCGCTGCGCATGCCAAAGTTCGGTATCGACGGTCTCGGCCAGCATTGCCCGCACCCGATCGTGTGCCTCGTCGCCGGTCAATTGCTCGCGGCGCGGCGCCACCATGGTCAGCTCGGTCTCGGGCCGCTTGTGGAAGCGCTTACGGTAGACGAAACGATAAGGACCACTGCTGATTTCGGCGGTGACTTCGGAGCCGACGTCCGCATGGGTCGGCTTGACCTGCTTGACGTCCTTCTTCGTCGATCGATCCTTGGATTCCAGCAACAGGTCCAGCGCCTCGATCATCGACGACTTGCCGCTCTCGTTGGCGCCGCACACCACCACCACGCCGTGATCGGGAAACTCGATCTCCCGATGGGAGATACCGCGATAGTTCGACAGGACGAGCCGGTGCAGTCTCATGCGACGCCCCGGTCGGTCAGCCGCAGCAGCAGCGCCAAGGCTGCCTGGGCATCCACGGCCTCATCGCCCTCGCCCGCGCGTGCCGTTGCGACCAACTCCTCGACCGCGGCGGCGGCGAACCCCCCGATGCCGAGGTCGCAGAATTCGCCGTCGGCCGGTACCACCGCCAGATCGGTGTGCCGCTCCCATAAGCCCAGCCATGCGAACAACCGCGCGTACCTGTCCAAGCAGACGTCCAACGCGGCGCGGTCGGTGACCGTTAGTGAGCCGGTCAGTGCCAGCCGCACCACGGTGCGTTCCTTGTCGGTCATCAGATCCAGGTTCATGTCCAGGTCGGCGATGTCGCGGCTGGTGTCCACCTGGTTGTGCAACGTAACGAAACGCCAACGCCCGACATACCTGGCGTCGACCGCTACCGGACGTCGTGCATCGGTTTCATCGATGTCGACTACCAAGACGTAACCCGGATCCGCTTCGACATCGTCGAAATTGGTGACTTCGGGCGAACCGGAATACCACACTCGGCCGCTGCCGCCGACCTGGGTGCGCGAATGCTTATCGCCAAGGGCCACATAGTGAATCAGGCCGGCAACCAATGCCCGGTCGAGTGCGCCGAGGTGGATCAGGGATGGCTTGTCCCGGTCGGGATCCAAGACGTCGACGCCGCCGTGGGCGACGAGCACCCTGGTGACATCGGCAGCGGAAAGCGGGGTCAAGCCCTCCAGCACCTCGGCGACCAGGTCGGTGGTGGGCGCTTTCGACCGCCACGGTGCGGCGACAATCTGCAGGCCCGGCCGGACCTCATGGACGCCGGGCCGGTCGAGCACCACCACATTGTCTGGACATTCGGCCCGGAACAGCACGCTGGTGTACACCGACGATGCGTCCAACGGGTCATGGTTGCCAGGCAACAGATAGACGGGAATTCCGATGGCGCGCATGGCTTCCAGCGATTGGCCGATCACCTGCGGAGCGAGCTGGTTGTGTTCGAAGACGTCGCCGGCCACCACCACGAATTCGGCGCCGACCTCGGCGGCCAGCGCGTTGAGTCCGGCGACTGCGTCGCGGCGGGCAGCCGAATAGCGTGGCTGGGCGTCGCCGGCAAGGAAGTGCCGGGTCATGCCCAATTGCCAGTCAGCGGTGTGCAGGAATCGCATCCTGGCACCCTCCCTTCTGGGCTACTCGTCTTCGGCACCGCGAGTGTAGGACTCGGTGCCGACAAGTAGCGGGACCTCGCTCGGCAGGTTCCCCCGGGGGCCACCGAGTCGTTGACCCGGACAGTCACTCGCGTCACTCTGGTTTCGCGGCGACGTCTTCGAGTTTCTCGGCGGAGTGCCCCAGCAGGTGCGGCGGCCCCCGGACGTGGGGTCGGCTGCCACGGCCCGAGGTGACACCGAGAGACGCGCGGCGCGACGCCCAGGCCGATGGGCCCCGGATGACCCTGGGAAGCTCGTCGTGCGTCGCTTCGCATAGGCCACCAGAGCGCCGAATTGGGTAGCGGCGAACTTGATCTCAGCGCTCTCCGAGAGCGTGGGCGTCAAGTGGGTTGAACCGGTTGACGATCAGCGGATCGGCGCTGGTGAACGGGAAGTCCGGGAGGTCCTCGAGGTGGGTGTTGAATGTCGCCGCGAGCGCTTCGCGCCAGTGAGCGCTCACCGACGCCCGATAGCCGATGTCGCCGGGGGTCGGCTGGTCGAAGAAGATGCAGAAGTGCATTTCCGGGGCATCAACAACCTCGATGTGGTGCGGGTAGGCGCGGGGAATGAAGTAGACGTCGCCCCGCCGCAGGTACCAGGTGTCCAGCTTGCCGCCGGGACTCATCACGGTCATGCGCGCCGAGCCCCGGTTGACGTAGCCCATCTCGGCGGTGATCGGGTGCCAGTGCGGCTCACGCATCCCGTCCTCGCGGATTCGTAAGGAGTACATCGCGATAAGTCTTTAGCCCGAAGTCCTCGGGCCGTTCGGTGCGGAGCCGACGGCCAAGCTCGCGGGCGGAGTCATCGCGTCCACGAAAAATTTGTGTGGGTCGTTGAAGTGTGCCGTGTCAGGGACGTCCGCCGCCCCGGGGCGCGCGGCTAGTGCCCGGTCAGTGGTGCTGCGGCGCATCGCAGCGAAATCCGAGGCCGGCAGGTCGTAGGTGTTGCCGAGCACCGCATCGGTCATGGCGCCAAAGGCTGCCCCGAGCCCGAAGTCCTCGGGCCGTTCGTTGCGGAACGCGATGACGAATTCGCACACGTCGGTGCCGATGTTTTCGATGTGGTGCGGGGAACCGGAGTCGATGTGGAACATGTCGCCCGCGTGCACCACGAACGAGGCGCACTGGCTACCAATGTCGAGCACCGAGACCAGAGCGGTGCCCGAAACACAGTAGGTCAGTTCGTTGGCATTGGCGTGTCAGTGCGGTGTGCGCATGGTGTGCGCATCGCGCCCGGGTTGATCAGCAGCCGTTTGATTGACAGGCCCTTCAGGATGGGGAAGGTGTCGGCCGTCAGCCGCTGGATGGAACCGAGGTCGGACTCTTCGACGATTTCACCGTCAATCAGTGATGCGACGTGTGTGCTTGTCTGCGTGAGCATTTCATTCGCGTCAATTCCTGGATCGAAGATCGCGGTGGATTGCTACCCCCTACGATCCCGCTGCCGGCGGCGCGCCGTCCAAGACCCGGTTTCGGTGTGTCGATCAGCGTTGGTTATCGGGGCCTTCCGCGACGCACCCACGGGCCACATCTAGCCGGCACTGATGCGGTGCAGGGTGTTTTCAAAAAGCACGTCGAGGACATGTTGATTGCTTGTGGTGGCGTCACCGATGAGCACGAGGTTCGACAGCTGTGCGAAGGAGAAGTATTGCGTCCGCGCTGCGTCGGTGGAGCTTCCGATGATTGTGGTGACAGAGATCCGGAAGAGGTGCGGTCCGTTCACCGAGCGGGAGTCTTCGATCATGCGCACCGTGTAATTTATGGTGTCCGCGAAGGTGAATCGTGAGCACCTGGACATCAGGGCGGTCATCTTGTCAAAGCCGCTTTGGTTGAACTCACGGCCGATTCGCAGGCGAACGTCGGGATGCTGGCCGGAACTCTCGGGCCGATCGGCGGGATCACGCCCCGCGATTTCGGCACCCCCGGCAATGCCGGGCGCTAAGTCGTTGACGTTGGCGCATTCGGCCGGATCGTAGTCCAGGGCGCCGTCGTGGAACGGTTGCATCCTGAAGTATCCGAACCTGTCGGCGCCCTCGGTAGTGGCGTTGACGGTCCACGTTGTGGGGAAATCGGCGGGCTTGGGAAGCAGGTCGGCCAGTTGTTGGTCAGACAGCGCCGCCAGTCCAGGTGCCAACGACGGGGTGGTTTCTCGCCAATGTCGCAGCGCGACGGGCGCAGTGATCAGGACGGCAACGATGGCAACCGAACACAACAGGGCGGCAACGGAAAGCGTTGCTCGCGAATCGTGTTGGCTGCGCGTAGGCCAGCTCACAGGGCGCGCAGCCTTTGCAGCGTTTGGGAGGCGCGGCGCTGCACCAGTTCACGATCGCCGGCGTTTTCCATGTAGACGGAGCATTCCAGGATGACGCCACGCAACGCGTAGTAGCTGGCGCGGTAGGTCGCCGGTGGTTCGTCACTGCCAGCAGTGACAAATGTTCTGGTGACCACGACGGCGACAACGACGTTGTCAGTCCAATGGTCGTGGAGCACCGTGGTGGCCGAGCGCTGATCTTTGAGCCGTCCGTTGAAGTCGTAGTTGGCCACCTGGTAGGACCCGCATCGGCCCAGCCAGTCCAGGTAATTGGCGATGCGGTCCGGGCCGTCGGGAACCACCGAGATTTCGAAATGCGCATTGGGGCCGTGCTCGTCGCTTTCTCCGGTCGCCGGCCAATCCCAGACTCGAGCGTCGCGGGCAATCAGCTGGGTGTAGCGGTCGACGTCCAGTTCCGCGGCCAGTGCCGCCCCGGAATGGGTCAGCAGTTGCGGGATCTGTGTGCACTGGGCCGGTCCATACACGGCCCGCGGGCCAAGCTGGGGCGCGGTACTCGAGGCAGTGGTCTCCGAGAACGCGCGGCGGCGCAACGCCCCCGACAAGCCGTACCCCCAGTCCGTCGGAAAGTCGCCGCTCGACGGAAGCGCGCCGGCCAAGACCCAATCCGGTCGCGATGCCAGGCTCGTCAAAGGGTTTGCGCGAGGCCCGATCACAAGCACCGTCACCCCACACACGCCGAGCACGGCTAGTGCCGCACCGGCCACCAGGTACGGCCAAGATCGGCGCCGCGCGCCCGTCCGTGATCGCCGAACGCGCGGCGCGAACCACCCGCTCAACGCCATCCCATCCTCCTGTCTGCGGCGTTCGCGCCACCACCCGGATTGACGAAACATCTCACCCCGGAGCCCAAGTGCACGCCAGTCGGTTTGGTAGGTGGGCTTGGCCGGGGTCTGTCGGCGGCACAACCAGAGAAGCCATGCACCTGCCCGCGCGCCGGTGGTCTACATCGCCGGCGACGACGTTGCGCGTGCGGCTGTGTTGCCCGAGGATAGCTGCCCCGTGCCCACCCTCATCGTCACGGATCTGCACGTGGTGGTGTGCTGTGTGCTGTGCCCTTTCACCTGTGCGCAATGCTGGGCTGCGATGTGATGAGGCAGTCGAACCCTTAGCACTGCCCTCCGTGCACCAGGAGAGACCGGGCTTTGCCCGCCGGTCGGGGGCTTGTGCACGCCTCCGCGACAACTACCTGCGTCACCTCGGCTGGTCAGTCCAGCAGCTCTACCTCCCAGTTGACGCGTTGTATCTGAATATCAAGCTCACGAATCTGGCGCGCCAGATCATCGGCCTGGGTGCGTAGCTCGGCAACCGGCAAGGCGGACAACATTTTCAGCTCGGACCGCAGTTGCCGCGAATAGCCGGGGTGGCCACTGCCGGCGGCCGCATCTGCTGCCGCGGTCACGATGTGGTGACGCAGGCGTAGCGCGTCTCGGCGGGCTAGCGCGTCCGTCAGCGTGCCGTCTGCACCAATCACCGTGGCAGCATTGGTGCGATTGATACGCCGGATGAGCATTTCATATTCGCCTAACACCTCGCCCGCTTCGACGAGCAGAGCCGCAGCATCCTCGGCAGGGTCTTCGCCTTCCTGATAGCGGGCGTTGTTCACGACGCGGGAGCGCAGCTGCTCGAAGCGGCGCGCCGCATCCGCGCGCAGCGATAACGCCTCCGCCAGCTTCATAATTTCGCCTTCTCGTCATCGTCAACCCCAATCGGGCGTCCGCACCGGGGCTTGCCGGTGGGCACTAGCATGATGCCGCAAAATCGGTTGGCTGGCGATTCACTTTTCGCGGATGCGCTTCCATGACCTCGGCTTGACAGCCCAATGGACGAGTATCGCGACCTGGCATCGCCGCGATGCGTCAACCGTCACCCGGAATGCCGTGCCGCTTCTTGGATGAGTTGGAACCGGGAGGTGATCCCGAGCTTCGTGTAGACGTGGGTGAGGTGGGCTTGCACCGTGCGCGGCGACAGAAAGAGCCGGGCGGCGATGTCTTTGTTACCCAGACCTTTGGTGACCAATCCGACGACGTCGAGTTCGGCCGGGGTCAAAGACTCCCAGCCGCTGGACGCGCGTTTGCGTTCGCCGCGGCCGCGCTGCGCGTAGCTGATTGCTCCGTCGGTTCCCAGCAGCGCACCTTCTGCCCAGGCGGCATCGAAGTTGTTCTGGCCCATTGTACCTTGCAATGCGGTAACCGACGCCTCGTAGCCGGACTGGTGGACCCGGAACCGCACCTGGCCCATACGCTGGCGGCAGGCATCGGCCGCACCGAAAAGTCGTGCTGCTCGCTGGCTGTCGTTGCGCCTGCTCAGATCGGCCAACACGTCGAGGTTTCTGGAAGATGCAGGTACACACCGCTTTTCACGGTGCAGGCGAGAGCGTCGCGGACGTGGCGTTCGGCCTGGTCCGGCAGGCCCTGAGCCGTCGCCACCCGAGCGTGAACCAGATGTGCCACCACCCGGTGCCAGCCGGTCGCCACAGCGACGGCGTCGTCGGTCCACGACCGGGCTGCGCTGAGATCACCTTGGGCCAGCGCCACCTCGACCGCGTTGAAGGCCCGTTGCGCCACCGCCAACTTTGGCTGAGCCACACTCAGGCAGCGCCAGGCGGCCTCGCTTGCGCCGTCCGCCGCCGCGACCTCGCCGCCGGCCAGCGCCGCTTGCGCCGACGCCACGTACCCCAGTCCCAGGAAGTACTCGCCGAGGTCCGCCACGGCCTCCAGCGCCACTTCCGCTGCTGCGCTTGCCGCGCTCACGTCGCCCCGCTGCGCCTGCGCAACGCCCAAGCCCATGAGGCCTGACGCCTCGAGAAACTCATCATGCGCCGGTTGGCAATCGGCCACCACCGCGCTGAATTGTGCTACGGCGTCAACCAGGTCCCCCCGCATCAGCAGTGCCCATCCGAGACTGAGGCCACATTGACGCGCGCCGAACCTGTCGCCGACGGCTTCGGCGACATCACGTCCCTCTTCGGCGGTCGCGCGGGCTGCCACCGGGTCACCCTGCATGACAGCCGTATTCGACTGCTGGGCAAGGATCTGGCTCAGCCTCCACCGGTCGCCGATTGCGCGGGCCAGGTCAGCCGCCTCGGCGTAGTACGCTGCGGCCGCGTCGGCGTCGTAGAGGTAGCCCGCGACGATGCCGCACGCCGTCAAGACCCGCGCCAGCAGAACCGGATCGGCGAGTTCACGAGCGAGGATCAGGGCGTGCTGTGCCCGAGCCATGCCGTCGCCGCGAAATAGAGTGACAACAGCCATGTCCGCCAGCGCCCGAGCCCGCGTGGCGGGTGTGACTTGCTGTTTGCTCGCTTGGTCGATGGGTATCGCGTCGAACCACGCACAGCCTTCCAGGATGCGGCCCCGGGTGTGCCACAGCGGCTGCAGTGAGGACGCAAGTCCGAGCGCCTGTTCGAGGTCGGAGTTTTCCAGGCTCCAGGTGAAAGCGCTTCGGAGATTGTCCATATTGGTTTCGGCCTGTTGGATCAGCTGCTCGTAGTCGGTGCGTCCCGGCGTGTCCAGCAACGCAGCAATCGATGCGTAGTAGTCGCGGTGTCGCGCCCGGATGGCATCGGCCTCTTCGGATTCACTCAGCTTCTCCAGCGCGTACTGGCGAACCGTCTCCAGCAGCCGGTATCGAGTTCGGCCGCTTGAGTTTTCGGCGAGCACCAGCGATTTGTCCACCAGCAGGGTGAGCTGATCGAGCACTTGGTACGGTTCGATGTCGTCGCCCCCGGCGACCGTTTGCGCGGCGGTCAGGTCGAAGCCACCGAGGAATACCGCGAGCCGGCGAAACAGGCTGCGTTCGGTTTGGGTGAGCAGCGCGTGGGACCAATCGACCGAGGCCCGCAACGTCTGCTGGCGGCGCACCGCGGTGCGCGAACCACCGGTCAGCAACCGGAATCGGTCATGCAGCCCATCGACGATCTCCGTCAGCGACATCGTCCGGACCCGCGCGGCCGCCAGTTCGATCGCCAGCGGCATGCCATCAAGTCGGGTGCAGATCTGCGCCACCGCGCCGGCGTTGTCGTCGTTCACGGTGAAGCCGGCCTGGGCCAGGCGGGCGCGGTCGGCGAACAACTCGACGGCGTCGTCCGCCAGCGACAGTGAGGGCAGCTGCCACGCCGCTTCGCCCGCCACCCCGAGCGGCTCACGGCTGGTGGCGAGCACCGTCAGTCCCGTTGCGGCAGTGAGCAATCCAGTGACCAGCTTGGAGCTCGCGTCGAGCAGGTGCTCGCAGTTGTCCAGCACGATCAATACCTGCCGGCCGCGGAGGAACCGCAGCAGCGTGTCCATCGTCGATCGCCCCGGCAGGTCCGGTAGACCGAGTGCACGGGCAGCCGTGACCGGCACAACGTCGGGGTGGCTGATCGGCGCCAAATCGACGTAGCACACGCCGTCGCGGAACTTGTCGGCGATCAGGGCGGCGACATGCACCGCCAGCCGTGTCTTACCTACCCCGCCCGCTCCGGTCAGGGTAACCAGCCGACTATCTGCGAGCGTGTCCTGCAGGCTCGTCATTTCAGCTTGGCGGCCAACGAAATTCGTCAGGTTCACCGGAAGATTGCGGGTCGCAATGGTGACGGGTGTGCGCAGCGGCGGGAAGTTGTTGCACAGGTCGGGATGACACAGCTGGACAACTCGCTCGGGCCGGGGCAGATCGCGCAACGGGTGACTGCCGAGATCGCTCAACCACGCGTCGGCCGGGAGCTGATCGATGACCAGATCGCTGGTGATCCCCGACAGCACCGTCTGGCCGCCGTGGGCCAGGTCGCGCAGCCGTGCGGTGCGATTGATCTCCGGCCCCACGTAATTGCCGTCGCCGCTGGTCTGGCTGCGTAGCCGCACCTCACCGGTGTGCACCCCGATACGCAGCCTGATCGGCGCCAGCGGCGCGCGCTGCAGCTGCACCGCACAGGCCACCGCGTCGGAGGCACGTGCAAAGGCGATCACGAAGCTGTCACCCTCGCCCTGCTCGATCGGCCGGACACCGTCGTGGGCGGCGATCGCCTCGGATACCGTCTGATCCAGGCGGGTGATAGCGGCCGCCATCCCGTCGGGTTGCGTTTCCCACAGCCGTGTCGAGCCCTCAACGTCAGCCAGCAGCAACGTCACCGTTCCGGTTGGTAGCTCGCTCATGCCCACGTCGCTCCAGTCGATTTCGCTCATGTTAGCCAGCATGGGGAGACGCCGATCGCAAAACATCGGCGGAATGGCTAATCGTGGGAGTTGCGGGGGCGTCTACATACGCGTCTCTACGAGTTGCGGATTTAGGTAGTGCGGCCGATGGCCGTTGGCCGGCCTGGAAGCCGATCACCGGGATATCCGGGCCCGCGATGCATGGTTTGAGGAGCTTGCGCTCGCCGACGAATCTGTCAGTCCGCCGCGATAGTATTAGCACATGTGTTCGAATCGGGAGTCGGTGGTGGCGGTGCTGGACCGTCTCGATGCCGACGTCGACGAGCTGATCGAGATGTCTTTCGAGGCGCTCACCACCCCCGAACGGTTGCGGGTGCTGGAGCGCCTGGAGCGGGTGGCGCGCCAGTTACCAGTCGCCCAGCACGCGTTGATCAACCAGATCGGCGAGCAGTCCAGCGAAGAGGAGCTGGGCGGGAAGCTGCCCGCGGCGCTGGCCAACCGGTTGCGGATCACGCGGGCGGAGGCCAGCCGGCGGGTGGCGGAGGCTGCCGAGCTCGGTGGGCGCCGCGCGTTGACCGGTGAACTGTTGGCACCGCAGCTCAGCGCCACCGCTGCCGCCCAGCGCGACGGCCATATCGGCGAGGCGCATGTGCGGGTGATCCGCGACTTCGTTCGTCACCTGCCGGTAGAGGTGGACATCGAGACTCGCGAGAAAGCCGAGGCCCATCTGGCCGGGCTGGCCACCCGGTTTCGCCCTGACCAGTTGGGGAAGCTGGCGCAGCGGCTGATGGACTGCCTCAATCCCGATGGCACCTTCACCGATGAGGACAGGGCACGGCGACGCGGTCTGACCTTGGGAAGGCAGGGGTCGGATGGGATGTCGCGTATCAGCGGCTACCTGACCCCGCAAGCCCGCGCCACGCTCGATGCCGTCTTAGCCAAGCTGGCCGCCCCGGGCATCTGCAACCCGGCCGACGAAAGCCCGGTGATTGACGGCCCGGCACCCGACGATGCCGCCCAGCGCGACACCCGCTCGGAAGGCCAACGAAACCACGACGGGCTACTGGCCGGCCTGCGCGCGCTACTGGCCAGCGGAAAACTCGGCCAGCACCACGGCCTACCGGCCGCCATCATCGTGACCACCACCCTCAAAGACCTCGAAGCCGCCGCCGGCACCGCACTCACCGCCGGCGGCACCCTGCTACCCATGTCCGACGTCATCGCTCTGGCCCGCCACGCCCACCATTACCTCACCATTTTCGACCAGGCCAAACCCCTGGCGCTGTATCACAGCAAACGCCTGGCCTCACCGGGGCAACGAATTGTCTTATACGCCAGCGATCGTGGCTGCACCGCACCCGGATGCGACGTGCCGGGATATCGCTGCCAGGTCCACCATGTGCGGGACTGGGCCAGCACCCATCGCAGCGACATCGACCAACTCACCCTGGCCTGCGGACCCCACCACAAACTCCTCGACAACGGCTGGACCACCCGCAAAAACGCCCACGGCGACACCGAATGGATCCCACCGGCCCACCTGGATCGCGGCCAACCCCGCACCAACACCATGCATCACCCCGAAAAACTGCTCCGCGACGGAGACGACGACGAAGAGGATGCGGCGTAGCGACCTGGTTTTCGGATTCACTAGCGTGAGCCCAATGAATGAGCAGCACCGCAACCTCGTGCTGATGCGACACGCGAAGTCGGCCTACCCGGATGGCGTCGCCGACTACGACCGGCCGTTGGCGCCACGGGGTATCCGCGAGGCCCGGCTGGCCGGTGAGTGGTTGCGGGCTAACGTGCCGACGGTCGACAGCGTGCTGTGCTCGACGGCCACTCGCACCCGAGAGACGTTGGTACGCACCGGCATCGATGCGCCGGTGCGCTACGCGCAGCGCCTCTACGGCGCCACTCCCGGCGCCGTGATCGAGGAGATCAACCGGGTGGCCGATGAGATCACCACCCTGCTCGTCATCGGTCACGAACCGACCACGTCGGCGCTGGCCCTCATTCTGGCCACCGCCGACAGCACCAAATCTACAGTTGCACAACGTATTTCGGAAAAGTTCCCGACGTCGGCGATCGCCGTGCTACGGATCGAAGGACGTTGGGAGGATCTGCGACCCGGCGACGCCTCGCTCGTCGCCTTCCATGTGCCGCGGGAGGCCTGACCACCGAGCTGTCCCGCCGCCCCTCCGGCTCAGGCGTTGGTGGCCAGCGTCAGCTCCATCAGCTTGATGGCCTGCCCACAGGCGTCGATACCGGGCGCCTGCGGGTTGACCCACCACCCGACCACTCCCGCCGCATCGCTGGCCACACCGCACGCGCCGTTGGGATCGCCGGTCCGCATCACAATCGAGTCGATGCCCTGGATCGTGCGATTTTCGACCTGGTATTTCAGACCCTCGGCGACCTTGCGCTCGTTGCTCAGGCTGCCCTGCTCGAACCAGAACCGGGTGATGTCGATCAAACCGGCCGGGTTGGCCGCCTGCCACCGGCATATCGCGCCCACGAATGTGCTTTGGATGTCGAGCGGATCTGCACCGACGGTCTTGGCCAGGATGTCGGTGGTCAGGACCTCACATTCCTTGAGCAGGTTCGGATATTGCCTTTCGGAGTTGTCGTTGCGCGGCACTCCGCCCGCGCCCGCCTTCACGGCGGTGCCGGAAACCGATCTCGTGCAACCCACCAGGAAAATCAGCGCGGTGATCAATGCGGCGGCACCGACCAGGGCACGTCTCATTTCGCGTTCGCAATCGATTGGCGGGTCAATTCCTTGGCGACGTCACACGGCGGGGGAAATGGCTTCTGGTTAAAGCTCACCGACCACTCAATGAAATCGTCCTGGAACTGGATCCCCACTTCACACAACGAATCGCCCAGGCTGGGCTCGTTGCCGATTGCGATGAAGCCGCTGTGACCGTTGATGTTGATGTCCTCGACACTTGCTCGCGACAGTTCCTCGGTCTTGCGCTCCCGCCCGATCGGGCTACCGCGGTACCAGGAGAAGGAGAAGTGCGGTCCCATGATGCCGCCGCCCGCCAGCCATTGGCAGCCCACCGAGTTCTTGGCCGTGTTGATCAGCCCGCCGACCCTGGTCAGCTCGGTCACCGTCTGATCGCTGACACCACCGCACTGCGGGAAAAACGGCCCGTGCTTGCCCTCGGCGTTGCCGGGCGTCGACGAAATCGTCGCACCCGGCTGGTTGGCGCCGGAATTGGAACACCCCGCGATCGCGGGTGTCAAAGCCACCAGGGCCGACGCCGCCAACACCAGCGTCGTCACATTGCGCCGCACCGCGTACCTCTTCTCCTGCCGGTCACAGCATGCACTGTAGCCGCAGCCCCAGAGGTCAACCACCGACACGCTCGCTGATCAGGCATTTCTGTCTCAGGAGCGAACCTGGCGCCGGTGCCTAGCAGTCGCGGTGTGCGACAGTTACCCCATGCTCCTGGCACTGCTGCGCCAGTACCTGCGGCCCTACCGTCGGCTGATAGCGGTACTGATGGTGTTGCAGCTGATCAGCACCCTGGCTTCGCTGTACCTTCCCACCGTCAACGCCGCGATCATCGACGATGGAGTCGCCAAGGGCAACACCACCATCATCGTCCGGCTGGGCGTGGTGATGCTCGGCGTCACCGGATTACAGGCGCTGTGCGCGGTCGGTGCGCTCTACGTCGGCTCACGGACCGGGACCGGCTTCGGCCGCGACCTGCGTTCAGCCATGTTCGAACACGTCGTCACCTTCTCCGAACGCGAGACTGCCCGGTTCGGCGCCTCGACGTTGCTGACCCGAAGCACCAACGACGTGCGCCAGATCGTGTTTCTGGTGCAGACGACGGCCACCGTGCTGGTCGCCGCGCCGATCATGAGCGTCGGCGGCATTCTCATGGCAATTCACCAGGAGGCCGCACTGACCTGGCTGCTACTGGTCAGCGTCCCGGTGCTGGCGGTAGCGAACTACTGGATCGTGACGCACCTGCTGCCGTTGTTTCGCAGCATGCAGAGCCTGATCGACGGCATCAACCGAGTGCTGCGAGACCAACTGTCCGGAGTGCGGGTGGTCCGCGCGTTCACCCGGGAAGGCTTCGAGCGGGACAGGTTCGCCCGGGCGAACACCGCGCTGTCCAAGACCGCACTGGCAGCGGGTAACTGGCAGGCGCTGATGCTGCCGGTGACCACCCTGACCATCAATGCGTCCAGCGTCGCGGTGATCTGGTTCGGCGGCCTGCGCATCGACAACGGCCAGATGCAGGTGGGCTCGCTGAGCGCCTTCCTGTCGTATTTCGCCCAGATTCTGATGGCGGTGTTGATGGCGACGATGACGCTGGTCGTGCTGCCGCGAGCATCCGTGTGCGCCGAACGCATCACCGAGGTGTTGTCCACCCGCGCCGCTATCGGCAACCCGGCAAATCCCACGTTCCCGCCCGACGGGATCACCGGCGTGGTCCACCTCGACGGTGTGACGTTCACCTATCCGGGCGCTGATTGTCCGGTGCTGCAAGGTATCTCGCTGACCGCCCGCCCGGGTGCCACCACCGCGATCGTCGGGAGCACCGGCTCGGGCAAGTCGACCCTGGTCTCGCTGATCTGCCGGCTCCGCGACGTCACCGGCGGCGCCGTCCTGATCGACGGCATCGACGTCCGCGACTACCACACCGAAAGACTGTGGACCGCAATCGGCCTGGTGCCGCAGCGCGGCTACCTCTTTTCCGGGACCGTCGCCGACAACCTGCGGTACGGCGCGGCCCCGAACCAGTCGGTCACCGAGGCGGACATGTGGGAGGCACTGCGCGTCGCCGCAGCAGACGATTTCGTGGGGGCGCACGGGCTGCACATGCGCGTCGGCCAGGGGGGGATCAACTTCTCCGGTGGGCAGCGCCAACGGCTGGCGATCGCGCGGGCCGTCATCCGCCGCCCCGCCATCTACCTCTTCGACGACGCGTTCTCGGCTCTGGACGTGCACACCGAGGCCCGCGTTCGCTCGCAGCTGCGCGAGGTGGCCGCAACGTCAACCATTATCATTGTCACCCAACGTGTTTCGACTGCATGCCAGGCCGATCAGGTGCTCGTCGTCGACGACGGCAGGATCGTCGGCGCGGGCAGCCACGAAGCCCTGCTGGCCGACTGCCCCGCCTATGCCGAATTCGCCATCTCGCAGTCGGTGACCGTCGGCGCCGGGGGGGTCCCGTGACCATGACAATGAACCAGCGGCCGCGCGGCGCGGCGCCGGCCCCCACCATGCGGTCGCAGGACTTCTGGGGTTCGGCGGCGCGCCTGGTGAAACGGCTCGCGCCGCAACGCCGGCTCAGCCTTGCGGTGATCACGCTGGGTATCACCGGCACGGCGATCAGCGTGGTCGTCCCGCGCATCCTGGGCCACGCCACCGACCTGTTGTTCAACGGCGTGATCGGGCGACGGCTGCCGGCCGGCATCACCAAGGCGCAGGCCGTCGCGGCGGCCCGGGCCCGCGGTGACAACGCGTTCGCCGACCTGCTGTCGGGGATGAATGTGGTGCCGGGCCAGGGGGTGGACCTCGGCGCGGTGGGACGTACGCTGGCGCTGGCGCTAGCACTGTATTTGGTTGCTTCGCTTTTGATTTGGGCTCAGACCCGGCTGCTCAACGTGACGGTGCAGCGGACCATAACGACGTTGCGGTCCGATGTCGAGAACAAGGTGCACCGGCTGCCGTTGTCCTACTTCGACGGACGTCAGCGCGGCGAGCTGTTGAGCCGGGTCACCAACGACATCGACAACGTCCAGTCGTCGCTGTCGATGACGATCAGCCAGCTGGTGACGTCCATTCTGACGGTGCTGGGCGTGCTCTTCATGATGGTGTGGATCTCGCCGCTGCTGGCGCTGATCACGGTGCTGACGGTGCCGCTGTCGCTGCTGGTGACGCGGGCGATCACGCGACGTTCGCAAGGACTGTTCGTTGCGCATTGGACCAGCACCGGGCGCCTCAATGCCCACATCGAAGAGACATACAGCGGCTTCACGGTGGTCAAGACCTTCGGTCACCAGGCCGCCGCGCGAGAAGAATTCCGCAAGCTCAACGACGACGTCTACCAGGCCAGCTTCGGCGCGCAGTTCCTGTCCGGTCTGGTCGGACCGGCGACGACGTTCATCGGCAACCTCGGTTACGTCGCCGTCGCCGTGGCGGGTGGCCTGCAGGTGGCCACCGGTCGCATCACGCTGGGCAGTGTCCAGGCCTTCATTCAATATGTCCGCCAGTTCAACACGCCGCTGAGCCAAGTGGCCGGGATGTACAACACCCTGCAATCGGGGGTGGCCAGCGCCGAGCGGGTATTCGAGCTGCTCGACGAGGCCGAAGAATCGCCGGAGCCGGAGCCGGAGCCGGCGCCGGCGTCGGCCGTCCGGGCGCCGATTCCTGCTCCGAGCCGGCCCGGTCGCGTCGAGTTCGAACACGTGAGCTTCGCCTACCACCCCGGTCACCCGGTGATCCGGGACGTGTCGCTGGTGGCCGAGCCGGGTAGCACGGTGGCGATCGTCGGACCGACCGGCGCGGGCAAGACCACGCTGGTGAACCTGCTGATGCGGTTCTACGAGGTCGATTCCGGCCGGATCCTGATCGACGGCGTGGACATCGCCTCGATGAGCCGGCATGCATTGCGGTCACGGATCGGCATGGTGCTGCAAGACACCTGGCTGTTCGACGGGACGATTGCCGAAAACATCGCCTACGGCCGGCCGGACGCCGCCCCCCACGAGATAACCGAAGCCGCCAGAGCAGCACATGTCGACCGTTTCGTGCGTAGCCTTCCGGACGGCTATCAGACCCGGATCAGCGGCGACGGAAGCAACATCAGCGCCGGCGAGAAGCAGCTGATCACCATCGCGCGTGCGTTCCTTGCGCGCCCCCAACTGCTGATCCTGGACGAGGCCACCAGCTCGGTCGATACCCGCACCGAGCTGCTCATCGCCCAAGCGATGTGCGAACTTCGCCGAGACAGAACGAGTTTCATTATCGCCCATCGGCTTTCGACGATTCGCGATGCCGACCGCATCATGGTCGTACAGGACGGACAAATCGTCGAACAAGGCAACCGCGCCGAACTACTGGCCCGGCGCGGCGCCTACTACGCGATGACTCAGGCCTAACCTCGCCGGTGCCCGGGCGAATCGGCGCCGGGAAGTTATCAAGAAGTTATTGAGAATTCGCCAAGAGGTCGGTCCGAAGCTGAGGTCACCAAGCAGGAAACCCACAGCACTCAGCAAAGGACCTCAGCAATGTTCTCAGCACGCCTCACCGCAGTCCTGGCCACCGCCGTCGGCGCCGCCGGCGTCGGGCTTGCCGTCGCCACCGCCGGCCTCGCCTCGGCCACCACCGCAGCTGACGCGGCATTCATCTCGCAGATGGAGTCGGTTGGCGTTACCTTCTCCTCACCGCAGGCGGCGGTCCAAGAGGGCCACCAGGTCTGCACCGAATTGGCGGCCGGAGCAACCGGATCCCAAATCGCCAGTGAAATCCTCAGCCAGACCAACCTGACCTCCAAGCAAGCCGCCTACTTCGTCGTCTACGCAACCAAGGACTACTGCCCGCAGTACGCTAGCCAGCTCACCTGATCGACCCCCACACAGCATGCGGGGATCCCGAGAACCGGGATCCCCGCATCGCGCATTCTGTGACAGTCAGCCGCGGCGAGATAGGTGGACCCGGACCGGCCGGCCGTAACCCAGGGCTCACTAAGCTCGGAGTTCGGCTTGAGCAACTGCGGGCTGACGAAGGAGATGTCGATGAAGCTTGCGCGTCGAAGCGTTGTCGCCGCCGCGGCCACCGGACTCGCTGTCGCCCTGACGATCAGCGGCTGCGGACATTCGGATACCGGCGCCAAATCGTCGAGCGCCACCGCCACCGCCACCAGCGGGGAGGCGGCGAGGTTGCTCAAGCAAGCCACCGACGTGATGCGCAAGGTCACCGGCATGCACCTCAGCCTTGCCGTGCAGGGCGACGTGCCGAATCTGCGGGTGACAAGGCTCGACGGCGATGTATCCAACACACCGCAGACCGTCGCCACCGGCAGCGCGACGATGCTCGTCGGCAAGGACACCCAGGACGTCAAATTCGTCTATGTCGACGGTCACCTCTATTCCGACCTCGGCCAACCCGGCACGTACACCGACTTCGGCAACGGCGCCTCGATCTACAACGTGTCGGTGCTGCTGGACCCCGACAAGGGCTTGGCCAACGTACTGGCCAACCTCAAGGACGCGTCGGTGGCCGGCTCCCAGCAGGTGAACGGGGTCGCCACCACCAAGATCACCGGGAAATCAAGCGCCGACGACATCGCGACGCTGGCCGGCTCACGGTTGACCACCGAGGACGTTGCCACGGTGCCCACCACCGTGTGGACCGCTTCGGACGGGTCCTCACATCTCGTGCAAATCCAGATCGTCCCGGCCCCCAACACTTCGGTGACGCTGACAATGTCCGACTGGGGCAAACAGGTCACCGCTACCAAACCGGTCTAGCCATTGGCGGATGGCGTCACGGCAATGTCGATCCGGCCGGACCGCCGACGCTCGGAAAGGATTCACCAATGACGATGATGGTTCCCCATCGGCGCCGGTTCGCCGTGACGGTCGCCCGGCTGGCGGTTGTCATCGCAACCATCGCGGCCCTCGCAACAACGTCGGCAACTGCGGCGACCGTGGCACGCGCCACCGATTCCTACGGGGCTATCGCCTATTCCAGCAACGGGTCGTGGGGCCGGTCGTGGGCCTACCCCACCAAGGCGGCCGCCGAAGCCACCGCGGTCAAATCGTGTGGCTACTCCGATTGCAAGGTGCTCACCTCGTTCACCGCCTGCGGTGCCGTCGCCGCGAAAGACCGCGACTACAAGGGCGGCACGGGCCCCAACCTCAGTGCCGCCATGAAAGACGCGCTGAGCAAACTCGACGGCGGCTACATCGACACGTGGGCCTGCAACTGACGCGCCACCGCATGGTCACACCCCGGCCACGGCAGGTCACTCCAAGAATTCGACGAGATAACGAATAGGCCACCATCAGAGCCTTTTCTCAACAGCCCCTCCACCGGAGCGGAATTGAGAAAGGACCCGGCCATGAAGACCGTCAACATCTCCATCGTCGCCAAGGCAACCGTCGCCACCGCGCTCGCGGCCGGCCTGTCGCTGGGCTTGGCCAGCCAGGCCGACGCATCCGTCGGCGGCACCATGTTCGGCGACCCGGCCGCGGCCGCCAAGTACTGGCGCCACCAGAACTACGACGACTGCGCCATCATGTCCAGCGCCGACGTCATCGGCCAGATCACAGGCAAGCTGCCCTCGGAGCGGGCCATCATCAAAGTGGCCCAGTCGACGCCCAGCACCAGCCACCCCGGCTCGATCTACATCAAGCCGACCGACAAGAACGACCCGAACTCGGGCATGGGCACCAACCCGGAGGACCTGCCGACACTGCTGGCACACTACGGAGTCCACGGCGTCAACACCGACTCGGACAGCGCCGCCCAGACCGGCGTCGCCACCGGCATGGACGCGCTCGAGCAGTACCTGGGCAGCGGCCACGCGGTGATCGTCGGCGTCAACGCCGAAATGATCTGGAACGAGCCGATCGAGAACAAGGGCAGCGACGGCCAGCCGCGGGCCGACCACGCAGTGGTGGTGACCGGCGTCGACACCGCCAACGGCGTCGTGCACCTCAACGACAGCGGCAATCCGGACGGTCGCGACGAGCAGATCCCCCTGGAGACCTTTGTCAAGGCCTGGGCCACCAGCCACTACTTCATGACCGTCACCCAGGAAACACACAAGTAGCCGTTGGTCCGACACCCGGCGGGCAGCCACCCAAGCGTCGGGTCGGCTGCCCGCCACTCGTGTTTCGCGGCTCTTTATAGCCCGTAGATCACTTCAAGGATTCATAGAGATAACGAAAAGGCCGTCATCGGAACCTTTTCTCAACGCCCATTCCGCAGCCATCCGACGGGCGCGGAACGAGAGAACGAGAAAAGGGAAACACCGATGAAGATCTCCACCATCGCCAAGACCGCCGTCGCCGCCACCTTCGCGGGCGCGCTGGCACTGGGACTGGCCCTCCCGGCCGATGCGGCGACGGGCACGATGTACGGCGACCCCGTAGCGGCCGCCAAGTGGTGGCGCTACCAGAAATACGACGACTGCGTCATCATGTCGAGCGCCGACGTGATCGGTCAGATCACCGGCAAGGAACCGTCGGAGAAGGCGATCGTCAAGGTGGCCCAGTCGACACCCAGCACCGTCCACCCCGGCTCGATCTACATCAAGCCCGCTGACCCGTCGAACCCGAATTCCGGCATGGGCACCAGCATGTGGGACGTGCCGGCCCTGCTGGCGCACTACGGCGTCGACGCCAAGGTCACCGACACCGACGACGCCCCGCAAACCGGAATCCCCACGGGCATGGAGGCGCTCGAGCAGTACCTGGGGGGGCGGCCACAAGGTCATCGTCAGCCTCAACGCCGAAATGATTTGGGGCCAGCCGATCGAAAGCAAAGACAGTGACGGCAACCCGCGCTCCGACCACGCGGTGGTGGTCACCGGAGTCGACACCGCCAACGGCATCGTGCACCTCAACGACAGCGGCACCAAGCAAGGCCGCGACGAACAGATCCCCATCGAGACCTTCGTCAAGGCATGGGCCACCAGCCACGACTTCCTGGTCGTCACCACCGGCACCTGACCACCGGGACAGCGACGGCGGGCAGACACCGCGGGCAACGCGTCCGCTGAGCTGGCCGCCGATCGCGTGTCCCGCAGGGCGACAAGGTGATTCGCTAAGACGACACCAATGGCCGGGCGTTTGCGGTCCGGCGGCGCGACGGGATCGACCTGCCCGGCCCGTTGATTCGTACCGGATCGGCGAACTTCGTACCAGAATGACCGTTGATGACCGTTGCTCGACACTAGGCAGATGAGGCGCAGATGAAGCCGCGGAGGACCCGGGATGGCTGGTAACGCGATGACGGGCAAAAGTCTCGAATTCGGTCTGCTGGGACCGCTGGAGATGAGCATAAACGGCGACCTGGTACCGACCGGCACCCCTAAGCAGCGGGCGGTGCTGGCCATGCTGGTGATCAACCGCAACCGGCCGGTCGGCGTCGACGCGCTGATCACCGCTCTCTGGGAGGAGTGGCCTCCCTCCGGAGCCCGGGCCAGCATTCATTCCTACGTGTCCAACCTGCGCAAGCTGCTCAGCGGCGCCGGTGTCGACCCCCGAGCGATTTTGGCCGCGGCACCCCCGGGCTACCGGCTCAGCATTCCGGAGAACAGCTGCGATCTCGGGCGGTTCATAGCGGAGAAAGCTGCCGGGGTACACGCGGCCGCCGCCGGCAAATTCGACCAAGCCAGCCGGCATTTGGCTGCGGCACTGCGGGAATGGCGTGGGCCCGTGCTCGACGACCTGCGTGACTTTCAGTTCGTCGACGCGTTTGCCACCGCGCTCGTGGAGGACAAGATTCTCGCCCACACCGCCAAGGCGGAAGCCGAGATCGCTTGTGGCCGCGCCGCTGAGGTGATCACCGAACTGGAGGCCCTCACCGTCGAACACCCGTATCGGGAACCACTGTGGGCCCAGCTGATCACCGCCTATTACCTCACCGATCGGCAATCCGACGCGTTGGGCGCGTATCGACGGGTAAAGACAACCCTGGCCGAGGATCTCGGCATCGACCCCGGCCCGACTCTGCGCGGTCTCAACGAACGCATCCTGCGCCAGGAACCGTTGGACGCCAAGATGAACGCGAAGTCCACCGCCGTCGGCACCGTCACCCTGCTCGACCAGCGGACCATGGTGACCGGACAACAAGCCGTGGCCTGCCTGCACGACATCGCCACCGGGCACGACCACCCGCTTCGCACCGCGGCGACCCGTATCGGCCGTCTCAGTGACAACGACATCGTGCTCGACAGCGCGAAGGTCAGCCGCCATCACGCGGTCATCATCGACACCGGGACCAACTACATCATCAACGATCTCCGGTCGTCCAACGGTGTGCACGTAGGGCACCAGCGGATCCGCGGCGCCGCCACGCTCAACGACGGCGATCACATCCGCATCTGCGACCACGAATTCACCTTTCAAATCGCTGCCCGGCGTGACCGCTAGCATGGCGCCAGCACGGTTGCGCCGCAACCGCTTTGACCGTAAAGAGCCGGCCGGACAGGGCGGGTCCCGGCTCAGTGTCTTACTGCGCCAGGGATTTTCGGCGCGCGGTGACCGCACGGCTGGGGGCTCGGCTAGCGCGCGGCCATAGCCGGACGACCGTCGTGGCTGACCGCGTTCATCCGAACATCGACGGGGCACCCGTGGCCCGGTCGCCCGCGGACGGATAAGCCCCGTTTTCATGCGGTCGGGTTGGCGAGGGCTTACCGTCATGGTTACCGTCACGGGTTGCTGGGCCGACGGGTCGCACTCGCTGCGATAACTGTGCCCACTTGATAGGGTCGGCGGAATTCGGGTTGGGTCGAGGGAGGATCAGCGATGGGCGAGGCGCCAGACTCGCGTGTGGGGTCGATGTTCGGCCCTTACCACCTCAAGCGGCTGCTGGGCCGCGGCGGTATGGGCGAGGTCTACGAAGCCGAGAACACCGTCAAGGAGTGGCCGTGCGCGGTCAAGCTGATGACCGCGGAGTTCAGTAAGGACCCGGTGTTTCGCGAGCGGATGAAGCGCGAAGCCCGCACCGCCGGTCGGTTGCAGGAACCCCATGTGGTGCCCATCCACGACTACGGCGAGATCGACGGTCAGATGTACCTGGAGATGCGCCTGATCGAGGGCACCGACCTGGACACCTTGCTCAAACGTTTCGGTCCGCTGACCCCGCCGCGGGCGGTGGCCATCATCAGCCAGGTCGCCTCCGCTCTCGACGCCGCCCACGCCGCCGGGGTGATGCACCGCGACGTCAAACCTCCCAACGTGCTAGTGACCCGCGACGACTTCGCCTACCTGGTCGACTTCGGCATCGCCAGCGCCACCACCGACGAAAAGCTCACCCAATTGGGCACCGCGGTGGGCACCTGGAAATACATGGCGCCCGAACGGTTTTCCAACGACGAAGTCACCTACCGCGCCGACATCTACGCGTTGGCGTGCGTGCTGTACGAATGTTTGACCGGCTCCCCGCCCTATCGCGCCGACAGCGCGTCCACGTTGGTCACCGCGCACCTGATGGATCCGGTGCCGCAGGCCAGCGCCGCGCGCTCGGGGATACCCAAGGGTTTGGATGCGGTGATCGCGCGTGGCATGGCCAAAAGGCCCGAGGACCGCTACGCCAGCGCCGGCGATTTCGCCCGGGCCGCCCACGATGCCCTCAGCGACCCCGATCAAGACCACGCGGCCGACATCGTGCGCCGCAGCCAGGAAGCGACCTTGCCGGGCACCGCTTTTGCGCCTTTTGCGCCCCAGCCGCCGACGATGGCTGCTGCTACCCCGCCACCGGCGCCGCAGTACCCGGAACCGGCCGGTTCGGGGCCGTTGCCACAGCCGAGCCCGACCGGGCAGCCCGCGTGGGCACCGGCGAGCGGTCCCATTCCGGCCGCCGGCCAGTCCGCGCCGGTCCCGCAGTACTACCAAGGCGGCGGCTGGGGAGGCACGCCACCAGGCACGCCACCACAACAGCCCGGCGGCCCGGCACCCTGGAATCAGCCCGCACCGCGCAAGCGCAACCCGTGGCCGATCGTGGCCGGCGGTGCCGCCGCACTGGTGGTCGTTCTCGTCGTCGCCGCCGTCGGGATCTGGTTGGCGACCCGACCGGACTCCACCCCGAAGGCGGACACCACGACCTCCGTCCCCACCACCAAGCCGACGACCCCGAGTTCCCCAACGACAACCACCCCGGCCGGAGACCCACAAAGCAGGCTGATGAGTTATCTGCCGTCCGGTTACGCCAGCGGCACCTGCACACCGACCAGTCCCAAGCCGGACAGCGTTTGGACCGGAGCGACTGCCATGTACAACTGCGGGCAGAACACCAACCAGGGCGGCCCCAGCCGCGCCATCTACGGACTGTTCCCGACTCTTGACGCGCTCAAGAAGGCCTTCGACGACGACATCGCCGCGGTGGATCTGATGAACTGCCCCGGGGAAGGACCGTCGCCCGACGGCTGGCATTACGACCGGACGCCGAACGTGACCGCCGGCATGATCGCATGTGGCACCTACAAGAACCACCCGAACGTGATCTGGACCAACGAGGAAAAGCTGATGCTCAGCGACGTCTTCGGCGATCCGGCCACCATCGACGAACTGCACACGTGGTGGGCGAAGTACGGCTGATCCGGACCGTCCGTAGCCGCTGAAGCTCAAGCAGCACAACAAGATTGGCACGCAGGGCGGCGATGAGCACGATGCGCGGGATAGGCGAAACCGTGCGACCGGAGGTGTCGGAGGCTTGGTATGGAGGGTAGGGCCGAGGCGGTTGTGATGGAGGTGCCCCGGTTGGAGTTGCGTGCTGGTGGGCGGGTCTGGCATGCCACGCCGAATCGGGTGTGGACGATTGGTCGGTCGGCTGAGGCTGATGTGCGGTTGGATAATCCGCGGGTGTCGCGGGATCATGCGGTGTTGCAGCCGGGCCCGGGGGGCTGGGTTTTGGTCAACCACAGCAGCAATGGGATGTTTGTCGAGGGTGCGCGGGTCGAGCGGGTGGCGATCGCGGGGCCGGTGTCGGTGATGTTGGGGTCGGCGTCCTCGGGTGAGTTGGTGCAGTTGGCGCCGGGCGGGCAGCCCGCCGCGGCGGCGCAGCCGGCGGCGGTGGTGGGCCAGACGACGGTGGCCCGGGCGCCGACGGCGGTGCATGCCATTGATCAGTTGGTGGTGACGATCGGGCGTGGCCCCGACAACGATGTGGTGCTCAATGATCTGCTGGTCTCGCGCCGTCATGCGATGCTGCGCCGTTCGGGCGGTCAGTGGGAGCTGGTCGATAACAACAGCGCCAACGGCACCTACGTCAACGGCACCCGGATCAACCGGACGCTGCTGGGGCCCAGCGACATCGTCGGCATCGGTCATCAGCTGTTGCAGCTGTCCGGGGATCGGCTGGTGGAATACGTTGACACCGGCGACATTTCCTATGAGGCGGCCAACCTGCGGGTGGTCACCAACAAGGGCTCCAAGAAGTCCAAGGTGTTGTTGGCCGATGTCAGCTTCGCCCTGCCCCAGCGCAGCCTGTTGGCGGTGGTGGGGCCCAGCGGGGCCGGGAAATCCACGCTGCTGGGCGCGCTGACCGGGTTCCGCCCGGCCACCAGCGGCAGCGTGCGCTACGACGACCGCGACCTCTACGACAACTACGCCGAACTGCGCCACCGGATCGGGTTCGTGCCCCAAGACGACATCCTGCACACCCCGCTGACGGTCCGCCGCGCGCTCAATTACGCTGCGCGGCTGCGGTTTCCCCACGACGTGTCGGCCGCCGAACGCAACCAACGCATCCAGGAAGTGCTGACCGAACTGGGCCTGTCCACCCAGGCCGATCAGCGCATCGACAGTCTGTCGGGCGGGCAACGCAAACGCACCAGCGTCGCACTGGAACTGCTGACCAAACCCTCGCTGCTGTTTTTAGACGAACCCACCTCCGGGCTCGACCCCGGCTACGAGAAATCGGTCATGCAGACCCTGCGCTCGTTGGCCGACGACGGCCGCTCGGTGGTGGTGGTCACCCACAACATCGCCCACCTCAACATGTGCGACCGGCTACTGATCTTGGCCCCCGGGGGCCGGCTGGCCTACTTCGGCCCACCCCAACAAGCCCTGAGCTACTTCCACTGCACCGACTTCGCCGACCTGTTCACCCTGCTCGAACGCGACACCACCACCGACTGGACCGCCCGCTTCTACGCCTCACCGCTACACGCCGCCGTCACCGCCCACCCGGCCCCCACACCCGGCCCACCC
>NZ_MVIF01000059.1 GCF_002086675.1 Mycobacterium persicum
CATCGGATTCGGCAACACCGGCAACGGGAACTTCGGCATCGGGCTCACGGGCGACCACCAGGTCGGCTTCGGCGGCTTCAACTCGGGAACCGGCAACACCGGCTTCGGCAACTCCGGAACCGGAAACGTGGGCTTTTTCAACTCGGGCGCACACAACGTGGGTATCGCAAATGCTGGAGTGAACAATACCGGTGCCAGCAACTCCGGCGACACCGACACCGGCTTCGGCAGTACGGGAAGGGGCAACACCGGTCTGTTCAACTCCGGCGGCTTGAACACCGGCTTGTTCAACTCCGGCAGTCAAAATTCGGGTAGCTATAACTCAGGCAGCACCAACACCGGAAGCTTTAATTCCGGCGAGGCTAACTCGGGCAACTTTGATTCCGGTCGCACCAATTCGCTCGGATTCAACTCTGGTGATACTAACACGGGGCTTTTCAATTCCGGACACGTCAACACCGGCGTATTCAACTCGGGCAGCCTCAACACAGGGTTCGGGAATCGCGGCGACGGGCCTGGCCCGTATTCGGGCTACGCTAACAGCGGCCCCGGCCCCAACTCGGGCTTCTTCAACAACGGCAGCTTTAACTCAGGCTTCGGCGTCACGACCAGCACCCTCACCAGCGGCTACGGCAACGTGGGCAATGCTGTCTCGGGTCTGTGGAACATGGGCGAACTGAACTCAGGCGTCAATAATCAGGGTGGACATGGGAATTCCGGATACGGGAATTCTGGACCTGAAAACGGATTCGCAAACTCAGGATTCCGCAATTTGGGACACTTCAACTCTGGTGGTTTCAACATTGGTGTAGGGTTTTCCGGCTTCGGGCATTCCGGTTGAACAACCCGATTCTGTCACGGATCCTCCGCTATTCGACTTCGCCGGCACACCCGGCGGCAGCCAGCAGCCAGGCGTACTGGAAAGCGGTTTCCTTCCAGCGTTCATATCGTCCGCTTATCCCGGCGTGCCCGGCATTCATCTGCGTCTTCAACAGGACCGGCCTGCCGTCGGTGTTGGCGTGCCGAAGCGCTGCAACCCATTTGGCCGGCTCCACGTAGTAGACCCGGGTGTCGTTGAGCGATGTCATCGCCAGGATGGCCGGGTACCGTTTGGTTGCCACGTTTTCATACGGTGAATACGACTTCATATACGCATAGACATCACTGTCGTTGAGCGGGTTTCCCCACTCGTCCCACTCGGTGACGGTCAGCGGCAACGACGGATCGAGGATGGTGGTCAGCGGGTCGACGAAGGGCACCTGCGCCAGGATTCCGGCGAAGAGTTCCGGCGCCATATTGGCCACCGCGCCCACCAACAAACCGCCCGCACTGCCGCCCAGAGCCACCAACCGCTCCGGCCGGGTCAGCCCCGAATGCACCAAATGCTTTGCCGCCGCGATGAAGTCGGTAAAGGTATTCTTCTTGTGCAGCATCTTGCCGTGTTCGTACCACAAGCGGCCCATCTCACCGCCGCCGCGAACATGCGCGATGGCGAACACCATTCCACGGTCCAGCAGTGACAGCCGGGCAATGGAAAACCGGGGGTCTTCGCACATCTCGTAGGCACCGTAGCCGTAGATGACTGCGGGCGCGGGGAACTCGATGTCGGCCCGGTGCACAATGGAAATCGGGATGCGGGTGTCGTCGTCCCCGTGAGCCCAATCGCGGCGTTCCACGTAGTCCTCGCGACGGTAGCCGCCCAGGACCGGCTGCTCTTTGAGCAAGGTGCGCTCGCCGGTGACCAGATCGATGTCGTAGATCCGCACCGGAGTGATGAAAGATCCCGCGCCGACGCGCAGCTTGGGCGAATCCCAGTTGGGATTGGGACCCAGCCCGGCCGCCATCAGCTCGGAGTCGAACGCGATCTCCTCCGGTTCGCCGTACTCCCCCTCGGCGCCGAACGGCCACAACTGGATCCGGGGCAACGCCTCGCGCCGGTAGCTGACCACCACGTGGCCGGCGAAGGCGTCCACCCCGTCGAGCCGGACGTCGTCGCGGTGCCCAATCAGCGTGCGTTGCCGGGCCGGATCCTCGACCGGGGCTTCCACCAGGGTGAAGTTCACCGCGCCATCGTTGTGCAGGATGAGAAAGCGGTTTTGTCCGCCGATGATCGCGTGCTCAATGGAGTACTCGACGCCGTCGCGGCGCGGCAGCACGATGGCGAACTGCGCGGCCGGGTCGGCGGAGTCCGCGTAGCGGATCTCGGAGGTGACCGACGAACCCGCCGCGATGACGATGAAGGCGTTGCTGCGGGTGCGCCCCACCGCGAGCCAAAACCGTTCGTCGGACTCGTGGTAGACCCGCTCGGACGCGGCATCCGGCCCGAGCCGGTAGCGCCACACCGTGTCCGGGCGCCACGCGTCGTCGACGGTGGTGTAGTAGACGGTGCGGTGGTCGGCGGCCCAGGTCGCTCCGGGGCCGATGCCGGCGATCTCGTCGGGGTATCTTTCCCCGGTGCGTAAATCCTTGAACTGCAAGGTGTATCGCTCGTCGCCGACAACGTCGACGGAGTAGACAAGTATGTTGTCGTCCAGGCTGACGCTCAACGCGCCCAGCGCGAAGAAGTCGTGCCCGTCGGCCTCCTGGTTTTCGTCGAGCAGCACCTGCTCACCGGGTATCTCGGTGTTCTCGTCGAACCGCGGCGGGTCCCAGTCGTCGGGATCGGCAACCGGACAACGACAGTGGACGCCGTATTGCTTGCCCTCGAAGGTGCGGGCGTAGTACCACCAGTCGCCGCGCCGGGTCGGCACCGACAAGTCGGTTTCCTTGGTGCGCGCCTTGATCTCGTCGAAGATTTTCTGCCGCAACGGTTCCAGATGTGCGGTCGCTTGGTCGGTATAGGCGTTCTCCGCCTCCAGGTAGGCGATCACTTCGGGATCGTCCTTGTCGCGCAGCCATTCATAGGGATCGACGAATACGTCACCGTGGTGCTCCCGTCGAGTCTCCACTCGCTTGGCCGACGGCGGCGCGGCGTGATCCGTCATGCGCTAGGCCCGATCCAGTCGCCGAACCGCAGACCCGAAATGCGTTCGTAGGCTTCGATGTAGCGTTCCCGCGTGGCCTCGATGATGGCGCTGGGCAGCGGCGGCGGCGGCTGGTCGCCGCCGCGGTCCCAGCCGGACTCGGGGCTGGTCAGCCAGTTGCGGACGAACTGCTTGTCGAAGCTGGTCTGCACCACGCCGGGCCGGTATTCGTCGGCAGGCCAGTACCGCGACGAGTCGGGGGTGAATATCTCGTCGGCCAGCAGCAGGTTGCCGTCCGGGTCGATACCGAACTCGAACTTGGTGTCGGCGATGATGATCCCCTTCCTCAGGGCGTGGTCGGCGGCCTGAACGTAGATCCGCAGCGTACGGTCGCGCAGCTGGTTGGCGCGCACCCCACCTACCATCTCGATCACCCGGGCGAACGAGATGTTCTCATCGTGGTCGCCGAGCGCGGCTTTGGTTGCCGGGGTGAACAGCGGCGCACCGAACTTGCTGGCCTCGACCAAACCCGGTGGCAGGGCGATCCCGCAGACCTTTCCGGTGGCCTGGTAGTCGAGCAGGCCCGAGCCGGTCAGATAGCCGCGCGCGACGCATTCCACCGGAAGCATCTCCAGTCTCCGCACCACCAGCGCCCGGCCCAGCACCTCATCGGGGATGCGCCGATCATCGGGTGGCCCGGCCAGGTGGTTGGGGGCATCGACCAGGCCGAAGAAGAACACGCTCATGGCGGTCAGGATGCGGCCCTTGTCCGGGATGGTGCTGTCCAGGACGTAGTCGTACGCCGAGATCCGGTCGGTGGCGACCAGCAGCAGGTGGCCGTCGTCGACGCGGTAGATCTCCCTGACCTTGCCGCTGGCCAGATGCTGGTAGTCGGACAATGCAGGACGCAACATCGGGCCAGCCTATCGGTGGGGTCGGGCCGCACACTGTGCTGGTATCGGTGCTATGCGATCACGGTTTTTGCCCTACTCGACCAGACCCGTCCGACTGGCCATCCAGTTGTTCAGCGATACCACCGTTGCCGCGTGGACGACGGTCTGGGTGCTGGTCGGTCTGGCCGTCCACAGCGCCATCTCGACCATCGCCGAGGCGGGCCGCCAAATCGAGAACGGCTCCCAGGGCATTGCCGGCAATCTGGCGTCGGCGGGTCATGGAGCTCAGCACATCCCATTGGTGGGTGATGCGGTCAGCAAGCCCATCACGGCCGCCAGCGAGGCCGCGCTCGACATCGCCGGCGCCGGCCACAGCCTGGACACCACCGCGAGCTGGCTGGCCGTGTTGCTGGCCCTGGCGGTCGCCGCGACGCCGATCCTCGCGGTCACCATGCCGTGGCTGTTCCTGCGGCTGCGGTTCTTCCGCCGCAAGTGGACCGTGACCACCCTAGCCGCCACCGCGGCAGGTCAGCAGCTGCTGGCGCTGCGGGCGTTGGCCAACCGGTCGCCGGCCAAACTGGCCGCCGTCAGCGCGGATCCGGTCGGCGGTTGGCGCCGTGAGGATCCCGCCACCATCCGGGGCCTGGCCGCACTCGAGCTGCGAGCGGCGGGCGTGCGGCTTCGGGGACACTAATCGCGGTTGCCCACCACGGCGCGCCGCAGCCGCAACAGGCCCGCGACGGTCACGATCACCCACGCCGTCACCGCGATCCAGCAGAACACCAGCGAAACGGTGCTCGGCGATCGCCGGCCCAGCTCGGCCGCCATAGCCTCGGTGGCCGCCGAGTACATACCCAGGGGGAACACGAACGCCCACCACACCCCGGCGAAGCGCAGCGCTTCGGGCCTCCGGCTGATGCGGCGCAGGCCGAAGTACACCAGCGGTGGTATCCACAGCGTGCCGGCCACCCAGGTCACCACGGTCACGATGCACACCGGCCGGGCCAGCCAGGCCGGCGCCACCTGGTGGATGTTGTCGCCGGCCAACGTCGCTATGGCCAAGCCGCCCATCAGGATCCAGCTGTCAGGCCCGAAATTGTCGCGGTCCTGTCGGTCGGCTACCGCCCGCCACACGATCAGCCAGGTCATCAACCCGTAGATGCCGAGCGCCACCACCCAGACGGGCACGGCGACGCCGAGCCAGCCGGGCTCGCCGGTCGATCGGGCCACCTTGGCGGCCACGATCGCCAGGCCGGAGGTGCCGACACTGGCCAGCTCCCAGGCGCCGTGCGCCCGATCGCGCAGCCGCGTCCACGGCCGCGCCGTGATGTTGCGGGTGGTGAGGACGACCAGCACCAGCCAAGACGACGACGCGGCCACGCCGAGGGCCAGCACCACCGCGACGTTGGCCATCAGCCGGCTGTCCAGCACCGCACACGCGGCGACGAAGGTGAACAGTCGCAGCGTGATGTCAGGATCGCGCAGGTCCCAGAAGCGAAACCGGCGGGTGAAGATCACCAGGGCGATCAGGAGCACCAAACCAAGCGATGCCAGAACGCCCATGGTCTCGCTGATCAGACGATAGTGGTGCTTCTCCGCGGCGATCGACGCGATGCCGGTCGCCATCACCGCGGCGAAGACATCGGGTGACGGCTCGGCATCGGCGAGCCGAAGTGTCACTGCCCCTCACGTAGTTCCACGACCAGGTGGCGGATGCCGGTGTGCCGGTTGCTGCGAGTCCATTCGACCGGCCGCACCACGCGCACGTCGGCGAACCGCGAGAGCAGTTCCTCAAACAGCACCCGCAGCTCCAGCCGAGCCAGATTTGCCCCCAGACAGTAGTGGGCACCTTGGCCGAACCCTAAGTGCGGGTTGGGCTTTCGGGTGATGTCGAACTCGTCGGCGTGGTCGAACACGGCGGCGTCGCGGTTGGCCGAACCCTCCCAGACCTGTACTTTCTGCCCCGCCCGGATCGAGCGTCCGCCCAAGGTGACATCGCGGGTGGCGGTGCGCCGCTTGGACGGCGACGGCGACGTCCAGCGAACCATCTCCTCGACCGCCGTCGGCAACATATCGAAATCGTCACGCAGCAACCGCAATTGCTCGGGGTGCTCGGCCAGCGCCAGCAGCCCGCCGCCCACCGCGTTGCGCGTCGTCTCCGCGCCGGCGCTGAACAACAGGCTGAAGAACAGATAGAGCTCCAGATCCGACAGGGCCGGCGCATCTTGATCGTCGAGCATCGCGTTCGCGACGACGGACAGCATGTCGTCGGTCGGGTTGGCGCGCTTGGACGCGATCAACTTCTGGCCGTAGGCGTACATCCGCGACCCCGCCTGCGCGGCTTCGTCGGAGACCGAGAGCTGCGATACCGAGGCCTTGCGCTGGCCGCCGAAGTCGAACTGCGGCTCGATCGCCTCGAACAGCCAATGTCGTTCGGATTCCGGCACTCCCAGCAAAATGCAGATCATCTGCATTGGCAGTTCGGCGGCGATGTCGACCAGGAAATCGACCGGTTCGCCCGGCTGCACCGCGTCCAGCAGCCGGCGCGCCCGGGCCCGCAGATCGTCCTCGACGCGGCGGATCATCCGCGGCGTCAGCCCGGAGCTGACGAGCCGGCGAATCTGGGCGTGCCGCGGGTCGTCCATCATGTTGAGCACCTGGCCGGCGATGGCCAAGTCCTGCAGCAGCGTGCCGCCGAACGGTCGCTCCCCGCCGGTGACCGACGAGTACGTCACCGGATCCTTCAGCACCGCAAGCGTTTCCGGGTAGGTGGCGACCGACCAGAAGCCCTCGCGGTCCGGGGTGTTGTCGGTCGGCTGGTGCCAGTACACCGGTGCTTCCCGACGGTGCACGGCGAAGAGCTCGTGCGGGAATCCGTTGGCGAAGTTGTCCAGGTCGGTGAAGTCGATGCTCGAGAGCGCGCCCGCGAGAGTCATAGGATTGCTCCTGGTGTGTACTTAGCGGCTTCCGGGTAGCGGCCTACCAGCTTGTCTACCATCGCGACCACCTCGTCGACCTGGTCGGCGGCGGCTCCGGTGAACGCGTTGCGGTCGGCCAGTGCGGCGTCCAGCGCCGCGCGGCCCAGGGGCAGCCGCGGATCGGCGGCCAACCGGTCCAGCAGGTCGGGCTCGGCGCCCTCGCGCATGGCCAGTGCGGTGGCCACCGCGTGCTCGCGGATCACATGGTGCGCGCTCTCGCGGCCCATACCCGCGCGCACCGCCGCGATCAATACCTTGGTGGTGGCCAAAAACGGTAGGTAGCGATCCAGCTCCCGCTGGATCACCCGCGGATAGGCGCCGAATTCGTCGAGCACCGTCAGAAACGTCTCCAGTTGTCCGTCGATGGCAAAGAAGCTGTCCGGCAAGGCAACTCGGCGCACCACCGAGCAGAAGACGTCGCCCTCGTTCCACTGCGCTCCGGCCAGTTCGGCGGCCATCGAGGCGTACCCGCGCACCACCACCTGCAACCCGTTGACCCGTTCGCAACTGCGGGTGTTCATCTTGTGCGGCATCGCCGACGAGCCGACCTGCCCCGGCGCGAAACCCTCGGTGACCAGCTCGTGCCCGGCCATCAGCCGGATGGTGTGCGCCAGCGACGACGGTCCGGCGCCGAGCTGCACCAGCGCGGACACCACGTCATGGTCCAGCGAGCGCGGATACACCTGCCCAACGCTGGTCAAAACCGTTGAGAAACCCAGGAAGTCAGCGATGCGGCGTTCCAGTCGGGCCAGCTTTGCCGCGCCTTCCTTCCCGCCGCCCAGCAGATCGAGCATGTCCTGTGCGGTGCCCATCGGTCCCTTGATGCCGCGCAGCGGGTAGCGGTCGATCAGTTCTCGCAGCCTGGTCAACGCGATCAGCGTTTCCTGCGCTGCCGAGGCGAAACGCTTGCCCAAGGTGGTGGCCTGGGCGGCCACGTTGTGGCTGCGCCCGGTCATCACCAGCTCGCGGTAGGCCACCGCCCGCTCGGCCAGCCGGGCCACCACTGCCACGCCGTGGGAGAAAACCAGCTCCAGCGACTGCCGGATCTGCAGCTGCTCGACATTCTCGGTCAGATCCCGGCTGGTCATCCCCTTGTGCACGTGCTGGTGACCGGCGCGGTCATTGAATTCCTCGATGCGGGCCTTGACGTCGTGGCGCAGCACCCGCTCCCGGGCCGCGATCGAGTCCAGGTCCACATCGTCGAGCACCCGCTCATAGTCGGCGATCGCCTCCCGCGGAACCTCCACTTCCAGTTCGGCTTGTGCCCGCAGCACCGCCAGCCATAGCCGCCGCTCGGCGACCACCTTGGCTTGCGGCGACCAGATCGCGACCATCTCGGCGCTGGCGTACCGGGAGGCCAGCACGTTCGGAATGCCCACGAAGACACAGCTTACGGTCGGACGCGGCCAGATCGCGCGGACTCCCGCCGGCCGTACCCTTGGCGAATGCACTTCGCCGGCGTCGATCTGGCCTGGGCCACTGCCAACCCGACCGGAGTGGCAGTACTCGACGCCGACGGTGTCCTGGCGCACATCTGCGCTGGCCGCGACGACTCCTCGGTGCTGGCGGCGTTGCGGCCGTACACGGCCGGCCCCTGCCGGGTCGCGTTCGACGCGCCGCTGGTGGTGACCAACCCGTCGGGTCAACGGCCGGCCGAGACCGCACTCAACCGCGACTTCCGCGCGTTCGAGGCTGGTGCGCATCCGACGAATACCGGAAAACCCGAGTTCGCCGACGGGCCACGCGCGGCACGGCTCGCCGGTGCGCTGGACCTGGACATCGATCCGTTCTCGGCGGGCCCCCGGCGGGCCATCGAGGTATACCCGCATGCGGCGACGGTGGCGCTGTTCCGGCTGTCCCGCACGCTGAAGTACAAGGCCAAGCCCGGCCGCGGTGTCGAGCAGCTCAAATCGGAACTGCTTCGGTTGATGGACGGCATCGAGGGACTCGAAAACACCCGAACGCCGCTGCGGGTGACCGGTCATGGCGACTGGGTGTCGTTGCGCCGGCACGTGCGGGCCGCCGGGCGCAAGTGCGAACTGCGCCGCGCCGAAGACCCGATCGACGCCGTCGTCTGCGCATACGTCGCGCTGTACGCCGAACGCCGCCCGTCCGACATCACCGTCTACGGGGACTTCGCGACCGGCTACATCGTCACGCCGACGTTGCCCGCAGCGCTACACCCGGATCGGCCGTTGGTCGACCGGCGCAAGCACCTCGATGAGATCGACCACGGTCGCCAGCGCGGCGCTGCGCGCGTCGCGCCCTTCGACCAGCGCAGAGACCACCGAACCGTCGACCGCGCAGATCAGGGTGCACACCAGTTCGATGCGCACCGACCGGCCGGATCGCTCGATGGCCTCGGCAACCGCCTCGGCACGCTGGCGTAGGTTGCGGCGCATACTTTCCCGCAACGCGGGCAGGCGGGTGCAGGCGATATGCCGCTCGTATCGCGATATCAGCTGTTCGGCGAGCCCCGCGCCGTCCACGTCCCCGACAAGAAGGTCGACCAGCACTTCACCGGTGGTCTCGGGTCCCCGGCGCCGCCGCGGCAGCGCGTTGACCCGGGCCCGCAACTGCGCCACCTCGATCATCCCGATGTGTTCGACCGCACGGGCGATCAGATCGTCAAGGGACGAAAAGTAGTAGGTGGTAGAGGCCAACGGCAGCCCGGCGCGCCGGGCGACGGCCCGGTGGCGCACCGCTTCGAAGCCACCCTCACCAAGCAGCTCAGCGGCGGCGCTTACCAACGCATACCGCCGACGTACTCCTTTTGGAGTAACTGCTGCCGTCACGCCCACCCATGCTGCCAGTGAAATTGGTACTGCATTGCCATTTTCGCTAAACGGCCATGGCATGATGACCCGCATGCCGGAGTTAAGTCGCCGCGCCGTGCTCGGTCTTGGCGCCAGTGCGACGCTTGGCGCAGGCGGGGTATTCGCACTCGACATACTCTTCCAGCCACGAACTTCGCATGCCTCACCGGCGCCGGTGATTGGCACAAACGTTCCGTTGGCGCCGACACGGCCGCTCGATCCACCGCCGCCGGCTCAGGCCGCGCCGACGATGACCACCGGCTCGTTCGTGTCGGCGGCACGCGGAGGCATCTCGACGAATTGGGCGATCGCACGTCCGCCGGGCCAAACCAGGCCGCTGCGGCCGGTGATCGCGCTGCACGGCAAGGGCAGCGACGCGGCCACGGTGATGGCCGGCGGCGTCGAACAGGGCCTGGCACAGGCCGTCAACGCCGGGCTACCGCCGTTTGCTGTGGTGGCAGTCGACGGGGGCGGCAGCTACTGGCATAAACGGGCTTCCGGCGAGGATTCCGGGGCCATGGTGCTCAGTGAGCTAATCCCGCTGCTGGACACCCAGAACCTGGATACCTCGCGGGTGGCGTTTCTGGGCTGGTCGATGGGCGGTTACGGGGCGTTGCTGCTCGGCGGCCGGCTCGGACCGGCCCGGACCGCGGCGATCTGCGCGGTGAGCCCGGCGCTGTGGCTGTCGCCCGGCGCGGCGGCACCGGGCGCGTTCGACGGGGCCGACGACTTTGCGGCGAACTCGGTGTTCGGCATGCCGGCGCTGGGTTCCATTCCGATCCGGGTGGATTGCGGCGACAGCGATCCCTTCTATTCGGCGACCAAACAGTTCATCGCCCAACTGCCGAACCCGCCCGCGGGCGGCTTCTCCCCCGGCGGGCACAACGGTGGTTTTTGGAGCTCGCAGCTGCCCGCCGAGCTGACCTGGATGGCGCCGCTGCTGACGGCCTGACCGCCCGGGGCGTGCGAGGATCGCCCGGTGAATCCGTTCGGTTGGAGTTTTCCCTACGCCTGGCCGCGAATGCCGATGCTGGGCCGAAACGTCGTCGCCACTTCACAGCCGCTCGGAGCCCAGGCCGGCCTGCGGATGCTCGCCGAAGGCGGCAACGCGGTCGACGCGGCTATCGCCACCGCCATCACCTTGACACTGGTGGAACCGGTGTCCAACGGCATCGGCTCCGATGTCTTCGCCATCGTCTGGGACGGCACGCGGCTACACGGGTTGAATGCCTCCGGCCGCTCACCTGCGGCGTGGACGCCGGAATACTTCGGCGACAACGGTGTTCCCGCGCTCGGCTGGAATTCGGTGACGGTACCGGGCGCCGTGTCGGCCTGGACCGACCTGCACGCCGAGTTCGGCAACCTGCCGTTCGAACGACTTTTTGAACCGGCTATTTCTTACGGCCGCAAGGGGTTTCCGGTGTCGCCGACCGTTGCCGCGCAATGGGAGGCCCAGGTACCCCTGTTCGCGTCGCAGCCCGGGTTCGCCGAGGCGTTCCTGCCGGGTGGCCGCGCGCCGAAACCCGGTGAGCTGTTCAGGTTTCCAGACCACGCGGCCACCCTGGAGAAGATCGCCGCCAGCCGTGGTGACGCGTTCTACCGGGGAGAGCTGGCCGAAAAGCTCGAAGCGCACGCCAGAGCCAACGGCGCTGCGATGCGAGTCAGCGATCTGGCCGCCCATCGCGGCGACTGGGTGGGCACCATCACCGGAACATACCGCGGCTACACCATTCACGAGCTACCGCCCAATGGCCAGGGCATCATCGCCCTGATCGCGCTCGGGATCCTCGAGCAGTTCGACATGGCTTCGCTGCCAGTCGATTCCGCGGACAGCGTGCATCTGCAGATCGAGGCGCTCAAGCTCGCATTCGCCGATGCGCAGGCGTATGTCGCCGATATCGACCACATGCCGCTGCTTCCGGAGCACCTGCTCGACGAACAGTACTTGCGGGGGCGCGCCGCGCTGATCGATCCCAAACACGCAAAGCCGGCCTCGGCTGGAAGCCCAAGGGGCGGAACCGTGTATCTCACCGCGGCAGATGCCTCCGGGATGATGGTGTCGATGATCCAGTCGAACTACCTGGGCTTCGGGTCCGGTGTGGTGGTGCCCGGGACCGGCATCTCGCTGCAGAATCGCGGCTCGGGTTTTGCTGCGACGCAAGGTCATCCGAACCAGGTTGGGCCCGGCAAGCGGCCCTTCCACACCATCATTCCGGGGTTCGTGACCAAGGATGGCGCGCCGGTGCTGAGTTTCGGCGTGATGGGTGGCCAGATGCAACCACAGGGCCATGTGCAGGTGCTGGTCCGCATCGCCGACTACGGTCAGAACCCCCAGACGGCGTGCGACGGCCCACGATTCCGGTGGGTGCAGGGACTGCAGGTCTGCTGCGAAAACGGCTTTCCGCCGGCAACACTCGACGACTTGCGCAGCCGCGGGCATGCGCTGGTCACGGTGGACGACTACAACCAGTTCGGCAGCTGCCAGGCGATCTGGCGTCTCAATGACGGATATGACGGATATGTCGCGGCCAGCGACCCGCGCCGCGACGGTCAGGCTGTGGCGTTCTGACCGGTCGCCCGCCGACCAAAGATGAACGCGAGGTAAACTCATAGAAAACCTAGGGTGGCCTAACGGTAAAGTGCTGGGTAATATCAGTCCCAGCTAATCGCAAACTGCGCTGAGAATGTACTCGGCATTCCGGTAATGGACGGTGCGATGATTGGGTTAAGTCACCAAGGCCCGGGCATCGGGTTGAAAGCCGGTGAGATTTTTGCCGGATACACGATTGTCCGCTTGCTCGGCTCCGGGGGAATGGGCGAGGTCTACCTTGCCCAGCACCCACGGCTGCCGCGCCGCGAAGCGCTCAAGATTCTAGGCAGTGAAGTATCCGCTGACGACGACTATCGGCGGCGATTCATCAGAGAGGCGGACGTGGCGTCCGCGCTGTGGCATCCGAACATCGTGCGGGTCAACGACCGAGGCGAGTTCGATGGAAAGCTATGGATCTCGATGGACTTCGTCGACGGAACCGACGTAGCAAGCCTGTTGCGGAGCCGCTTTCCGGCCGGAATGCCGGCAGCTCAGGTAGCCACGATAATCGCCGCGATCGCAAGCGCACTCGACTACGCGCATCAGCACCACGATGTCATGCACCGCGATGTCAGCCCCGCGAATATCCTGCTCGCCGAGCCGGACGGCGCCGATCAGCGGATTCTCTTGGGGGACTTCGGAATAGCACGGAGCATCGGCGAGACCAGTGGCCTGACCGCGACGAACATGACCATCGGCACGTTTCCCTACGCGGCGCCCGAACAGCTAACGGGCGAACCGATTGACGGACGCGCCGATCAGTACGCGCTAGCGGCCACCGCCTACCATCTGCTGACCGGATCGCCACTGTTCCCGCACACCAACCCGGCGGTTGTGATCAGCCGCCACCTGACCACCCCGCCTCCGGTACTGGCGCAGATCCATCCGCTGCTCGCGGCCTTCGACCCGGTGCTTGCCGTAGCGCTCGCCAAGGACCCTGCCGATCGCTTCGCTTGCTGTACTGATTTCGCCGGTGCGTTCGCGCACGCAGCCCGTCGCGTCGAACATCCGATGGCGTCGGCTTCGACCCTGCCGAGACCCTTGGCGAGCCGGCCACTCAACGGCGCTGCGGTGCCCTCGGCCGTGGCTGAGGCCGGCCCACGGCAGCGACGTAGTCGGTGGCGGCTCTTCGCCGCAGCATCAACGGTTATCGCGGTCACCGCCGTCGGAGCCAGTGGCTACCCGTTCGACGCCGGCTCGATACCGGGCCCGCCGGCCGCACCGCCGACTGTGGCGTCGCCTCGGCAGGTGGCGGAGCACCCGCCGCCACCCGCGGTGGCGCCGCCTCGGCAGGTGGCGGAGTACGTGCCGCCACCCGCAGCGGTTCAGCCACCAACAGTGCCGACGCGCAGGGATATTCCGCCCGCGGCATCCGCTGCGGTCGCGCCGACGCCCCGACGGCCGGCACCGGTCCCGCAGCAACCGACACCCAACCCCGAACAAACCTTCCTCGGTCTGGTGTCCCAGATTCCGGGTGTCATCGTCACCGATCCCGCGACTGCCGCCGCCACTGGCCGTGGCGTGTGCACCGACCTTCAAAACGGGGCGAGCCCCGATGATGCCGCCGCCGCGACCGTCAACAACACCGGAATCTCGCCCGCACAGGCCGCCGCCGGTGTGAACGCGGCGATCACCGCCTTCTGCCCGCAACACCAGGGGTAGGGAACATTGCGCGGTCCCCGTAGCTAAACGCTGATCTTTCGCTCCGCGGCACGCAACCCGATGTCCTTCCGGAAGTGGCTGCCGGCTAACCGAATTGAGCCGAGGATGTCGTATGCGTGCGACCGTGCCGCTGACAGGTCCGCGCCGGTGCCCACCACCGACAGCACCCGGCCGCCGGATGACACGACGGTACCGTCCTCGCGCCGGACCGTCCCGGCGTGCAGTACACCTTCGGCTTCGGAGCCGACGACGACGTCGCCCACCCGGGGCCGCCCGGGATAGTTTTCGGCCGCCAGCACCACCGCCACCGCGGCGCCGTCTCGCCAGCGCAATTCGCCGAACTCCGCCAATTTTCCGGTACCCGCCGCGTACAGCAACTGCCCCAGAGGCGACTCCAACAGCGCCAGCACCGCCTGAGTCTCGGGATCGCCGAAACGACAGTTGAATTCGACCACCGCGGGACCCTTCGTGGTGATCGCCAGACCCGCATACAGCAAGCCACAGAACGGGCTGCCGCGCCGAACCAGTTCGGCCGCAACGGGTTCTACGATCTGACCGACCATCTCCCGGTAGACCTCGTCGGGCAGCCACGGCAGCGGCGCATACGCGCCCATACCACCGGTGTTGGGCCCGGTGTCACCCTCACCCACCCGCTTGAAGTCCTGCGCCGGCAGCAGCGGCACCACGGTCTCGCCGTCGACCACACAGAACAGCGACACTTCCGGGCCGTCGAGATAAGACTCCAGCAGCACCGGATGCCCGGACTCGAGCAGTCCCGCCGCGTGGGCGCGGGCGACATCGCGGTCCGTCGTGACCACCACGCCCTTGCCCGCGGCCAGATGGTCGTCTTTGACCACCCAGGCCGCGTCGCCTGCGGGCGGCCCGAACCGATCCAGCGAGGCGTCCAAATGGGCTGGGTTGTCGACGATTTGGCTGGCGGCCGTGCGCACGCCGGCCGCGGCCATCACGTCCTTGGCGAAGGCCTTGGAACCTTCGATGCGGGCGGCGTCCTTGCCGGGACCGAAGCAGACGATGCCGGCGGCGCGCACGGCGTCGGCCACCCCGAGCACCAGCGGCAGCTCGGGACCGATGACCACCATGTCGGCTTGGACCCGCCGTGCCAGGGCGACGACGTCCTCGCCGGAGGTGATGTCGACATCGTGCTGTTCGGCCAGGCGGGCCGTACCGGCGTTGCCGGGAGCCACGATGAGGTGCGTGACCTGCGGATCTCTGGCCAGTGCCAACAGCAGGGCATGTTCACGGGCACCGGAGCCGATTACCAGGACGCGCACGAGACGTCAGAGTAGCCGGGGTCGGGTTGGGCCCAAGAGGCAGCACGCCACGCCGGATGCCGCACAGCTCGGTTTGGTGGGTCAATCAGCTTCCGCGTCGTCGTCGGGCGCCAGCAGCTTCTCCGGGTGATGAAAGCTATTCGTTCTCGGTTGTCCGTGGTCCAGGTGCGGTGGCGGGATCCACTCGGTATCGCCGTTGGCAATCTTGCGGGTGGTGAATCCACCTTCTTCGACAAGTCGGTTGTCGGGTCCGCAGGCCAGGGTCAGCTGGTCGATGTCGGTGCGGTGGGTGGCCTTCCAGCCTTGGACATGGTGAACCTGGCTGTGGTAGGCGGGGGCATCGCATCCCGGCTTCGTACAGCCTCGATCCTTCGCGTAGAGCATGATTCGCTGCGCGGGGGACGCGATGCGCTTGGTGTGATACAGCGTCAGGGCTTTGCCGCGATCGAATATAGCCAAATAGTGGTGAGCGTGGCCGGCCCAGCGGATCACATCCGACATGGGCACCAAGCTGCCCCCACCCGTCAGACCCTTCCCGGCCGCGGCCTCGAGGTCTTTGAGGGTGGTGGTCACCACGATCGACACGGGCAACCCGTTGTGCTGACCCAACTCCCCCGACGCCAAGAGCCCCCGCAGTCCGGCGAGGAAGCCGTCATGGTTCCGCTGAGCCGGGCTGCGGTTGTCACGGCGCACCGCATCCGCATCGGGTGTGTTGTCGATGACCGGTGTTTCGTCGTCGGGGTTGCACGCCCCCGGGGCGGCCAGCTTGGCCAACACGGCCTCAACGGCGGCGCGCAACTCCGGGGTCAGCATGCCGCTGATCCGCGACATCCCGTCGAATTCCTGCTTGCCCAGTATGATGCCGCGCTTGCGGGCCCGCTCCTGGTCGCGGAATTCCCCGTCGGGGTTGAGCCAATCCATGATTCGCTGGGCGTATTTGGCCAATTCGTCGGGGCGGTACTCGCTGGCCTTGCGGGCCAGGTCGGCCTCGGCGGCTTCCCGGGTAGACAGGTCCACCTCGGCGGGCAGGTGCGCGAAGAAGCTGCGGATCACCTTGATGTGCCCGTCACCGATCACGCCGTCTCGTTGGGCGGCCGCGGTGGCGCTTAGCTGCGGCGCCAACGGCTCGCCGGTCAACGCGCGGCGTTCCCCAAGATCAGCTGCCTCGTCAATGCGCCGGCCTGCCTCGGCCTTGGTGATACGCAACCTGTCGGCCAGTGCCGAGCGCAGTGTGCCACCCAGTTCTTCTTCGCTTGCCTGTAGGTCGAGTTGGTTGATCAACGTGTGTTGGGGCGTCCGCAGCCGGCGCGCCAGGCGTTCCAGCCGCTCCAGGGCCCGCAACCGTTCCGGGATGGTCAGTACGTCAAAAGACAACCCGCACAGCCTATCCACGTCCGCATCGAGCGCATCGAAGACCTCGACGATGCCTTCACGACTGCTCGAACCCACGCCTGAAATTCTAGGGACGGCCACCGACAACAATCCCCGCAATGTGACCACTGAAACCACAGTGACACAAGGGGTTTAGCGCCGAGATCGAGCGCCTACGGCTTACTCGACAGCCTTACCCGAGTGCATCTTCAACGCGGCGTCGACGTTGGCCTTCTTGTCTTCGCCAACGCCCTTCGCCGCGGCCTTCTTGCGCTTTGCCACAACGGTTTCGACCGCGCCGTTGAGCGCAGAGCCCAGCGGAAACCCGAGATAGTGGGTGAGGAAGACGGCCATCTCCTTCAGTTCCGTCTCGTCGAGTTCGCCGTTGAGCAGCGCGGCGTTGATCTGGATTTCGGCGAGGTCGCGACTTCCGATGGCGGTCACCGCGGTCAACGTCATGATGCGCTTGTCACGCATCGACAACCCCGGTCGGGTCCAGATGGCGCCGAACAGGTGATCGACGGTGAGGTCGAAGTATGGGTCACCCTCGATGTTGGGCATCTCCCACCCGTACACCTCGTTCATCTTGTCCAGGCCCTTGCGGCGCAGCTCGTCCATCACGTCTCCTCAGCTAGGTCGGGATGCGGTACCCCGAGGCCGGCGGCCAACCGCTCCAACGCTAGCTTGGCCAACGGCAACTCGACCGATAGCGACTCCCCCAACGCCAATGCCAAACCCAGGTCCTTCTCCCCCAGCGCCCGGGTGTGCTCCAGCAGCGGACGCAGCGGGTCGTCGGGTTTCATCGGCGCCGTCGTCTCGCGGAACATGATCGCTGCGGGGCCACCGGTGAGGGCATCGCTGTGGCGCACCACCATGGCGAGCGCCCGCAGGCTCAATCCGCTTGCCTCGGCCAACTTCTCCGCCTCGGCAGCCGCCGCGTAGGACACAAAGGTCAGCATGTTGCGGGCCAGCTTCATCCGGGTTCCGGCGCCCGGTTCGCCGGCATGGATCACCAGCGACGCCCACCGCCGGAACGGCTCCTTGATCCGCTGGAACGTCTGGTCGTCGGCGCCCACCATGGTGACCAATTTGCCTTCGGCTGCTGCCCCCGGACCGCCGCTGACCGGAGCGTCCACAACGTAGACGCCCTGCGGCCCGAGTTGTCGCGCCAGTTCGACTGCGGTGGTGTCGCTGATAGTGGAGTGAATCGCAATGATGGTGCCCGGCTTGGCATGTGCGGCCAGCCCGTCGGCACCGACGATCACACTGCGCACCTGAGCGTCGTCGAGCACGGTGACGCTGATGATGTCGGCGTCGGCAACCTCGGCAAGGCTCGCCGCCGCGGTGGCACCACCCTCGACGAACGGCGCCATGGCCTCGGCCCGCACATCGAAGACCGTCAGGCCTCCCGGCCAGCCGAGGTAGCGCTTGGCCATCGGCGCACCCTGGTTGCCCAGGCCGATGTAGCCGAGTCGGGGTATCGCGGTCATGATCGGATGACCTGTCCGCCATCGACATTGAAGATCTGCCCGGTGATCCAGGAGGCCTGGTCGCTGAGCAGGAACAGGCACATTCCCACCAGGTCCTCGGGAGTTCCCATGCGAGACAGCGGAATCTGTTTGACCATGTGCTTGACCAGCTCGCCGGGCGTCACAGTCCTGGTGGCCTCGGTGTCGATGGGCCCGGGTGCGATCGCGTTGATCCGAATCTTCATTCCGCCCAGCTCACGGGCAAGCTGCTGGGTGAGCCCGTTGACCCCGACTTTGGCCAGGCCGTAGAAGTTCGAGTACAGCCATGCCGCGGTGGACGACTGGTTGACGATCGCGCCGCCACCCCTGTTGGCCATGTGCTGGTACACCGCCCGGGTGCATACCAACGCGCCGTCGTGGTTGACGCTCATGAACTTCCGGTAGTAGTCCCACGGCACGGTCAGCAGCAGGTCGAGTTTCATGCCGCCGTATATCGCGGCGTTGTTCACCAGATAGTCGATGCCGCCGAATTCGCCGACGGTGCGCTGGGCCATGTCCTTGGCCGATTCCTCGTCGGAAACGTCAACCGGCACTGAGATTGCCGTGCCACCGTCGGCGACGATCTGCTTGGCGACGGCCTCGGCGGCCGCGCCGTTGATGTCGGCGACGACCACGGAGGCGCCTTCGCGGGCCAGGCCGTCGGCATAGGCCTTGCCGATACCCTGAGCAGCCCCGGTGACTATCGCCACCCTGTTCTCGAATTGACCCACGCCGTCTCCTCTAATTTGCAGCTGTCGCAATCAGTTTGGCTTCCAGGTACTCCTCGAAACCGAGCAGCCCCATCTCGCGGCCAGTGCCGGACTGCTTGTAGCCGCCGAACGGCGCGTCGGCGGAATACCACACGCCGCCGTTGACGTTCACGGTGCCGACCCGCAGCCGCGCGGCGATCCCGGCGGCCCGCTGGGGGTCGGCGCTGTACACCGTGCCCGACAAGCCGTAGGGCGAGTCGTTGGCGATCCGGACGGCATCGTCGTCGCCGTCGTGGGCGATCACCGTCAGCACCGGCCCGAAGATCTCCTCCCGGGCGGGACGGGCCTCATTGGTCAGGCCCGCGATGACGGTCGGCTCGATGAAGTATCCGACTTCCTTGTCCGCCGGGCGGCCACCGCCGCAGGCGAACGTCCCGCCCTCGGCGATCGCCAAGTCCAGATAGCTCTGCACCCGATCCCGTTGGCGCGCTGAAATCAAGGGGCCGCAAACGGTTCCGGGGTCATTCGGGTCGCCCGGCCTGATCGACGACATGGTTCGCGCCGCGATGGCGACAGCTTCGTCGTAACGGGCCCGAGGCACCACCAGTCGGGTGGTGATCGCGCAGCCCTGGCCCGCGTGCACGGCGGCGGTGAACGCCGAAACCGAGCATGCCCCGGTTAAATCCGCGTCGTCGAGCACCACGAACGCCGACTTTCCGCCCAGCTCCAGGAACACCCTCTTGACGGTGGCGGCGGCGTCGGCCATCACGCTGCGTCCGGTCGCCGTGGAGCCGGTGAACGAAACCATGTCCACCCGAGGGTCTTTGGCCAGTAGCGCACCCAGGCCGTGGTCGCTGGAGGTGACGATGTTGACGACGCCGGGCGGAAAGTCGGTGTGGTTGGCGATGAGCTCACCGAGCACGGCCGCGCACCACGGCGTGTCCGGGGCGGGTTTGAGCACGACGGCGTTGCCGGCGGCCAGCGCCGGACCCAGCTTGGCCAGGTTGATCTGATGCGGGAAGTTCCACGGGGTGATCGCCCCGACGACGCCCACGGCTTCGCGCGCCAGGGTGCGCCGGGTCGGGATTCCCATCGGTGCCGCGCGGCCGAGATCCTGTTCCCAGCAATAGGACTCGGCAGTGTCGGCCGCGAACGCCAGGTCGTCGACCGGACCTTCCAACTGAGCCGCGGCGGTGAGCATCCGCGGCGCACCGACTTCGGAAATGGTCAGCGCTCGTAGCTCCTCGACGCTTTCGCGCATCGCGTCGCGCAGTTGACGCACACACCGCACCCGCAATTCGATGTTGCGCGACCAGTCGGTGTCATCGAAGGCGCGGCGCGCTGCTTCGATCGCGCGTCCCAGGTCCTGCGCGTCCGCATCGGCGGCGACGCCCAACACTTCCTCGGTGGCCGGATTGACCGTGGGGAAGGTGCCCGCGTTACCTTCGGACAGCTTCCCGTCGATGAACAGCGCACTGACTCCGTCGGCCAACAGGGCCATCTACCGCTCCCACCTGATTCGTTGGCTGTCCGCTGGCTGAGAGGACAGTCGATTTGGATGGACAACTGTCCGATATCGCTCTTTCGAACCATAGCTTCAGGCATCGTGATGGTGCAAGGGCAGCCGCCAGCCACCCGCTGACAGCGAGCAACGTGCCTATTGACATGCATTGTTGCCGCCGGGGTTGCCCACCGCCACGGCTGTCAGCTAGCGTGGACAGGTGTCCAGCGATGCACTGGTTACGGTCCCTGGCCAGGTGCCACAGGCGGGCGCCAGAGCACGCAACCGGCGCCAGGAAGAGACCTTTCGCAAGGTGCTGTCGGCCGGCATGCAGACCCTGCGGGAGAACTCCTACCCTGATCTGACGGTGCGGATGGTGGCGGCCCGGGCCAAGGTGGCTCCGGCCACCGCCTACACCTATTTCTCGTCGAAGAATCACCTGATCGCCGAGGTCTACCTCGACCTGGTCCGGCAAGTCCCCTACTTCACCGACGTCAACGTCCCGATGCCCGCCCGGGTGGATCAGACGCTGCGCCACCTGGCCCTGGTGGTCGCCGACGAACCCGAGGTGGGTGCCGCGTGCACCGCCGCGCTGCTCGGCGGTGGTGCCGATCCCGCGGTACGGGCCGCGCGCGAGCGAATCGGCGCCGAGATCCACCGCCGGATCGCGTCGGCCATCGGACCCGACGCCGAGGCCGCCACCGTATCCGCCCTGGAGATGGCGTTTTTTGGGGCGCTGGTGCAAGCCGGCAGCGGCGAGTTCACCTATCACGAGATCGCCGACCGACTGGCCGACGTGGTGCGCCTCATTCTGACCGGCGCCGAAAAGGCGGGTGACGCATGAGCGTCCATATCGGCAACCCCGACGTGGTCCTCGACCCCTACGACTACGACTTTCACGAGGATCCATACCCTTACTACCGGCGGCTGCGTGACGAAGCGCCGCTGTACCACAACGAAGAACTCGGCTTCTGGGCGGTGTCGCGGCACCGGGATGTACATCAGGGTTTCCGCAACAGCACAACGCTGTCCAACCGCGACGGCGTTTCACTGGATCCGGTGTCCCGCGGTCCGCATGCCGCCAAGACGATGTCGTTCCTGGCGATGGACGACCCGGCGCATCTTCGGTTACGCACGCTGGTGTCAAAAGGGTTCACCCCGCGCAGGATTCGAGAGCTGGAACCACGGGTGACCGAGCTGGCCGTGCAGCATCTGGACAGCATGCTGGATCAGGCCGCATCCGGAACCGTCGACTATGTCGCCGAATTTGCCGGCAAACTGCCGATGGACGTGATCTCTGAACTGATGGGCGTCCCGGTCGCCGACCGCGACCGGATCAGGTCCATGGCCGACGGTGTCATGCACCGCGAGGACGGAATCACCGATGTGCCGGCGTCGGCGATCGAGGCGTCGATCAACTTGATCCTCTACTACCAGCAGATGATCGCCGAACGTCGGGCCGGGCCGACCGACGATCTGACCTCGGCGCTGCTTGCCGCCGAGATCGACGGCGACCGGCTCACCGACGAGGAGATCCTCGGGTTCATGTTCCTGATGGTGATCGCCGGCAACGAAACGACGACCAAACTCCTTGCCAATGCCGCGTATTGGGGCCACAAGTTTCCCGACCAGCTGACCCCGGTCTACGCCGACCTGTCGCGGGTGCCGCTGTGGGTCGAGGAGACGCTGCGCTATGACACGTCCAGCCAGATCCTGGCCCGCACCGTCGTCGGTGAACTCACCCTCTACGACACCAGGATTCCCGAGGGCGACGTGATGCTGCTGCTGCCCGGGTCGGCTCACCGCGACGAGCGGGTCTTCGACAATCCCGACCAGTACCTGATCGGGCGGGAAATCGGTTCCAAGCTCCTGAGTTTCGGCAGCGGCGCACATTTCTGCCTGGGGGCCCACCTGGCGCGGATGGAGGCCCGGGTGGCGCTCACCGAACTGTTCACGCGGATCCGCGGATACCAGGTGGACGAGGCCAATGCCGTTCGCGTCCACTCCAGCAATGTCCGCGGGTTTGCTTCGCTACCGATAGCCGTGGAGGTCCGCTGAATGCCCCGCTTTCAACCACACCCGGACCGCAGGCCGGCGATAGTCGCCGGCGCGTCCTCGGGCATCGGCGCCGCCACCGCGATAGAGCTTGCCGCCCACGGGTTTCCGGTCGCTCTGGGTGCGCGGCGCGTGGACAAATGCCAGGAGATCGCCGAGAAGATCCAGGCCGACGGGGGCGAGGCGGTGGCGCTGCCCCTCGACGTCACCGATCCCGACTCGGTCAAGGACTTCGTGCACCGGGCCGCCGAACAACTCGGCGACATCGAGGTTCTGGTCGCCGGGGCCGGCGACAGCTACTTCGGACGGCTGCACGAAACCGACACCGAAAGCTTTGAATCGCAGGTCCAGATCCACCTGATCGGGGCTAACCGGCTGGCCACAGCGGTGCTGCCGGGCATGCTGGACCGTCAGCGCGGTGACCTGATCTTCGTCGGCTCGGATGTGGCGCTGCGTCAGCGTCCGCACATGGGCGCCTACGGGGCGGCGAAGGCCGGGCTGGTGGCAATGGTGACCAATCTGCAGATGGAGCTCGAAGGAACCGGTGTGCGCGCGTCGATCGTGCATCCGGGCCCGACCAAGACCGGGATGGGCTGGACCCTGCCGGTGGAGTCGATCGGGCCGGCCCTGCAGGACTGGGCTAAATGGGGTCAGGCGCGCCACAACTACTTCCTGCGGGCATCCGATATCGCCCGGGCCATCACGTTTGTCGCGGAGACACCCCGGGGCGGCTTTGTGGTGAACATGGAGCTGCAGCCCGAAGCGCCGCTGGCCAACGCCGCAGAGCGGCACCAGCTCAGGGTCGACGAGGGAAAGCTGGATTCATGACCACAGCCATCGTGCCGCGAGTGTCCGGCGGCCAGGACGAACACGGACATCTCGAAGAGTTCCGTGCCGACCCGATCGGCCTGATGCAGCGGGTGCGCGACGAGTGCGGCGACGTGGGGTGGTTCCAACTGGCCGACAAACACGTCGTCTTGCTGTCCGGCGCCAAGGCCAACGAGTTCTTCTTCCGGTCCTCCGACGACGAGCTGGACCAGGCGCAGGCGTATCCGTTCATGACGCCGATCTTCGGCAAGGGGGTGGTGTTCGACGCCAGCCCCGAACGCCGCAAAGAGATGCTGCACAATTCGGCGCTGCGCGGTGAGCACATGAAGGGCCACGCCACGACAATCGAGCGCGAAGTGCACCGGATGATCGAGAACTGGGGTGAAACAGGCGAAATCGACCTGCTAGACTTCTTCGCCGAGCTGACCATCTACACCTCCACCTCGTGCCTGATCGGCACCAAATTCCGCAACCAGCTCGATTCGCGGTTCGCGCACTTCTACCACGAGCTCGAGCGCGGCACCGACCCGCTCTGCTATGTCGACCCGTATCTGCCGATTGAAAGCTTCCGCAGGCGCGACGAAGCCCGAAAAGGGTTGGTGGCGTTGGTTCAGGAGATCATGCATCAACGAATCGCCAACCCACCCACCGACAAACGCGATCGCGACATGCTCGACGTGCTGGTGTCGATCCGTGACGAGGCCGGCCAGCCGCGGTTCTCCGCCGACGAGATCACCGGCATGTTCATCTCGTTGATGTTCGCCGGGCACCACACCAGTTCGGGTACCTCGGCGTGGACGCTGATCGAACTGCTGCGCCACCCCGACGCCTACGCCGAGGTGATCGCCGAGCTCGACGAGCTCTATGCCGATGGGCAGCCGGTGAGTTTCCATGCGCTGCGCCAGATTCCGCATCTGGAAGACGTGCTCAAGGAGACGCTGCGGCTGCACCCGCCGCTGATCATTCTGATGCGGGTCGCCAAGGGCGAATTCGAGGTCGAGGGCTATCCGATTCACGAAGGCGAACTGGTGGCGGCCTCGCCGGCGATCTCCAACCGGATTCGCGAAGACTTCCCCGATCCCGACGCGTTCGTACCGCAGCGTTACGATGAACCACGCCAAGAGGATCTGATCAACCGCTGGACGTGGATTCCGTTCGGCGCCGGCCGGCATCGCTGCGTGGGCGCGGCGTTCGCCACCATGCAGATCAAGGCGATCTTCTCGGTGTTGTTGCGCGAGTACGAGTTCGAGATGGCGCAGCCGCCCGAGAGTTACCGCAACGACCACTCCAAAATGGTGGTGCAGTTGGCGCGGCCCGCCAGCGTGCGCTACCGCCGCCGTAGGCGCTGACGATGGGATACCGGATCGAAGCCGACCTGGATCTGTGCCAGGGCCACGCGATGTGCGAACTGGAGGCGCCCGACTATTTCCGGGTGCCCAAACGGGGCAAGGTCGAGATCATCGACGCGCAGCCGCCCGAGGCGGCCCGCCCGGAAATCGAGCGGGCGGTCCGAATGTGTCCCACCCAAGCAATTTTCATCAAAGAACAGGACTGACAGAGGACTAACCATGGTCTCTTTCGAACGCGCCGAACTCGACGAGTGGGTGCAGACCTGGCTGCAGGCCAACAAGGACTGCGAACAGGCGGGCGACTGGACGCCGCTGGCCGGCTTCTACGCCGTCGACGCCACCTACGGCTGGAACATCGGGCCCAAAGAAGACGTGATGTGCATCGGGATCGACGAGATCCGGGATATCGCGCTGGGCCTGGAGATGCACGGGCTGCAGGATTGGCAGTATCCCTACCAGAAGGTCATCGTCGACGACCGCCAGGGGGAGATCGTCGGCTTCTGGAAGCAGGTGGTCGTCGACGCCGACGGCGGCCGGCAGGAGATCTACGGCATCGGCGGCAGCTGGTTTCGGCTCAACGCCGACAAGCTCATCGAGTGGCAGCGCGATTTCTTCGACTTCGGGCACGTCTCCGCGCTCTATTTGCAGTTGATGAAGAACGGGAAGCTGTCGGAGGGCATGCGCAACCGGATCGAACGGGGCATCTCGGGCGAGAAAATGCCCGGCTATTACCCGCTGGGCCAGGCTCCGGTACCGCTGTGGTGAGCCGCTCGCCGGGACCCAACCAAGCATTTGTTTTGTTGAGCGCGCTATGCTGGCGCCACAGGGGGTGCCCTGTGGTACTCGTCACCACCGTTGCTCGGCACGATGGGGCCGGGCAGTCTCAATTCAATGGCGAAATGGGGTCATGTCTACCGTGAAGACAAAAGGCGCTCTGATCTGGGAGTTCAACCAGCCGTGGTCGGTCGAGGAGATCGAAATCGGTGACCCCGTCAAGGACGAGGTCAAGATCCAGATGGAAGCGGCGGGCATGTGCCGCTCCGACAACCACCTGGTCACCGGCGGTATTCCGATGGCGGGTTTCCCGGTGCTGGGCGGACACGAGGGCGCCGGAATCGTCACCGAGGTGGGTCCGGGGGTGGACGACATCGCCCCGGGCGATCACGTGGTGTTGTCGTTCATCCCGTCCTGCGGGAAGTGCCCCACCTGTCAGGCCGGGCTGCGCAATCTCTGCGATCTGGGGGCCGGGTTGCTGGCCGGCGCCGCGGTAAGCGACGGCACCTTCCGCATTCAGGCCCGCGGGCAAAATGTCTACCCGATGACGCTGTTGGGCACGTTCTCGCCCTACATGGTGGTGCACCGCAGCTCGGTGGTGAAGATCGACCCGTCGATCCCGTTCGAGGTCGCCTGCCTGGTCGGCTGCGGCGTCACCACCGGCTACGGGTCGGCGGTGCGCACCGCCGACATCCGGCCCGGTGACGACGTCGCCATCGTCGGTCTGGGCGGCGTCGGGATGGCCGCGCTGCAGGGCGCGGTTGCCGCCGGCGCGCGCTACGTCTTCGCCGTCGAGCCGGTGGAGTGGAAGCGCGACCAGGCGCTGAAATTCGGCGCCACCCACGTCTATCCCGACATGAATGCCGCGCTGATGGGCATCGCCGAGGTCACCTATGGTCTGATGGCCAAGAAGGCGATCATCACCGTCGGCGAACTCCAGGGCGCCGACATCGACAGCTACCTGACCATTACCGCCAAGGGCGGTACCTGCGTGCTCACCGCGATCGGCAGCCTGCTGGACACCAATGTGACGCTGAACCTGGCGATGTTGACCTTGATGCAGAAGAACCTGCAGGGCACCATCTTCGGCGGCGGTAACCCGCAGTACGACATTCCGCAGCTGTTGTCGATGTATCGGGCCGGGAAGCTGAACCTGGACGACATGATCACCCGTCAGTACCGGCTGGAGCAGATCAACGACGGCTACCAGGACATGTTGGACGGGAAGAACATTCGCGGTGTCATCCGATTCACGGACGCCGATCGATGACCCAGACGGCCCATTCTCCGGCGCTGACGGCGTCGCAGTCGTCGTGGCGTTGCGTGCAAGCTCACGATCGGCAGGGTTGGCTCGCGTTGATGGCCGACAACGTGGTGATCGAGGACCCGATCGGCAAGTCCGTCACGAATCCGGACGGCAGCGGGGTGCGCGGCAAGGACGGCGTTGCCGCTTTCTACGACACCAATATCGCGGCCAATCAGTTGACGATCACCTGCGAGGAAACGTTCCCGTCGAGTTCGCCCAACGAGATCGCCCATATCCTGGTGTTGCGCAGCAGGTTTCCGGGCGGCTTCACCAGCGAGGTCCGTGGCGTGTTCACCTATCGCGTCAACGACGAGGGGCTGATCATCAACATGCGGGGCTACTGGAACCTCGACATGATGACGTTCGGCAAGGAGGAATAGGCGTATCAGCCGATCCGGCCGATTCCGGTGATGTTGCCTTGCATGATCTTGTTACCCATCAACACCATGCAGGCGGTTTGAATCGGGTCGCTGAGGATGGTAGCCGATTTCGGTTGCTGCAGAAGCACTTTCCCGTTGCCAGGGTCGATGACGGCGAATGCGAAGACGTCCAGTGGTGTGGTGTTGTCCAATCCGATCCGGGTGATGGTGTAGATCAGGCCGTCGGCGATGGACAGATGCGGCAATGCGGCGCTGCGAGTTCGACTGTCCCACACGGTTCGGCATCCGGTGGGCTCGACGTCTACCCTGGTCATCCCGCCGACGAACGGCGCTGTCGGCGGCACTGCCGGGCCGGCGCCCGCCGGGACCGCCGGGTAGGGGTAGCCGTAGGTGCTGGCGATGAACATCGAATTCCCGACACCGATGGGAGAGTTCTCGCTGCCCGGGCCTCCTTGGGTCAGCACCGGTTGCTGGCAAAACAGCGTGCCGGTTCCGGATTGGTAGACCAGCGCGTGGACCAGCGGATCGGCGTTGTCGACGATGGTCAGATAGTCGGCGCCGGTCGGGCCGAAATAGGTTGGCGTGGAACCGGTTCCCCAACTGAGTTGCCCGGGTTTGCGGGCGGGGCCTCGGTCATAGGCTTGGCGCCACAACACCTGCGGGTTGCCCAGACCGTCCAGGTTGACTTCGTAGAGAGCGAACGTGGTGGCGACCGCGACGCGGTTGCTCGGTGACGCGGAGATGCTGTTCGCTACCTGCTCGCCGGCGGGCAATTGCACGCTGGCGACGCCCCCGCCTGTTTTTGCCACCCCCACCACGCCGGTGCCGGTGGCGAACCAGACGTTGCCGAGATAATCCGGGACGACGCCGACGGATTGGTCGCCGGGCGGAATTACGCTGGACACGTCGGTGGACTCGGTGACGGTTAGCTGCCAGCGGCCCTTGGCGTCCTTGCCGTGTGCGATGCGTAGCAGGTGGTTGGTTCCGTCGATCATCACCAACTGGTCGTTGTTGTCCAAGTAGGCATAGACGCCGCCGAGCAGCCCGCCCTTGGCGATATCCATGCTCGCCAGCGGGATGACCCGCGGCACAATGCCGTTGGGATCGATCAGGTGCACTACCGGCGCCTGGGTGATATCGGACGTGCACAGCGCCAGCACCAGGCCGTCGGTCCCCTGGGTGATGGTCGGGCACGCGGCCACCAGCGGGTACGCCAAGATCGCCGCCGGCCGGGCGCCGGGTCCCGGAAGCGGTCCCGCGTCGGCCGAGCCGGCGTCGTTGTGCATGGACGCCAACCCGTTCGGCGCCATGAACGGATTCGGCGGCGCCAATGGGCCGAACGTGGCGGCCGCCCGCGCCGAAGCGGGGAGCGTTCGCGAAACAACCCCGGGTACAAGAGAAATGGCGCACGCGGCCAGCAGTGCCGTAGGAACGGCCAACATTGCCGCGGGAAACCGCACCAAGGTCCCCTCCCGTGCATTGGGTTACCGAGGATTCTGGCGATCGCGGACGACGACACGGCAACACTGTGCTAACGATTTCGCTTCGAGATCCGAGCACACCTTGATCGCGGTCAACCCCGCATCCACACCATGCACGCCCGGAAAACTGCCGCCGACCGAAAGCCGTTGAAGCCCAGGCCCGCGAAAAGCCCCGCCCAGGGTGCGAGCGGCGAGTACCCTCACAGCCACCGATCGCGTCGGGGACGAACACGGTGTTGACCTCCGCCCCGTGTGCCCGCGCCAGGAGGCAGCAGTGTCGTATGTCGTGGCGACCCCTGAATCACTGGTGACTGCTGCCGGCGAGTTGGCCAAGATCGGGTCGGCGGTCAACGCGGCGAACACGGCAGCAGCCAACTCCACCACGTCGTTGCTGGCCGCAGCCGCCGACGAGGTCTCTACCCGCATCGCGGCGTTGTTCGGCGCGCACGGCCGGGAATGCCAGGCGGTCATCGCACAAGCGGCGCAGCTGCACGAGCGGTTGGTGCGCACCATGGCCGCAACCGCGAACTCGTATGCGACCACCGAGATCGCCAACTCCGAGCGAACTCTGCGGAACGCGGTCAACGCGTCGGCCCAGACCCTGTCGAGGGGTGGCGCAGCCGGTCCTGCCCCGATTGCCACCGCGGCGGCGGGCACGCGGATCACGATCCCCGGCGCCGGGCCGCTGTACTATCCGAACTTCATCACCACGCTGCCCTATCTCGGGCAGGTGCTCCTTCAAGGCGGTGTCCCGGGGCCAGGTTCGGTGTCAATTCTGCAGGGCTACGACTTACTCAACCACGCCATCGGGCAGAACTGGTTCCCCGGCACCACCGCTCAGCTTGTCAACTACCCGGCCAGCATTGGCATCCTCAGCGGTAGCCTGGCCGCTCCCGGCACCAACGACGCCGTCGCCATGGGACAGCGAGCGCTCAATGACCAAATCATGAACGCGGTTGCCAACGGTAACGGCTCACCGGTGCACATTGCCGGGCTGTCGCAGGGAACCATCGTCGTCAACCGCGAATTGGCTTACCTGGCAACCAACCCAAGCGCTCCGCCGCCTCATGCTCTGCAGTTCGCCATGTTCTCCAGCCCCGAGCAGGGCCTGGCGAACATCTACCTACCGAACGGGATGACCGTGCCGTTGATCGACTACACGGTGCAGGGACTACCGAACACCCAGTACGACGTCAGCGTGGTGTACGGCCAGTACGATTTCTGGGGTAATCCGCCGGACCGGCCCTGGAATCTGCCGGCAGCGGTGAATTCGCTGTTCGGGGCGGCCTACTTCCACAACACGGCATCACTTGCCTCAATGTCGGACGCAGTGCAGGTGTCCAGCGCCACCACCTCCTTGGGCGGCACCATCACCACGTACCTGATCCCCTCGTCTACACTGCCAATGTTGTTGCCGTTGAAGGAGATCGGTGTCCCACAACCAATCGTCGACAACCTCAACTCGGTTCTGCAGCCGATTGTCAATGACGGCTATTCGTCTGTGACACCTAACGCCGGGCCGTACTTCTCACACGGGTCACTGGTCGGCTTGCCTACCGCCGCGGATCTGCTGGGCTCGGTGCAGCGTGGACTTTTCGGGTTCGCGCCCAACCTCTTCGGGTGACGGCGGGCCGCCGATGCGCCCACCTATGCTGGATCCATGGCGTCGATCTTCACCAGGATCATCAACCGCGAGCTACCAGGCCGTTTCGTCTACGAGGACGACGACGTCGTCGCGTTCCTGACGATCGAACCGATGACCCAAGGCCACACGCTGGTGGTGCCCCGCGCCGAAATCGACCAGTGGCAGGACGTGGACACCGCGGTGTTCGCCCGCGTCATGCAGGTCAGCCAGCTGATCGGCAAGGCGGTCTGCACGGCGTTCCACACCGAACGGGCCGGTGTGATCATCGCCGGGCTTGAGGTTCCGCATCTGCACATCCACGTGTTCCCGACCCGCAGCCTGCATGACTTCGGATTTGCCAATGTCGACCGCAACCCGTCGCCGGAGTCGCTTGACGAGGCGCAGGCCAAAATCAAGGCCGCACTGGCTCAACTGACCTGAGCCGCAACCTCGCTGACCCGCGGCAGGGTGACGCGAAAACAGCACCCATCGCCCGGCGCGGTCGTCACACTGACAGCACCGCCGTGAGCCCTGACCAAGGAGTCGACGATCGACAGGCCCAGGCCGGTACCGCCGCTGGCTCGGGCCCGCGACGAGTCGGTGCGGTAGAAGCGCTCGAAAACCCGCGACGCGTCTTCCTGGCTCATGCCCGGTCCCTTGTCGGCCACCTCAAGCACCGCGTCATCACCCTCAGTGCCGACGCGGACGGTGATGTCGGCGCTTTCCGGGGTGTGCTGCAACGCATTTGCGACGAGGTTGCTCAGCACCTGGCGCAGCCGGGCGTCGTCGCCGAGCACCTCGGGAGTGCCGGGGCCTTCCAGGAATTCCAGGGTGATCGTGCGCTCGGGGTCGATCGCCTGCGCGTCATGCACCGCGTCGCTTGCCAACGCCAGCAAGTCCACCTGGTGCTGTTCCAGCGGCCGCTGGACGTCCAGGCGGGCCAACATCAGCAGATCATCCACCAGCATGCCCATCCTGCTGGCTTCGCTCTCGATCCGAGACAGCAACATGGAGACGTCGCGGGCAGCACCCTGGCGGTACAGCTCCGCGAAGCCGCGAATCGTGGTCAGCGGCGTGCGTAGTTCGTGGCTGGCGTCGGTGATGAAGCGGCGCATCCGATCCTCGGAATCGCGCGCCTTCTCGGCAGACGATTCGGAGTCCGCCACCGCCTGCTGGATTTGCGACAGCATCCCGTTGAGCGCCGACGAAAGTCGGCCCACCTCGGTTCGGGGATCGCGCTCGGGGACACGGCGGTCCAGCTGCCCGGCGGCGATCGCCGCTGCGGTCTGTTCCACCTCGCCCAGCGGCCGCAGGCTACGGCGCACCACCGCGTAGCCGGCGATACCGACGACAACCAGTACGGCAGCGCCGATGCCGATCTGCAACCAAACCAGCCATGAAACCGTGTGCTGGACGTCGGACAGATCGATGGCCACTGTGGTCAGGCCGCCATGGGCGCCGTGCACCGAGACCGCGCGCCATTCGATGTCCGAGCCGTTCACCGAGGGCAGGGTCGTCGGATCCGGACCCACGTCGTTGCCGGGCGGCAACGCCGGCTCGGCATTGCGGTCGTTGATGGCGGTAACGGTATGGCCGTCGGGACTGATGCCGCGCACGTAGAACTTCGACGGCGGCCGGGCGGGATCGGGCCCTTCCCCGTGGGACATCGAATGCTTCCACGGGGACTGCGCCCAGGTACGCGAGGCGTCCAGCAGCGTCGAGTCGATCCGACTGATCAGGCTGTGCCGAAGGATCGAGGTGACCGCCACGCCGGAAGCCAACAGACCGCACAGCACCAGAACCAGGGTGGCCGCGACCAGGCTTACCCGTAGCGGTATTCCGCGTCGACGGTACGTGGCCATACTCGCTACCTAGCCGGGCCAGGCACCACACGAAGCGCGCTCATCGTGGCTCCCGCAGTACATAGCCCACCCCGCGCAGGGTGTGCAGCAGCCGCTTCTCGCCGGTGTCGATCTTGCGGCGCAGGTAGGAGACGTAGGATTCGACAACGTTGACGTCGCCGCCGAAGTCGTAGCGCCACACGTGGTCCAGGATCTTCGGCTTGCTCAACACCGTGCCGGCGTTGATCACGAAGTAACGCAGCAAGGTGAACTCGGTGGGCGACAGCGACACCGGCTGGCCGGCCTTCCACACCTCATGTGTTTCCTCGTCGAGCTCGATATCGGCGAACGTCAGGCGGGAATTGCGCGGTTCGGCGCTGCCCTTGCCGGCGCGGCGCAGAATGACCCGCAGCCGGGCGACGACCTCCTCCAAGCTGAACGGCTTGGTCACATAGTCGTCGCCGCCCAGAGTCAGGCCGGCGATCTTGTCCTGCAGGGAGTCTCGGGCGGTCAAGAACAACGCCGGGGCATCGATGCCGTCGGCCCGCAGTCGGCGCAGCACCCCGAAGCCGTCCATGCCGGGCATCATCACATCGAGGATCACCGCGTCCGGGCGGGCTTCCCTGGCCCGGTCCAACGCCTGTGCTCCGTTGCTGGCCGTATGGACCTCGAATCCCTGGAACTTCAGGCTCACCGAAAGCAGCTCGACAATGTTGGCCTCGTCGTCGACGACGAGGATGCGAGCTTCCGGTGTGCTGGCTTCGCCCGGGTTCACTGCGGTCATGACAACCATTCCTGCAGCACGTAGTTGAGTACTAGCTTCACGTTCATTGAGTACTTCCTGAGAGCTCGTTGGCAGTCGACTGATAATAGTCTGCCAGGAATCGGCTGATCGGCTTGAACCCGTGCGCAATTATTTGGCCGCGTCGCGAATAGACTCGCAGGATGAATCTCGGCAACACCCTCGTCGCCATCGCGACTGCGCCCGCCCGTGCCAGCCTCGCCGCCGCCGAAACCAGCCTCAACCTGGCCGGCGCAGCGGTCGGGCTGGCCAAGCAGGCACTCGGTGAGACCGGTGGCGATGCCGGATCCCACGCCATGGCCAGCGTGTTGGGGATCGAAGAGGCGATCGTGCGCGCCAACCGGCTGGCCAAGCTCCTGGACGAAGACGCGCCGCTGGGACGCGCGATCGCACCCGACGGGCCGATGGACCGAATGCTGCGCCCGGGTGGGGTGGTCGACCTGCTGACCGCGCCCGGCGGATTGCTCGATCGGTTGACCGCCGAGGGAGGTGCGATGCAGCGCGCGCTGCAACCGGGCGGGCTGGCCGACCAGATACTGGCCGAAGACGGCCTGGTCGAACGGGTGCTTTCCGAGGACGGGTTGGCTGATCGGCTGCTCGCCGAGGGCGGCCTGATCGACAAGCTGACGTCGAGGAACGGACCGCTCGAACAACTCGCCGACGTGGCCGACACCCTGGCCCGGCTGGCACCCGGGATGGAGGCGCTCGAGCCCGCGATCGCCACCCTGCAGGACGCCGTCATCGCGCTCACCATGGTGGTCAACCCGCTCAGCAACATCGCCGAGCGCATTCCGCTGCCGGGCCGCCGGCCCCGCTCGGCGTCGCGGCCGGTGCGCTCGCAACGCGTCATCGACAGCGAGCATTGACCCGTTAGGCTGGCACCGGTTAACCAGGCCTCCTTAGCTCAGTGGTAGAGCACTCGCCTTGTAAGCGAGCGGTCGTCAGTTCAATCCTGACAGGGGGCTCTCGGTCTCGGATGGCGTTTGCGCTGTTTATGGCGTTTTTTGCCGAGTATTCGCTCGATTGAATGTGTGATCGACTAACATGGCGCCACCACACGGGGTGACGTCCGCAGAGCATTTCATGGTGCGGAAGGTAGGTCGGGGGTGTGCCGTGGTAGCCATTCATTTCATCTCGGGTCTGCCGCGTTCGGGTTCGACGTTGCTGGCCGCACTGCTGCGACAAAACCCGCGGTTCCAGGCGGGAATGTCGGGGCCGCTGGCCGGCCTGTTCGGCGCCCTGCTCGACGAAATGAGCGGGCGCAACGAGTTTTCGGTGTTCATCGACGACGCCAAGCGCGAGCGCATCCTGCGCGGGTTATTCGACGATTTCTATGCGGACTCCACCGCCCAGGTGATCTTTGACACCAACCGCGGCTGGTGTGCGTGGATGCCCGCGATTGCCCGGCTGTTTCCCGAGGCGAAAGTGATTGCCTGCGTGCGTGATCTGCAGTGGGTGGTGGACAGCATCGAGCGGTTGATTCAACGCAACGTCTTTAGCCCGTCGTCGATCTTCAACTACAGCGCCGGCGGCACCGTCTATAGCCGCGCCCAACAGGTGGTGGCGCCCGATGGCATGGTGGGCGGTCCCTACGATGCTCTCAAGCAAGCCTGCTATGGCGCGCAACGGGATCGACTTTTGTTGCTGCAGTACGAAACCCTGAGCACCGACCCGGCCAAGGCGATGCAGGCCGTCTACTCGTTTCTCGGTGAGCCGGTGTTCGACCACGACTTCAGCCACGTCGAGTACGACGTCACCGAGTTCGACGAGCGCGCCGGGACACCGGGACTACACACCGTGCGCCCCACGGTCACGGCCGAACCGCGCGACACGTTGCTACCGCCGGATCTGTTCAACCGCTTCATCCACGACGCCTTCTGGCGCGACCCGGAGAGGAAACCCGCCGGGCTGACGGTCGTGTGAGGTAAGCGCCGGTTTCGCGTACCGAGCATGGGATGAACGGACTGGCTAGGCGATGTGGACGCCCAGTCGCTCCAGGTGGGCCGGTGCGCGCAGCCGCGCGGATGCCGCCGCAGCCTGATGCCTCGACCGGGCAGTCGCAGCACCGTATGACGGCAACCGCGGCCGTGTCTTTCGACCGGCCGCGGTTGGCGTTTCGATCAGCGGCGAACTCTCACGGCACATTCGCGCCGGGCGTACCGGTAATGACCGCTCCCGTCACGAGGGCGGGAGGCGGAACTGTGAGGTCGGCGGCTCCGCCGTTGCCGCCGGCGTTGCCTGCGCCGGTGCCGCTACCGCCGTCGCCGCCGGTGCCGGTGCTGGTGGTGATGGCGCCGCCGGTGTTTGCGGTGAAGGCGGATTGCCCACCGGTACCGCCGATGCCGTCGGTGATGCCGTTACCGCCGTCCCCGCCGTTGGTGGCGCTGCTGATGACGGTGCCGCCCCCGAGGGCGTTGATTTGGGCGATGTTTCCGGCGCCGCCGATGCCGCCGCCGCTGCCGGCCCCGCCGACCCCGCCGGTCGCCGAGCCAGTAGTGACGGAGCTGCCGGCGTCGCTAGCGAAGAGGGTGGCCCTGCCTCCGTAGCCGCCGCGGCCGTTGGTGCCTGCGCCCCCGTCACCGCCGGTGGCCGTGCCGCCAGTGACGGTGCCGCCGCTATTACCTCTGATCCCGGCGTAGCTTCCGTTGCCGCCGTAGCCGTTGGTGGTGCCCGCGCCCCCGGCGCCGCCGATGGCGATGCCGCTGGCGTAGCCGCCCGCGCCGTAAGCGGCGACGATGGCGACGCCGCCGCCGCCACCGCGGCCGTTGGCGGTGCCCGCACCCCCGAAGCCGCCGGTGACCGTGCCAGTGGCGGTGCCGCCGCTATAAGCACCGATTCGGGTGCCGCCTCCGTAGCCGCCGCGGCCACCGGTGGTGCCCGCGCCCCCGACTCCGCCGATGGCGGTGCCACTGGCGGAGCTGCCTGCACCGTTGGCAACGAGGTAGCCGCCACCGCCGGCACCGCCGCGGCCACCGGTGGTGCCCGCACCCCCGACGCCGCCGATGGCCGTACCAGTGATGGTGCCGCCTCCGTTGGCGCTGATGATGGCGATGCCTCCGCGCCCGCCGTTGGCACCGACGGTGCCGCCGACCCCGCCGGTCCCGCCGGTGGCGGTACCGTTGGCGGAGCTGCCGACACCGCTGGCGGCGAGGGTCGCGTTGCCTCCGGAGCCGCCAGCCCCGCCCGCGGCCACGGTGGTACCGGCGCCGCCGGCGCCGCCGTCACCGCCGGTGGCGGTACCGCTGGTGCTGCCACCGCTGGTGGGTAGCACCCTGGCGCTCCCGCCGCCACCACCGCCGCCACCGCCGTAGCC
>NZ_MVIF01000005.1 GCF_002086675.1 Mycobacterium persicum
ACACATCAGGACGAGACAGCAGCCCATATCGCCAGCTCAGAACACTAATCCCCAGTCAGAACCCGTCGTAACTTCGGCCTAGCGATTGCCGCACCAGGTCTCTCGCCCCGGAACAGTAGTCGGACGCGATCAAGGAGCCAGTCCAGGGGCGTCTCGAATACCGAACTCATGCCGCAGTAGGCTGCGCGCCGCGTAATAACCGGACATGCCATGCACCCCCGCGCCGGGGGGAGTGGCCGCCGAACACAGGTACACCTTGGGAATCGGTGTGCGCCAAGGGTTAACACGTGGCGTCGGTCCGGCAATCGCACGCCAGACAGAATTAGCGCCCACCGCGATATCGCCGCCGACGTAGTTGGCGTTGTGGTCGGCCAGCTGTGCGGCGGGCACGCCACGAGCTGCGACGACGACGTCGCGGAAGCCGGGTGCGAATCGCTCGACGACCCGGGTGACTGCCTCGGTCGCGTCGACTCGCGAGCCGGAAGGTACGTGGGCGTAAGTCCAGAAGGGCCGGCGACCGGCGGAATCGACGCGGCCGGGGTCGGCGAGGTGCGGACTTGCGGCCAGCACCATCGGCCAGTCGGCGTCGCGCCCTGCCGCGACGTCCGCCTCGGCGCGCGCCATCTGCTCGCGGGTGCCCCCGAGGTGAAGTGTCGGTGCCCGGCTGAGCCGGGTATCCGACCACGGAATCTCGTCGCCGAGCACGAAGTCGACTTTCGCCACACCCGATCCAAACCGGTACTGGCGCAACGCTTTAGCGTACCGATCCGGAATCGTGTCACGGTAGACACGTAACAGTGCGGTCGGCGCCGTATCGAAAACCACGACTTCGCCCGGAGGGCAAGGCGGAGAAGTGATCTCGACGCCCGCGGTCAGCACACCACCGTGGGCCCGCAGATCGGCGATCAGCGCGTCGGCGATCACCTGGCTGCCGCCCACCGGGATCGGCCAGCCGACCGAATGCGCGAGGGTGGCCAGCATGAGACCCGCACCTGCCGACACCAGCGACGGCAGCCGCGAAATAGCGTGGGCTGCAACGCCAGTGAACAATGCCTGGGCGTCCGCGCCTACCAGCGATCGCCACGCGGGCGTGCCCTGGGCCAGCATGCGTAACCCGAGATGCACGGTCGCCGCCAGCGAAGCGGGCACCGAACGTTTGTCACCGAGCATAAGGTCAACGACAGCACTGGAATTCGTCACCAGCGGGCCGAGCAGTCGTCGCCAGGACGCACCGTCGTCCAACTCGGCACAGGTGCGGGTCAGGTCACGGTAAGCGATCGCCGCTGGCCGACCCGGTAGCGGGTTGGCATACGCGATCTCCGGTACGGCCAGTGTCACCCCTCGCGCGGGCAGGTCGAACTCGGCGAAAAGCGGCGACGCCAGCGCCAGCGGATGCACCGCCGAACACACGTCGTGCACGACCCCGGGATATTCGACGTCGGCCGCGCTGCGCGCGCCGCCCCCAAAGGTTGGCTGGGCCTCGAGCACCCGTACTTTCAGGCCGGCTCGGGCGCAGATGACGGCGGCAGCCAGCCCGTTGGGCCCGCTGCCGACGACGGTGACGTCCACCCGTCGATTACAACCGACTGGTTCGATGGCGTCGACCCGCAGCGCCCGGCTCCGCCGCGCTCGCGGTCGCCGCTGGTTCGATGGCGTCGACCCGCAGCGCCCGGCTCCGCCGCGCTCGCGGTCGCCGCTACGCTGTCCGGGTGAACCTGCCTGTTGTGTTAATCGCCGACAAACTTGCCCAATCGACGGTCGCTGCTCTGGGAGACCAGGTCGAGGTGCGCTGGGTAGACGGTCCGGATCGCGAAAAGCTGCTGGCCGCGGTGCCCGAGGCCGACGCGCTGTTGGTGCGGTCGGCCACCACCGTGGACGCCGAGGTGCTGGCCGCGGCTCCCAAGCTGAAGATCGTGGCACGCGCCGGCGTGGGTCTGGACAACGTCGACGTAGACGCAGCCACCGCGCGCGGCGTCCTGGTGGTCAACGCCCCAACATCGAACATCCACAGCGCCGCCGAGCACGCGTTGGCGTTGCTGCTGGCCGCCGCCCGGCAGATCCCGGCCGCCGATGCCACGCTGCGCGAGCGTACCTGGAAGCGGTCGTCGTTCTCCGGCACCGAGATCTTCGGAAAGACCGTCGGCGTCGTCGGTTTGGGCCGCATCGGACAGTTGGTCGCGCAGCGGGTCGCCGCGTTCGACGCCCACGTCGTCGCCTACGACCCGTACGTCTCGCCTGCCCGCGCTGCGCAGCTCGGCATCGAATTGCTGCCCCTGGACGACCTGCTGGCCCGCGCCGACTTCATCTCGGTGCACCTGCCCAAGACGCCCGAGACCGCAGGTCTCATCGACAAAGAAGCGCTGGCCAAGACCAAACCCGGCGTCATCATCGTCAACGCCGCCCGCGGCGGCCTGGTGGACGAGGCGGCGCTGGCCGACGCGGTCGCCAGGGGCCACGTGCGCGCGGCCGGTCTCGACGTGTTCGCCAGCGAACCATGCACCGACAGCCCGCTGTTCGAGCTGCCGCAGGTGGTCGTCACACCGCACCTCGGGGCGTCCACCGTGGAAGCCCAGGACCGGGCGGGAACCGACGTTGCCGAAAGCGTCCGGCTGGCGCTGGCAGGGGAATTCGTTCCCGATGCGGTCAACATCGGCGGCGGAGTGGTCAACGAAGAGGTGGCGCCCTGGCTGGACCTGGTGCGCAAGCTCGGTGTGCTGTCGGCCGCGCTGTCCGACGACGCGCCGGTGTCGTTGTCGGTACAGGTTCGCGGCGAGCTTGCCTCCGAAGAGGTTGAGGTGCTGAAGCTTTCGGCGCTGCGCGGTCTGTTCTCGGCGGTGATCGACGAGCCGGTGACCTTTGTCAACGCCCCGGCGCTGGCCGCCGAGCGTGGGGTCTCCGCGGAAATCACCAAGGCCTCGGAAAGCCCGAACCACCGCAGCGTCGTCGACGTTCGTGCAGTGGGCGCGGACGGCTCGGTCGTCAACGTCTCGGGCACGCTGTACGGCCCGCAACTGACCCAAAAGATTGTGCAGATCAACGGCCGCCACTTCGACATGCGCGCCGAAGGGATCAACCTCATCATTCACTACGTCGACCAACCCGGAGCGCTGGGCAAGATCGGCAGCTTGCTCGGTGCGGCGGGGGTGAACATCCACGCCGCACAACTGTCCGAGGATATCGAGGGTCCGCGTGCGACTATCCTGCTGCGGCTGGATCAGACTGTGCCCGACGATGTCCGGTCGGCGATCGTCGCGGCGGTCGGCGCCAACAAACTCGAAGTGGTCGACCTGTCGTGAAGCGCGCCGGCGACGATGCAATGGGGGCTTCGCCCGCTTGGGGGGGAGAGCGGCGCCGATGAAGCTGGCTATCATCGCAGGCGACGGCATCGGTCCCGAGGTGGTGGCCGAAGCCGTCAAAGTTCTCGACGCGGTACTGCCGGGCGTGCAGAAGACCGGCTACGACCTCGGTGCCAGGCGGTTCCACGCCACCGGCGAGCTACTACCGGACACGGTGCTCGCCGAACTGCGCGAGCACGATGCCATCCTGCTCGGGGCGATCGGCGACCCGTCGGTGCCCAGCGGTGTCCTGGAGCGCGGCTTGCTGCTACGACTGCGCTTCGAGTTGGACCACCACATCAACCTGCGGCCGGCCCGGCTCTACCCGGGAGTGAACAGCCCCCTGGCGGGTAACCCCGACATCGACTTCCTGGTGGTGCGCGAAGGAACCGAGGGCCCCTACACCGGTAACGGTGGTGCGATTCGGGTCGGCACGCCCAACGAGGTGGCCACCGAGGTCAGCGTGAACACCGCGTTCGGTGCCCGCAGGGTGGTCGCCGACGCGTTCGAGCGGGCCCGCCGGCGCCGCAAGCACCTGACATTGGTGCACAAGACCAACGTCCTGACGTTCGCCGGAAGCCTGTGGTGGCGGACCGTGCAGGAGACCGGCGAGAAGTATCCCGACGTCGAGGTGGCGTATCAGCACGTCGACGCCGCCACCATCCACATGATCACCGACCCCGGTCGCTTCGACGTCATCGTCACCGACAACCTGTTCGGCGACATCATCACCGACCTGGCGGCGGCGGTGTGCGGCGGAATCGGCCTGGCGGCCAGTGGAAATATCGACGCGACCCGGACCAACCCGTCGATGTTCGAGCCGGTGCATGGCAGCGCGCCCGACATCGCCGGTCAGGGCATCGCCGATCCGACCGCGGCGATCATGTCGGTGGCGCTGCTGCTTGCCCACGTCGGCGAGGACGACGCCGCCGGCCGGGTGGACCATGCGGTCGAGAAGTACCTGGCGACTCGGGGCGACGAACGGCTGCCGACCACGGCGGTCGGTGACCGGATAGTCGCGGCGCTCTAGCCCGCCGCCCGCGCGTGTGCGCGCGCGTGCTGCGGCACAACCGGCCAGGCCAGTAGCGGGAACAGTCCGCACACCGCGAATGCCAGCGGATAACCGGACGCTTCGATCACCTCGCCGAATACCGGCGGCCCGATTGCGGCGGTGAGTCGCTGGGTGGTGTTCTGGGCGCCCATCGCGCGTCCGCTCCAGAAACGCCCGGCCACCTCCGGGATCGCGGTGAACGCCAGGCCGTTGTCGAGCACCGTGACCACCGACGCGGCGACCATCAGCGCCACCGCGACAGCCGAGTGCAGGTAATCGGTCACCGCCAACAACATCATCACCAGGGCAGCGGCGACGGCGATCATCCGGATGGGCCGCATTCGGGACCCAACGTGGTCGGACCACCGCCCGGCGGCGACGCGGCCAAGCGCGCCCAACAGTTGCGAGACGCTCACCAAGATGCCTGCTGCCGCGATCGACCAGCCGTGGCTGTGGATCAGCCAAACCAGCATGAACGTCAACACCACTGTCTGCGGAACCATCAGCAGGGAAGACGCCAGGTGGATTCGCCACAGCACTGCGGTGCCGCGGTAGGGACTAGACAACTCGCTGTGGTCAGCGGCCGACCGCGCCGGCCGCGCCGGGTCGCGCACCCAAACCGCGCACAGCAGCGCTGACAGGGCGCACACCGTCGCCGGGAACAGCAGCGCAACCGAGATGGAGCGTTCGCCCAGCTCAGGGAGCACCAGTGCGGCCAACGCGATTCCCAGCGGCTGTGCCGGCTGTCGGATCCCCATCGCCAGGCCGCGCTGCTCGGCGGGAAACCAGCCGGTCACCAGCCGGCCGCTGGCGGTGTTGGCGCTGGCCGCGGCCATCCCGCCGGCGAACAGGGCAACGCCTTCGGCGAGCATCGACTGAGGTACCACGGCGGCGCCGTAGGCGGCGGTCGCGGTGAGGGCCAAACCCGCGGTGAGCACTATCCGTTCGCCGACCAGATCCAGCACGTATCCCCAGCCGATCAGGGTAACGACCATGCCGAAGCTGGGCATCGCCGAGAGCAGGGCAGCTTCGGACAGGCTGATGCCGCGCACGTCGTTGAGTGCGGGAATCAGAAAAGCGATGCCATTGATGAAGACGGTCGCGCACAACGTCGCGATGAGCGCGACTGCGAGCAGCGACCAACGCCGCGTCGATGTTGTCTGCACCTATTGATAGTTCTCGTTGCGGCACTTTGGCAAACCTCGCCGAGGCGCCGCCACCGGGCGGTCATGTCGGTGCTCGTCCGCCTCGGCCGCGGCTGGCCGACCCAGGCGGGCCTGGCAGCCGTGGCCTGGTTGGCAGCTCGCGGGCGCGAATGGCTTGTCGCCGGCGATGCCGCCGAACCGATTGCCGCCGCGCTCGGGTCTCCAAGCCGGGCGGCAGCAGGCGAGTCGGCACCAACGGCACCGCCGCCAACGGAAACAACCCGCACAGCGCCCAGGCCAGCGGATAGGCCGCCGTCGTGATCAGCGCACCGAACAGCGGGGGCCCGGCGGCCGCCATCAGGCGCTGCGTGGTGTTCTGGGTGCCCAGCGCCCGCCCACTCCAATAGGGTCCGGCGAACTCGGTGATTGCCGTTGCCTCCAACCCGTTGTCGAGTACCGCGATCACCGAGATGGCGATCATGAGTAACACGTCATATCGCGAACCGATGTTGTCGGTAAGCGCCAACAGGAACAGGGCCGACGCGGCAGAGACGGCGATAATGCGCACGGGCCGCATGCGTGAGCCGACGTAGTCAGACCAGCGGCCGACCGCGATCCGACCCAGCGCACCCAGCAGCTGCGAAACGGTCACCAAACCGCCGGCCGCCGCGACCGACCAACCGTGATGGTTCATCAGCCAGACCAACATGAACGTCACGGTCACCGTCTGCGGCATCATCAGCAGCGCGGATACCGCGTGGATGCGCCACAACACCGACGACCCCCGATACGGACTGGCCAGCTCCTCGTCAGTGGCGACCTTGCGGGACTTGCGCGGCGCGTCGGCTACTCCGATCAGGCTGGCCACCGCGGCCACCGTGCACGCGACGGCGGGAAACATCAACCCCGCATGGACGCCTTGTTCGGCCAGCTCGGGTATGACCAACGCGCCCAGCGCGATTCCCAGCGGCTGGGCGGTCTGGCGGATTCCCATCGCCAGCCCTCGTTGATGAGGCGGAAACCAGCCCGATACCAGCCGACCGCCGGCGCTGTTGCAGCTGGCGGCCGCCATGCCGCCCAGAAACAGGTAGATGCCCATCAGCGTCAGCGAGTGCACCGACGCTGCGGCATAGGCGGCTGCGGCGGTGAGAGCCGAGCCCACCGTCATCACAATCCGCTCACCCACGCGGTCCAGGACGTAGCCCCACGCCACCAGCGTTGCCACCATGCCCCAGCTGGGCATCGACGCCAACAGACCAGCTTGTGTCAGTGGGGTGCCGCGCGCCGCTTCCAAGCGGGGGATCAGGAAGGCAACGCCGTTGATGAAGAGAAATGAACTCGCCGTCACCAGCAGCGAGACGACCACGATCGACCAGCGTGCAAACAAGCTCAATTCGCCTGGGTCGCTCGGTTGACGCGGCATTGGCTCATGCTCGCACAAGCACGCCAAGCGCGGGTCATTCGCGACTTCAGTGCGCTACCCGGCTTTGTGTGCGGTGAGCAAGAACGCCGACACCTTTAGCCGGTTTTTCGCGTCGACCTCGTAGTCAGCCAACGAGACGCCGGGGATCCGAGATAGCACCTCTGCCAAGTGAACATGGATGAACGCCGGCCGGACCTCGTCGATCTCCCAATACCGCGAAACAGCTTCTCGCAATTCTGATTCGGTAACGAGATTTGGAGGCGCCGCGGGCGCGTCGGGCGGTAGCTCGATGTCGGCCGGGAGCGCGGTCGCGGTCGACACCAGGACGTAGTAGGACGCGCCTGGCGCGGCGGCGCGGTGCACTGAGCGGATGTAATGGTCGCGTGAATCGATCGGAAGCGATTCGAACAGGGTGCTGTCGATGATCGTGTTGAACCGGCCGTCGTAGCCGCGAAGTGACGTTAGGTCATCCTGCACGAACGTGACGGTGCTGAGGCCGCGATCAGTTGCGGCTTGCCTGGCCTTGTCGATCGCGGTGCCAGACACATCGACACCCATGACGGTGTGCCCGAGTGCGGCGAGCGTCAGCGACAGCTCGGCGACCCCACAACCGGCATCGAGTACTTCGCTGCGGATCTTGCCGGCCTGTATCAGTGCCGCGATTTCCGGCTGCGGTTCGCCGATGTTCCACGGCGGCGGTCCCCCGAAGACACCATGCTCGCGGTATGCGGCTTCCCAATCCATCAATTCGCCGTTCACGGCCCGAACCCTAGCCGAGAGGCGCAGCGCGGTAGGACGCCGACGGTCGTTCGCAGCCAGGCTTGTGCGCCAACAATGTTTGGAGATGCCTGGCTTTTCATCGGTGCGATGCGGGTCTGAATCCTCCCATTTTGGCTCATCCGAACGCGCGTTGGTGGATTCGCCAGTCTTGACGGACCGTCCGTCCGATACGTCCGACCGCCCGGCCGCCGCCCGCGGCTGCTAACGACGGGCACGAACTGGTTTCCGGTGAAGCTGGCCAACAGGATATGCGGCCGGGCGGTCTTCCGCGCAGGGCGGGAGCACGCCGACGGGCACTAGGGGTGCCGCGGCCAGTGGGAACAGCCCACACAATGCGAACGCCAATGGATATCCGCCGACCGTGATCATCGCTCCGAATGCCGGCGGGCCGGCCAAGGTCATCAGCCGCTGGGCCGTGTTCTGAACGCCCAGCGCCCGCCCGCTCCAGAACTGTCCGGCGAATTCGGTGATGGCAGTGGCCTCGAGGCCGTTGTCCATCACCGTGATCACCGAGACCAAGACCATGAATGCCACCGCAAGCGGCGAATCGAGCTGATTGGCCAACGACAGCATCAGCAACGTGACGCTGGTGGCGAGCGCGACGATGCGGACCGGGCGCATGCGCGATCCCACACAATCCGACCAGCGGCCGGCCGCAATCCGGGTCAGCGCACCGAATAGTTGAGTGATGGTCACCAGCGCACCCGCAGCTCGCACCGACCACCCGTGGTTGCCGGTCAACCACACCAGCATGAAGGTCACCGTCATCGACTGCGGCATCACCATGAGTGCCGAAATCGCGTGGATCCGCCAGAGCACGGCGCTGCCGCGATAGGGGTTCACGAGTTCGGCTTCGGCGGCCGCGGTCCGTGACTTGCGCGGCGGGTCGTGCGCGATCAGGGCGCCGACCACGGCCGACACCGCGCACGCTGATGCCGGAAACAGCAGTCCCAAGCTTGGACGGTGCTCAGCAAGCCGAGGAATCACCAAGGCGCCCATGGCGATTCCCAACGGTTGCGCCGTCTGGCGAACTCCCATCGCCAGCCCCCGCTGATGCGCCGGAAACCACCCCGCCACCAGGCGGCCGCACGCGGGATTGCAGCTGGCAGCCGCCATCCCGCCCAAGAACAACAGTGCTCCCATCGCCACCAGCGAGTTAACCGATGCCGCGGCAAACGCGCTGACCGCAGTCAGCGCCGCACCCGTGGCGAGTACGGTGCGTTCTCCGATGCGGTCCGCCACATAACCCCAGGCGACCAGCGTGACCACCATGCCCAGGCTCGGCATCGCCGACAGCAGACCCGCCTCGGCCAGTGCGGTTCCCCGCGCGGCTTCCAGTGCGGGAATCATGAACGGAACGGCGTTGATAAAGGAGAACGCACTGGCGGTTACCGTCAGCGCAATCGCGACCATCGACCAGCGCAGCGTTGCGCTGACCGGCTCCGTGGCCATCAAGCCATGCTCGCACAGATGTCATTGCGCGGGTGCCTTCCGTTGTCGAGCAATTTCTCGGAGACCAGCGGGACGGCCCGCAGCGCCCGGCTACGCCGGGCTCGCGCCCGTCGTTAGGCTCATCCGAATGCGCCTTGGTCGAATCGCCAGTCCTGACGGAGTCGCGTTCGTCAGCATCGAGGGTTTACTGGACGACCCGGGGGGGATGACCGTCCGGGAGATTGCGGAACACCCGTTTGGTACGCCGACCTTTACCGGCCGATCCTGGCCGTTGGCCGATGTCCGGCTGCTGGCACCGATACTTGCCAGCAAGGTGGTGTGCGTCGGCAAGAATTACGCCGACCACATCGCCGAAATGGGCGGCCAAACCGGCTCCGCTCCCGCCGACCCGGTCATATTCCTCAAACCCAACACCGCAATCGTCGGTCCCAACGTACCGATTCGGTTGCCCGCCAACGCATCACCGGTTCACTTCGAGGGTGAGCTGGCGATAGTGATCGGCCGGCCGTGCAAGGACGTCCCAGCCGCCCAGGCCGCCGACAACATCCTCGGCTACACCATCGCCAACGACATATCCGCCCGCGATCAGCAGCAGGCCGACGGCCAATGGACCCGGGCGAAAGGCCACGACACATTTTGTCCGGTCGGCCCGTGGATCGTCACTGACGTGAATCCCGCCGACCTCGAACTGCGCACCGAAGTCAACGGTGAAGTCAAACAGCACGCCCGCACGTCGCTGATGATCCACGACATCGGCGCCATCGTGGAATGGATCTCGGCGGTCATGACGTTGCTGCCCGGAGACCTCATTCTCACCGGAACGCCGGCCGGAGTCGGTCCCATCGAAGACGGTGACACCGTCTCCATCACCGTGGAAGGCATCGGCACCCTTACCAATCCCGTAGTGCGCAAAGGAAAGTCGTGACTGCAGCTGCTCCTGAAGAAGAAGCAACCCGCGTTCGGGTCCGATTCTGCCCGTCGCCCACCGGTATTCCCCACGTCGGCATGGTCCGCACCGCGCTGTTCAACTGGGCCTACGCCCGCCACACGGGCGGCACCTTCGTCTTCCGCATCGAGGACACCGACGCCCAGCGCGACAGCGAGGAAAGCTATCTGGCACTGCTCGACGCGTTGCGCTGGCTCGGCCTGAACTGGGACGAGGGGCCCGAGGTCGGCGGACCCTACGGCCCATACCGCCAGTCACAACGCACCGAAATCTACCGCGACATCATCGCCCAGCTGCTCGCGGCAGACGAGGCCTACTACGCCTTTTCGACGCCCGAAGAGGTCGAGGCCCGCCACATCGCCGCCGGGCGCAACCCCAAGTTGGGCTACGACAATTTCGACCGTCACCTGACCGATTCTCAGCGCGCGGCATATCTGGCGGAGGGTCGTCAGCCGGTGGTGCGACTGCGGATGCCCGACACCGATCTCAGCTGGAGCGACTTGGTCCGCGGGCCCACCACATTCGCGGCCGGATCGGTGCCCGACTTCGCGTTGACCCGCGCAAACGGAGATCCGCTGTACACCTTGGTCAACCCGTGCGACGACGCATTGATGAAGATCACGCACGTGCTGCGCGGCGAGGACCTGCTGCCGTCGACGCCGCGACAGCTCGCGCTGTACCAATCCTTGATCCGAATTGGGATAGCCGAACGCGTTCCGGAGTTCGCCCATCTGCCAACGGTATTGGGGGAGGGCACCAAGAAGCTCTCGAAACGCGACCCGCAGTCGAACCTGTTCGCGCACCGCGACCGCGGCTTCATTCCCGAAGGGTTGTTGAATTACCTTGCGCTGCTCGGCTGGTCGATCGCCGACGACCGCGATCTGTTCAGCCTCGACGAGATGGTGGCGGCGTTCGACGTGGCCGACGTGAACTCGAATCCGGCGCGGTTCGACCAGAAGAAGGCCGACGCCCTCAACGCCGAGCACATCCGGATGCTCGACGTCGACGACTTCACCCGCCGGCTCCGCGATTACCTGGACGCGCACGGCCATCGCATTGAGTTGGACGACGCCGCGTTCGCCACTGCCGCCGAGTTGGTGCAGACCCGAATCGTGGTGCTCGGCGACGCGTGGGATCTGCTGAAGTTCCTCAGCGACGACCAATATGCAATCGACCCCAAAGCCGCCGCCAAGGAACTGGGTCCCGACGCGACTCCGGTTCTCGACGCGGCCGTGGCCGCGCTTCAAGGGGTGTCCGACTGGACCGCGGCCCGCATCGAGGAGGCGCTCAAGGCCGCGCTGATCGAAGGCCTGGAGCTCAAACCCCGCAAGGCTTTCGGACCGATCCGAGTGGCCGCCACCGGGACCACGGTCAGCCCGCCGCTGTTCGAGTCATTGGAGTTGCTCGGCCGCGACCGCAGCCTGGCGCGGTTTCGTTCAGCGCGCGGTCGGGTCGCCTAGTTGCGGCGTGGCGCAGAATTGAACCCGGGCGTGCGACCAGCCGGGCTAGTTTTTGGTAGTCTGCACGTCGGCCTACAACGGCTGGCAGCAGCGGTCCGCGGAGACCTGGCTCCGGTTCCCGGAACCCGCTCTGACCAGCGGTTTTAGGCGGCAGATGGGGTATGGTGTAATTGGCAACACAGCTGATTCTGGTTCAGCCATTCTAGGTTCGAGTCCTGGTACCCCAGCAAAGTCCGACTGACACAAAGCGGATGCAGAGTGATTAGGTGGGCTTACCGCGGTGAGCTATGCTGACAGCTCGGATCGGTTCTGGCCCCGTCGTCTAGCGGCCTAGGACGCCGCCCTCTCACGGCGGTAGCGTGGGTTCGAATCCCATCGGGGCTACAAGAGTTACTTTTCAGCCGCACCGGTCCCCAGCACGGCCGGTGCGGTTGAACCGCCCACGGGCATGTGTGGCAGTCCCAGCTTGCGGTGGTCCCACGAGCGGGTGCGGCGACTGACGATGCGGACGCCGACGCGCTTGTTCATCATCTGGTCGACCATGGGCCGCAGTTCGTCGCTGTAGGGCCCGGTGTAGCGCTCCCACACGCTGACTCCGACGCGGAACAGGGCGTCGGGCTCGTCGACGATCTCCGCGACGCCCTCGAAGGACACCCCGCGCAGCGTGTCATAGGTGTCGCCGTCCTCGAGCAGGAAGCTCACCCGAGGATCCCGCTTGAGGTTGACAGCCTTTTGCGACTTTGCCTTGGTTTCCAGCCAGATTTCGCCGTCGACCACCGCGTACCACATGGCCGTCAGGTGCGGCTGGCCATCCGGACTGATGGTGGCCAGCGTGCCGGTGCGGCTCTTGTTGACGAAGTCGGCGATTTCTGCCTCGGTCATAACGATCTGCGCGCGCTGGTTGGTTCCCATGGCGTCAGTGTGTCAGGTGGTCGTGACGCCCACGCGGCGGCGTCAGCCGGTCGGGCGGGCGCCCAGGGGGCAAGGCCCCCAAGAGTTGACCCGTAATTGCTTGTGGGTTTTGAGGTTCCAGAGTCCTGTGATGATCTGGAGGTTCTGGTTGATGGCGTTGCCGTGGCGGCGGCACTGTCGAAGGATCTGCCAGTCTTGGAGTCTGGCGATGACATGTTCGACGCGGGCTCTGATTTTGCGGTGCGCTCGGTAGGTGTCGTCGCGGATGATGAGTCCGGTGTTGTCGCGTGCTGGGCTGTTGATCGTGGTGATGCCGCGGCATCTGCCGTCGCCGAGGGTCTCGTGGTTGCCGAGCAGATGTGCGACGGTGGCGCGGGCGACGATGACGTCGTTGCGGTTGCCGGGCCAGCAGCGCCCGACCGCAACAACGCTGCGCCGGTGCGCGCAGATGATGATTTGGGTGTTGACGCTGCGGCGGTAGTTTTTGCTGATTGCGGTGATCGACTGGTCGTGTACTGGGATCAGGGTGCCGTCGATGATCCGCGGGTGGGTGCTGGTGTTAGGCGCGGGGCGCAGCGCGTTGGCCAGCACCGGTACCAGGTGGTGGATGGTCCGGTCCACCGTCGATTGGCTGGTGTGAAACAGCGCGGCCAGCGCCCGGGTGGTCAGGTTGGTGCGCAAGTGGGTCAGCACCAACAGGACCCGCACCGCCGGCGGCAGACTCCAGGGGCGGCCCGGCGCTGGAGGCAGCTTTTGCTGGGCCACGGTGCACACGGTCTGTACCTGGCGCTTACGGGTTAACTCTTAGAGCCGGCGAGTGATCTCCTCGGCCGCCGCCAACAGGTCGGCGGCCCAACGCGAGCCCGGGCGCCGCCCCATGCGGTCGACGGGGCCGGAAACCGAGATGGCGGCGACCACCATGCCGCGGCGGTCGCGCACCGGCGCCGAAACGCTGGCCACCCCAGGTTCCCGTTCGGCCACGCTTTGCGCCCAACCCCGCCGACGCACTTCGGCCAGCACCCGTGCGCCGAATTTCGCATTCGGCAACACCGCCTGTTGGATCGCCGCGTCACTGTGGGCCAGCAGCACTTTGGCCCCCGAGCCGGCCGTCATCGGCAATCTTGCTCCAACCGGGACCGTATCGCGAAGGCCCGCAGCCGGTTCCAGCGCAGCCACGCAAACCCGCGTCGTACCCTCGCGCCGATACAACTGCACGCTCTCGCCGGTGGTCTCCCGCAATTTCGGCAGCACCGCGTTGCTTGCGGCGAGCAGCGAATCGTTGACTTGGGCCGCGAGTTCGGACACCGCGGGACCAAGGCGCCACCGGCCTTCCTCGTCGCGCCCCAGCAGGCGATGCACCTCGAGAGCGGCTGCCAGCCGATATGCGGTTGCCCTCGGCAGGCCGGTTCGGTCACAGAGTTCGGCCAGGCCGCACGGAGATTCCGCGATCGCGTGCAGCAGACCCACGGCTTTGTCGAGCACCCCGATGCCGCTATGCTGTCTCACATCAAGATACTAGCGTCTCACATTCTGAGATCAAAGCCTGGTGGTTCAGTGAGCCGCTATTGAGTGAATCGAGGCAATCCGAGATGGCAGTTCAGACTCGCAGGCCCCGCACGTTGGCGGAGAAGGTTTGGGACGACCACATCGTGGTGTCCGGTGGCGCCGCTGAACAAGGAGACGGGCCGGACTTGATCTACATCGATCTGCATCTGGTGCACGAGGTCACCAGCCCGCAGGCGTTCGACGGTTTACGGCTGGCCGGTCGCCGAGTGCGCCGTCCCGACCTGACCATTGCCACCGAGGACCACAACGTGCCCACCGTCGACATCGACAAGCCGATCGCCGACCCGGTCTCGCGCACCCAGGTGGAGACGTTGCGGCGCAACTGCGCCGAATTCGGTATCCGCCTGCATCCGATGGGCGACATCGAGCAGGGCATCGTGCACGTCGTCGGACCGCAATTGGGACTCACCCAACCGGGAATGACGATCGTCTGCGGTGATAGTCATACCTCGACCCACGGCGCATTCGGCGCATTGGCAATGGGTATCGGCACATCCGAAGTCGAGCACGTGCTGGCAACTCAGACACTGCCGCTGCGGCCGTTCAAGACCATGGCCGTCAACGTCGAAGGGCACCTGCCGCCGGGCGTATCGGCCAAGGACATCATCTTGGCGCTGATCGCCAAGATCGGCACCGGCGGCGGACAGGGTCATGTCATCGAATACCGGGGAGCCGCCATCGAATCGCTGTCCATGGAAGCTCGCATGACGATCTGCAACATGAGCATCGAAGCCGGTGCCCGAGCCGGCATGGTGGCACCGGACGAAACCACCTACGAGTTCTTGCGCGGGCGTCCGCACGCGCCAACCGGTGACCGGTGGGACGCCGCTGTGGCCTATTGGCGACAATTGCGGACCGACCCCGGGGCCGTCTTCGATACCGAGGTGTACCTCGATGCCACCACGTTGAGTCCCTATGTCACCTGGGGAACCAACCCCGGACAGGGAGTGCCGCTGGCCGGCGCGGTGCCCGACCCGGAGCTGATGACCGATGACGCCGAGCGCCAGGCTGCTGAGAAAGCGTTGGCCTATATGGACCTTCGGCCCGGAACGGCAATGCGCGACATCGCCGTCGACGCCGTGTTCGTCGGGTCGTGTACCAACGGCCGCATCGAAGACCTGCGGGTGGTGGCCGATGTCTTGCGCGGCCGCAAGGTGGCGTCGGGCGTGCGGATGCTCGTCGTTCCGGGGTCCATGCGGGTTCGCGCGCAGGCCGAAGCGGAAGGCTTGGGTGAGATCTTTACCGCCGCAGGCGCCGAATGGCGGCAGGCGGGATGCTCGATGTGCCTGGGAATGAATCCCGATCAGCTCGCTCCCGGGGAGCGCTGCGCCGCGACGTCCAACCGCAACTTCGAAGGGCGACAGGGAAAAGGGGGCCGTACGCATTTGGTTTCACCGGCCGTTGCCGCCGCGACCGCTGTTCGCGGCACCCTTTCCGCGCCGGCCGATTTGAATTGAACTCAACGGGTTAGGGGAAGAGCATGGAAGCCTTTCACACTCACACCGGCATTGGTGTGCCGCTGCGACGGTCCAATGTCGATACCGACCAGATCATCCCCGCGGTCTTCCTGAAGCGCGTCACCCGAACCGGTTTCGAAGACGGCTTGTTCGCGAGTTGGCGGTCGGATCCGTCGTTCGTGCTGAACCTCAGCCCCTTTGACCGCGGCTCGGTCCTGGTCGCCGGGCCGGACTTCGGCACGGGATCCTCGCGAGAGCATGCGGTCTGGGCGCTGATGGACTTCGGATTCCGGGTGGTTATCTCGTCTCGGTTCGGTGACATTTTCCGCGGCAACGCCGGCAAGGCGGGGCTGCTGGCGGCCGAAGTCGACCAAGACGGCGTTGAACTTCTCTGGAAGCTCATCGAGCAGTGTCCCGGGTTGGAAATCACTGTCAATCTTCAAGATCGAAATATCACCGCCGGAACAGTGGTGCTGCCGTTCAAGATTGACGACCACACCGCGTGGCGACTGCTTGAAGGCCTTGACGATATCGCCCTTACGCTGCGAAAACTCGACGAAATCGAGTCTTATGAAGCGGCCTACCCGGCGTGGAAACCGCGCACCCTGCCCGGCTTGTGAAGGACCCATCGATGTGGAATTTCGCCTGCCGCAAGTCTGGGTAAGGCGGGCAAGCCGGGTTCAATTGGAGGCCGCGCCACCGGTCAAGGGCGGCAATCGGATTGCGAAAATTGCCGTTCCAGGGTCCCGAAATTGCGCGTGGCTCTTGGCAATTTGCCAGGTGAGGGTTTACCGTGTCCACTAGTCGGTTCCATTAACGAGGACCACTAGCTTCGGAGGGTTGGATGAACAAAGCAGAGCTCATTGACGTGCTCACACAGAAATTGGGCTCGGACCGTCGCCAGGCGACCGCCGCCGTCGAGAATGTCGTCGACACCATTGTGCGCGCCGTGCACAAGGGCGACAGCGTAACCATTACCGGATTCGGCGTCTTCGAACAGCGCCGCCGCGCGGCCCGTGTGGCTCGCAATCCCCGGACCGGCGAGACGGTAAAGGTGAAGCCGACTTCTGTCCCGGCGTTCCGGCCCGGTGCCCAATTCAAAGCGGTTGTGGCTGGCGCACAAAAGCTCCCGGCGGAAGGTCCCGCCGTGAAGCGTGGCGTGGGGACGAGTGCCGCCAAGAAGGCGGCAAAGAAGGCGCCCGCGCGCAAGGCTGCGACCAAGGCGCCCGCCAAGAAGGCCGCGACCAAGGCGCCCGCCAAGAAGGCCGCGACCAAGGCGCCCGCCAAGAAGGCCGCGACCAAGGCGCCCGCCAAGAAGGCCGCGACCAAGGCGCCCGCCAAGAAGGCCGCGACCAAGGCGCCCGCCAAGGCGACCAAGGCAACGGTGAAGAAGACCGCCGCCAAGGCGCCGGTGCGCAAGGCGGCCACCAAGGCCCCGGCCAAGAAGGCCGCGGCGAAGCGGCCGGCCACCAAGGCGCCGGCCAAGAAGGCGACGAGCACCAGGCGCGGTCGCAAGTAAGCAAGTAACTCGGTACACCGCCGATACCCTTTGGGTGGCAACGATGCCGCCCAAAGGGTATCTGTGCGTCAGGCCCGCACGTTGGCGGCCAGCGCGCCGCCGATATGGTCGGCCGCAACGAGCCGCCCGCGGGACAGCGACAGCACCCAGGTGCTGCCTTTGTGGTTGCGGGATTTGTCCGGGCGCACGCCGTCGCGCTCGCACCACCATGCGATGAGATCCGGAATTACCTTGCCCTGCGTGCAGATCACCGGCGTGCCCGGCTGTGCGGCGATTCGCAGCACCCGATGCCGGCCCCGTTTGGGGTTCTTGGCGTAGGCCTCCTCGGTGAGGGCGCGTTCGTTGTGAATGCTCACACCCAGTTCCTCGGCGAGCGGCTGGACGGTCTGATGACAGCGCAGCCGGTCGGCGGCGTACACGGTAGTGGCGCCGAAGGCCAGTAACTGCCCGACAAGCGCCTCCGCCTGCGCACGTCCCTTTTTGTCCAGTGGTCGTTTGGTGTCGTCGCCGCGGAAGCGGGACTTGCTGCCGGCGGTACCGTGCCGGACCACCAGCACCGTCTTGGTGTCCGCCGGCTGTTTGGCGAACCGGGCCAAGACCTTTCGATCCTGTGCATAGTCGAGCCGCTCCATGGCGCCGGCGATCGGCAGCCAGACCAGATCGTCCACCTCGGCACCGGCTGCGAATTCCCCGCCGACGCGGTGCGCAGCCCAGTAGTAGACCTTCTTGACGCCTTGGTCGACGGGGTAACTCGTCATGACGAGGCGCCGGCCCAGGTGCGCCCGCTGACCGGTCTCCTCGAACACCTCGCGCACCGCCGCCACCGCCGCGGTTTCCCCGGGATCCACTTTGCCCTTCGGTAGCGACCAGTCGTCGTAACGGGGACGGTGGATCACGGCAATCTCGACTGCTCCCTTGCCCTTTCCCGGACGCCACAACACCGCGCCGGCGGCATGCACGATCCTGCCCTGCGCGGACCGGCGGGCGGACGTGCTGGGGATCGACACGTTAACTCCTGCAGGTCAATTCGGCCTGGGCCGCTCGCGGTCGTGGAAGGGCACATCAGCGGGAGTCCCCCGGTGTCAGGGACTGCGGTGCCGCTCCATCAGCGATACCTGGTGGTCGCGCACACTGTGGCCATCCTGGGGCGCCGCCGTCCATTGTCCGTCCGGGCCCAGCTCCCAACAGCGGGTGGCCGGGTCCAGCGCGGACTCGAACAAATCATCCAGCTGTGCGGTCAGCCTCGGATCCTTGACCTGAGCCATCACCTCAACACGCCGGTCGAGATTGCGGTGCATCATGTCGGCGCTGCCGATCCAGAACTCGTCGATGGCGCGGAAATGCAGGATTCGCGAGTGCTCCAGGAAGCGGCCGAGAATGGAACGGACGGTGACGTTTTCCGAGAAACCTTCGGCGCCGGGGCGTAACGCGCAGATGCCACGCACTACCACCTCGGTGGGCACTCCCGCCCGCGATGCGCGGTAGAGCGCGTCGATGACCTGTTCGTCGACAAGGGCGTTCATCTTGAGCCGGATACGTCCGTTACCGCTTTCCCGGTGTGCGGCCACCTCCCGCTCGACGCGCTCGATGATGCCGGTGCGAATCCCGTGCGGAGCCACCAACAGATTCCGGTAGGAGACCTTGCGTGAGTAACCGGTCAGCGAATTGAACAAGTCGGTCAGGTCGGCTCCGATATCGGGCGCGGCCGTCAACAGGCCGACGTCCTCGTACAGCCGGGCGGTCTTGCTGTTGTAATTGCCGGTCCCCACATGGCAGTACCGTCGGATCAACGGGCCCTCGCGGCGGACGACCAACGCGGTCTTGCAGTGGGTCTTGAGTCCGACGATCCCGTAGGCCACATGCACGCCGGCCTGCTCGAGTTGTCGTGCCCACCGAATGTTGGCTTGCTCGTCGAAGCGGGCCTTGATCTCGACCAGCGCGACGACCTGCTTGCCCGCTTCGGCCGCGTCGATCAACGCCCGGACGATCGGGGAATCCCCGGAGGTGCGGTACAGCGTCTGCTTGATCGCCAGCACGTCGGGATCAGCGGCGGCCTGCTCGATAAACCGCTGCACGCTGGTGGAGAACGAATCATAGGGATGGTGCACCAGCACGTCGCCCTCACGCAGCGTCGCGAAGATGCTCTTGGGTGTTTCCCGCTCGGCGAACGCGGGATGGGTGGCCGGAACGAATGTCCGGTCTTTGAGCGCCGGACGGTCCAGGCCGTAAATCTGCCACAACGACGACAGGTCCAGTAGCCCCGGTACCTCGATGACGTCACCGGGATGGACGTCGAGCTCGCGCAGCAGCAACTCCAGCATGCCTTCGGTCATGTCGTCGGCGACTTCGAGCCGCACCGGCGATCCGAACCGGCGGCGCGCCAGTTCGCGTTCGAGCGCCTGCAGAAGATCTTCGTCGCGGTCCTCTTCGACCTCGAAGTCGGCGTTGCGGGTGATCCGGAACGCGTGATGCTCGACGATCTCCATTCCCGGGAACAACACCGGAAGAAAGGCCGCGATGAGTTCCTCCACCGGTAGGAACCGGTGCACCGTTTGACCTTCGCCGCTTTCGCCATCGCTATGGCCGACCAACTCGACAAAGCGGTCGACGTTGTCGGGCACCTTGACCCGGGCGAAGTGTTGACCGCCGTCGTCGGGTTGGCGCACGGTGACCGCCAGGTTCAGGCTGAGCCCGCTGACGAACGGGAACGGGTGCGCGGGGTCCACGGCCAGCGGGGTCAGGACGGGGAAGACCTGCTCGTTGAAGTAGATCGACAGTTGCTCGCGCTCAGTCTCATTCAGATCGGCCCAGGTGATGATGTAGATACCCTCTTCACCGAGCGCCGGCAGCACCGAATCGAGGAACACCCGCGCGTGCCGGCCGGCGATCTGCTGGGTCTGCTCGCCGATGCGGCCCAGCTGCTCACGCGGTGTCAGACCGTCGGCGGAACGCACCGAGAGCCCCATTTCGTCGCGGCGTTTGAGACCGGCCACCCGAACCATGTAGAACTCGTCGAGGTTGGACGCGAAGATCGCCAAGAACTTTGCTCGCTCCAATAACGGCATGGAGTTGTCGGCGGCAAGCGCCAGCACCCGAGCATTGAAATCCAGCCAGCTCAGCTCGCGGTTGAGGTAGCGGTCTTCGGGCAGCTGGTCGGTGATCGCCGCGGGTGTCGCAGCCGGGGGTGCCGTCAATGCCGAGTCGCCTGGATGCCATGCGCCTTCGTCCGGCTGCGCCTCCGTGATTGGACTGGTTTCGGTTTCGGTCACCCAGCGATCATTGCTTATCACCCGGTGACGTTGCCAGCACCCGGTCGACATCAATCTGCCGTTGGTGTGCCGTTCACCTTCGGACAGGCTCGGGCCGGGCTATCGGTGACCGATGGCTCGCGCGGTCGCCGGCCCGACGCCCAGGCGGCGCGCGGCCGCCAGGTCCGCCGGTGTGTCGACATCGCACCGCAGACCGGGCCAGGCTCCGGTGAGCTCGACCGCACCTGAACGGCGGTGCCGCGCCGACGAATCCGCCCCGAACCGCGGGTCGAGTGCGGCGCCGAAGGCACACAGCGCGGCCGTTCCCGTTCCGCACCGGTCGGCGACGAAGCTGCGCTGATGCTGGCGTGCCGCAGCGATCGCCTCGGCAAGCTCCTGCGGCTGTAGTGCCGGCAAATCACCTTGCAGCACAACAAGATTCGCTAACGATCCGGCCATCGTGCGTTCGGCGACGGCGATGGCGTTGTTGAGCGGGTCGGCGTCGTCTTGCGGCGTCGGGTCGGCCAGCACCTCGGCGCCGAGCCGGGCGGCCGCAGCCGCGGCAGCGTCGTCGGGCGTGATGACGGTGATCGAGCGCAATGCGCGCACGCGAGCCGCCGCGGTCACTGTGTCGACCAGCATGGCCAGTACCACATTTTCCCGTGTCCGCGCCGAGAACACCGGGGCCAGCCGGGTCTTGGCGGCCGCCAACCGCTTGACGGCGATGATCAAGCCGACATCACCGTTACCGTCGGCCTGTGTGCCGCTCATAGAGGTCATCCTGCCAGCGCCGGTTTCCGGGTGAACGGCGAGCGTCGGGCTGAACATGGCGGCGGCCAGCTGCCGGGTCTACTGTGTAGCGGCTACAGCTGCCATAACGGACAACAAGGGGGTGTGGGCGGATGGCCGGCACGGGAACCGTTGCGGTGATGGGGGCCGGCGCGTGGGGCACCGCGCTGGCCAAGGTGCTGGCCGACGCCGGTGGTGAGGTCATCCTGTGGGCTCGACGAGCCGACGTCGCCGAGCAGATCAACAGCACCCGGTACAACCCTGACTATCTGCCCGGCACGTCGCTGCCGCCCGGCATCCGCGCCACCCCCGACGCCGAGGAGGCACTCAGCGGCGCAGCCACGGTCCTGCTGGGCGTTCCGGCGCAGACGCTGCGCGACAACCTGGAGCGGTGGGCCGGCTTGTTGCCCGTGGACGCGACCCTGGTCAGTCTGGCCAAGGGCATCGAACTCGGCACCCTGATGCGGATGAGCCAGGTGATCACCTCGGTGACCGGAGTAGACCCGGCACACGTCGCGGTGATCTCCGGGCCCAACCTGGCCAGCGAGATCGCCGAGTGTCAGCCGGCGGCCACCGTCGTCGCGTGCAGCGACTCCGGCCGGGCGGTCGCTCTGCAGCGTGCGCTGAACAGTGGCTACTTTCGTCCGTACACCAACAGCGATGTCATCGGCACCGAGATCGGTGGCGCCTGCAAGAACGTCATCGCGCTGGCGTGCGGGATGGCCGTCGGCGTCGGGTTGGGCGAAAACACCGCGGCGGCCATCATCACCCGCGGGCTGGCCGAAATCATGCGGCTCGGCATCGCGCTGGGCGCCAAAGGCGCGACACTGGCCGGGCTGGCCGGGGTGGGGGACCTGGTGGCCACCTGCACCTCACCGCATTCCCGCAATCGGTCCTTCGGCGAGCGACTGGGCCGGGGCGAGACCATGGAATCGGCGTTGCAGCACCGCGACGGCCATGTCGTCGAGGGGGTCACCTCGTGTGAGGCGGTGCTGGCGCTTGCGTCCAGCTACGACGTCGAGATGCCGCTGACCGACGCCGTGCACCAGGTGTGCCATAAGGGACTGTCGGTGAACGAGGCGATAGCGCTGTTGTTGGGGCGCAGCACCAAACCCGAGTAAGCAGGCTGCCACATGTCGTCGAGCCGGTAATTACGCAGGCCATTACTCGAACTTCCGCTGCGGACTTACAGGCTCGGCGTATCGTCATCGAGCACGCGGAGGGCGGGAGCCGGCAGTCCTAGCGTCGCACCCGGTAGCCTCTGAAGGTTGTGAGTGCCAGCGACCGGCGTGCCCGGGTTGCCGTCGTGTTCGGCGGCCGCAGCAACGAGCACGCCATCTCCTGCGTGTCGGCGGGCAGCATCCTGCGCAACCTCGACCCGCAGCGGTTCGAGGTGATCGCGATCGGTATCACGCCGCAAGGCTCGTGGGTGCTCACCGACGGCAACCCCGACGCCCTGGCCATCACCAACCGGCAACTGCCCGCGGTCAACTCCCAATCGGGCACATTGCTGGCGTTGCCGGCCGACCCGCAGTGGGGCGGCCGACTGGTGTCATTGCCCCCGGGCGCCGGTGAGGTGTTGGCCTCCGTCGACGTGGTGTTCCCGGTGCTGCACGGTCCCTACGGGGAGGATGGCACCATCCAGGGACTGCTCGAGCTTGCCGGCGTGCCCTACGTCGGGGCCGGGGTGCTGGCCAGTGCAGCCGGCATGGACAAGGAATTCACCAAGAAGCTGCTGGCCGCTGACGGGCTTCCGGTCGGGCCGCACGCGGTGCTGCGTCCGTCGCGGCCGGCATTGAGTCTCGACGAATGCGAGCGGCTGGGGCTGCCGGCGTACGTCAAACCCGCGCGCGGCGGCTCATCGATCGGGGTCAGCCGGGTGTCGAGCTGGGATGAGCTGCCCGCCGCGGTCGCCGAGGCGCGCCGTCACGATCCGAAGGTGATCGTCGAGGCCGCCGTCAACGGCCGTGAGCTGGAATGCGGTGTGCTCGAGTTCCCGGACGGCACGGTGCGGGCCAGCACTCTGGGGGAGATCCGGGTGGCCGGGGTGCGCGGACGCGAGGACGCCTTTTATGACTTCGCGACCAAGTATCTCGACGACGCCGCCGAGCTGGATGTGCCCGCCAAGGTCGACGACGACGTCGCCGATGCGGTGCGCGACCTGGCGATCCGAGCGTTTCACGCCATCGACTGCCAGGGCCTGGCCCGGGTGGACTTCTTCCTCACCGAGGAGGGCCCGGTGATCAACGAGATCAACACCATGCCGGGTTTCACCACAATCTCGATGTACCCCCGGATGTGGGCGGCCAGCGGCGTCGACTATCCCACGCTGCTGGCAACCATGGTGGAGACGGCGCTGGCCCGGGGAGTGGGCCTGCGTTAACCGGTTGCCGCCGGGTCGATCGGCACCGCCGCGATGGTGCGGTCGATGACCTCGGACAGCTCCTGGATCGGGGTCGGCCCCGACCCTGCCGGCAGCGTCAGCGCGACGTATACCGGACGGTCGACGGTGTACCAGGTGGACCGGCCGTCGGATGAGGTGTCGTCGGTCGCCCGGAACCACTGCACCCGGTCGACGATCTGGATCGGCGCGCCCACGACGAAGTCGGCGGGGCGATCGAGGCCGCACCGCATGATGACCGGCTCGCGGGAGGGCCCGGAGCTCCAGGCGCTCGCGCCTTCCGGGGCCGGTTGCGCAATCGTCACTCGCTGATAGTCACCCAGGTGCTGAGGCAGCGCTGCCGTCAGCGCATGGCAGGCCGGACTGCCGGCGTGGGGGGCCGGCACGGCCGCAACGGTGACGGGTTGTTGGCGGGGGTGGCGAGTCGCCGCGATCACCAGGATCACCCCGACCGCCGCCACGGCCAGTACCACAGCCGCAATGATCAGGATGCGTGGCGGACCGTCTGCGTCGGCGCCGGGGTTGGGAAGGGCGTCGCCCGTCACCTCGCCGGCCACCTCCGACTCACCTTGACCGCCCGGCTGTCGCAGGGCCACCGACGTCCCGCCCGGATGTTCGGGTCGCCCGAGCTCATAGACTAACGCGGTCCACCCGGGCGGGCAGAGGACCCGGGTGAGACGTCCCGCAGGAGGTGGCGTGCGCGAGGACTTATCGGGGGAAGCGTCGGAGCAGTCTCCGACGCTGCAACAGCTCGGGGAGTTCGCCGTGATCGACCGGTTGGTGGCCGGTCGCCGTCAGCCTGCCGTCGTCGAGCTCGGGCCCGGCGACGACGCCGCCGTGGTCGCCGCCCGCGACGGCCGCGTCGTGATGTCGACCGACATGCTGGTGCAGGACCGGCATTTTCGGCTGGACTGGTCGACACCCCACGACGTAGGCCGCAAGGCGATAGCCCAGAACGCTGCCGACATCGCGGCCATGGGCGCGCGCTGCACCGCGTTCGTGGTGAGCTTCGGGGCGCCCACCGACACACCCGCGGCCCAGGTGAGCGCCCTGGTCGACGGGATGTGGGACGAGGCGGACCGAATCGGAGCCGGCATCGTCGGAGGCGATCTGGTTCGCTGCCCGCAGTGGGTGGTGTCGGTGACGGTGCTGGGCGACCTCGAGGGACGCGCACCGGTGCGGCGCCGCGGCGCCACACCCGGCTCGGTCGTCGCGGTGGCCGGCGACTTGGGCCGCTCGGCCGCCGGATATCAATTGTGGCACAACGGGATTGACGGATTAGACGAGCTGCGGCGGCGTCATCTGGTGCCGCAGCCGCCGTATCGGCAGGGCGTGGCGGCCGCCGTCGCGGGGGCTCAGGCCATGATCGACATCTCCGACGGCCTGGTCGCCGATCTGCGCCATGTCGCGCAGGCGTCGGAGGTCGGTATCGACGTGTCGACCGCGGCCCTGGCTGCCGACCACGCCGCGTTGACCGCGGCCGCCGACGCCGTGAGCGCCGATCCGTGGCACTGGGTGCTCGGTGGCGGCGAAGACCACGCCCTGGCGGCGTGTTTCGCCGGCGCGGTGCCGGCCGGCTGGCGCGTCATCGGGCAGGTGGTCGACGGTCCGCCCCGGGTGCTGGTCGACGGCAACGACTGGGGCGGATATGCGGGTTGGCAGTCGTTCGATTGAGTTCGCCATTGAGTAGGGTGACGCGGTGACCGTCTACGCGATCGCCCAGTTGAGATTCACCGATCGGGCAGCATATGACCGGTACCAGACCAGGTTCATGGAAGTGTTTCGTCGTCATCCGGGAACGTTGCTGGCTGCCGACGATTCACCCCAGGTGATCGAGGGGCGGTGGGACCATCAGAAAGTGGTGCTGATGTCGTTTCCCGATGAGGCCGCATTCCATGGCTGGGCACAATCGCCTGAGTACCAAGAGATTTCGCAAGATCGTTGGGCGGGCGCCGATACGGTGGTGCTGCTGGCGCAAGGCCTGCAGTGAGCGCGCGTCCGCTGAGCGAACTCGTCGAGCAGGGCTGGGCCGCCGCATTGCACCCGGTGGCCGACCAGGTGGCCCGGATGGGGCAGTTTCTGCGCGCCGAGATCGCGGCCGGCCGCAAATACCTGCCGGCGGGGCCGAACGTATTGCGCGCCTTCACTTTTCCATTCGAACAGGTGCGGGTCCTGATCGTCGGGCAGGACCCCTATCCGACACCCGGACATGCGGTGGGACTGAGCTTTTCGGTGGCCCCCGAGGTGCGACCGCTACCGCGCAGCCTGGCCAATATCTTCGAGGAGTACGCAGCCGACCTGGGCTATCCGCAGCCCTCGTGCGGTGATCTGACGCCCTGGGCGCAGCGCGGCGTGATGTTGTTGAACCGAGTGCTGACCGTGCGCCCGAGTAATCCGGCCTCGCACCGGGGTAAGGGCTGGGAAGTGGTGACCGAGTGCGCGATTCAAGCGCTTGTCTCACGGTCGCAGCCGCTGGTGGCCATCCTGTGGGGACGCGACGCGTCGACGCTCAAACCGATGTTGGCCGCCGGCACATCTGTCGCCATCGAATCGCCGCATCCGTCTCCGTTGTCGGCGTCGCGGGGGTTCTTCGGCTCGCGGCCGTTCAGCCGTGCCAACGAGCTGCTTGCGGGGATGGGTGCCGACCCGATCGATTGGCGGCTGCCGTGACCGAGCTGCGGGCGCCGTGGTTGGGCCCTCTTTCTCTACGCTAAACACATCCCACATTGGTCAGGCCGACCAGGCTTGCATTCCAACAATTCGGCAACATCGGCAGCCGGGGGCCGCTCCCCGACTCGCTACTACCTAACGTGGCCAACCCGGCAGGGCGCGCGGCGTCTCCTGATGGCCCGCTGCCGGCAAACCCCAGAGCGCCCGCACCGTGATCCGAAGCCGCTACCGGCACCGGCGCCTGCGGGCAGCTGCCGGCCGTTGCGACCGACACCAACTGTGCTGGTGGCAACACTGCCGACGGCTCCACCGCGCCGACCGCTACCCCCGCCACAGGCGTGGCGACCATACCCGCCGCAGCGCTCGCGCTAGGGCCGGCGGCAGCAGCCGAAACCGGCAGTGCCGTCGCCGCGGCTAACGGACCCAGCAGAGTGGGGAGAAGCCCAAGGTTCAGCCCCATGATCCATTGACTGATCCATCCGATCACCTGATTGCCGACTTCATAGCCGAAGACAAAAGGAAGAAATACAGTAGCGAAGGTTTCTATTCCAGCAGTGAGCCATGCGAGTTCTAGGTAGCCAAGGGCTTCAGCCGCCAAATGGGTGTTGCCGATCAAGAGCAAGTATCCAATAAACAACAAGACAATTGGTGTGTAGAAAGCCATCATGAGCGTGAAAATTGCAAGGGACGGAACGGCGAGAATCTCCGTGCCAACGAGTTTGATCAGGTCCCACAAAATCTGCCATATCGGAAAGGGCTGGTAGCCGACGGCGTGCGTAGCGCCGGCTACGATCTCGCCGGCCACACCGGCGCCGGGTTTGATGATGATTGGCGCCGGTGGGGTGTGCGGCATCGACGCCAGCGCGGCTGCGGCGGCTGCGTCATAGACGCTCATCGTGGTTGCGGCCTGAATCCACATCCGCGCATAGTCGGCTTCGTTGAGTGCTATCGGGATGGTGTTGATGCCAAAGAAATTCGTTGCCAGCAACACCGCGTGGGTGGCGTGGTTGGCGGCCAGCTCCGGCAGCGTTGGCATCGCTGCGACCGCGCTGACATAGGCGGCTGCCACCGCCTGATGCGCTGCCGACACCGCGGCGCTATCGCTACTGGCCTGAACCAGCCACGCCACATACGGCCCGTAGGCCCCCGCACAGATCTCCGCGGTGGGGCCCTGCCACGCCCCGGTCCGCAGCGCGCCCAACACCGCGGTGAGTTCTTCAGCCACCGACGCATAGTCGACGCCCAACGACGCCCATTCCGCGGCGGCCGTCAGCAACGGGGCTGCTCCCGGGCCGGTGCTCAGCAAGGCCGAATGCACCTCCGGCGGCGAAGCCAGCCACAGCGGTGCACCCGCAACGGCGGCCAAAGTTTCATCCACGCACAGCGTCACCGCCGAACCTCTTCCCACAACATTTCTGGACCTCTACTTGCGACGGGCATTCAGTGGGCCGATCACGCACGGGCACACCATGTTTGACCACCGCTCGGCTACCGGTGGACAGGCCTGGTGTTGTCTCGTGTACCGCCTCCCGGCGTTACTGAGATGTGATCGGCGACACGCCAAAAAGATGTCGGTGACAAAGGTTGTTGTCAAATAGCTATCCACTATCAATCAATGGGCAGAAGCGATTGACAGTGGGTTCATTTGATGCCGCTGGCTTTCGGCGCTGGCGCGACGTCAGTCCTTTAGTGGCGCAATTTCTTTGACGATGGGGCCGTCATCCGGCACAGGCGCCGGGCTTAGAGCGCACGCCAGACTGACGCGCGGAGGGTCACCCGTTAGCGCGGGCTCTTACCTGAAGGCTTCGGCAGCGGCGCAATTCATCGAGGCGCAATCCATCGCGCCGATCGGGACGGGCCGAAATGCAGCGGCACGCGCGGCACCCGGTCAGCCGCGGCTGACCTTGCCCGCCTTGATGCAGGACGTGCAGGCGTTGATGCGCTTCTTGTTGCCCCCGGGACGGCTCACCGCCCGCACGGTCTGAACGTTGGGGTCCCACCGACGGCTGGTGCGGCGGTGGGAGTGTGACACCGACTTGCCGAAGCCGGGGCCTTTCCCGCAGATATCGCACACAGCGGCCATTGTTCAAACTCCTCAAGTCGGTTGCTGGGGGTCCGGCGACCCGGGCGGAACGGCCCGGCTGGCCCAGGCCGTCCCAGGATAGCCGGGGTCGTCGGCGAGCACCAAAACGCCATCCGCCGCGACCAGTACTGTCACCCCCGCTGGCTAGGCTCAATGCAGCTTTGTCGTCCCGGCTCGATGGCCTGTCCAGAACAGCAGCCGACGCACACTGTCCACAGTGTCGCCGGGCTACGCTGGCGCCCACCGGGAGCTGGCGCAGAGGAGGTGGGGTCACGGTGGACACGCCAGGTCGCCCGCTGGACGCGTCGGCCCTGCGGGATTGGGCGCATACCGTCGTCAGCGACCTGATCACCCACATCGACGAAATCAACCGGCTGAACGTGTTCCCGGTCGCCGATTCCGACACCGGCGCGAACATGCTGTTCACCATGCGCGCGGCGCTCGCCGAGGCGGACGCGGTGGCCGGGGCCGACGACGGCCGCAATGCGGGTAACGTCGCCCGGCTCGCTGCCGCCCTGTCGTCCGGCGCGCTCAACGGGGCACGGGGGAACTCCGGGGTGATCGTGTCGCAGATTCTGCGCGGCATCGCCGACGTCACCGCGACCGCGGCAGCGGCCTCGGCCGGTGCCTTGTCGGCCGTCGACGCGGCCCAGCTGGCCGCCGCTTTGTGGCGCGGCGTCGAGCTGGTCGTCGCATCGATGGGCGGCGAGGAAGTCGCGGGAACCATAGTTTCGGTGCTGCGGGCCGCAGCCGCCGCGGTTGAGCAGTGCGCCGACGCCGGTGAGACCCTGGCGCAGGCCGTGACCGCCGCCGGTGATGCCGCCGTCGTCGCGCTGGAGAAGACGCCCGAGCAGCTCCACGTGCTCGCCGACGCGGGAGTGGTGGACGCCGGCGGCCGGGGCCTGGTGGTCATGCTGGACGCGTTGCGTGCGACGCTCACCGGGCACAAACCCGCCCGCTCGGTCTACGAGCCGGCGCCGCGAAAGCTGCTCGCCGAGACGCCCGCCGGACGGCCGGCACCACAGTTCGAGGTGATGTACCTGCTGACCGGCTGTGATGCGGCGGCGGCGGACATGCTGCGCGACCGGCTCGCGGAGCTGGGGGATTCGGTGGCGATCGCGGCCGCACCGTCGCAGAGCTATTCGGTGCACGTGCACACCGACGACGCGGGCGCCGCTGTCGAAGCGGGAATTGCAGCGGGGCAATTGAGCCGGATCGTGATCTCGGCGCTGAGCTCCGGTGCCAACGGGCTGCCGGCGGGCAGCTGGACCCGGGAACGGGCCGTCCTGGCCGTCGTCGATGGCGACGGCGCCGCCGAGCTGTTCGCCGGAGAAGGGGCCTGCGTGCTGCGACCCGGCCCGGATGGCTCGGCACCTGCGGCCGATATCAGCGCCCATCAGTTGGTGCGGGCGGTGGTGGACACCGGTGCCGCCCAGGTGATGGTGCTGCCCAACGGGTATGTCGCCGTCGAGGAGCTGGTGGCGGGTTGTACCGCAGCGCTGGGCTGGGGTGTCGACGTGGTGCCCGTCCCGACCGGGTCGATGGTTCAGGGGCTGGCTGCCCTGGCCGTGCACGACCCTGCAAGCCAGGCCGTCGACGACGGTTACACCATGGCCCGCGCCGCCGGTGCTGCCCGGCACGGCTCGGTGCGCACCGCCACCGAGCGGGCGTTGACCTGGGCCGGCACCTGTGAACCGGGCGACGGGCTGGGCATCGCCGGCGACGAGGTGCTGATCGTCGCCGGCGATATCGCCGCGGCGGCGATCGGTCTGCTCGATCTGCTGCTGGCATCCGGGGGCGATCTGGTGACGGTGTTGTTGGGCGCAAAGCTCGACGACGAGGAAGCCGGCGCGCTGCGTGAGCTGTTGGAAAAGCACATGCACGACCGTCATCCGGGCACCGAGCTGGTGACCTATCGCACCGGGCATCGAGGCGACGTGCTGCTGATCGGGGGCGAGTAGCCGTGGTGTCACTGAGCGACCGGCTGGTCTTCGTTCTGGGCGCTCCGTCGGCAAAGCCGCTCGACGACGAGTTCGGCATCAGGACGGTCGACGACCTGCTGCGCCACTACCCGCGTAGCTACGTCGAAGGCGGAACGAGGCGCGGCGCCGGCGACGAGCGGCCCGAAGCGGGTGAGCACATCACGATCGTCGACGTCATCACCGAAACGATGACGTTTCCCATGAAGAAAACGCCGAAGCGCCAATGCCTGCGCATCACCCTCGGCACCGGCCGCGCCAAGGTGACCGCCACGTTCTTCAACGCGGACTACATCAAGAAGGACCTCACCAAGAACACAAAGGTGATGCTGTCCGGGGAAGTCGGGTTCTTCAAGGGCGTCATGCAGCTCACCCACCCGGCGTTTCTGATCCTGGACTCGCCGGACGGAAAAAACCACGGCACCAGGTCACTGAAAAGCATCGCCGATGCCTCCAAGGCCATCAGCGGCGAACTGGCCATGGAAGAGTTCGAGCGTCGCTTCTTCCCGATCTATCCGGCCAGCACCAAAGTGCAGAGCTGGGACATTTTCAGGTGCGTCCGCCAGGTGCTCGAAGTCCTTGACCCGGTGGATGATCCGCTGCCCGCTGAGCTGCGCGCCGCGCTCGACCTGGTCTCGGAGGACGAGGCACTGCGGGCCATTCACCTCGCCGAGAACGAGTCCGAACGCCAACGCGCCCGCGCGCGCCTGACCTTCGACGAAGCCGTCGGGCTGCAGTGGGCGCTGGTCGCCCGCCGGCACGGTGAGCTGTCGGAATCAGGGCCGCCGGCGCCGCCGCGCGCTGACGGGTTGGCGGCCGAGTTGCTGGGCCGGCTGCCCTTCGAGCTGACGGCGGGCCAGCGCGAGGTGCTCGCCGTCCTCTCCGAGGAGATCGCGGCGACCCGCCCGATGAACCGCTTACTGCAGGGTGAGGTCGGTTCGGGCAAGACCATCGTGGCGGTGCTGGCGATGCTGCAGATGGTCGACGCGGGTTATCAGTGTGCACTGCTTGCGCCTACGGAAGTTCTTGCCGCACAACACTTACGGTCGATCCGCGATGTCCTGGGCCCGCTGGCAATGGCCGGCCAGCTGGGCGGGGCGGATACCGCCACCCGGGTGACGCTGCTGACCGGCTCGATGACCGCGGGGCAAAAAAAGCAAGTCCGGGCCGAGGTGGCCGGCGGCCAGGCCGGCATCATCGTCGGCACCCATGCGCTGCTGCAGGAAGCCGTGGAGTTTCACAACCTGGGCATGGTGGTGGTCGACGAACAACACCGGTTCGGTGTCGAGCAGCGAGATCAATTGCGCAGCAAGGCGCGTACCGGAATCACCCCGCATCTGCTGGTGATGACCGCCACGCCGATACCGCGCACGGTCGCGCTCACCGTCTACGGCGACCTGGAAACCTCCACGCTGCGCGAACTTCCGCGGGGGCGCCAGCCGATCACCACCAACGTCATCTTCGTCAAGGACAAGCCCGCCTGGCTGGGCCGGGCCTGGCAACGCATCATCGAGGAGGTCGCGGCCGGCCGCCAGGCTTATGTGGTGGCGCCCCGCATCGACGAGAGCGATGAGCCGGAGAAAGAGCCCGCCGGCTCGAGACCTTCGGAGACCGCCGAGGGCCTGTACGCGCGATTGCGTTCCGGCGAGCTGGCCAACCTGCGATTGGGACTCATGCACGGGCGGTTGCCGAGCGACGAGAAGGACACCGCGATGGCGGCCTTTCGGGCCGGCCGGATCGATGTGTTGGTGTGTACCACCGTCATCGAGGTAGGTGTGGACGTCCCCAACGCCACGGTGATGCTGGTGATGGACGCCGACCGGTTCGGTATCAGCCAGTTGCACCAGTTGCGTGGCCGCATCGGGCGTGGCGCGCATCCGAGCCTGTGTCTGCTGGCCAGCTGGATGCCGCCGTCCTCACCGGCCGGTGAGCGGCTGCGCGCGGTCGCCGAGACCATGGACGGGTTCGCCCTGGCCGACCTCGACCTCAAGGAGCGCAAGGAAGGAGACGTGCTGGGCCGCAACCAGTCCGGCAAGGCCATCACCCTGCGGCTGCTATCGCTGGCCGAGCACCGGGAGTACCTCGAGGCCGCCCGGGACTTCTGCGTCCGCGCGTACCAAGACCCCGACAAGCATCCCGGATTGCAGTCGCTGGCAGCGCGATTCACCGACACCGACCGCATCGAATACCTGGACAAATCATGAACCGCAAGACGCTGCTGGGCCTGGCGGCGGCGGCGCTGCTGGCCTTGGTGGTCGCGTACCAGACACTGGACTCATCGGCGGCCAGGCACGCGGAGCAGTTCGCCGCGCGCGCTGACGTGCCGACGGTCCAACCCGGTACCGATGTGCTCGCCGGGGTCGCCGTGCTGCCGCAGCGCACCCACCGTTACGACTATCGCAGGGCCGCGTTCGGCGACGCCTGGGACGACGACAACGACGCGCCTGGCGGGCACAACGGCTGCGACACCCGCGACGACATCCTCGACCGCGACCTGGTCGACAAGACCTATGTGCCGACCAAGCGGTGCCCGAATGCCGTGGCCACCGGCACCCTGCGCGACCCGTACACCAACACCACCATCGCCTTCCAGCGCGGCGCCAAGTTCGGCGAATCGGTGCAGATCGACCACATCGTTCCGCTGTCTTATGCGTGGGACATGGGCGCTTACGACTGGCCGGCTCCGGAGCGGCTGCGGTTCGCCAACGATCCGGCCAACTTGCTGGCGGTGCAGGGACAGGCCAATCAGGACAAAGGGGATTCTCCCCCGGCCCAGTGGATGCCGCCCAACTCCGCATTCGCCTGTCAGTACGCCATCCAGTTCATCGCGGTGCTGCGCGGCTACGCGCTGCCAGTAGACCAGGCGTCGGCCGGCGTCCTGCGCGACGCCGCGGCCACCTGCCCGACGGGTTAGCCGTGGCCGGCCGGATAACTCGGACCACAGCGACGAGCCGTCGTCAATTCACGGTCGGTAAGCGAGCCGGAGGTTACGTGCCGTTGTAGGTCAGCGGGTCTTCGCGAATGCGGGTGCCGTCGTTGAGCCCGTTGAGCGCATCCATGTGCTCGGCAGCCAATTCGAAATCGAACACGTCGAGGTCGCCGGCGATGTGCTCGGGCCGCGACGAGCGGAAGACGACCGCATTACCCAGTTGCAGATTCCAGCGCAGCAGCACCTGTGCGGGCGTCTTGCCGTATTCACCACCGATCGACGTCACGGTCGGGTTGTCCATCAGCCGGCCGAGAGCCAGCGGAGTGTAGGACTGGGTGACGACGTTGTGCTGCGCATTCGATTTGCGCAGCTCGGCCTGGTTGAGCAGCGGGTGCAACTCGATCTGGTTGACCGCGGGTGTGACGAACGTGAGGTCGATGATGTTCGACACATGTTCCTCGGTGAAGTTGGACACCCCGATCGAACGGGCATGGCCTTCGCCGCGCGACTGGATCATGCCGCCGAAGGCATCCACGTACTTACCCACCGCGGGGGCCGGCCAATGAATCAGGTACAGGTCGACGTAATCCAGTCCGAGTCGCTCCAAGCTGGCTTTACAAGCCTCCTGCGACATGCTGAAACCGTGATCGGCGGTGGCCAGCTTGGTGGTGACGAACAACTCCGCGCGTGGAATACCGGACGAGGCGATCGCACGGCCAACGGCTGCCTCGTTGCCGTACGCCGCGGCGGTGTCGATAAGCCGGCAGCCGACCTCTAACGCCGCCGACACCGCCCGTTCGGTTTCGTCCTCGGACAACTCCGCGACGCCGAGGCCGAGAACCGGCATCGTGTTCTCGTCGTTTAGAGCTATTGAGGGAATCATGGCGCCCGACTCGCCGGTCAATGCATCTCACCTGCCTGTGAAATTGAAGGTTCTCGGATCAGGGCCAAGCCGGGTTACGCCATCGGCGACGAGCTCGAGGCCATGGCGCCGCTGGGTCGAGGCGCTGAGCTCGAAGTCGAACACGTCGAAGTTGCTCGCTATCCGTATTGGGTCACCCACTTGGGGATCACGATATTACCGAGTTGAATCGGCAGGCGCAGGGTCGCCATCGCGCACGGCAAAGTGGCTCGCGCCCGGCGGGACCGCCGCCATGGTCATTCTCGCCGCCTGGCGGGGGAGAGAATAAACGCCTCCCCCGAAAGTGGGCGAAATCGCGAAAGCGGTTCCGGTGGAGCCCCGGTAAGTCCTTCCACCACTCGGAAGGCACGAGACAATGAAGCAGGAAGCACTCCAACAGCGGCGTAGCCGCTCGGGAATCCCCGGCATTCATGCCGGGGAGCACGTCAAATAGGAGAAACCCATGACCAGAAGTCTGCCCGGCACGCCGGACCTTCAATCCGAGGTGACCTGCGTACCGATGCGGTGGAGGCGTCGCATCCAGAGCACCGTCACCGGTGCGGGCGTCAAAGTCATCCCGTGGATTCCGGGGCCGGCCAAGCGGCTTCTCACGCGCGGTCGTTCCGTCGTGATCGACGGCAACACCCTTGATCCCACGCTGCAGCTGATGCTGTCGGGCATGCGGGCCGTCGGCCTCGACGGCCTGGTGATCGACGACGACCCCGACGCCTCGCGTGCCAACATGCGTGAGGCGATGCTGGGATTCGGCGGTCCGCAGATTCACGTGGAGGTCGACGAACTCACGCTGCCCGGGCCGGCCGGGGACATCCCGGCACGGCACTATCGCGCGCCCGGCGGAGTCGCCGCACCGCTGCTGGTCTTCTATCACGGCGGCGGCTGGGTGATCGGCGACCTGGACACCCACGACGCGGTGTGCCGCTTGACGTGCCGCGATGCCGGGATCCACGTACTGTCGATCGACTACCGGCTGGCTCCGGAGCATCACGCACCGGCCGGGATCGACGACGCGTTTGCGGCCTTCACCTGGGCCTACGAGCACGCCGGCGAGCTCGGTGCCGTCCCCGGGCAGATTGCGGTGGGCGGCGACAGCGCGGGCGGCAACCTGGCGGCCGTCGTGTGTCAACTGGCCAAAGACAGCGGAGGCCCGGCTCCGGTGTTGCAGTGGCTGATCTATCCGCGCACCGACTTCACCGCGCAGACCCGCTCACTGGGCCTGTTCGCCCGTGGCTTCTTGCTGACCAAACGAGATATCGACTGGTTCCAAGCCAATTACCTGCGCGGCTCGGGGATCGACCCCACCGATCCGCGGGTGTCGCCGATGCGGGCCGAGTCGCTGTCAGGTCTGCCGCCGGCACTGATCGTGGTCGCCGGATTCGACCCGCTGCGCGATGAGGGCGAACAGTACGCGTCGGCGTTGCGGGCCGCCGGGACCGCGGTGGATCTGCGTTGCGAGGGTTCGCTGACGCACGGCTTCCTCAATCTGTTTCCGCTCGGCGGTGCCAGTGCCACCGCGACGAGCGAGCTGATTTCGGCGTTGCGTGCGCACCTGAGCCGGGTCTGAGCCCTATCCGGACGGCCGCCGGTACTCTAGAGGCGCCAGCAGCGCAGGCTATTCACCAAGTGAGGATCGCGAACCCGTGGCCGAAAAAAACAAACGCCCTCCGCGGATCGATCTGAAGTCGCCCGACGGCAAATTCGGCCGGCTGATGCAGATCGGTGGCACCGCGCTGGTTGTGCTCTTCGCCGTTGTGCTGGTGTTCTACATCGTCACCTCGCACGACAAGAAAGGCGGCGGTGCCACGGCCGCTGCGGTCCGGGTGACGTCCAGCAAGCTGGTCACCCAGCCCGGAACCAGCAACCCCAAGGCCGTGGTGTCGTTCTACGAGGATTTCCTGTGTCCGGCGTGCGGGAACTTCGAACGCGGATTCGGGCCGACCGTATCCAGGCTCATTGACATCGGCGCAATCGCGGCCGATTACACCATGGTGGATATCCTTTCCAGCCCGCGCAACGACAATTATTCGGCGCGCGCGGCGGCCGCGGCGTACTGCGTCGCCGATGAGTCCATCGATGCGTTCCGCCGGTTCCACACCGCGTTGTTCAGCAAAGACATCCAGCCGTCCGAAGTCGGCAAGACCTTTCCCGACAACGCAAAGCTGATCGAACTCGCCCGCGAAGCCGGTGTCGTCGGCAAGGTGCCCGACTGCATCAACAGCGGAAAGTACCTCTCCAAGGTCGACGGGCTGGCGGCGGCCGCGAACATCCACGCGACGCCGACCGTCAAGATCAACGGCACCGAATACGAATGGTCGACGCCGGAGGCGCTGGTGGCCAAGATCAAAGAGATCGTCGGCGACATTCCGGGCATGGACACGGCGGCAACCGCCCCGGCAGCTTGACCACGATGGTCTCAGCCGAACCCGCCGATCTGCCTCCGGACCCAGCGGGCGGGGTGCAGGTACCCGCGCCCAGTGCGTGGTGGGTGCTGATCGCCGGCGCGTTCGGCCTGCTCGCTTCGATGACGCTGACGGTGGAGAAGATCAGGGTCCTGCTCGACCGGGATTACGTGCCGTCGTGCAACCTCAACCCGATCATGTCGTGCGGCTCGGTGATGGGCACCCCGCAGGCAACCCTGCTGGGCCTGCCCAACCCGGTGGTCGGCATCGTGGGGTTCACCGTGGTGGTGGTCACCGGTGTGCTGGCGGTGACGAAAGTGCCTCTGCCGCGCTGGTATTGGACCGGGCTGACGGTGGGTGTCCTGGTCGGCACGGGGTTCGTGCACTGGCTGATCTTTCAGAGCCTTTACCGCATCGGGGCGTTGTGCCCGTACTGCATGCTGGTCTGGGTCGTCACCATCACCCTGTTGGTGGTGGTGGCGTCGATCGCGTTTCGTCCGGTGCTCGAACAGCGCGACAGCGCCGTCGTGCGGGTGCTCTTCCAATGGCGATGGTCGATCGCTACGCTGTGGTTCACCGCGGTGTTCCTGCAGATCATGGTCCGTTTCTGGAATTATTGGTCGACACTGATCTGAGAAGGGTCGAGCGTGATCGCCAAAGTGCTGGTGGCCAATCGCGGGGAGATTGCGATCCGGGCATTTCGCGCGGCCTACGAGCTCGGTATCGGCACGGTGGCCGTCTACGCCTACGAGGACCGCAATTCGCTGCATCGGTCCAAGGCGGACGAGTCCTACCAGATCGGCGAAATCGGGCATCCGGTGCGCGCCTACCTTTCGGTCGACCAGATCGTGGAAACCGCCCGCCGCGCCGGCGCTGATGCGATCTACCCCGGTTACGGGTTCTTGTCGGAGAACCCCGAGTTGGCCAGGGCATGTGCGGCCGCGGGCATCACCTTCGTCGGCCCCGGCGCCGAAGTGCTTGAGCTGACTGGAAATAAGTCCAGGGCCGTCGCCGCCGCCCGGGAAGCGGGACTGCCGGTGCTGACGTCGTCGGCGCCGTCGGACTCGGTCGACGAGTTGGTGTCGGCCGCCGCGAGCTTGCGGTTTCCGTTGTTCGTCAAGGCGGTTGCCGGAGGTGGCGGCCGCGGTATGCGCCGGGTCGGCGATAGCGCCGCGCTGCCAGAGGCGATCGAAGTCGCCAGTCGCGAGGCCGAATCGGCGTTCGGGGACCCGACGGTCTATCTCGAACAGGCGGTGTTGCGTCCCCGCCACATCGAAGTGCAGATCCTGGCGGATACCCGCGGCAACGTGATCCACCTCTACGAGCGGGACTGCAGTGTGCAGCGTCGCCATCAGAAGGTCATCGAACTGGCGCCCGCCCCGAACCTGCCCGCCGAGTTGCGGACGAAAATCTGCGCAGATGCCGTCGCGTTCGCCCGCCACATCGGCTACAGCGGCGCCGGAACGGTCGAGTTTCTGCTGGACCAAAGCGGGGATTACGTCTTCATCGAGATGAATCCGCGGATTCAGGTGGAACACACCGTCACCGAGGAGATCACCGACGTGGACCTGGTCTCCAGCCAGCTGCGCATCGCCGCGGGGGAGACGCTCGACGACCTGGGTCTTGAGCAGCAGGCCATCCAGCCGCACGGCGCGGCCCTGCAGTGCCGGATCACCACCGAGGATCCAGCCAACGGATTTAGGCCGGACACCGGCCGGATCAGCGCGCTGCGCGCTCCCGGCGGCGCCGGTATCCGGCTGGACGGCAGCACCAACCTCGGCGCCGAGATCAGCGCCCACTTCGATTCCATGCTGGTCAAGCTCACCTGCCGGGGCCGTGACTTCCCGACCGCGGTGAACCGGGCGCGCCGGGCCATGGCGGAGTTCCGGATTCGCGGGGTGTCGACGAACATCGGTTTCCTGCAAGCGGTTCTGGATGATCCCGATTTCCAGGCCGGCCTCATCACGACGTCGTTCATCGACGAGCGGCCACAGCTGCTGACCGCGCGATCGTCGGCCGACCGGGGCACCAAGATTCTCAACTACCTGGCCGATGTCACCGTCAACAAACCGCATGGCACCCGGCCGTCGAAGGTGTACCCGCAGGACAAGCTGCCCGACGTCGACCTGGACACCCCGCCGCCGGCTGGCTCCAAGCAACGGCTGGCCGAATTGGGGCCCGAAGGTTTCGCGCGCTGGCTGCGGGAATCGGCGGCAGTCCGGTTGACCGACACGACATTTCGTGACGCGCATCAGTCGCTGCTGGCCACCAGGGTGCGCACCAGCGGGTTGATGATGGTGGCGCCCTATCTGGCCCGCAGCATGCCGCAGCTGCTGTCGGTGGAGTGCTGGGGCGGTGCGACTTACGATGTGGCCCTTCGCTTTCTGAAAGAAGACCCGTGGGAGCGGCTGGCCGCGCTGCGCCAGGCGATCCCGAACATCTGTCTGCAGATGCTGCTGCGGGGCCGCAATACCGTGGGCTACACCCCCTATCCGGAGGTGGTGACGTCGGCGTTCATCGACGAGGCCACCGCCACGGGCATCGACATCTTCCGGATCTTCGACGCGCTCAACAACCTCGAGTCGATGCGCCCGGCGATCGACGCCGTGCGCGAAACCGGTTCTGCGGTAGCCGAAGTCGCGATGTGCTACACCGGCGACCTGGCTGACCCCGGTGAGCGGCTGTACACGCTCGACTACTACCTGAGGCGGGCCGAGTCCATCGTCGAGGCCGGCGCCCACGTGCTGGCCATCAAGGACATGGCGGGGCTGTTGCGGGCCCCGGCTGCCCGAAAGCTGGTCACCGCGTTGCGAAGTCGCTTCGACCTGCCGGTGCACGTGCATACCCACGACACTCCCGGCGGTCAGCTGGCCAGCTATGTCGCCGCCTGGCACGCCGGGGCCGACGCCGTCGACGGAGCCGCTGCGCCGCTGGCGGGCACCACCAGCCAACCCGCGCTGAGTTCGATCGTGGCCGCCGCCGCACACACCGACTACGACACCGGTTTGTCGCTTGCCGCGGTCTGCGCTCTGGAGCCCTTTTGGGAAGCGCTGCGAAAAGTGTATGCGCCCTTTGAATCCGGCCTTCCCGGGCCGACGGGGCGGGTCTACCGCCACGAGATCCCGGGCGGTCAGCTGTCGAATCTGCGCCAGCAGGCGATCGCCCTGGGTCTGGGGGACCGGTTCGAGGAGGTCGAGGAGGCGTACGCCGGCGCCGACCGAATTTTGGGCCGGCTGATCAAGGTCACCCCGTCGTCGAAGGTCGTCGGTGATCTGGCCCTTGCCCTGGTCGGTGCCGGGGTAAGCGCCGACGAATTCGCCTCCGATCCGGCACGATTCGATGTCCCGGATTCAGTGTTGGGATTCCTGCGGGGTGAGTTGGGCGATCCGCCCGGTGGGTGGCCCGAGCCGTTGCGCAGCACGGCGCTGGCCGGCCGGGCGCCGGCCAAACCCGCCGGACAACTGACGGGCGACGACGAGGCGGCTCTGGCGGTGCCGGGACCCAAACGGCAGGCCGTGTTGAATCGGTTGCTTTTCCCCGGTCCCACAAGGGAATTCGAGGAACACCGGGAGACGTACGGGGACACCTCGCAGTTGTCGGCCAACCAGTTCTTCTATGGGTTGCGGCAGGGCGAAGAGCACCGGGTGAAGCTGGAACGCGGTGTGGAACTGTTGATCGGTCTGGAGGCGATCTCCGAGCCCGACGAACGCGGTATGCGAACGGTGATGTGCATTATCAACGGCCAATTGCGGCCGGTGCTGGTGCGCGACCGCAGCATTGCCAGCGCGGTCCCGGCCGCCGAGAAGGCCGACCGCGGAAATCCGACCCATATCGCCGCGCCGTTCGCCGGGGTTGTCACCGTCGCCGTGTCCGCCGGCGACCAGGTCACGGCCGGCCAGACCGTCGCCACCATCGAGGCGATGAAGATGGAGGCCCCGATCACCGCCCCCAACGACGGCACCGTGCAGCGGGTGGCGGTCTCGGATACCGCTCAGGTCGAGGGCGGAGACCTGCTGGCGGTGGTGAGCTGACCCGGATCATCGGCGGAGTCGCCGGGGGACGGCGCCTCTCGGTACCCCCGAGGGGGACCAGGCCCACCACCGATCGGGTGCGCGAATCGCTGTTCAATATGCTGAGCGCCCGCCGGGAGCTGACCGGCCTGGCCGTGCTCGACCTTTATGCCGGTTCGGGCGCACTCGGGCTGGAGGCACTGTCGCGCGGGGCCGCGTCGGCACTGTTCGTAGAGGTCGACCAGCGCACCGCGGCCGTCATCGGGCGCAACATCGAGGCCCTGGGTTTGGCCGGTGCGACGGTGCGCCGCGGCACGGTGGCCACCGTTTTGGCAGCGGGCACGTCGGCTCCGAGGGACCTGGTGCTGGCGGACCCGCCCTATGACGTGGGCACCGCGGATATCGATGCCGTACTGGCCCTGTTGGGCGCCCACGGCTGGGTCCGGCAAGGCACCATCGCGGTGGTGGAGCGACCGGTCACGAGTGCGCCGTTGACCTGGCCGGTGGGCTGGACCGGGTGGCCCGAGCGGGTCTACGGCGACACCCGGCTGGAGTTGGCCGAGCGGCGCTGAACTGGCTGCTAGCGTCTGGTGTCATGGGCGCCGCTCAGCCGCATCACGTCGTTCTGCCTCGTCGCCGGCCGCGTCTCATGGGCGCCGCTTCTCGGCATCACGTCGTTCTGCCTCGTCGCTGGCCGCGTCTCATGGGCGCCGCTTCTCGGCATCACGTCGTTCTGCCTCGTCGCTGGCGCGGGTCATGAGCGGCGCGGTATGCCCGGGGTCATTCGACCCGGTCACGTTGGGCCACATCGACGTTTTCGAACGCGCCGCGGCCCAGTTCGACGAGGTGGTGGTCGCGATCCTGACCAACCCCACCAAGAAGGGCATGTTCGACCTGGACGAGCGGATCGCGATGATCAACGAGTCGACCACGCACCTGCCCAACTTGCGGGTGGAGGCCGGACAGGGCCTGGTGGTCGACTTCGTCAGGTCCCGGGGGATGAACGCCATCGTGAAGGGTCTGCGCACCGGCACCGATTTCGAATACGAGTTGCAGATGGCGCAGATGAACAAGCACATCGCCGGCGTCGACACCTTTTTCGTCGCGACCGCGCCGCGGTATTCGTTCGTGTCGTCGTCGCTAGCCAAAGAGGTGGCGATGCTCGGCGGCGATGTGTCGGAGTTGCTGCCCGAGCCGGTGAACCGGCGACTGCGCGAAAAGCTCTCCGGCTGAACCCAAATGGGCCCGGCCCGGGGAGCGGACCGGGCCCGTCGGCGTGCGGGCTGGCGATAACTAGCTGGGGTCAAAGCATTCGTAGAACGTCTGCGTCGCGTAGTCGTAACAGGTGTAGGTGCCGTACGCCTGGTGGCTGGGCGCCGGGTCGGCGGCGCCGACACTGGCTCCCAGCGCGGCCAGGCCGATGGCCGAGGCCAGCAGGGACATTCCGGCAAGGGCGCGGAGACGGGTGGTCGACATTGATACCTCTCTTTGCGTTGTTGTCTTTGCTTGAATGCGATTTCGGGTGGCGGCCGTGGCCGTTGCAGAAAGACTGACGGCGGCCGCTTGGCGAAACCTTGGGGGATCCTTGGACGCGTCGCCGCACCCCGACGGCGCCCGGGTCCGCGGAGGCCGGTCACCGTGCGTACGGTTACCGCACGGACCAGCGGGTGGTCAGAAGACGATGGTCTGGTTGTGGTGCACGATGACCCGGTCCTGGCAGTGCCAGAGGACGGCGCGGGACAGCACCGCGCGCTCGACGTCGGCGCCGACCCGCACCAGGTCTTCGACGGTGTCATTGTGATCGACGCGAACGACGTCTTGTTCGATGATCGGGCCTTCGTCCAGGACCTCGGTCACGTAATGAGCCGTCGCGCCGATCAGCTTGACGCCGCGTTCCCGTGCGCGCTTGTAGGGGGCCGCGCCGGTGAAGGCGGGAAGGAACGAATGGTGAATGTTGATCAGCGGGCAGCCGATTGCGGCCAGGAATGCTGGGCTGAGTATCTGCATGTACCGGGCGAGTATCACCAAATCGACGTTGCCGCTGAGCAACTGAAGCTGCCGCTGCTCGGCTTCCGCGCGGGTGTCGCGGGTGGCGGGGATGTGCACGAACGGCACCCCGAACGGGCGAACATGGTCGGCCAGCTCAGGATGGTTGGCGATCACCATGACGACAGACATCTGCAGCTCGCCGCGACGGTTGCGCCACAACAGGTCTAACAAGCAGTGATCACTCGTGGAAGCCATGATGGCGACCCGTTTGGGTTTGGCGGCCTCGGTGAACCGGTAATCGATGTTGAACGTGCCGGCCACGGATTCGCCGAAGTCGCGTTGCAACTCGTCAATGGCCGCAGTCAGCCCGGGTAAATGGAAGATCGCGCGCTGCAAGAATGTTCCGCCCTCCGGCGCGGTGGAGTGCTGGTCCAAGGAGATGATGTTCGCGCCGGCTCGGGCCAAGAACCCGCTCACCGCGGCGATGATTCCGGGGCGGTCGTGGCAACGCAGCAACAGCCGGCCGATATCGGCCGGCTGTGGCGGACCGCCAGGCGGCGGCGGATAGGTATCAGACATTGCCGCAGGCCAGGATACGCCGCCCGCAGCGTTAGTGGCAGTGATGGCTGTGGTCGTGCTGATGGCTTTGCGAGTCGGGGGAGCCGCCCATCATACGCAGCATCGGGATCCCGCCGGTGGCGGCGAACCGGATCACCAGGATCGCTGCGATGACGAGGAAGACGATGTTGAGCCAGGTGGTGTAGTTCCACGAAATGCCGGCGTGCATGACCACAGCGCTGCGCTGACTCGGAATGAGATTGGCTGTGCCGAAAAGTAATTCGACAAGGTATCCGGCGACGACCATCGAGGCGTAGAAGGTGCCGAGCAGCGTGAGCATCATCTTCGTCCCGTAGTACTTCCGATAGATGTTCAAGATCGGCAAGATCAACAGGTCGGCGAAAATGAACGCGACGACGCCGCCAAAGCTGATGCCACCGTTCCAGAGCACCGCTGCAAGTGGCACATTGCCAATCGAGCAGACGAATGAAACGATTGCGACGAAGGGGCCGACGATCGGTCCCCACAGCGCCGACCAGACCGGATGGTCAGTCAAAAAGAAGTGCTGCCAAAAGGTTTCGGGAACCCACGCCGCGATGGCTCCGGCGATCAGCAAGCCCACGATCAGGTCCCGCAGGATTGCCGCCCACTCCATGACGAACACGTGCGACACCGAGGTAAGGGCCCGCCCGGAAAACAGCCGCCGCCAAAACGAGCCTTCTCCGCCGACCGTCATATCCATCGCGGCGTGACCTTCCATGGAGCCGGCGAGTCCGCGGTCGGCCTGCTCGCGGGCGGCATCGATCAGCCGGGAGCGCACGAACAGCCGGAACAACAGGGCCAGCACGATGATCATCAGCGGGCCGCCGACGAACTCCGCGGCGGTGAACTGCCAGCCCATCAACAACGCCAGGATGATGCCCAACTCCACGACCAGATTGGTGGAACCGATCTCGAATGCCATGGCGGCGGTGAAGTTTGCGCCTTTCCGAAACAGCGACCGCGCCAGCGCCACTGCCGCATACGAGCACGACGACGACGCGGCCCCCAGCCCGGCCGCTACCGCCAATGTTCGGGGCTTGTCGTCGCCCATCAGGGCCACAATCGTCTCGCGGCGCACCACGGCCTGCACCATCGCAGACAAACCGAAGCCAAGGATCAGCGCCCACAAGATTTCCCACGTCATAGATCCCGCCAGCGCCAATGCATGGTCCACCGCTGCTACCACCTGGTCCACCACCCGGTCCTCCGCTTCGATTGCATGTTCGGGCGATCATATGGGCGGGTACGCCCACCTGAGGACCATATACCCCCACGGGGTATATGTCAAGGGTTCCGTTCGGTGGCTGGGGACCGCGGCTCCCGACACCGCATCGCCGCTCTTAAAACGTTGGCGTGCAACGAGATAGGCTCTGTCGACACGCCCAGCGCAATGGCTTTTCGGCGGCAGCATCGGGATCCGGGTTGCCGCGCCTGGCCGGGGTACCGCCGTCGTCGCCGGCGACGGGCAGCCGGGAATTTTTCGGATTTCGCAACGCCATCACCGAGATCGCGGGTCGGCCCCGCCGGCCCGAACGCTGACCGACCCGCCCGGGCCCACGTTGTGTGGATTTGTTCGGATTTCCCCGAGCGCGGAGTCGTCGTGCGTGTACGCTACGGCGTCGGGGTGCGGCGTAACGTGTAACGGTCGCCAGCGACGTGAGAAGGAACGCGGGCATGAGCATCGCATCGAACGCACCCGATCCTGCCGCTCGCAGGGTGCGAATCCTGTTCATCGCCGAGGCGGTGACGCTGGCCCACGTCGTGCGGCCGTTCGTGCTGGCGCGGTCGCTGGACCCGAGCCGTTACGAGGTCCACTTCGCCTGCGACCCGCGGTACAACACGCTGCTGGGGCCGATGCCTTTTCCGTACCACCCGATCCACACCATCCCCAGCGAGCGGTTCCTCGGCAACTTGACCCAGGGCCGTTTCTACGCCGCTCGGACGTTGCGCCGCTACGTCGAGGAGGACCGCAAGGTGCTGGCCGAGATCGCGCCGGACCTGGTCGTCGGCGACCTTCGCGTTTCGCTCTCGGCCAGCGCCCGGTTGGCTGGCATCCCCTATATCGCCATCGCGAACGCCTATTGGAGTCCCTACGCTCGTCGCCGGTTTCCGCTTCCGGACACGCTGTGGACGCGCCTGCTCGGCGTCAGGCTGGTCAGGATCCTGTACCGCCTGGAACGTCCGTTGCTGTTCGCTCTTCAGTGCCTGCCGCTCAACTGGGTCCGGCGCCGGCATGGGTTGCCGACTCTGGGGTGGAACCTGTGCCGCATTTTCACCGATGGGGACTACACGCTGTATGCCGACGGGCCCGAGTGGGTGCCGACCTATGATCTGCCGGCCAACCATCGGTATCTGGGTCCGGTTTTGTGGTCGCCCGCGGTGCGGCCGCCGCCCTGGTGGGATTCGCTGCCGCCCGGCAGGCCGATCGTCTATGCGACCCTGGGCACTTCGGGCGGCACGAACCTGTTGCAGGTGGTGCTGGACGCGCTGGCTGATATGCCGGTGACGGTGATCGCGGCCACGGCCGATCGCAGCGACCTGAGCAACGTGCCGGCCAACGCGTTTGTCGCCGATTACCTGCCGGGCGAGGCGGCCGCGGCCCGTTCGGCGGTGGTGGTCTGCAATGGTGGCAGCCTGACGACGCAGCAGGCCTTGCTGGCCGGGGTGCCGGTGGTCGGGATCGCCAGCAACCTCGACCAGCACCTGAACATGGAGGCCCTCGAGCGCGCCGGCGCCGGGATGCTGCTGAGAACCGAACGGCTCAGCCGCCGGCGGGTGGCCGACGCCGTGCAGCAGGCCCTCGGTGACCCCGGCTATCGGCAGGCCGCCCTGCAGCTCGCCGACGCCTTGGGCCGCGACTTCGACGGGTTCGCCCAGCACGTCCACACCGCCTTGCACCTCAGGCCCGACAGCGTGACGTCACCGACCGGCTGGCAGCGAAATCTGCGGACCGGCTAGCGCCACCGACCACCCCGGGCCGCCGGCTGTCCGCGGTTTGCCCGGATTTTCGGGGGCACGCGTCGGGCGTGTACTCTACGGCCGCGGCCCCGGGGTAACGATCAACGGTCGCCAACAGCGTGAGAACGGACGCGAACATGAGTGGCGTCGGGTCGTTGAGCGGTGTCTGGAGGGCGCGATGAGGATGGTGCACCGGTGAGCACCGAACCGAACGATTCGGATCCTGACGCCCGCAGGCTGCGGATCCTGTTCATCGGGGAAGCCGCGACCCTGTCCCACGTCGTGCGGCCGTACATGCTGGCGCGGTCGCTGGACCCGAGCCGTTACGAGGTCCACTTCGCCTGCGACCCACGATTCAACAAGCTGCTGGGCCCGCTCCCGTTTCAGCACCACCCGATCTACACCATCCCCAGCGAGCGGGTGCTGGCCAAGATCGCTCAGGGCCGACTCTTCTACAACACGCGCACGTTGCGCCGCTACGTCGAGGAGGACCGCAAGGTGCTGGCCGAGATCGCGCCGGACCTGGTCGTCGGCGACAACCGGCTGTCGCTCTCGGCCAGCGCCCGGTTGGCTGGCATCCCCTATATCGCCATCGCGAACGCCTATTGGAGTCCCTACGCTCGTCGCCGGTTTCCGCTTCCGGACACGCTGTGGACGCGCCTGCTCGGCGTCAGGCTGGTCACATTCCTGTTCTGGTTGTATCGCCCGCTGATCTTCGCCCTCTACTGTCTGCCGCTCAACTGGGTCCGGCGCCGGCATGGGTTGCCGACTCTGGGGTGGAACCTGTGCCGCATTTTCACCGATGGGGACTACACGCTGTATGCCGACGTGCCCGAGTTGGTGCCGACCTATGATCTGCCGGCCAACCATCGGTATCTGGGTCCGGTTTTGTGGTCGCCCGCGGTGCGGCCGCCGCCCTGGTGGGATTCGCTGCCGCCCGGCAGGCCGATCGTCTATGCGACCCTGGGCAGCTCGGGCGGCACGAACCTGTTGCAGGTGGTGCTGGACGCGCTGGCTGATATGCCGGTGACGGTGATCGCGGCCACGGCCGATCGCAGCGACCTGAGCAACGTGCCGGCCAACGCGTTTGTCGCCGATTACGTGCCGGGCGAGGCGGCCGCGGCCCGTTCGGCGGTGGTGGTCTGCAATGGTGGCAGCCTGACGACGCAGCAGGCCTTGCTGGCCGGGGTGCCGGTGGTCGGGATCGCCAGCAACCTCGACCAGCACCTGAACATGGAGGCCCTCGAGCGCGCCGGCGCCGGGATGCTGCTGAGAACCGAACGGCTCAGCCGCCGGCGGGTGGCCGACGCCGTGCAGCAGGCCCTCGGTGACCCCGGCTATCGGCAGGCCGCCCTGCAGCTCGCCGACGCCTTGGGCCGCGACTTCGACGGGTTCGCCCAGCACGTCCACACCGCCTTGCACCTCAGGCCCGAGAACGCGGCCCGAGGCGTCGCGACCGAAGGGCGGTAGGGGCAACTGTGTTCTGCCCCAACAACCGTAGGGCGCAGCGAGGTGACAGACGACCCGTCCCTGCGATCGATTGCCGGGCCGAAGCCGCCCGGCACGGTCAGAACTTGTCTGCCGCGGTCAATGGAACTAGGGTCGGGAACCTGATTCGCGCGGCCGAATATGTCCTGTACCTTGAAGCGGGCACGACGACGGTCTTGCGAACGCACGCCGCATCAAGCTGACGGCGACCCCCGCCGCAGCGGCCAAGGCATAACAAGGAGTGGAGACGGCCACGATGGGATGCCGGAAATGTGGTGACGAGCAGGCACCAACGGAAGCGGCAATCCGGTGAAGCGGGCGCTGATCACCGGGATCACCGGCCAGGACGGCTCCTACCTCGCCGAATTGTTGCTCAGCAAGGGTTATGAGGTCCACGGGCTGATCCGCCGGGCCTCGACGTTCAACACGGCGCGGATCGATCACCTCTATGTCGACCGGCACGACCCGCACGCGCGATTGTTCTTGCACTATGGCGATCTCACCGACGGCACCCGGTTGGTGACGCTGCTCAGCACCATCGACCCCGATGAGGTCTATAACCTTGCGGCCCAGTCGCACGTGCGCGTCAGCTTCGACGAACCGGTGCACACCGGCGACACCACCGGCATGGGATCCATCCGGCTGCTCGAAGCCATTCGGCTTTCCCGGGTGGAATGCCGCTTCTATCAAGCGTCCTCGTCGGAGATGTTCGGCGCGTCGCCGCCACCTCAGAGCGAGCAGACGCCGTTCTACCCACGATCGCCCTATGGCGCGGCAAAGGTGTACTCGTACTGGGTGACGCGCAATTACCGAGAGGCGTACGGACTGTTCGCGGTGAACGGCATCTTGTTCAACCACGAATCACCGCGGCGCGGCGAGACGTTCGTGACCCGAAAGATCAGCCGAGCCGTGGCGCGGATCAAGGCCGGTCTCGAGTCGCACGTCTACCTGGGCAACCTCGACGCAGTTCGCGACTGGGGGTATGCACCCGAATACGTCGATGGAATGTGGGCGATGCTGCAGACGTCCGAACCGGAAGACTTCGTGCTGGCGACCGGACGCGGCTACACGGTGCGCGAGTTCGCCCAGACCGCCTTCGACCATGCCGGGCTCGACTGGGAGAAGCATGTGCGATTCGACGAACGCTATCTACGTCCCACCGAGGTGGATTCGCTGATCGGCGACGCGACCAAGGCCGCCCAATCGCTGGGGTGGAAGGCGTCGATACACACCGCTGAACTGGCGCGGATCATGGTGGACGCGGACATCGCGGCGCTGGAGTGTGAGGGCAAGCCGTGGATCGACAAGCCGACGCTCACCGACCGGGCATGCGGACCAGAATGAACACCTTCACCGGCGTCCTTGACCGTGCCGCTCCGGTGTATATCGCCGGGCACCGCGGGCTGGCCGGGTCCGCGCTGTTACGCAAGTTTCAGGCCGAGGGGTTCACCAATCTTGTGCTGCGCTCCCACCGGGAACTCGACCTGACGGATCGGGCCGCGACATTCGACTTCATCATGGAGTCGCGGCCTCAGGTCATCATCGACGCCGCGGCCAAGGTCGGTGGCATCCTGGCCAACAGCACCTATCCCGCTGATTTCCTGTCCGAAAACCTGCAAATCCAGGTCAACCTGCTCGACGCCGCGGTGGCCGCGCGGGTGCCGCGGCTGCTGTTCCTCGGCTCCTCCTGCATCTATCCGAAGTTCGCCGAGCAGCCCATCAAGGAAAGCGCGCTGCTCACCGGGCCGCTGGAGCCGACGAACAACACCTACGCGATCGCCAAGATCGCGGGCCTCCTTCAGGTCCAGGCGGTCCGCAGCCAACACGGCCTGGCCTGGATCTCAGCGATGGCAACCAACCTGTATGGACCCGGTGACAACTTCTCGGCGTCCACGTCGCACCTGCTGCCGGCGCTTATCCGCCGGTACGAGGAGGCCAGAGCCGGCGGCGTGCCGAAGGTGACGAACTGGGGCACGGGAACTCCACGCCGCGAACTGTTGCACGTCGACGATCTGGCGAGCGCATGTTTGTACCTGCTGGAGCACTTCGACGGACCCAGCCCCGTCAACGTGGGTACCGGCGTCGACCACAGCGTGCGCGAGATCGCCCAGATGGTGGCCGGCGCGGTGGGTTACAACGGCGAAACCGAGTGGGATCCAACGAAACCGGACGGAACCCCCCGAAAACTGTTGGATGTGTCGGTGTTACGGGAGGCGGGTTGGCAATCCCGGATTACGCTGTGCGAGGGCATCGACTCCACGGTCGCGTGGTATCGGGCCAACGCCGGCGTGGCAAGAAAATGAATGTTGACTGGCTCGTAGTTGCGAGTCGGTGAGGTGGAGGGCCTGAAAACCTGCCTTCGCGCCCATTCTCCGGACGGTTCCCACTCAGCGGCCCGGCGTTGTGTCGTTGTCATCTTGAACGCTGACTTCTGACCCGGGACCACGACATTCCTGACGACGAGATAGGAAATAGGTGAATCTTCTCGGCAAGGTTGCTATGTGGGTGGAGCTGTTGAGCAGCGGTGAGGGCAAGCAACGCGTTCTCATCGGACGGGAGTTGGCTTGGCGGGTGCGAGAGCTGGAATCGATAAACACAATCGCCGAAGTGGAGTTCTCGGTATTCAGCCAGTTTGGCGATGATGGGATTATTCAATGGCTGATTCACCGCCTGCCGGGCATCAGTGAGACGTTCGTCGAGTTTGGCGTAGGGTGCTACCAGGAGGCCAACACCAGATTCCTACTGTTGAACGACAACTGGACTGGGCTGGTCATGGACAGCTCCAAACGCAACGTCGATGCCATCAAGCGCGATCGGATTTCAGTGCTCTATGACCTACAGAGCAAATGCGCACGCGTCACAGCCGAGAACGTCGACCAATTGATATCGGAGCATGGGTTCGAGGGCGACATCGGACTTCTGCACATCGATATCGATGGCAATGACTATTGGGTGTGGAGCGGCTTAACAGTCGTGAGGCCCGCAATCGTCATCGTCGAATACAACAGCGTATTCGGAGCGGAGCGCCCGATCACCATCCCATACGATCCGAACTTCACCAGAGGGCGCTACATGAATCAATATTTTGGCGCATCCCTGTTGGCTTTTTGCGACCTGGCCGAATCCAAGGGATACGACTTCGTCGGCAGCAACAGCGCGGGCAACAACGCATATTTCATCCGATCCGACCTCCCCCACGGCCTCGAACCGCTGACTGCCGCCGAAGGCTATGTGGTGTCGAAGTTCGTTGATTCCCGCGACGCCAAGGGTCGGCTGAACCACCTGCGCGGGGAGCAGCGGCTGGCCGCACTGCGCGGGGCGCCGGTGGTCAACACCCGGACGGGCGAAGAAGAGCGGCTCTGATGAACGCAGGTCACTCCGGCTTACGCAGCACAACCATGTCTTGGTAGGCGGTGGAAGCCGTTCGGCCGCACCAGCTTCCCCATAACACATCACCAACCTGTTCGAGGCCGGCGTTGCGGACGGCTTGATCCCAGTCTTCCTGCGGAAGTGCGATGGCGGCCTCCGGGACGAACGGGGTGATCACGATGAGATCCTGGTGTGGACGAAACGGCAGAGCCGACTTGCCCTGCGCAACCAACTCCCGCGATTCCTGATTCCACACATAGAGGGTGAGCAGCGCGCGCCCGCCGGGGGCAAGTACTCGTGCAGTCTCCGCGAGGTAGCGAGCAACCTGCGGGATGGGCATGTGGGTGAACAGCGACGACGCGAACGCCAGCTCGAAACTCGCGTCGGGGTAGGGGAAGGTGAACTTCTCGGCCTGCACCGTGCCCTTCGGGTTGTACATCTTGTTGTAGATGTCTGCGCGCTGGAAGCGGAAGTTGGGATGCGACGCGTAGTGCTCCGAACACCAGCGCACTTCGGCGGTATTGATGTCGAAGCCCTCGTAGCGCCCCTTGTCCGGGTCGAGAAAGGTGGTCAGCGGACGGGCCGCGCGACCCAATCCGCAACCCATGTCAAGCACGCGGTAGTGCGGTTCAAGCTGGCCGTAGTCGCGCAGCAGTCCTAAGAACTCGTCACCGGATTCGCGAAATGGGCCAGGTGCCGCGGGGTTTCGAGACCCGCCGCCCACCATGCGGCGAGGCGGGACCAGCGGGTCGCTACGGCCGTTGAGCTTGTCCAGCACATCGCTCGGGGCGTACCGCACAAAGAGGCCGGCCTTGATCAGGAGAGGCACTGGGACAAATTTGAGGAATGAGTCAACGACCCGGGACGCAACCACGTCGCACAACGTACACTGCGCACCGACGATGGCGCCATTCGAGCCGCCCGGATGCAGGTTCAGGCGGGCTTGCGCAGTGGAAGGCCGGCAGCCTGGTAGATGGCGTCGATGACCGCCATGTTTCCGACCGCGTCTTGTGGGTTCGTCTTCACCGGTTCGCCGCGCAGCACCGCTGCGGCGAACGCGTCGAGCTGGTAAGCGTAAGAGGCTCGGCGTGGAAAACGTTCCACTCGTTTGCCGTCGGCTGACCGGACCGTCAGGCGATGAAAAGTCTGCGGCAATACCGGATTGAGTACCCGCAGCTCCCCTTGCTCGCCGACCACCCGCGCGCTGATCTGTAACAGGTCGGTCGACCACATAGAGCAGCGGACCCGGCCGGTGTGTCCGTCAGCGAACCGCAGCTCGGCAGTCATGGCGCGGTCGATATGGGGATCGCGCAGTTTCGCCTGTGCGGAAACGACTTCGGGAGTGGATCCGCCGAAGGTGCGGACCATGTGGATGGCATAGCACCCGGTTTCCATGGTCGCGCCACCGGCCAGCGAGTAGTTGTAGCGGATGTCGGAGAACTTGGGCAACGGTAAGCACAGATTGGCTTCGACTCGGGTCAGCCTGCCCAACTCGCCCGAGGCGATGATCTGCTCAACGCGGCGCGCCAGCGGGTGATAGGGATAGTGGAGCGCCTCCATCACCACCCGGTCCGATTGCGCGGCCAGTTGGGCGATCTCGCGCGCTTCGGCGGCGTTGGCGGTGAACGGCTTTTCGCAGAGCACATGCTTGCCGGCGGCCAATGCGACCCGGGTCCAGCGGCCGTGCAAGCTGATCGGCAAGGGGTTGTATACGGCGTCGAGGTCCGGGTCGGCGATCAGCGCGTCGTAGTTGTCGTGGACCCGTTCGATGCCGTGCTTGGCGGCAAAGGCCCGGGCGCGCGATGCATCGCGTGCGGCCACCGCGGCCACCACCACCTCGTCGTTTTGCCCGGCGGGTTTGACAAGCGCCAAGGGCGCGATACGGGCTGCGCCGAGGATGCCGATCCGGACCTGTCGAGACACGGCCCAGACGCTACAGCCGGCTTGAGTCGGCGACAAGAAACGGTCTGACTATAGCCATATCTCGTGGCCTCGTTAGCTAGTGGTGGGCCGCATACCGGCGCCAAGCGGTCCCGCCGCTGATAAGGTCTAACTATTGCAAGATCAATTTAACGATTTGAAACCTGCCAAGCTGTGGTGGGATGGTTGACTCCGATGGGAGTTCAGGTCTCGCTAAAGCAGGAAGCCTTCTGGAAATTGACGGCAGCGGACTGGCCGGGCACCAGCGCACCCTTGACCATCGGAGGCTTGAACAGTAGCTTGAACGTCTTGCAGTCATTGCGAAAGATTCTCTGGAGGTCTGGGCTCTATGCGGTGCCGAATCTGTGATTCAAGTACTCGGCATGCGTTTACTCGCAAAGTCCTTCACAAATACGACTGCAAATATTACTTCTGCGACAACTGCGGTGTTTTGCAGACCGAAGATCCGCATTGGCTAGACGAGGCGTATGCGAGCCCGGTGACATCTGCCGATACCGGCCTGGTGTTTCGGAACAACTACCTGGCGCGGCTGACGTCGGCGGTGCTCCTCGTTCTATTTGATCGTCGTGGCCGGTTTCTCGATGCGGCCGGGGGTTATGGCATTTTCACCCGCTTGATGCGGGACGTCGGGTTCGACTATTACTGGACGGACAAGCACTGCCCTAATTTGACCGCACGGGGCTTCGAAGCCGAATCGGGTCCAGGAGGCCCTTACACGGCGGTCACTGCCTTCGAAGTGATGGAGCACCTCGCTGATCCGGTTGGTTTTGTCGCGGAGCTGCTTGAAAATACGGGTACCGATACCATTATTTTTACGACGGAGCTCTTTGCGGGTGGGCCTCCGGCGCCGGAGGCGTGGTGGTACTACACGTTCGCCACCGGGCAACACATTACCTTCTATCAAAAATCGACCCTGGAGCTCATCGGAAAGCGCTTCGGAATGCACTTTTACAGCTCCGGTATTCTGCACATCTGGACACGACAGAAGCTCAATCCTTTGGCGCTGCGAATACTTACCTCGCTCCCTGTCGCGGGTCTCCTTTACGTATTGCCACGGGTTGTGCTTGGGTCGCGGACGTGGGCAGATCATGAGCGCCTCGTCCGGGCGGATGCACGGTAGGCGTCAGGCCGGTTCGCGCAGCGGGAGGCCGGCGGCACGGTAGATCGCATCGATGACCGTCATGTTCTCGATCGCGTCTTCGGGGGTTGTCTTTACCGGTTCGCTGCGCAGCACCGCGCCGGCGAACGCGTCGAGTTGATACGCGTAGGAGGGGCGGCGCGGGAAACGCTCCGTTCGCCTGTCGTCGGCTGATCGGACCGAGAGCCGATGATAAGAGTGTGGCAATACCGGATTGAGCACGTGCAGTTCGCCTTGATCGCCGAGCACGCGAGCGCTGATCTGGATGAGATTGGTCGACCACATCGAGCAGCGGACCCGGCCGGTGTGCCCGTCGGCAAACTGTAACTCGGCCGTCATGGCCCGGTCGATCTGGGAATCGCGCAGCTTGGCTTGTGCCGAAATAACTTCCGGCGTTGAACCGCCGAAGGTGCGCACCATGTGGACCGCATAGCACCCGGCATCCATCGTCGCGCCGCCGGCAAGTGAGTAGTTGTAGCGGATATCGGAGAACTTTGGCAGGGGGAAGCACAGGCTGGCTTCCACCCTTTGCAGCTTGCCAAGTTCGCCCGAGGCGATGATCTCCTCAACGCGCAGGGTCAGCGGGTGATAGCGATAGTGGAATGCCTCCATCACCACGCGACCGGAATTCGCGGCCAGTTCGGCGATCTCTCGCGCTTCGGCGGAGTTGGCGGTGAACGGCTTTTCGCACAGCACGTGCTTGCCGGCCTGCAGCGCGGCCCGGGTCCACCGACCATGCAGGCTGTTCGGCAGGGGGTTGTACACCGCGTCCAGGTCGGGATCGCTGATCAGCGCGTCGTAACTGTCGTGCACCCGGGCAATGTCGTGCTTGGCGGCAAAGGCCTGAGCACGCGATGCCTCGCGTGCGGCCACCGCAGCCACCACAACCTCGGCATTTCCCTTGGCGGGTTTGACAAGCGCCAAGGGTGCGATACGAGCGGCGCCCAGGATACCGATCCGGACCTGTCGAGACACGGACCGACGCTAGCACCTGGCGCGGGAAGGGCGCGGGAAGGGCGCGGGAACGGCTTGGTACGGCAGTCGCGGGGGAGAGCCCTATCGGTGAGGAGAGTGCGTGCCGGTAGCGGCGGTGACGTGGCTGTCCCTCACCGGGCGGAGGCGAACAGCCGGTCCAGGACGGCCTGACCCGCGCGGTCGTCGGCATGTACGACCGCGACGTCCCAGTAGTGATACTCACGGTCGGCAAACCGTCTGTCCAGCACCGTGGCCGCAGCCGGCACCTCCTCGATCGGCAGAGCCTGAATCGGCCTGCCGAAGTTGTCCCAAATGCCCACGTAGGAGTACCCGGCGGTCTGCAACTCCGCCCACACCACGGTCGGGTCCGGCACCCCGGCCATCCGGATCAGGTCCGGGAAATACTCGAAGAACAGCAACGGGCGGGTATCCGCGTAGGCCCGCGCTAGCGCCGGGACCAGAATCGTGTCGTAGCCTTCCGTGTCCGATTTGACCAGCCTGATCGGCGGCAGTTCGGGGTGACGGTTCGGCAACTCGGCCACGGTCAGCGCGGCGGCCGCGCCGCCGGTGCCGCCCTGGGCGAAGCGGGTGTCGCCGCCCTTTCGGACCGCGCCGAGACCGGAGGCCTTGGCAGCGTCGGTGAGCAGCAGGGCGAACTCGATCACGCAGCGGTCGTCCGAGCCGACGTTGCGCTCCAGGTATGGCAGGTACTCCGGGTCGCCTTCGATGCAGAGGATGCGGGCGTCGACTTTGGCGAGGAGCTGCCGGGCCGAGTCACCGATATTGGCTCCGACGTCGATGACGCCCAACGGCTTGTCGGTCTCGGCGAGGCCAACCGCCAGGTCGATCAGATTCTGACCGTAGGTGGGGAACAGGCGGGCGTAGTCCGGAAGCCGGTGATACCACGGCATCGCCAGCGAAACGCCTTGTACGTCGCGGATGACCTCACGCGTTCCGAACCAATGACGAACCGTACGGTAGGAGAGCTCCAGTACGAGTTGCCTCAACAAAAGGCGATAGCTCATCGCGTTGCGTCCACATCCATCCGCAGATGGTAACCGACCCTCGGAGGGCGTCTACCTTGGCCGCAGCACGCCCCGGGCCGCGCGGCTTTGCCGCAGCGCCGCCGTTTGCGTGCGGGTGCCGCCGGGAGTTGCGGCAGAGAATCCGGGGGCACCCACCCGCGACGCGGCGGGCAACGTGAAGCCGCGGGTGTCGCGGCCGGGTGGGTTGGCTCGTTCATCGCCGTGAGCGTGGCGTACCTTCTGATTGTCATTCTTCCGGGCTTGACGATGCCGCGGGAGATATCCAGGAGGTTCGATACTGTGCTGTGCCGGATGAGCGCTGTCTTCAGGGCAGTGGAGGCAGCGGTGGGCGCCGAGCGCTGATGAAAGTCGCATTCGATCACCAAATCTTCGCCATCCAGCGATACGGCGGTGTGTCGCGCTATTTTTTCGAGCTGGCAAGCCGCCTACCTGCCGACACGGTGTCGGAGGTGTCCGTCGTCGCGCCTTTTTACATGAACGCTTATCTGGCCGCTGAATCCGCCCGCGGCTTCACCCATGGCAAGTATGTGCCGTACACGTTCAAAGGTGCTCCGGTCCTCGTCGAACTCGCGAACCAGGTTGCGGCGCCGTTCGTGTGGTCGAAGTCTGACGCGGACATCCTGCACGAGACCTGGCACCCCTTCAAGCCCGTCGGTAAGGCGCGGCGCCGGGTGGTGACGATCTTCGACATGATCCACGAGTTGTTCAAGCCGCCCATGGCCAAACTCGCGATCGCCGCCAAACGCGCGTCTGTCAATCGCGCCGACCATGTGATCTGCGTCTCCGAAAGCGCGCGTAACGACCTCGTGCGTCTCTATGGCATCGACCCGGCCCGCGCCAGCGTTGTGCACCTTGCCTGTTCGCTGCCCGTGCAGGAAAACACCACGACAGTCGACAGCGGCGGGCGCAGGCCCACGATCCTGTATGTAGGGCGTCGCGGGGGATACAAGAACTTTGCCACCCTGCTGCGCGCATACAGCAGTTCGCCGGTATTGCGGGATTTCGAGTTGATCGCCTTCGGCGGCCCCCCGTTCCTGCGCGACGAGCAGAAAGAAATCAGCAGGTTGGGAGTCGCTGACCGGGTGCGCTTCGAGTCCGGGTCTGACGAGGAGCTGGCGGCGCGCTACCGGACAGCCGCCGCCTTTGTCTATCCGTCGCAGTACGAGGGTTTCGGGATCCCCCCGCTCGAAGCGATGAGCCAGGGCTGCCCGGTCGTGTGCAGCAATGCGGGCGGAATTCCAGAGGTGGTCGCCGATGCCGGTGTCTTCTTCGATCCGGATAACCCCGAGGAGCTGCGTACGGTTCTGGAGCGCGTGGTGACCACCGAAAGCCTGCGCGCCGATCTGCGCGAGCGTGGCTACGCACGGCTCCCGGCGTTCTCCTGGGACAAGAACGCGGCGGAGACGGCCCGAATCTATCGCGAAATACTTTGAGCCACAGCCATATCCGATGTGGTGATGTCGTTCGCAGCGGTGTTTGGCCGAATCACCTCGGGCGGCAACAGGGTTGGCTCCCTGCTCGGCCCTGGCCGGACTCAATCACCGCGTGCCCGCCACTTCACCCACCAGCGCGCCGCAATGATGACCAGCCTGATGCCGAATCTGGTGGTGATCGGCAGCCGCTTGAGAAAAGCCCTGTCTACGAAGGTATTACTGAGTCCGCCCAACTCGTTGAAGCGTGCGACGACGACGTCCATGTGCCGGGTGACGAGTGCGGGGTTGGAGAAGCAGCGGATATTGAAGTCCCAGTCCGCCAACGACCGGTAGCGCAGGTTGTAGGGGCCGATGCTGCTGAAGAGCTCGCGGCGGTAAAAGATCGACTGATGACAGATGTTGCGCTTGAACAGCAGGCGATCGAGGTCGAAGGCGCCACCGTAGCGGAATTTGGTTGAGCGCATGAGCACGTCGCCATATACCAGATCGCTGCGCTCATGTTCGCCGATGAAGGCGGCCACCCGGGCCAGGGTGTCCGCCTCGTACAGCGCGTCGTCGGCGCCCAGAAACAGCAACCACGTCCCGGTAGCCAGGCTCACGCCGCGGTTCATCGCGTCGTAGACCCCGCGGTCGGTGCCGGAACGGACGACCAGTCGCGCGCCGAAGTTGGGGGCAAAGCTGTTCGCGATATCGAGGGTGGCATCCGTCGAGCCGCCGTCGACCAGTATCAGCTCGAAGTCCCGAAAGGTCTGGCAGGCGATGCTCTGGAGGCAAACTCCTAGCGCCGAGGCCACGTTCAAGGTGGGGATGATGAGGGAAAACATTGGTGCGGACATGGCGGCTTTCGTTGTTTCAGCAGCGGTCAAGCCGGCCTCGCGTAGCGGTTCCAGTCAATTGGCATCGCGGAAGAAGATACCGTCGGCCTGTAACATTCGACCATTACGCGCGTCGATGAAACAGGGCAGTAAACCGGTCAATGTGAAGCCCAATGAATACACGAGCTCGAATGCTTCCGGAATGAGCATGCCGCCCTCGTACAATGGCGCGAAGGAGAGTTCGAGTTGCAGCCCAACACAATTGTCATTGACCGTAGACTTGCCACCGTCGAGTACCTGTTTTTCAAATCCCTGCACGTCGACCTTGAGAAAAGCGGGGCCGTTCAGCCGGAGAAATTCGGGTGCCACGGAATCCAGTCGGTGAATCGGCGCCTCCTCGGTGCCGACATAGTTGGCCGGGGGAAATGCCTCCTGGTGACGCGTCAGCATCGGCAACACCGAACTGCTTTGACCGGCGTTTCCGGCGACATTGACCGAGACCGTCCCCTCGGCATCGCCTAGCGCACACCGCCGGCAATCCCAAAGCGTATCGGTTGCCGCTTTTCTTTCCAAAGCGGTAAATGGCCGGGATAGCGGTTCGAACGAGACGATGCGGCCCTTGTATCCCGCTCGGCGGAGGCCTTTGGCGTATTGCCCGGTGTTGGCTCCGACATCGAAAACGACATCGACCCGGCGCAATTCGAGTTGTTTCACGAACTGGTGCCGCAGGTCCCACTCGGAATAACGGCGCGGCACCTCGAAGGCGGCGCTGCGCACGATGAATCGAGCAAGGTCCGACAAATGCACCGTGTGACACTAACATGCCCGTCGGCCTGACCCGCCCGGCCGGAGCGGGGGCTGCGCGGCCGGTGGTCGGGTGCTTGTCGACGAACGGCGAAGGGCGATCACCCCGTTGATGGCGAACCGCTCCAGCGGCGAGGCGCGCTAGACTACACCGCGGCAACGCGAGGAGATTGAGAGCTTGCCCTCGAGTTGGCGGCACCGCGTCACGCGGCGTCGAGTCGCCCGCACGTCGTTCAATCATGGTGTGGTACTTGGGCTTGCGTGCGGCGGCCGCCGGAGGGGATGCGGTGGGCTCGGACCGGGTGCGGCTAAAGCGAAGGGACTTGTCGCCATGAGCAACGTGGTCGATCTACTCGACCAGACGTTCTTTGCCGCCGAGCGAGCGACCGGAACCTTCAACGTGCTGCAGTGTGTCTGGGTGTACGACCGCGAGGTCGACATCGACCGGCTGCGCCAGTTTCATCACCATCTGCAGCGGGGACGGTTGGCCCGCCGAATCGAATGCTCACCCCTGCCGTTCGGCCGTCATCGCTGGGTTTCGTCCAATGGTCCGACCGACCTCGAGATCGTCGCGGTGCCGCGGCCTCGCGAAGGATTCGACACCTGGGTCAACGAGCAGGCCAGCGCGCCTCTGGACGCCGAGCGGGGACCCGAATGGCGGCTCGCGGTGCACCCGTTCGTCGGCGGCGGCGCGGGCGTCAGCTTGGTCATCTCCCATTGCCTCACCGACGCCGTCGGGCTGTGCGAGGCGGTGGCGGACGCGGCCTGCGGCCGCGACCAGCAGATCAGCTGGCCGGCAGCAGGGTCACGCCGGCGCTGGGAAGCCATCCGCGAAGACTTCGGCCAGGCCGTGCGTGACATCCCCGGCATCGCCCGCACCGCCGCCGACGCAGCACGGATGGCCCGGAATCACCGCCGCCATCCGCCGACAGCGGCGCCGCGACGTACCCGACCCGTCGCAGGGCCCGCCGCAGCGGACCGAACGTTCAAATTTCCGGCAGCGACGATCTTGGTCGATGCCGAAGAATGGGACGCTCGCGCGCAATCGCTGGGCGGGACCAGCAACACCCTGCTAGCCGGATTGGCGGTGCGTCTCGCCCGGCGATTGGGACGGATCGCCGCGGACGGCTCGGTCATTGTGGCCATCCCCGTCAGCGAACGCACCGCCGGTGACACTCGCGCCAACGCGGTCACCAAGGTCGACATCACCGTCGACCCCGCTTCCGCGGCGACGGACTTGCGCCAAATCCGCGCCGCCACAAAGAAAGCGCTGATCCGCCGTCAGCAGTTCCCCAACGAGCAGTCGGTGCTGCTGCCCCTGGTACCGCTGTTGCCGCGGTGGCTGGTCCGGCGAACGGTCGGCGCGGCGGCCGGCAATGTCTCGTCCAACATCGGGGTGGTCAACCCGGCCGCCTGCCGTCCGGACGGAACGGACGCCGACCACTTCGCCGTAACGGGTTTCTGGGGAGTGAGCACATCGGTCATGGATCGCAGCGGCGGATATCTGGGATTGCTGTCGGGACGCACGCCCGCCGAGGTCTTCGTGTCGGTGCTTTCCTATCAGCCGGGCCGGTCGAACTCGAATGATGAGTTGCGCCAAGATCTTTCGAGCACGCTGTCGGAGTTCTCGCTCGTCGGTACGGTGGGCTGGGGATGCCCCGAGCCGGTCGGCGGGGCGCGGTAGCCATCCCACCCGGGTCGGCGTCAGTTCAGCCGGGTCGTCCCCATCGAAACCCCGGCACCCGGCAGACGTGCCGCCAGTGCATCGCCCATTGCCGCCGCCGGGGTAAGAACGCCCCGCAATTCGGAAAGCCTGTCGCGGTCGAGCGCCAGTGCCAGACCACTTTCCCCGAGCAACACCGCGGTCGACTGGTATGCGTCGACATCGTGCGCGAATGTCGCCAGGTAACGGGCGCCGGTCGTGGTGGTGGTGTACGTCTCGAATCGATAGTGGCCGCGCTCCCGGGACTTGCGGCTTGGACCGGTGCCCGGTTTCGGCGTGACGCGCTCCACCAACCGGCGGGGCAGTCGACTGAAGTACCGGTTGCCCAAACCGATGGCGCCCGCGACGGCGCCGGTGACGATGGCGGATGCGACCGGCGCTGCGAACGACCGTCCCAGACTCATGGTCTCCGAGTAGCGGAACCGCCGGCCGTAGACCCAGTCCTGTAATGCGTTGCTACGACGGACAATCCGGGTGTTGAATGGGCCCTGCACGAACCCGCCGGTCCAGAAGCCGGCAAGTTCGGGCGCCAGGTCGCGTCCGCGGCGGCGGGGAAAATCCGGCTGCGCACCCAGTTCGGGTTCGGCGCCGCGATCGGTGGTCAGCGTATACGGGTCGGTGACCAGCCGGTGGGCATCCGGGTCACGGGATGCGGTGCGCATCGCCTCGGAATACGTTGCAACCGAGCCGCCGGAGACCCAGCGTTGAGAGAACGAGCGGAGCACCAGGTTGGTGTCGCAGAGTTCACCCGTGCCGTCTTCGATCGCCCGGCGGTACAGCAGATAGACGCTCAAATCCGAAGGCACCGAATCGAATCCGCAGGCGAGCACGATCCGGGCGCCGGTGTCGGCGGCTTGCTTGTGGTAAAGGTCGATGCTGTTGCGGCAGAACATCAATTCACCGGTCAAGTCGGCATAGTCGGTTCCGGCCTTGGCGCAGGCCGCCACCAGCGGCAGGCCGTAGCGGGTGTAGGGGCCTACGGTGGTCAGCACCACCCGGGTCCGGGTGGCCATTGCCTCGAGAGTCGCCGGTTGTGACGCGTCGGCGACGATCAGTGGCCAGTCACGGGCGGCCGGGGCCAACGTTTCCCGCGCGGCGCGCAGCTTTTCGCTGGAGCGGCCGGCCAGCGCAATCCGTGCGCTCGACCCGGCGCGCGCTAGGTGTTCGGCGGTCAACATGCCCGAGAAGCCGGTGGCGCCATACACGACGATGTCGAACTCGCGTTCGGCCGGACTCATCCGGGTGACACTACCCGAGCATCGCTGCGCCCCTGGGGCGGGCGGTTGGCCGTCTCACTCCTTGACGAAGCAGTACATCCGGTAGGAAATGTCGCCGCTTTCCAGGTAGCGGGACAGCTGGGTGCCTTGCACCCCGATGTATTCCCGGCCCGCGAAACGAAGAAAGGCCGGTAGATGGCGTTCGACCAGCTCTCGTGACTTCTGGGAATTCCTTTCAATGCCGCGCAGGACCTCGGCGTTGATCTCCCGCTGCGACAGTTGCCGCAGCGGGGCGCCGGCCAGATCGGCCTCCCAGTCGGGAATCTCGTTGCCGGGGCGCAGGTCGGCGTAGGCGAAGTACCCTCCCGGACGCAGCACCCGCACCACCTCGGCGAGGAAGCGGCGGAAGTGCGGATAGCAGTGCGAGGCTTCGACATTGAGAACCACGTCGAAGGATTCGTCGTCGAAGGGCAGATTTTCGGCGTCGCCTCGCACGAAATCAAGACCCGGCAAGTGGTGTCGCTTCTGGCAAAGTCTGATACCGGCCGGGTTCAAGTCGAGCGCCGTGTAGGAGGCCGGCGCCAAGGTGCGTGTCAGGTAGGAGGCTCCGCCGCCGTGGCCGCAACTGACCTCCAGCACCCGTTTGCCCGTCAGGTCGGCCTGGGTCGCCGTGCGGTGGTACAGGTTGATGTGGGCTCGGTTGGGCTCGTCGGATTCCTCCAGGGGCAGGGCCATCGGCGGATCTTCCTCATAAGCCCAGTTGATGAACACGATTTCGTCGTTACCGAGCCCGCGCGTCATCAGCGGGTACCAGAACCGCCAAACTCGCTTGTAGAGCGCGGTGCTCCCGGCGCGGGCAAGCAGGCTGTGGGTGGGACTGAAGGGCATGGGCAAGCAGTATGGCAGACGCCGAAGACGAGCGAGTCCGTTGCGGGAACTGCGTCGACCGCGTTGAGCTCTGGACCGTTGCCCGCCGCCGGTCCGGCGTCGGCCGGCCCGCCGGAAGCGGCCTGCTGAGGTAGCCTCCCCGGCATGTCAGTGATCAACACCGCGGAATGCGGGCAGTGAGCAGGGGCGGATTTCGTTTCGGCTTTGTCGATTCGCTGGTGCACTCGCGGTTTCGGCCCGGTTGGCTGGCGCGGTCCAGTATGGTGGCGGCCACGCTGACCGGTGCCGATTCCTATTGGGTGGGTGACCATCTGAACGGGCTGGTGCCGCGCTCGATCGCGACACCCGAATATCTGGGAATCGCGGCGAAACTGGTGCCCAGCGTCGACGCGAACTACGAGCCGTGGACGATGCTGGGAAACCTCGCCTATGGCAGACCCAAGCGGTTGCGGCTCGGCATATGCGTGACCGACGCCGGTCGCCGCAACCCGGCGGTCACGGCCCAGGCCGCCGCGACCCTGCAACTGCTTACCCGGGGTAACGCCATGCTCGGCATCGGTGTCGGGGAACGTGAAGGCAACGAGCCCTACGGCGTGGAGTGGACCAGACCGGTGGCGCGCTTTGAAGAAGCGCTGGCCACAATACGTGCGTTGTGGAATGCGAACGGGGAGCTTGTCTCGCGCGAATCGGCGTACTTTCCGCTGCATAACGCCGCGTTCGAGCTGCCACCATACCGGGGAAAATGGCCGGAAATCTGGGTCGCCGCGCACGGTCCGCGGATGCTGCGGGCAACCGGACGCTACGCCGATGCCTGGGTTCCGATTGTGCTCGTGCGTCCCGGCGACTACAGCACGGCCCTCGAAGCCGTGCGCACCGCGGCATCCGACGCCGGTCGTGACCCGATGTCGATCATCCCCTCGGCGGTGCGCGGCGTAATCACCGGCCGAGATCGCGACGACGTCGAGGAGGCGCTGGACTCTGTCGTCGTGAAGATGACCGCGCTGGGGGTGCCCGGTACGGCCTGGGCCCGCCACGGTGTCGAGCATCCGATGGGAGCCGACTTCGCCGGGGTCCAGGATGTCATTCCCCAAACCATGGACGAGCAGACGGTCTTGTCATACACCGCGAAAGTCCCGCCCGCGCTCATGAAAGAGGTTGTCTTCAGCGGCACCCCCGAGGAAGTCGTCGACCAAGTAGCCCAATGGCGCGATCACGGCCTCGAGTACCTGCTGGTGATCAATGGCAGTCTGGTCAATCCCAGCCTGCGCAAGGCGGTCGCGGCGAGCCTGCCGCACGCCCAGGTGCTGCGCGGACTCAGGAAGCTGGGCGTCAGCTCGCCGAAGCGCCGCTGACCATCGGGTTAATTCTGCGCCGCGGGCACAGTGGCCAAGACCTGTTATTGTCGTGGGGCCTCATCGACGTGGCATTGCGCCTCCGGGCAATCTACGAGCCGTATATGCGCCGATTCCGATTCGAAGGACACGGCAGCAAAACGTCCGTAGTCTCTTCCGTCAAGAGCCGAAGGATGATCATGCAGACGAACTTGTCATTTCAGGCTGGGGGCGAGGTGGCAACGCAAACCGAACGGATCGCGGATCCGCAAGCGGTGCAACCGTCGAACGGGACCGCAACGCGATTCGCGATGAGCGAATCGTCGCTCACTGATCTGCTGCAGAAGGCAGCCAGCCAGTACCCCAACCGTGCCGCGTACAAGTTCATCGACTACGAGGTAGATCCGAAGGGATTCACCGAAACCCTCACCTGGTGGCAGGTCAATCGGCGCGCGACGATCGTCGCGGACGAGCTGAGGATCTGCGGGTCGAGCGGTGATCGGGTGGCGATATTGGCCCCCCAGGGACTCGAATACATCGTTGCCTTCCTGGGCACGCTGCAGGCCGGTCTGATCGCCGTTCCGCTGCCGGTACCGCAGTTCGGCATCCACGACGAACGAATTTCCGCGGCCCTGCGGGATTCCCTGCCGACGGTCATTCTGACGACGTCGTCGGCTGTCGACGAAGTCGTCAAGTATGTGCCGCATGCCCGCGCCCCGCAGGGCAGCGAACCCGTCGTCGTCGCGATCGACTCGCTGGACCTGGACTCGCCGCGGGAACTGACCCCCGCCGCGCCCGCACATCCGGGCACCGCCTACATCCAGTACACGTCGGGGTCGACCCGCTCGCCGGCCGGTGTTGTCCTGTCGCACAAGAACGTCATCAGCAATTGCGTACAGCTGATGTCCGATTACCTCGGGGACACGGAAAAGGTTCCGTCCACCGCGGTGTCGTGGCTGCCGTTCTATCACGACATGGGCTTGATGTTGGGCGTCATTCTCCCGATGATCAACCAGGACACCGCAGTGTTGCTGAGCCCGATGGCATTTCTGCAGCGGCCGGCCCGCTGGATGCAATTGCTGGGCCGACATCGTGGACAGATTTCCAGTGCACCGAATTTCGGCTTCGACTTGGCCGTGCGCCGAACATCCGATGAGGATATGGCCGGTCTCGATCTCGGGCACGTGCGGGCGATCGCGACCGGCGCCGAACGCGTAAACCCCGCCACGGTCCGGCGTTTCATCGACCGGTTCGCCAAGTTCAACCTCAGCCAGACCGCGATCCGACCCTCGTACGGACTCGCCGAGGCGACGGTGTACGTGGCGACCGCCGGACCGGGACGCCCGCCCAAGACTGTCTGTTTCGACTACCAGCATTTGGCGGCCGGCCGAGCGAAGCGCTGCGAGAGCGACGGCGATGAAGGCGCCAAGCTGGTCAGTTACGGTACGCCGCGGGCATCCACCGTGCGGATCGTCGATCCCGACACCAGGACCGAGACTCGCCAGGGAACCGTCGGCGAGATTTGGGTGCAGGGCGACAACGTCGCCATGGGCTATTGGCGAAACCCCGAACTCACCGAGCGGACCTTCGGGGCAAAGCTCGTCGATCCCTCGGCCGGCACGCCGGTCGGTCCGTGGCTGCGGACCGGAGACCTCGGCGTCATGTTCGAGGACGAAATGTTCATCACCGGCCGTATCAAGGATCTGTTGGTGGTGGATGGGTCCAACCACTATCCCGACGACATCGAGGCGACGATCCAGGAGATCACCGGTGGCCGGGTGGTGGCGATAGCGGTGCCCGACGACCGCACCGAGCAGCTGGTCACCATCATCGAGGTCACGACGTGGGGTCACCCCGACGACGCGGCAGCGGATAGGCTGCGCACGGTCAAACGTGACGTCACGTCCGCGATATCGCGTTTACACCGGGTACGTGTCGCGGATGTCGTTATGGTGGCTCCGGGCTCGATCCCCGTCACCACCAGCGGTAAGGTCCGACGTTCAACCTGCGTCGAGCGTTACCTGAACCAGGAATTCACCCGCGTGGACGGTGCCGCATGACGGCACACGTATGGGGGTTTGCGCGTTACCCGAGACATGGAATATGACCGACTGCACGCTATCTGATGAAGAGATCCGACACCTCGATCGCGATCTTCGGATACTCATCGCAACCAATGGCACCCTGACACGGATTCTTAACGTGGTGGCCAACGAAGAGATCGTCATGCAGATTGTCAATCAACATATTCGGCGGGCCGCACCAAAAATGGTCGAACTCGGCCGATCGGCGGAAAGCCGGGTTCTGCACCGCAATATTCTGCTCAAGGGCCGGAATTCAGGCAACGTGTTCGTGGCCGCGGAGTCGTTGGTCGCCATTGATCTGCTGCCCGCCGAAATAGTGGCGCGATTGACCAGAACGGATCACCCTATTGGCGAGGTTATGGCAGCCAGCTACATCGAGACATTCAAGGAGGCGGCCAAAGTCTGGGTCGGAGCCTCGCCCCGCTGGCTCGCTCTCGACGGATACCAGCATTCGCGCCGCAGAACCGTCGCGCGCCGCTACCGCATTTTGTCGGGCGGTCAGCCGATCATGCTTATCACCGAGTATTTCCTCCGCACCGTATTCCAAGATGTCCCGCATGAGGAAGCCGATTGCCGCCAGTTTTCGAACGTCATCACTGCGGCGCGCTAGGGCGGTCACCTACTAATGCGGAATGGCAACCTGGCAGGGTTCCTGGCTGAGCGGGCTTCGGAAGCGGGATGGTGCGACCGGCCCGCCTACCATGCGCCGGAGATCGTCACACACGGCCAAATCCATGACGGCGCCGCGCGGCTTGCGCAGGTGCTGCGACAACGCGGCCTCGGCGCCGGGGATCGCGTCCTACTGTGCCTTCCGGATTCACCGGAGCTGGTGCAGCTCTTGCTGGCGTGCCTGGCTCGAGGCGTCATGGCGTTTCTGGCGAATCCGGAGTTGCATCGCGACGATCATGCGTTTCTGGAGCGCGACACCGAGCCGGCGCTGGTCGTCACCTCCGGCCCGTTGTGCGGCCGGTTTCGCCCGTCGGGTGTGGTCGATGCCGCCGAGCTGTTGTCGGCGGCGGCGCGGGCCCAGCCCGCGGAATACGAGCGGCTCGAGGGCGATGCCGACGCATATGCGACCTACACCTCCGGTACCACCGGGCCGCCGAAAGCGGCCATCCATCGGCACGCCGACCCGTTGACATTTGTTGACGCCATGTGTCACCAGGCGCTGCGGCTCACGGCCGACGACACGGGGCTGAGCACCGCACGCATGTATTTCGCCTATGGCCTGGGTAATTCGGTCTGGTTCCCCCTTGCGACCGGCGGTTCCGCGGTCATCAATCCATTGCCGGTGGGTGCGGAAATGGCCGCCACGCTGTGCGAGAGATTCGAGCCGTCCGTGCTCTATGGCGTGCCGAATTTCTTTGCCAGGGTTGTCGACACCTGTTCTTCGGAGTCTTTTCGGACGCTCCGGTGCCTGGTGTCAGCGGGCGAGGCCCTCGACAGGGGACTCGCCGAGCGGCTGGTCGAATTTTTCGGCGGTATCCCCATTCTTGACGGAATCGGATCCACGGAGGTGGGCCAGACCTTCGTCTCGAATACCGTCGACGAATGGCGTCCGGGAACTATGGGAAAGGCTCTTCCGCCCTACGAGATTCGTGTTCTGGGACCGGATGGCGCACCCGCAGAACCCGGGGTGGACGGAAATCTATGGGTCCGCGGACCATCGATCGCGACCGGCTACTGGAACTGTCCCGAACCGATCCTGGAGGATGACGGGTGGCTCGACACCCGCGACACGGTCTGGATCGACGCCGAGGGTTGGGTTTCGTACCGTTGCCGCGCGGATGACACGGAAATCGTCGGAGCCGTCAACGTCAATCCGCGGGAAGTCGAACGACTCGTGGTCGAGCACGACGCGGTGGCTGAGGTCGCCGTTGTCGGAGTGAAGGAGTCCACCGGCGCCTCGGCACTGCAGGCATTTCTGGTGCCGGCAGGCCACGCGGTCATCGACGAATCGGTGATGCGAGACATCCACCGGGGGTTGCTGACCAGACTGTCCGCATTCAAGGTCCCGCACAGACTCGCCGTCGTGGAACGGCTTCCCCGGACCGCCAACGGAAAGTTGTTGCGGAGCGCGCTTCGTGCCAAGAGCCCAGCGAAACCGATCTGGGAACTCTCGTCGGCCCAGCCCCGGCCTGACACCGACCCACGGCTCGACGACCACTCGGCTGCCGGGCGGACCGCCGGCGAGGTGACGCTGAAGGAACGGCTGAGCGCGTTGCAGCAGGAGCGTCACCGGTTGGTGGTGGAGGCGGTGTCTGCCGAGGCCGCCAAGATGCTGGGTGAGCCGGATCCGCAGTCGCTCAATCGGGATGTCGCGTTCTCCGAGCTAGGGTTTGACTCCCAGATGACGGTCGTACTTTGTCATCGGCTGGCCGCGGCTACCGGCCTGCGGCTCCCGGAAACGGTCGGGTGGGACTACGGCTCGATATCGGGATTGGCCCAATATTTGGAGGCCGAACTGTCCGGTGGGGGCCGGGCGGCCATGCCCCTGTCGGCGAATATCGACGCGAAGGGGCGAGTCGACGAGGAATTGACAAGAATCGATGAGCTGGTACTGACGATCGGGGACGGCGACAAGCAGCGCGTGGCCGACCGTTTGCGTGCCATCCTCGGCACCATCACCGACGCCGGTGATCGGTTGGGCAAACGGATCCAGGACGCCTCGACTCCGGACGAAATTTTCCAGCTGATCGATGCGGAGTTGGGCGAATCATGAAGAGGAGCAAGTGGCGATGACGACGAGCATGGAAGGCGCCGACCAGCAGAGCGAAAAGCTCTTCCGCTATCTGAAAAAGGTTGCTGTCGAGCTCGATGAGGCACGCGCGCGGCTGCGGGATTACGAACAGCGCGCCACCGAACCGGTGGCGGTGGTGGGTATCGGGTGTCGCTTTCCGGGCGGGGTCGATTCCGCGGAGAAGTTGTGGGAGGTGGTCGCCGAGGGTCGGGATCTGGTGTCGGAGTTTCCGACGGATCGCGGCTGGGATGTGGAGGGGTTGTTCGATCCGGACCCCGATGCCGAGGGCAAGACCTATACGCGCTGGGGCGCGTTCCTAGACGATGCCGCGGGTTTTGACGCCGGGTTTTTCGGGATCGCCCCCGGTGAGGTGTTGGCGATGGATCCCCAGCAGCGATTGATGCTGGAGGTTTCGTGGGAGGCGTTGGAGCACGCGGGAATTGACCCGCTGTCGTTGCGGGGGTCGGCGACCGGGGTGTTCACCGGGATCTTCGCGCCGAGTTATGGCAGCAAGGAAACCGGGGGGCTGCAAGGGTACGGGTTGACCGGCACGGCGGTCAGCGTGGCCTCGGGTCGAGTTTCCTACGTGTTGGGGCTGGAAGGCCCGGCGGTGTCGGTGGACACGGCATGCTCGTCGTCGCTGGTGGCCATCCACTGGGCGATGGCGTCGTTGCGCTCGGGGGAGTGCGACTTGGCGTTGGCCGGCGGGGTGACGGTGATGGGGTTGCCGTCGATCTTCGTCGGATTCAGCCGGCAGCGGGGACTGGCGGCCGACGGTCGCTGCAAGGCGTTCGCCGCGGCGGCCGATGGGACGGGCTGGGGTGAGGGCGCCGGCGTGGTGGTCCTCGAGCGGCTCTCGGATGCGCTGCGGTTGGGGCACTCGGTGCTGGCGGTGGTGCGCGGTAGCGCCATCAATCAGGACGGCGCGTCCAATGGCTTGACCGCGCCCAACGGGCTGGCCCAACAGCGGGTCATTCGGGCGGCGTTGGGCAGCGCCGGGTTGACCGCGGCAGACGTGGACGTGGTGGAGGCCCACGGGACGGCCACCACGTTGGGTGACCCGATCGAAGCGAATGCCTTGTTGGCCACGTACGGCCAAGCCCGTCCTGCGGAGCGGCCGTTGTGGGTGGGTTCGATCAAGTCGAACATGGGTCATACCCAGGCCGCGGCGGGCGTGGCCGGGGTCATCAAGATGGTGCAGGCGATGCGGCATGGCCTGATGCCGGCGACGCTGCACGTGGATGCGCCTTCGCCGCGGGTGGATTGGGAAAGCGGCGCGGTGTCGGTGTTGACCGAGGCCCGGGACTGGCCCGTCGACGGGCGTCCGCGCCGGGCCGGAGTGTCCTCGTTCGGGATCAGCGGCACCAACGCCCACGTGATCCTGGAGCAGGCTCCCGCGCCGGCCCCCGTCGCGACGGACCACACCACCGGGGACGGACACCGGTTGTCGGTGCTGCCGTGGGTGGTGTCGGCCAGATCGGCTGAGGCGTTGACAGCGCAGGCGGGCCGGTTGGCGGCCCATGTGCAGGCCAACCCGGGATTGGATCCGCTCGACGTGGGCTGCGCGCTTGCCGGCCGGTCGGTGTTCGAGCATCGAGCCGTGGTGGTCGGCGCCGACCGGCAGGCGTTGATCGCGGGGCTGACCAGCGTGGCCGATGGTGACCCGGGCGCCGGCGTCGCGGTGGGTCAAGCGGGTCCGCCGGGCAAGACGGCGGTGGTGTTTCCCGGGCAGGGCTCTCAGCGCCTCGGGATGGGCCGCGAGTTGTACGAGCGGCTGCCGGTATTCGCCGAAGCCTTCGACGAAGTGGCCGATGAGTTGGATCAGCATCTGAGATTGCCGCTGCGCGAAGTTGTCTGGGGTAGCGATGCGGCGTTGCTGGATACCACCGAGTTTGCTCAGCCGGCGCTGTTCGCGGTCGAGGTGGCGTTGTTCGCGGTGTTGCGGCGCTGGGGTGTGCAGCCCGATTTCGTGATGGGCCACTCGGTGGGGGAGCTGTCGGCGGCGTACGTCGCCGGGGTGTTGACCCTGGCGGACGCGGCCATGTTGGTGGTGGCGGTGGCCGCTTCAGAAAATGAGGTGACGCCGCTGCTGGGCGAGGGGGTGGGCATCGCCGCGATCAACGCGCCCGGATCGGTGACCATCTCCGGCGCCGAGGCCGCCGTGAGCCCGATCGCGGATCGCTTCGCCGAGCAGGGTCGGCGGGTGCACCGGTTGGCGGTGTCGCATGCTTTTCATTCGCCGCTGATGGAGCCGATGCTCGACGAGTTCACCCGGATTGCGGCCCGGTTCGAGCCGCGGCCGCCGCAAATCGGCCTGGTGTCGAACGTCACGGGCGAATTAGCCGGCGCCACAGGTGATTTCGGGTCAGCGTCGTATTGGGTCGACCATGTCCGGCGGCCGGTGCGTTTCGCCGACAGCGCGCGCCATGCACAGCAGCTCGGCGCGACGCACTTCATCGAGGTCGGTCCCGGCAGTGGTTTGACGAGCTCCATCGAGCAGTCGTTGGCCCCGGCTGAGGCGGTCGTGGTGTCGATGCTCGGTAAAGACCGTCCCGAATTGGCCGCTGCGCTGGGTGCGGCCGGTCAGTTGTTCACCACTGGTGTGCCGGTGGATTGGCCGGCAGTGTTCGCCGGCTCGGGTGGACGGCGCGTCGACTTGCCCACGTATGCCTTTCAGCGGCGGCGGTTTTGGGAGACGCCGGGCGGCGACGGGCCCGCCGACGCGGTCGGTCTGGGTCTGGGCCCGACCGAACATGCGTTGCTGGGTGCGGTGGTCGAGCGGCCCGACTCCGACGGAGTGGTATTGACGGGCCGGTTGTCGTTGGCCGATCAACCGTGGCTGGCCGATCACGTCGTCGGCGGGGTGGTGCTGTTCCCCGGGGCGGGTTTTGTGGAGTTGGTCATCCGCGCCGCCGACGAGGTCGGCTGTGCGGTCATCGACGAGCTGATCCTGGCCGCGCCGCTGGTGATGCACCCGGGCGCCGGGGTCAGGGTGCAGGTGGTGGTCGGCGCCGCCGATGATGCGGGAACCCGTGCGGTGTCGGTGTATTCCCGCGGCGACCACTGCGACGGGGAATGGTTGCTGCATGCCATGGGCACCGTCGGGGAGAGCCCCGCGCAGGCCTCGGCGGACTTGTCGGTGTGGCCGCCGGAGGGTGCCGAGCCTGTCGATATTTCCGACGGCTACGACCGGTTGGCCGCCCGCGGTTATGCCTACGGCAAGGCATTTCAGGGGCTGGTGGCGGTCTGGCGGCGCGAGTCGGAGCTGTTCGCCGAGGTGGTTGCTCCCGCGCAGCACGGGGTGGCGGTCGAGGGTATGGGGATGCACCCGGCCGTGCTGGACGCGGTGCTGCATGCCCTGGGACTGGCTATCGAGACCACCGAGACGATGCTGCCGTTCTGCTGGCGCGGGGTGTCGCTGCACGCCGGTGGCGCCGGGCGGGTTCGGGCCCGTCTCGCCTCGGCGGGTGCCGACGCCATCTCGGTCGAGATCGCCGATGCCGAGGGGCTGCCGGTGCTGACGGTCGGCGCCCTGGTGACTCGGGCGACGACGGCCGAGCAGTTGCGCGCTGCCGTGAGCGCGGCCGGCCGCGGGCCGGACCAGGGGCCGCTGGAAGTGGTTTGGTCACCAATGCCGGTGAACCACAACAGTATTGACGACCCTGACCGACCCGAGGTGCTGTCGGCGCTGTCGTGGGAGGACTATTGCGCCGCTGCTGCGGGTACGTCGGCGAGCGTCAACGGCAATGGCGCCGGAGCCGGCGATGCCGCCGTGGTGGTGTGGGAGTGCGGTTCTGCCGGTGCGGACGCGGTGGGCTCGACATATGCGGCTACCCACGCCGCGTTGCAGGTGTTGCAGTCCTGGCTGGGCACCGACCGGGCCGGCACCTTGGTGGTGCTGACCCGCGGCGCCGTGGGATTGCCCGGTGAAGATGTCGGCGATCTGGCTGCCGCGGCGGTATGGGGTCTGGTTCGCTCGGCACAGGCCGAGCAACCCGGCCGGATCGTCCTGGTCGACACCGACGCACCGGTGGATCAGGGAGTGGATGCGGTGGCGCTGGCCGCCGTCGGCGAACCCCAACTGGTGGTGCGTGGCGGCGTGGTGCACAACGCCCGGCTGGCTCCGGCGCCGCCACTGCTGGCGCTGCCCGCCGAAGAGGCGTGGCGGTTGGCCGCCGGTGGCGGCGGCACTCTGGAGGATCTGGTGATTCAGCCTTGCCCGGAGGCCCGGGCGCCGCTGCAGGCCGGGCAGGTGCGGGTGGCTGTGGCAGCCGTCGGGGTCAATTTCCGCGATGTGGTGGCCGCGCTGGGGATGTATCCCGGCCAGGCGCCACCGCTGGGTGCCGAAGGCGCCGGAGTGGTGATCGAGACCGGCCCGGACGTGACCGGTGTGGCCGTCGGCGACGCGGTGATGGGCTTCCTGGGTGGAGCCGGTCCGCTGGCGGTGGTGGACCAGCAACTGGTTGTCCGGGCGCCCCGCGGCTGGTCGTTCGCGGAGGCTGCGGCGGTGCCGGTGGTGTTCTTGACGGCTTTGTTCGGGTTGTCGGACTTGGCCGAGATCAAGGGGGGCGAATCGGTGCTCATCCACGCCGGCACCGGCGGCGTGGGCATGGCGGCGGTGCAGCTGGCTCGCCACTGGGGAGTGGAAGTTTTCGTCACCGCCAGCCGCGGCAAATGGGACACGTTGCGCGCCATGGGGTTCGACGACGACCATATCGGCGATTCCCGCACGCTCGAGTTCGAGGAGAAGTTCTTGGCGGTCACCGAAGGCCGCGGGGTCGATGTGGTGCTGGACTCGCTGGCCGGCGAGTTCGTGGACGCTTCGCTGCGTTTGCTGGTCCGCGGCGGGCGGTTCCTCGAGATGGGCAAGACCGATATCCGCGATCCGCAGAAGATCGCCGCCAACTATCCGGGCGTGCGGTATCGGGCGTTTGACCTCTCGGAGGCCGGTCCGGTGCGCATGCAGGCGATGCTTCGCGAAGTGAAGGAGCTGTTCGACACCGAGGTGCTGCATCGGCTGCCGGTCACCAGCTGGGATGTGCGCTGCGCGCCGGCGGCATTCCGGTTCATGAGCCAGGCCCGCCATATCGGCAAGGTGGTGTTGACCATGCCCTCGGCGTTGGCCGACGGGCTCACCGACGGCACCGTGCTGATCACCGGTGCCACCGGGATGGTCGGTGCGGTCCTGGCCCGCCACGTGGTCCGCGCGTACGGGGTGCGTCATGTGGTGCTGGCCAGTCGGCGCGGCGATCGCGCCGAGGGGGCTGCCGAGCTGGCCGCCGAGTTGGCGGACGCGGGTGCCCGGGTTCAGGTGGTGGCCTGCGACGTGGCCGATCGGGACGCGGTCGCAGGCTTGTTCACGCAGCTTGCGGCGGAGTGGCCGCCGGTGCGCGGGGTGATTCACGCCGCAGGTGTGGTCGACGATGCGGTGATCAGCTCGCTGACGCCGGATCGGATCGACACGGTGTTGCGGGCCAAGGTGGACGCCGCCTGGAACCTGCACGAGGCCACCCGAGGTCTGGATCTGTCGATGTTTGTGCTGTGCTCCTCGATCGCGGCAACGGTGGGCTCTCCGGGGCAGGGCAACTACTCGGCGGCGAACGCGTTCCTGGACGGGCTGGCCGCTCACCGGCAGGCCGCGGGCCTGGCGGGAACATCGCTGGCGTGGGGGTTGTGGGAGCAAACCAGTGCCATCACCGCTCATTTGAGCGAGCGTGATCTGGCCCGGATGAGTCGTAGCGGGCTGGTCGCCATGAGCCCGGAGCAGGCGCTGGAGTTGTTTGACACCGCGCTGACGATCGATCACCCCGTCATGGTCGCGACCCGCCTGGACCGCGCCGCACTCAACGCCCGGGCCCAGGCCGGCGGCTTGCCGGCATTGTTCAGCGGGCTCGCCCGCCGCCCCCGGCGACGCCAAATCGACGACACCGCAGATGCCACCCAATCGAAGTCGGCGCTTGCCCAACGCCTCCACGGGCTGGCCCCCGACGAGCAACACGGCCTGCTGGTCGCGATAGTGCGGGCGCAGGCCGCGGCGGTGCTGGGTCGTCCCGCTCCCGAGGACATCGACCCCGACAGCGGGTTCCAAGACCTGGGCTTCGACTCGCTGACCGCCGTCGAGCTACGCAACCGTCTCAAGAACGCCACCGGGCTGACCCTGCCGCCCACCGTGATCTTGGACCACCCCACCCCGACGGCCGTCGCCGACTACATCGCCCGGCAAATCCATCCCGAGTCCAATGGTGACCAGTCACCGCATGCCGAACGCGACGAAGAGGACGAGGAGAAGGTCTCGGTCCATGCGTAGCACGGTCCGGCCGGCACCGGCAGGGTCGCGGCATCGGCCCGTCAGCACCCGGGTGCCGACGGCCCGTCGTACCGTTCGGATGCCGGGTTCGCGACGGGCGCCCGGGCGTTACCGCGCCGGACTAGTGTGGACGCAACGAACCTATAGTCGGCTGGGTTGATCAGCCACACGCGGCGGATCACGGGGGCCGGAGAGGGCCGGGACAGGGCCGGGACAAGGCACTGAACCGGTGAACGTCGTCGCTGCCTTGCTGAGCTGTGGTGGCTTGACTGGTCTGTGTGTTGGGTCGATGCCGCACGCGTCGCGTGCGGTTCGGGCGAAACATCATCGAGAGGATGAGCAATGAACGATCGGAAACCGCCGGTGACTTTCGCCCTCGTGGTGGCGGTGGCCGCCGGGCTGATGCTGTGGCTATCCGGCTGCGCCGCCGACAAACCCGAATCCGAGGCGCACAGTTCGGCCAGCACGACGAGCGACCCCGCGCTGGTGACCGAGGTCAAGCAGTCGCTCGAGGCGACAAAGGCCTTGACGAGCGTGCACCTGGCGATTCGAACGTCCGGGAAAGTCGACAGCTTGCTCGGTATCACCAGCGCCGACGTCGATGTCCGGGCCAATCCGCTCGCCGCGAAGGGGGTGTGCACCTATCAGGGCCAGCCGGACGTCCCGTTCCGCACCAAGGACGACAACATCTCGGTGAAGCTGTTCGATGACTGGACCAACCTGGGCTCGGTCTCCGAGTTGGCAGCCTCACGGGTGGTTGATCCCAGCAACGGGGTGGCGAAGGTGCTCGCGGGTATCACCAATCTGCAGTCGCAAGGCTCGGAGGTGATCGACGGAATTCCCACCACCAAGATCAGCGGAACCGTGCCGACGGACACCGTCAAGATGTTGGATCCTGCAGCCAGGCAGCCTAGGCCCGCGACCGTGTGGATCGCCTCGGACGGGTCGCACCGCCTCGTGCGGGCAAACATCGACATCGGGTCCGGGGCGGTCGAGCTGACCCTGTCGAAATGGAACGAACCCCTCAACGTCGACTAGTAAGTCGACTAGCAACGCCGGGAGCCAACACGTTTCAGCTGTCCGCTGTGGGCTCGACGGCCGGCGGCTGCTCGGCCGGCCGCTGAGTGCGGCCCCTGGTGATCACGGCCGGGATGCCCACGCGCACGGCCACGGTCAGCACGCCCAGCCCGATCAGCACAACGGTACCGAGCTGGGTGAGAGCGTCGGGGGAAGCGGCCGACACCAACAGTAGGCCGCCGGCGAAAACGGCACCAAGGCCGGTGAGCGGGGCGACGGCGCTCCGAAGCGTCACGGTCCCCACACGATCGGTGGCGAGAAAAGTGGCGGCGAGACGCGGGACGCCGAACGCGGCGAGAATAGCGAACGACACCAGCGGAACCGCGGCCTGCAGCTCGCGATCCAGCAAGTGTTGCCACAGCGCCACCGAAATCCCCAGCGCGGCAAGGTAGGACGCGGCCACCACCAGGCCGGCCGCCAGTCCGCTGACCGCGCCGCGCCACAGGCCGATCAAGGCCGCCACCGCGAGCATCGTCACGGCCAGTAGCACGGCATCATGGGTGAGGGCGCCGCGGACGGCTGCGGCTACTTGCGCGGCCCCGGCGACCGTGATCTGGCTGTCGACAAGGCTTCCGTACTTCATTGCCGCGCCCGCGGCAAGTTGGAGCGACTGCACCCGCGCCGCCGCGCCGAGGTCCAGACCGTTCCCGTCGGAATAGACGAACAGCCGGGTCGCGGTGCCGTCGGCCGAGAACATCGATTGGCGCACGTGTTGATACGACGGATCCGCCAGTTCCTTGCGGGTGAGGTGGAAACCGCCCTCTCCGGTGTCGGCGAAATCGACGCTGATGTTCTTCAGGAACGCCGACACCTGCACGAGTTGCGGCAGGATCTCTTGGATACTTGATTCGAGCTTTGGCACGAAGGAGCGCAGCTGGCTCAGCGTCGACCGCATTTCCCCCACCACGTGCGGTGTCGAGGCGAAGGCGCCCATTGTTTGGTTCGACACCGCGGCCATGCGGTCGGCGCCGTTGGTCAGCGCGGCCACATCGGCGACCACCAGGTCCAGGGGTCCCACGATCTGCCGCGCGACCGAGCACAGGTGCTCGTCGGGACAATACGTACCGCCGGTGATCAAGTCCCGGAACGGGTTCAGGTATTGCGAAACTTCGGCAGCTCTGCCCCGGAGGTTCTGCGTGACAGAGATGACGCGGTTGATGTTCTGCTGTATCTGATTCGCCCCGGCGAGACCGATTCTCACGCTGCTGTCCAGCTCGTCGACGGCGGCGCTGACCTGATCGATCGTGGCTCCCAGAGACTTGATGGCATTCAGCTGCGGCATGAACGACCCGGCCCCCCGGTTCAACTGATCGGAGAGCTTGCCCGCGGCGGAGGTAAGCGAGGCGTCGGCCCACGGGACACCGGCCGGCCATGCCGCCGACTCCACCTTGCGCACCCCGGGAATCTCCATCAGTCGGTGGCTGAGTTGATCGATGGCGATGAGCCCTGCCGGCTGGCGAAGATCCGCGGCGGAGTTGACCACCACCACGTCGGGCAGGGGATTTCCGGGCAGCAGTCGCGCGGCGCTGGTCCCGGGTGGGTTTGCCCGGGATTCGTCGATACCGCAGCGCATTCCGATGACGGGTAGCGCGCAGATCGCCAGCACCACGACAGCCACGGCAATGGGGTTGGAGAAGCCGGGCTTTGGCAACCGGCCAGCCCAGCCGAGGCCGCCGGTCTGCGGCCCTGACAGCCCGCGAGGCATGGCGAAGCCGAGCAAGATAGGCAGAAGTGTCAACGAAACCGCAAGTGCCACCGCAACATCCGGTGCGGCGCTGCCGACGCTGTGCAGCGCGGGTGTTTGCGCAAGCAGCAGCGGGCCGGTGACCAGCGCGACGCACGCTCCGGGCAGCGCCAACCGGGGCAGCAAAGCGCGGTATGCGTGCCGGTCCGTCACCGCAACACTGCCGTCGGGCCCGAGCCGGGCAGCAAGCAGGGTGGCTGCGGTCATTGTGGCGATCGTCAAGACAAAGGCGAGGGTCCCGGAAAACACCGTCAGCGCCGTGCTGCTTCGCGGCACCATCGCGGCGAGCGGGCACCCCACTGTCAATGAGAGTCCGGTGGCCAGCAGCACCATCGCGACCGAACGCGGGGACTGCCGCGATCGGAGCAGGAGCAGCACGGCGAGCACCGCCGCGGCGACCGCGACCGCCGCACCCTGCCACACCTGCATGCGCAGCGGGATGTGGTTGATGGCATCCGCGCCCACCATGCGGGCGCGAAGCCCCGGACTCGGCGGTAGCTTACGCACCACCGCTCGGGCCGCATCGAACGATTCGCGCGCCTTGTCGCTACCGGCCTCGCCCACCAGCCACACCATCGCGACGCCGGAGCGCCCGTCGGGACTGGTTCCCAGCGGCGCGGTGAGGGGGTCAGACCACCAGTCGAGGACCGATCCGACGTGGGCGGTGTCGGCGCGCAGTGCGCTCACCGCGGCGTCATAGTAATGCTGGTCGGCCGGCCCGAGCTGGTCGCGGCCGTCCACCACCAGGTAGGCGATGGCGTTGGTGCCGCTGCCCGGGAACCACTGCCCGATCCGGCTGTTGGCTGCCGCCGTCGTGGCGTCCGGGGCCAGCAGCGCCGAGGCGGTATCGCCGGGTTTCGCGTGTGTCAGCGCAAGAACCACGTTGGCGATCACCGCTGCGGCAATCCAAGCGGCGACAACAAGTAGGCGGGCGACCCGAGATCGCCGATGGCTCTCGTCGCCGGGCACGCTCGCGATCGTACTGACGTCGGTGTCCGGGCACGACGTTTTCACACGGATGTACCAATTCTGGGGATGACGGCCGGCCTTGTTAAACGTCTAAGCGAGCGAATTGATCTTGGCGGTATTGCTCGACGCATGCTGCTCGCCTGACCTTGCCGCTGGTGGTAATCGGGATCGAGCCCGGCGCAACCAACACCAGGTCCGCGACGCTAAGGCCGTGCGAAGCCGATAAAGCCGTGGTGACTTCACGCTTAATGGCGCCCAGCCGCTCCATCGCATCGGGATCCGAGTCGCCGCGTTTTTTCAGTTCGATGATGGCGACCAGCTTTTCGGTGCTGCGATCACTGGGGACTGCTATTGCCGCGCAGCGGCCCCGGGTGATCTCTTGGATCGTCGCCTCGATGTCGTCGGGAGAGTGATTGCGCCCGTAAACGATCAGCAGGTCTTTGATCCGGCCGATGATGAAGAATTCGGCGTCCCTGACGAAACCCGAGTCTCCGGTTCGCAGCCAAGGACCTTCGGGTGTTCCCGCCAAGGGGTTCACAATCTTTGCGCCGAAAGTGCGTGCATTCTCTTCCGGCTTTTGCCAATAGCCGGTAGCGACGTTGTCGCCATGCACCCAAATCTCACCGACCGTTCCTTCCGGGCATTCGGTGCTAGTCTCCGGATCCACGATTCGCACGATGGGTGATTGCGGCAAAATATAGCTGACTAGCGCTGTGCCGTCTCCGTTATTGCAGGGCTTTGCTTCGCCGTCGGTCAATTTTTCGGTTTCGAAATCGACAAATTTCGGCGGATGGTTAGGCCTGCTGGTGGCCACGAAGACAGTTGCTTCTGCCAGGCCGTACGAGGGACGGATCACCTTTTCTTGCAGATTGAAGCGCGCAAATCGGTCGGCGAAGCGCTTGATCGTCGCCGGGTGCACCCGCTCGCTGCCACTGAGGATGGTGAGTACTTCGCCGAGGTCATGCCCGGCCATTTCCTCGTCAGATACCCTTTTTGTCGCCAGTTCGAAGGCGAAATTCGGCGCTGCGGAGAATGTGTGCGGAGTGCTGGCCAGCATGTGTAACCACCGTGCCGGACGTGCCAGGAACGCGACTGGGCTGGTCAACAGTGAGGGATATCCCCCCAAAATTGCCGCACAAACTCCCAGAACCAAACCCATGTCGTGATAAAACGGCAGCCACGAAACCAGGGTCGAACCTGGCGGGGGGATCCCGTCAGTGTCGGCAAAGTAGCCGGCCATCAGCTGTTCGAAATTAGTCCGCAGGTTCTGATGTGTCATCACGACGCCCGCCGGGGTACGGGTCGACCCGGAGGTATATTGCAGATACGCAATCGAGGGGTGGTTATCGTCGCCGGCACTGGATCCACTCGCAGAATCCAGGTCCAGTAAATCAACTTCGATGATCGAGGGCGCGGACTTACCGGGCTGCGCGGTAACGTGCTGGCTGACATCGTCGATAACCGAAGATGTCGTGAGAATGGCACCCGGCGACGCGTCCTGCAGTACCGCATCAACGCGTTCATTGGTGGCGCCGCCCTGAGGGACCGCAAGCGGAATCGCGATAACTCCGGCCTGTAACGCGCCGAGAAAAGCGGTGATGTAATCGAGTCCCTGGGGGGCCAATATCATCGCGCGCTCACCGGCCGGAACGCAATGACTCAGCTCGCGTGCAACGTTCAACGTTCGCCGGTACAACTGTGACCACGTCAGGCTTTCGGGGACACCGGCCCAGTCCTTTTCGTAATCGATGTAGGTAAACGCTGGGTCATTGGGCTGTAGCCGGGCGCACGCGCGGAGCGCAGCCGGCAGGGAACGCACACTCATGAGCTATCACGTTACCGTCCGGCCGTCATGACGGCTGTGAGACGGCATCCGCAGGGTTAGGACCCAGCGGGCTGCAGGGTCACAACCGCCGATTCAGCGGGGCCCGGCGCCGATGACGCAGGCGCAGCGAGGCGATGTCGACACGCTGGTCGCGCCATGCGGACCTGCCGGGCTCGGCACTGTGGCCGCCGGGGAACCCATCGCAGCGTTTGGCACGTCATGGCGTCATCTCGTCATGGCGTCATCTCGACGTTATGGACGTCAGGTTGCTGCCGAGGCGAACCAGGCTGCACAGGGGGACCACCCTCGTCACGAGCGTCGGTCGGCGGTCGGTGATTTTCATTTGCGCTGCTCAGGCAGCTAACCGCAGCGGAAACCGGAGGAATTCGCCCCATTGGTCCTCAGAATCTTGTACAGCCGTCTAAGCTTGTCTCTCCGAGACCTGCCTTGGTGTCGAGATCCGGGCTGGGGACTGGCAGAGCGGCGGTGCGGCCAGCTCGCTGCCTGTTGTGAAAAATTCGGGGATGTCGTCGGGGAACTCCCGTTGAGCTGAGCTGAGACGAGGTTAGAGAGCGAATGGAAACACGTGTCACTCCCATTGCGGTCATCGGCATGGGATGTCGGCTTCCGGGGGGAATCGACTCGCCCGAGAAACTGTGGGAGTCGTTGCTGCGTGGCGACGACTTGGTCACCGAGATTCCACCAGACCGCTGGGAGGCCGACGACTATTACGACCCTGAGCCCGGAGTGCCTGGGCGGACGGTGTCGCGGTGGGGTGCGTTCCTCGACGACGTCGCCGGATTCGATGCCGAGTTCTTCGGGATCAGCGAGCGGGAGGCGATCTCGATCGATCCGCAGCACCGGCTATTGCTGGAAACCTCGTGGGAGGCGATCGAGCATGCCGGCCTGGACCCGGCGTCGCTGGCCGGCTCATCGACGGCGGTGTTCACCGGTCTGACACATGAGGACTACCTGGTGGTCACCCATGGAGCCAGCGGCTTGGCGAGCCCCTACGTGGTGACCGGACTGAACAACAGCGTGGCATCCGGGCGGATCGCCTACGCACTGGGCCTGCATGGTCCGGCGTTGACGTTTGACACTGCGTGTTCGTCGGGTCTGATGGCGGTGCACTTGGCCTGTCGCAGCCTGCACGACGGCGAAAGCGACCTGGCGTTGGCGGGCGGCTGCGCGGTACTGCTGGAGCCGCACGCAAGCGTGGCGGCATCCGGTCAGGGCATGCTCTCACCGACCGGACGTTGCCACTCCTTCGACGCCGACGCGGACGGGTTTGTGCGTTCCGAGGGGTGCGCGATGGTGTTGCTCAAGCGGCTGCCGGATGCGCTGCGCGACGGCGACCGGATTCTCGCCGTGGTGCGCGGCACCGCCACCAATCAGGACGGTCGCACGGAGACGCTCACGATGCCGTCGGAGGATGCCCAGGTGGCCGTGTACCGCGCGGCGTTGGCGGCAGCGGGCGTGGAGGCCGAAACGGTCGGCGCGGTCGAGGCGCACGGCACCGGCACACCAATCGGTGACCCGATCGAATACCGGGGCCTGGCGCGGGTGTACGGCGCCGGCACCCGGTGTGCGCTCGGGTCGGCCAAGAGCAACATGGGCCACAGCACTGCCGCGGCGGGGGCGGTCGGTCTGATCAAGGCCATTCTGTCCATGCAGCACGGGGTGCTGCCGCCGCTGCTGCACTTCAACCGCCTTCCCGATGAACTTGCCGGGATCGAGACGGGACTCTTTGTGCCGCAGGCGGTTACGCCGTGGCCCAATGGCGACGACCACGCGCCGAAGCGGGTCGCGGTGTCGTCGTTCGGGATGTCGGGAACGAACGTACACGCGATCCTGGAGCAAGCACCGGCACAGGCACCAGGCCGCGCAGTAGTTTCCGCGCCGGCGTCCGAGGCGGGGGGGCCGCTGCTGTTCCCCATCTCGTCCAGCTCCACCGAAGGGCTGCGACAGACCGCACGCCGGCTTGCCGAATGGGTGGAAGACCACCAGGACTCCGTGGTGCCGTCGGATGTGGCCTACACGTTGGCGCGGCGGCGCGCGCCCCGGCCGGGGCGCACCGCGGTGGGGGCCAGCGGTCTGCCCGAGCTGGTCCAGGGGTTGCGTGAGGTCGCCGATGGCGAGCTCCCGTATGAGGCCGCGGTGGGGCAGGGCGACCGCGGACCGGTGTGGGTATTTTCCGGTCAGGGTTCGCAGTGGGCGGCGATGGGCGTTGACCTGCTGGCGAGCGAACCGGTTTTCGCCGCCACCATCGCGGCGCTCGAGCCGGTCATTGCCGAAGAATCGGGCTTTTCGGTCACCGAGGCCATGACTGCGCCAGAGACGGTGACCGGCATCGACAAGGTGCAGCCGACCATCTTTGCAATGCAGACCGCGTTGGCCGCCACGATGGAGCAGTCCTACGGAGTCCGCCCGGGCGCGGTGGTCGGACACTCGCTGGGCGAAGCGGCCGCAGCCGTGGTCGCTGGAGCGCTGTCGCTGGAAGATGGGGCGCGGGTCATCTGCCGCCGCTCGAAGTTGATGTGCCGCATTTCCGGGGCCGGCGCGATGGCGTCGGTGGAACTGCCTGCCAAGCAAGTGAATTCGGAGCTGATGGCACGCGGAATCGACGATGTCGCGGTCTCGGTGGTGGCCTCGCCGCAGTCGACGGTGATCGGCGGCGCCACCGAAACGGTGCGCGATCTGGTCGCACGGTGGGAGCAGCGTGACGTGATGGCGCGGGAGGTGGCCGTCGATGTCGCATCGCATTCGCCTCAAGTCGACCCGATCCTTGACGACTTGGCCGCGGCCTTGGGTGATCTCAAACCGATGACACCCAAGGTTCCGTACTACTCGGCGACGTTGTTCGACCCGCGCGAGCGGCCGGTGTGCGATGCCCGGTACTGGGTGGACAATCTGCGGAATACGGTCCAATTCGCTGCGGCGGTGCAGGCTGCGCTGGAGGACGGCTACCGGGTCTTCGCCGAGTTGTCACCTCACCCGTTGCTGACCCGGGCCGTCGACCAGACCGCCCGCAGTCTCGACATGTCGGCGGCGGCTCTGGCGGGCATGCGGCGTGAGCAGCCGCTGCCGCTGGGGCTGCGCGGATTGCTGACTGATCTGCACAGCGCGGGTGCCGCCGTGGACTTTTCGGTGTTGTATCCCGCGGGCCGGCTCGTCGATACGCCGTTGCCGGCGTGGACCCACCCGCACTTGTACATCGAAGGCGAAGGGCAAGAACAAAGGGCGCAAGGCGCCTGCACCATTACCGTGCATCCGCTGCTGGGCTCGCATGTGCGGCTCACCGAACAGCCGGAGCGCCACGTCTGGCAGGCCGATATCGGTACCGCGACGTTGTCCTGGCTCAGCGACCACCAGGTGCATAGCGTGGCCGCACTGCCCGGCGCAGCCTACTGTGAGATGGCGTTGGCCGCGGCGGGGGAGGTTTTCGGCGAGGCGTCGGAGGTCCGCGACATCGCCTTTGAGCAAATGCTTTTGCTCGACGAGCAGACCCCGATCGACGCAATCGCCTCGGTCGATGCGCCAGGTGTCGTCAACTTCGCGGTGGCGTCTAATCAGGACGGTGAGAGTACGCGGCACGCCACCGCGACGCTGCATGCCGTCGCGGACGATTTGTTGCCGCCGGCCTACGACATCGCCGCCCTGTTGGCGGCGCACCCGTCCAGTGTGAACGGGGCCGAGATGCGGGAATCGTTCGCCAAGCGTGGCGTTCAGTTAGGTTCCGCGTTCAGCGGTCTGGCCACCGCGCACACCGCGGAGGCCGGAGCCGGCACCGTGTTGGCGGAGGTCGGGTTGCCCGCTTCGATCCGCTTCCAACAGGGCGCCTACCACGTTCATCCCGCGCTGCTGGATGCCTGTTTCCAGTCGGTCGGTGCCGGCGTCGATGCCGCCGGCAGCGGTGGTCTGCTGTTGCCACTGGGTGTGCGCAGCCTGCGTATCTATGGACCAACACGCAATGCCCGCTACTGCTACACACGGCTGACCAAGGCCGGGGTCACTGGGGGCGAGGCTGACCTCGACGTGTTGGACGAGCACGGGACCGTGCTGCTGGCGGTGCGAGGCCTGCACATGGGAACCGGTACGTCCGAAAGCGCCGAGCGCAACCGCGTGCTCAGCGAGCGGCTGCTGACCCTGGCGTGGCAGCAGCGAAACCTGCCCGAGGCCACCGCGGCCGAGGCGGGATCATGGCTGCTGATCGACGCCTCCGACGGCGCCGACATGCTGACTTCCACGTTGACGGACGCCCTGAAAACCCACGGCCCCCAAGGCACCGAATGCAGCACCCTGCACTTGCCGAGGGAGGTCGAGGCGGCAACCACGCTGGAAAGGCTCGGCAGTCAGCTGCGTGCTCGCGCGAACAACGGTGTCGTGATCCTCTGTGGGCCGCGCGGCGGCGAGCCGGACCAGGACAGCCTGTTGGAGGGCCGCGAGCAGGTGCGTCATCTGGTTCGGATCATCCGGGAGCTGGCGGAATTGGAGGGTGAGCTTCCTCGCCTGTTCGTCGTGACCAGGCAAGCCCAGATCGTTCGGTCGGACGACCAGGCGAACCTGGAGCAGGCCGGGCTACGTGGCTTGCTGCGGGTGATCGGCAGCGAACACCCGCTGTTGCGCACCACCCACATCGATGTGGACGAACACACGGAAGTAGAAAAGGTGGCCCAGCAACTGCTGGGAGGCTCCGATGAGGACGAGACCGCCTGGCGCGATGGTGACTGGTATGTGGCGCGCCTTTGCCCCAGCCCGCTGAGCCATGACGAGCGACAAACCACCACTGTCGACCATGAACACGACAGTGTGCGGCTGCACGTTCGCACGCCCGGCGACCTGCAAACACTGGAACTCGCCGCCTGTGATCGCGTTCCGCCCGGGCCCGGGCAGATCGAGGTGGCTGTCACCCACTCCAGCATCAACTTCGCCGACGTTCTTATCGCGTTCGGAAAATTCCCCATCATCGACGACCGCGAGCCGCAGTTGGGCATGGATTTCGTCGGTGTGGTGACGGCAGTCGGGGAAGGGGTAGTCGACCACCAGGTCGGTGACCGCGTCGGCGGCTTTTCCGAAGGAGGCTGCTGGCGCAACTTCCTCACGTGCAACGCCAACCTCGCAGTCACGCTTCCACCCGGGCTGGCCGATGAACAGGCGATCGCGGCGGCCACCGCAAACGCCACCGCCTGGTACGGGCTGCACGACCTGGCCGGGATCAAGGCCGGTGACAAAGTGTTGATCCACTCCGCAACTGGTGGCGTGGGACAGGCGGCCATTTCCATCGCGCGTGCCGCCGGAGCGGAGATCTTCGCGACCGCCGGCAATCCGCGCAAGCGCGCCATGCTGCACGACATGGGCATCGAGCACGTCTACGACTCCCGCAGCGTCGAGTTCGCCGATCAAATCCGGCGCGACACCGACGGGTACGGGGTGGATATCGTGCTGAACTCGCTGACCGGTGCGGCTCAGCGGGCCGGGCTGGAGCTGCTTGCGTTCGGTGGGCGGTTCGTCGAAATCGGCAAAGCCGACGTGTACGGCAACACCCGGCTGGGTCTGTACCCGTTCCGTCGCGGGCTGACGTTCTACTACCTGGACCTGGCGCTGATGTCCGTGCTGCAGCCCGACCGCGTCCGCGAGTTGCTCACCACGGTGTTCAAACTGACCGCGGACGGTGTGCTGACCGCACCGGAGTGCACGCACTACCCGCTGGCCGACGCTGCCAATGCCATCCGGGCGATGAGCAATGCCGAGCACACCGGCAAGCTGCTGCTCGACATGCCGCGCAGCGGGCGCAGCAGTGCCGTGGTGTCTCCGGAGCGGGTGCCGGTGTTCCGCCGCGACGGCGCCTACATCATCACGGGTGGCCTAGGGGGTCTTGGCCTGTTCTTCGCCTCGAAACTGGCTGCGGCGGGCTGTGGTCGGATCGTGCTGACCGCTCGTTCCCAGCCAAACCCCAAGGCGCGGCAGGCCATCGAGAGTCTTCGCGCGGCCGGTGCCGACATCGTGGTGGAGTGCGGCAATATCGCCGAACCTGAGACCGGTGATCGCCTGGTGAGCGTGGCAACCGCCACCGGGCTTCCGGTACGCGGCGTGCTGCATTCGGCGGCGGTGGTCGAGGATGCCACGCTGGCCAACATCACCGATGAGCTGATCGACCGCGACTGGTCCCCGAAGGTTTTCGGATCGTGGAACCTGCACCGCGCCATGAGTGGACAGCCGCTGGACTGGTTCTGCTTATTCTCCTCGGGTGCGGCCCTATTGGGGTCGCCCGGGCAGGGTGCCTATGCCGCGGCCAACAGTTGGGTCGACGCCTTCGCTCACTGGCGCCGTGCGCAAGGACTGCCGGTCTGCGCGATCGCGTGGGGTGCGTGGGCAGAGGTAGGTCGCGCCACGTTCCTGGCCGAGGGCGGCGAAGTCATGATCACCCCGGATGAAGGTGCGTACGCCTTCGAAACATTGCTGCGCTATGACCGCGCATACACCGGGTACATCCCCATCATCGGGGCGCCTTGGCTGCCCGACCTTGTCCGGCGCAGCCCGTGGGGTGAAATGTTCCAATCAGCTGGCCAAGGCTCAAGGGGCCCAAGCAAATTCCGCACCGAGCTGATGTCGGTGCCGCAAGATGAATGGCCCGCCCGACTGCGGCGTCTGATCGTCGAGCAGGCTAGCGTGATCCTGCGTCGCACAGTCGACGCCGACCGCCCATTCCTCGAGTACGGTCTGGACTCTTTGGGGATGCTCGAAATGCGTACTCACATTGAGGCCGAGGCCGGGATCCGCCTGTCTCCCAAGGTCATCGCGACGCACAACACCGCGCGCGCCTTGGCCCAGCACCTGGCGGACACGCTGGCCCAGGAAGAAGCGGCGACGCCGGCGGCATAAAGGCCGGAGCTTGGTTGACCCCGGGGACGACTCGCTGGTCGTCCCCGGTGCCTCCTACCCGGCCGCCAAAGTTGTTGGCCGGACAACGTTTTCTCAGGACCCCCCATGGGCGCTGTCGCGGCGACGCAGCGTCAGCGGTTTCGAAGACGAGGCCTGGATCAGCCGCTGGTTCAGCGGTATCCCGCGGGACGCCTGCGGTCGGTCAATGTCTCCGACGCCGCCTCAGGGTTTGGTTAAGCAATAGACGCGGTAAGAGAATCCCCAGCTTTTCAGGGGATGTGTGGTCTTGCCATCCACTGCGAAAAGCTTTGCGTATACGCCCCGTAGCAGCCGCGGCGTATTGCGATCGTAAAGCGCCTTCAGTGACGGCGACAATTTCTCGTATCCGCGCAGGATCTCATCATTGACCTCGGTCTGCGAAACGATTCGCATTGGCGCGTTGGCCAGCGCCGTCTCCCAGGCGGCAATGCCAAACGGGAGCCGGAAATCGGTGTACAGGAAATGGCCTCCCGGACGCAGGACCCGCGCCACTTCGCCGAGGAAACGAGGGAAATCAGGGTAGTAGAGTGAGGATTCGATGTTGATCACGGCCTCGAACGATTCGTCGGCGAACGGCAGGTTCTGAGCATCGCCCTGCACGAAATCGAGGCCTGGAACATGGTGTTTCTTTTGGCAAAACGCAACGCCGGCCGGGTTCAGGTCCAATCCGGTGTAGGACGCCGGGTGCAGGGTACGTGTGAGGTATGAGGCTCCGCCGCCGTGTCCGGCACCGACCTCCAGCACCCGTTTGCCGGTGAGATCCACCTGGGCCGCAACACGGTGGTAAAGCTGGATGGAGTACCGGTCGGGCTCGTCAGCGGGTTCCAGCGGTATCGCCATCGGTGGATCCTCTTCGTAGCCCATGTTGAGGAACACCAGCTCATCGGTGGCGACGCGCTTGGTGAACGAAGGGTAAATGTACTTCTGGGCCTTCTGATTCAGCTTCCAGCCGACCGGGAGAACCACGTCGTACACGCGGTCTTTGAGTGCCATATGCGGAGTATGACAGGCCGCCGGTCAAGGTCCAAATGGTCCGCTCGGTGACCGCCGGAGCGGTCTGCCACGCCTCCGCCGCTATGTCCGCTACTGATACCGCTGATACCGCTGCCCCTCAACGGTTGGTACCACGGCGAGCTGATTCCGCCAGCCGCGGCGTCACCGGGGCTTCGGGTTGTCTGCGCCGCGCAGTTTGTGGGCGACAAACTCGTTGCGCCCGTGAGGGTGTCGAGTGCTGATTGACACTACGCAACGGCAGGTTGACGCATGCGATCAACCGGCCTGGCCGCGTACCCGTCTGGCGGCATCGCAAAGCCTCAGCCAGTCGGCCGGACACTGCCGGGGCGGTGGACCGAGCATGTCGGGGGCATTCGGCCAGCGCGCCCCAGCCGTGGAGAATGTCCACGGCGTCGTCTCCGACCATCCGATGAACCCGGGAAATTATTCGGCACAGCGCAATTGGCATCTGTGGCAGAACGGATCAGCCGCCGCGCCGGTCGCTCGCATGCCCGGCACCTGCCGCGCATACGGCCTCGGCCATCCAATTCTGCTGGCGGACCGCTTAGTTGCGGATCAGGAACCCGTTAGGAGCAGATGTCCAGCCGAACTTGTTCTCCCGCGCCACGTCATGCTTGTAATCGTTTGGGAATTCACGCTCGTAAGCCTCGATGGCCTCGTATGGGCCGGGTCCGAACCCCGGGAGGACGGGATGCCCATTGATATCGGAGTCCTCGACTATCAGGTAGTCGCCGGAGGAGAGAAGGGGCCGCAGCAGTTTCATCTCGGCCAGTACGTGATCCATGGAGTGGTCGCTGTCCAGGATGGCGAAGATGGTGCCGCGGTACTCGCCTTTGAGTCGTTCGATGTGCTCGGCAACGGCTGGGACGGTGGATGAGGACTCAATGAACAGAATGTCAGGATCCCGACGGGCCATTGGATCGAGGGCCTTGTGTGAGATGTCGACTGAGACCACCTTGAACGGTTGGCCGGTGTGTCTCATGACGTTCGCGAAGAACAGCGCCGAACCGCCGTAGCGGCTGCCGAACTCGATGACCAGCGAGGGCTTCAAGCCGAACAGGATCTCCTGGTAATTCCACATATCGCTCACGGACTTCCAGCACTGGACGCCCAACCACGTAGTCTGATTCCACACCAAATTGCTGTAGTACCACTTATGGTATTCCTCCGCCGCGGAGCCGGTCGGTCGGTAAATCAGTTGGGCCACAGCGCTGGTGAGTTTCCGCAACACGTCCATCAGTCGCATGAATGTGCCCGCCACGTCCATCCCGTCATCTCCTCACTAGCCAGTCCGCGGTTATTGAAGTATTGGCCATTTGACCAGTTGCCGGACGGAACCTATGGTGTCGGCGCGGACTCGAGTATGGCGATCCTTCAGGCCCGCATGTTGTCAACCTAGTTGGCTCCGTGAGTTGCCTCTCTCCGGCTCAGTGCCAGGTCAGCGCGACCCGGCCTACCGGCTCAAGATGTTCTGAGGCGGCCACTGCACCGCAGGATCGTAGCAGATACCCGCATTCGTTGGTACGGCGATTGACGGCAAATTCGGGTTAATGCGATTGGCGTCGGCCCTTTTCGAAGTTAGCGCACCCGCCCGTCCTGCAAATGAAAGTGAGCTTTCTTATGATCATCATCACGGTGGAGAATACGTGGAAAGCGTCGGTGTGATGTCGCACGCTGGACGCCGTTATGGCGCCAGACCTTGGGGCACACCGGACAAGGTTCCCAGGATGTTGCGACGCAGGGTGTCCATTCGCCGTTGGTGCCGTGTGGCCGGAGAATACCTCCGCCGGACCAGCAGTGGAGGTCGCGGCCGTTATCGTCTGCTCTTAACTCAGCTCGACACCGTCGCCGCCGACATCACCGGGTCCGCTGATCTCCTGTGCCCCACAAGATTGGATTGGCTCAATGACGCGGATCAAGCGCCGGTCCGGCGTGGTCGGCAAACCGGTTATCCGGCAACGCCGCCGCTACCTGCATCACCCACGAGACGCCAGCTCCCCGGCTGGTTGACGAATTACTCTGCAGCCGTTGACATCCGGTTATTCCATAACCCAGCCATACTCGGAGGGAACAGTGCACAGCATGGAACGTATCATCTCGAGGGACTTTTCCGGTTCCGCCAGGTGCCCATGATGCTCGATGATCAGTTGCCCATCGTAGACGCCACACGAATACAGATCGAGAGGGACGCTGATGGAGCAATAGAACTGGCCCCGAATGTCTTTCAGCTCAAGACCCGGTGGTGTGCGCATAGTTGGGAACGCGGTTGCGTCGGTGCAGAAGACAAGTGGCGGCAGCCCGGCAGGAGTTCCTTCGAATGCTGTGCCGAAGTGGAGCCCCGACTGCTGGATCACACCATTGGCCAAATCAGCGCGCAGGGTGGCAACGATATCGCTTGCCAGATCGACGATGTCGGTATCCGGGCCGATCTCCGCAAGGTAGGAGGCTGCCCCGAGCAGGTTCGTGCTTTCGGTCGGCGCCACCGGCGGCGCAAGAAGAAATCGCAAGTCGACGGGGTAAACGTAGGGGATCGGGACGTGCGGGGTGTTGCGCAGCCGCCACTCGGTCAGCAGGATAGCCGCCGCGACCACGGCGTTGACGCTGAGTCGATGTTCACGCCCGAATGCAACGAGGTCCGATGTCTCCAGCTTGGAGAGCAGGAGTCTGCTCACTGGAACAGCTTGGGGTGATCCAGGATCGGCGAGGACAGCCGCCTTGGTGGTGTCAGGAAGCTCATAGGCGAACATCACCGACATGAAACGCTCGGCTCCCGATAGCCCTTGCTTCTTGACGCCCCGCTGTTCGAGCAGGATCTCCATGGGCAGCGGGGCGGACTGCGGGATTATCGGACCGGGATCACCGGTAGTTACCGCATCGGTGTACCGGGAGAACAGCTCGTCTACGAGAGCGGCCCCGTGGTGACCATCGGCCATGCTGTGATGGACATACAGGGTCAGCTCGGCCCCTCCCTCGTTGAGCGTCAGCCGCGAATCCATCAACGACACACTCTGGTCGAGCCGGATCTGTGAGTCTCCCGAAGACGCCCCGTTGGTGCCGTCGACGACACAGATCCCCGAGTGGAGCATGTCGTCGGCAACCAGATTCCAACCGCCATCGGGGCTTGGCTCGAGGTGACCCGCCAAGACCGGATGGGCCTCGAGGAGGGCATCGAAAGCATCCGACAGCGCGTCGACGTCGACCGCGCCGCGCAGCTGGATTGTCATCGACGTGAAAACCTCGTACTGCGCAAAGATTTCTTCACTGTGCGACAGCTTTCGAATCACGGATCCGGAAAACACCTCAAGAACCCCTACTGGTCATTGCATGCCGGGCCAGCGCATGCTCGGTCAGTGCGTGCTGGCCCGTCGGTAACCGATGGCCATCGGTACCGCGCATGCGACGCAAATACCGATGGTCCACACCAGCATCCCGATCATCGGAGACAGGACCGGGCCGCCCATCGCATAGCCTCGCATCGCCGCGATGGCATAGCTGACTGGCTGATGGGCGACGACCGGCTGAATCCAGCCTGGATAAGAGTTGAGCGGTACCAGGCCGGTGGAGAAGAAAATCGCGATCGCTTGCACCAGCTCCACGCCTTCAACCACGACGGTCTGCGCGGTGTAGAGCGCGACGGTGGTGACGATGGCGGCGATAGCGATGCCCAGTATCACCGGGACACTTACCCACATGAGGCTCGGGATCACGCCCTGCCGAAACCGGAAACCCAACACAACGCCCGTGCCCAGCATCACCAAAGTGGTGAACAGCGTCCGTACCGCATTCGCCAGAATTCGAGCGATCAGACCCGATGCCCGGTGCACCGGCACCACCCACAATCGGGAAAGCAAACCCATGGAGCGCTCGCGCATCAGGTCTATCGCGACAAATGTTGAGCCAGTGATCGCGGCACCGATCGAGATGAGCGGAACAATGCTGTAGAGCCCGCTGTCGTGGGTCACGGCGTAAGCCAGGTTACCGAGCACGATGTTCAACACCACCATGAACAGAATCGGCAACACGATCGCTCCGACGACGGTGACATAGTCACGCGCCCACCGAATGAGTAACCGCTTGGTCTGCAAGAGAGTTTGCTCAACGAGCAGGCGAACAGAGTTCTCCGGGTTCTGCGAGCGCGCCGGCGCGAGCCCGACTTCCTCAGTTGTGGCCGGCATCATCGCCGCCTGGACAATACGACGACGGACATGGGCACCAACAACAGTGTGAAACCGACGATCCATGCCAGCGTCGGTGCCATCACAGGCCACGTCACCGGTAAGACTCTCTTGGTGGTATCTCCGGCCAGCGCCCGCATCGCCTCAACGAACTGCGAGATCGGTTGGTTGCGGACAAACGGGTGGATCCACCGAGGAAACAGCCTCAACGGCATCAGGCCGACCGACAATAGTCCGAAGATCAAAATGGGCAAGGTCAGCAGCGGCAGCATGGCGTCGGGGTTCTTGGTAACTGTGCCAAGCAGGTCGGTGCCGAATGACAGCACAGCCCCGATCGCCAGCACCAATAAGCAAAAGCCGACGATGTAGAGGGCCCCGCGGTGGAACCGGAATCCGATCACGTAGCCGCAGACCAGCGATACCGCCAAACCGATGGAGCACCGGTACACCGAGACCGTCGCGCGGGCAAGCACCGGCGTCACCGGGGCGATCGGCATCGAGCTAAACCGTCTATTGACACCCAGCAGCGAGTCGGTTGCCGCCCGGAAGCCCGACCCGATGGCGGCGAACGAGATGGCCTGCAGTGTGACCAACGGCGTGATGTACTGCCCGAGGTTACTGGCGACGCCGGAGCTTGCACCCCCGACAAAGTGGTTCCACGGTATGGCGAAGGGTATGTAGAAGCCCACCATGAAAACCACCGGCGCGCCGGCGGTGGTGAGCAACTCGCCGATGCTCGTGCGCAAGAACAAGCGACTGATGAGCACCCGCCATTGCCGAAGCGTCGACTGGTTCAGCTTCTCCACGGTCGGGCTGAACCCCTTGAAGGCCGGTGCCGGGGTGGGAACGGTGGCCGCGGCGCTCATCGCATGCCCGCCGACGCTAGATGACTCAGCGACTCGCTGGGATCTGTTGTCATGGACAGGAATACGTCATCGAGCGACGGCCGGCGTAGCGCGATGTCGGCCAGCTCGATGTTCGCCTCGTCGATTCGGCGCGCGGCCTCGATCAGGGTGTGCGTGCCGTCTGGCGCCGGCATTGTGATCCGGTCTGACTCGGGTGTCAGGATGGCCCTGCTCTGCTCGGGCAGCAGCGAGCCGAGCGCCGCGACGATGGCGTCCAGGTCCTTGAGATCTCGCGGCACGATTTCGCAGAATGTGTCGCCGGCACGGTGCTTGAGCTCATTCGCGGTGCCCTCGGCGATGATCGTGCCGTGGTCGATCAAAATGATCCGGTCACTGAGCGCATCCGCTTCCTCGAGATACTGTGTCGTCAACAAGGTGGCGACGCCGAGCTTCTTGAAGCTGGCCACCAGATCCCAAATCGCCTGCCGGCTTCTTGGGTCCAGTCCCGTGGTGGGCTCGTCGAGGAAAGCCACTTGCGGCTGGACCACCAATCCGCACGCGATGTCGATGCGCCGACGCATCCCGCCCGAATAGGTGCTCACCCGCCGCTTCGCGGCATGCATGAGCCCGAATTGCTCGAGCAGTTCCTGCGACCTGCGACGTGCTTCGGACTTGCTCAGCCCGTACAGGCGACCGAACAACACCAGATTCTGCTCACCGGTCAGGGCGTCGTCGACGGCCACCTGCTGTCCGGTGACCATGATCGAGCGGCGCACACCGGCCGGATCCGAAACGACGTCGTGGCCGGCGACCGTCGCCGAGCCGCCATCGGGCCGGGTCAGCGTCGACAAGATGTCCACCATGGTGGTCTTGCCGGCTCCGTTGGGACCGAGCAGCCCGATCACTTCGCCGCGGCCCACTTCGAAACTGACGTCATCGAGGGCCACTACCGTGCCGAACGCCTTGTGAATCCCGCGGACCACTACTGCCATGTCGTTGTTGCGCATTCCGATCCTCCTCAGCCCGCATCCAGGCTGGACAAGTCCACCAGGGCACCCGCTTCGGGTGCCCCAATCGTTTCGATCTCGTCATGCTCGGCCGCGATGGCCTCCTGGATCAATCCGCTCAGTGTGGCCGGGAAGCTCAGTGCCAGCGTTTCCACCGTTGCTGCGGGGATACGACGGGTGTCATACCACCAATCGAGATGCAATGAGCCACCGGAGCGATACGCCCGGAGCTCGATCGCATGGCCCAACCCAGGGATCGTCTCGCGCACGGGCATCGTCATGTCGGAGTCGAACTGTACCGGTGCATCGGTGCTCGGCAGCTCGGGAATGACGCCCGCATACCGGAAGTGGATGTCGGGGGTGCGCTGCGCACCGAGCATGCGTCCGGTCGGCGCATACAGATACCGCAGCAGCCCGTAGCCAATCCCATAGTGCGGAACGGATTTAACGGTGTTGTGAACGGCGTCCAGCTGTTGAATCGCCGACGTGCCCGGTCCGCTCGCGCAGGCCAGCGCAATCGGGTAGTACGTCGTGAACCAGCCGACGGTCCGGCGCAGGTCGATGTCCGGCCGTAGCACCGAGCGCCCCTCGCCCTCGAGTTCGACGGCCACCACACCGTCACCGACCGTCTTGCCTATCGTTCGGCCGAGCGCGGCCAGCACGATCTCCTGGATCGACCGCCGGAACCGGCGCCGAGCATCATCGAGCTCGAATGTCTGCTCGACGCTCAGCGTAGTTGAGAACTTGGTCAGATCCTCGGTGCTGGGCGGTTGCGTGATGTCTTGGTCAGCCAGCCACAAGGTTGCCTTGGTTGAGTTTTCGATCCAGTAGGAGCGAGTGTCGAGGGCTGCGGGATGCGTCGCGAGGGCCGCGCAGCGAACCGACCAATCCCGCCACCCGGTGGTGACTGGCTCCAGCGTGATCTCCTCGCCCGCCAACCGCTGCTCGAACGCGGTGACGATGTCGCGTCCCAGGATTTGACGCGATACATCGTCGTTGACCGTCTCGTGCACGGCCAGCCCCAGGTAGTGCGGACCGCCGTGCGCACCGGTGATACGCACTGCTGCCAGCGGCACATCCGAATCACCTTGATCTGAGGGCAATTCGGCCAGAATCTTCGACACCGCAGCTCGTTCCTCCGGGCTGCCGGCGGCCACGTCATCAGGAAGTGACACCGTCGAAAGCCGAGTGAACTCCGCCGATGGTGCGATGTGTTGCTCCCACATTCCGGCATTGTCGACGAGCTGCAGCCGCAATGCGTCGTGGTGGTTGGCCACCGCGGTCAGCACTGCCCGGACATCCTCCGAGCCGATTTTGGGGTCGAGGCGCAGGATCATCGGGACGCGCCAGTGACCGGTGTCGCGCAGTCCCCGGTCGAGGAAGTACGCGATATTCGGTGGAACCGCCGGATGTGCGTCAGTCACCGGGGCTTTGGCCAAACCGCTCGCCGCGAACGAGGCATCGACGGCAGCCGTCAGCGCGGCCAGGGTCGGGTATTCGTACAGGTCCTGCGGTGTAATGCTCAGGCCCTCATTGGCGGCGGACATCGCGATGCTGATGGCCATCAGGGAATCGCCGCCCATGTCAAAGAAATTGGCGTTTCGATCGATGGAGCTGACACCCATGCACTGCTCCCAGATTCGACGCAACGTGGTCTCGGTCTGGGATTCTCCGTTCTGCGCCACTTCGGCGGTGCCCGCGCCAGTCCCCGCACCCACCGGCGAGCCGTTGCTCCCGGCGGGAACCTGCGACCAGACCATGTGCTTGGGTTCCACCCAATGCCGTTGGCGGGCAAACGGATAACCGGGCAGGGAAACCAGCTGCGGCTGGGCCGCACGCCGCGGCGTCCAGTCAACCTCGATTCCGGCGGACCACAGCTCACCCAGGGCGCGCAGGAAGGTGTCGCGGTCGTCGGCGTTTTGAATCGGGTGACGCATGAGCCGGACAGCACGATGCGTGGCCGACCACTTCGGATGCCGGATCGCCGAACCGGTGAGGCTCCCGCCGGGACCGACCTCGACGAGGACTCGACCCGGATCTGCCAGCACCACGTCGAGTTCGTCGGCGAACCTGATCGCGGAACTGATCTGGCGTGCCCAGGTGGCCGGATCGGTGACCTGCTGCTCGGTCAACCACGTTCCGGTGAGGTTACTCAGCAACGGCGTGCGCGGAGCACTGAGCTGCTGCCGGGACAGGTATGCCTGGAATTCATCCAACATCGGATCCATCGCGCTGGTGTGAAACGCGTGCCCGGCGCGGACCCGGCGAACGGGTATCCCGGCCTCGTTGAGACGTTGGGTGAACTCGCGAATCGCGCCCTTCGGGCCGGCGACCACGCAGTTGCCGGGATCGTTGACTGCGGAGAGCTCCACCCCTGGTGAGAGGTACTGCGCGACCTCGTCGGGGCCCACCGCCACCGCGACCATGGCGCCGGGCGGGGACTCATGCATCAGGCGAGCCCGTAGCGCGACGGTTTTGATCGCCGTGTCGAGGTCGAATACCCCGGCCAGAGTGGCCGCGATGTATTCGCCGGTGCTGTAGCCGATGTAGGCGCCGGCACGCACCCCGTAGCTGTCGACCAGCTTGGCGAGCGCGTACTCCACCGTGAACAGCGCCGGTTGCGATCGGTCGATGCGCTCCAGATCCGTTGCGGTCCCGCTGAACACCTCGGCATGCAGATCGACGCCCATCTCGTCGCGGAATCCGGCGGCGCAGGTGTCGAAGTATTCGGCGAAAACGGGCTCGGTGTCGTAGAGCCCCTTCGCCATGCCGACGTGCTGTGCGCCCTGCCCGGGGAAGAGGAAAACGACCCGGTCCGACGCCGGCGACGTGGTTGTTTCAGCGGCACCGCCGGTGCCGGAGTCGCCGACGAAGACGTTGTCGTGCTCGGCCGCCCGCAACACCTTGACGGCGTGTTCGCGGTCGTGGACTACGGCGGCCATGGTGATGTTGTGCTTGCGGCGCCGAGTGAGGGTGTAGGCCACGTCGGATACGTCCGGGCACTCCGGCCGTTCCAGCGCGCTGGCCAGGGCGTTGCGCGACTCCCGCAGCGCGGCAGTAGTTTTCGCGGACAGCAGCAGCACCTGAGGTCCGGTGGTTGCGGTGTGGGCCGGAACCGCGGGTGCCTGCTCCAAAACGACGTGCGCATTGGTGCCGCCGACCCCGAACGAGCTCACCCCGGCGCGAAGCACGCCGTCCCATTCCCACGGGCCGTACTTGCTTTGCACGACGAACGGACTTTGGTCGAGCCGCAGCTCGGGGTTCGGGCTGGTGTAGTGCAATGTTGCGGGGATTGCTTTGTGCTTCAGGCACAGGATCGTCTTGATCAGACCCGCGATTCCGGCGGCGACTTCCAGGTGGCCGATGTTGGACTTGACCGAGCCGAGCACGCACGGGCCCGGGCGGGGCGTTTCGGAGAACTCGAATGCCGTTCGCAGCCCTTGGATTTCGATGGGGTCACCCAGCGGGGTGCCGGTGCCGTGGCACTCGACATAGCTGACGGTCGAGGAATCGACGCCCGCCACCGCGTGGGCTTCGGCGATGACGTCTGCCTGGGCGGCCGGATTGGGGGCCGCGTAGCCCATTTTCGCCGATCCGTCGTTGTTGATCGCCGATCCGCGGATGACGGCGTGAATGCGGTCGCCGGCGTCGATGGCCGCCTGCAACGGCTTGAGCGCCACCATCGCCACACCGCTGCCGAAGACGGTGCCGTCGGCGCGCACGTCGAAGGGCCGGCAATGGCCGACCGCCGATACCATCGATCCCGGCGAGTTCCAGTAACCGACGCGGTGCGGGATGCACAACGATGACCCGCCGGCCAGTGCCATGTCGCACTCGCCGGACAGCAGGCTCAGGCAGGCCAGGTGCACCGCGACCAGCGAGGACGAGCAGGCGGTTTGGACCGCGATGCTCGGGCCGCGCAAGTTGAACGCATGAGATATCCGCGTCGCCAGGAAATCCTTGTCGTTCTGCAGGAACAGGCTGAACTGGTCGAAGTTGAGTCCCTCGGCCAGCACGGCGTTCGGGTCTCGATGCGACAGCAGGTTGTGCAGCAGATAGCCGCTGGGAGAGCTGGTCCCGTACACGCCGATCGAGCCGTCGAACTGGGCGGGGTCACAGCCGGCGTCCTCGAGCGCATGCCACGCGCATTGCAGGAACAGCCGGTGTTGCGGGTCGAGCACCTGCGCGGCCAGCGGGGGGAATCCGAAGAAGTCAGCGTCGAATTCGTCTATCCCGTCCAGTAGCGGCGCGCGACGCACGTATGCCGGGTCGGCCAGCGTCTTGTCGCTGACGCCCGCGTCGCGCAGTTCCTGTTCCGACAGGGTGACGATCGACTCCTTGCCGCGCCGAAGATTGCTCCAAAAGGTCGACAGATCGTTCGCGCCCGGGAATCTGCCGGCCATGCCGACGACCGCGATGGCGTTGTCGGGTGTGCTCACAAGTCTTGTCCTCCGTGTACTTGAGGTTTGGGGGGTGTTGGCCGCCGCCGTGCCGCGGCTCCATGTCGCGCTGCCGCGCGTTGCTGCGCGCGGTCGCGAACGGTGGCCATGCTTTTTTGGTTTTCCAGCGTCTGGTCGGGGCCCGAGAGCCCGAGTTGGCGCATCAGGTCGACGGTCAGGTCATGCAGGGACGCCCCCTGCAAGATCAGTGCCACCGGCGGTTCCACGCCGAAGTCGGCCCGCGCGCCGTTGCGGATCCGCACCGCCATCAGAGAGTCAAGCCCCAGCTCTGTCAGCGGTACGGCGGGATCGACAGCTGACCGGTCAGCGTAGCCCATCACCGCAGCGATCCGCGCACGCATCCGCTCGGTCACGACCCGCTGCGCCTCGGCCGCGTCCAGGTCGGCAAGCGCGTCGGGTCCGGCCCAGTCGCCGAGATCGCCCGCCGAGTCCAACTCGTCGACCACCCGGGTGAAGTAGCTGATGCCGCGGATCTCCGGGAAGGCGATCAGCGCCCGGTCGGCGCGCAGCCTAGCGACACCGGTGCGGGCCCGGCCGGCGGCCAGCAGCGAATCCAGGGCCTCGATGCCCTCGGCCGGGGTGATGGTGTCCAGGACGCTGCCGACCAGGGCTTGCGCCACGCCCACCTCCGACCACGGCCCCCAGTTGATCACCGCCGCTGGCAGCCCGGACGCTCGGCGCCAGGTGACCAGCGCGTCCAGCCAGGCACTGGCGCAGGCGTACGCCGCCTGGCCGGGAGAGCCCAATAGTGAAGCGACGGAAGAGAATCCGAGCCACCAGTCGAGCTGACAGCCCTCGGTGGCGTGGTGCATCCGCAGTGCTCCGGCCGCCTTGGGTGCCCATACCCGCTCGAGGGTGTCCCTGCTCATGGAGAACACCAGGCTGTCTTCGATGACCGCGGCGGCGTGCACCACACCGCGCAATTCAGCCCCTGCTTGTCCTGCGGCCTCGATGAGACGTTCGGCCACTCCCGGCGCCGCGACGTCGCCGCGGACGACCACGATCTCGGCGCGGGCTTCCAGTGCGGCCAACACCTGGCGCTGGTCGTCGGTGGGTTCGCTGCGGCCATTGAGCACCACCCGGCCGGCGCCGCGGTCCACCAGCCATTTCGCGACCACCAACCCGAGCCCGCCGAGACCACCGGTGACGACGTAGGAGGCTCCGGGGCGGACCACCGGATGACCCGCTTGTGCATCGAGGGTGGCGCGCGACAGGCGTTCGACGAACCTGCGGTCACCCCGCCACGCGATCACGTCGTCAGTGCCCGAGTCCCGTAGTTCCGCGGTCAGCTTGGCGAGCGGGTCTGGCATGTCGTCCAGGTCGACCAGGGTGGCGCGCATGTCGGGATGCTCGAAGGCCAGTGCCCGCACCAGACCCTTCAAGGATGCCGTTGCGGGGGCTCCCGGGTCGTCGTCGTGAACGGGCAGTCCGCCGCCGGTGACCAACCACAGCCGCGGTGAGCGGCCGTGCCAGGTGCCCACGACCGCGCGAACCACGGTCGTGATCGACCACACCCGGTCTCGCGCCGCGACCAGTCCGTCGTCCAATCCGGTCGAGGCGCCGCCGGCGAAGACAACCAGGCCGACGGGCGGGTGGTCCGGATCGCCCGCCGTTTCCGCGAATGCGGCCAGCACCGCCGGTTCGTCGCCGAGATCGGCGGTGAGCACCCGCCGCACCGAACGCCACCGTTCGATGAACTGGTCGGCCATCAGCCGGGTTTGGCTATCCGCGGTCACATCGGTGAGCACCAGCCAACTGCCGGGTGCAGCCTCGCATCCCGCCGCTGGACCGGCCTCGACCGTGATCGGGCTTTCGATCCACTCGGCATCGAAGATCTTCTGCGACAACGGCAGTGGCACCGCCCGGCGCTCAACCCGTCGCAGGTAGATGCCGCCGATTTCGGCCGCTGCCTGCCCGGTGTCGTCGATCAGGACGACGTTGCCCAGCTTGCCGGCGCCGCCGTCGAGGTTGGACAGCTGGGCTCGACAGGTGAGGTGGCGGCCGATGTCACGGTAGACCCGAATCTTGTCGAAGGACACCGGCAGATAGCTCGCTTCGGCGGATCCCGCGACTTCGCCGTCGGGTATTGCGGCACCCAGGCTTTGCAGGGCCGCATCCAGCATGGCCGGATGAAGCCGGTATCCGGGGTGCCGCGGAGCCTCGTCGGGAAGGGTGATCTCGGTTTCGGCGGAACCGTCGGACAAACGCGAGATTCGGCTCAGCGCGGCGAAGGCGGGACCGTGGTGTTGACCGGTCTGGCGGAGCAGGGCATAGAAATCGGCGGGCGACACGGTTGCCGCGGTGGCAGCACGATGCGCCTCGGGACGGGTGCGCGCGACGTCGGGCGGTGCTTGTTCGACCCTGGCCGTGGCGTGCCGGCGGAAGTCGCCGTTGGGCGAGCGGGAATAGATTTCGACCCGAATCTGGCTGTCCCCATTGCGAATCAACTGGGTCGTCAGCTGGGTGTGGTCATCGAGCGGGAGCATCTGCTCGACCTCGAACTGGGTCATGCCGATCGACTCAGCGGATACGCCCAGCGCTTCGGCGCCCGCGGCCAACGCGATCTCGGCGAACGCCGCGGCCGGCATGATCGGTTGGCCGAACACCTTGTGGTCGGCCAACCACGGGGATACGTCGGTGCCGACATCGGCCTGCCAGACGTGGTTTCCGCCGCTGGGCATCTGGATGTGGGCGCCGAGCAATGGATGGCTGGCGGCCAGTTCCGACATCGCGGACCGATCCGTGACCCAGAACCTGCTGTGCTGCCACGGTGTGGGCGGTGCGTCCACGAGACGTCCGTTGGCGTCGTCCGGGGTGGTCGCCCCGACGGTGGCGAGTTGGGTGTGGAAGAACAGCGTTTGGTCGTGGTCGCGGTTCATCGCCCCCGTGACGATCTGGTCGCCGGCGCTCTCCAGGGTTTCGGTGATGGCGTGGATGAGCACCGGGTGCGGACTCATCTCGATGAAGGCATGACAGCCGTGACGGTCGGCCGCCGCGGCGACAGCCTGGTGGAATCGCACCGGGTTGCGCAAGTTGGCCGACCAATAGTCGGCATCCATCACCGGGTGTGAGTATTCGTCGATTGGGCGAGTGGTCGTGATGATCGGGATGCGCGGCGGCTGCGGAGTCAAATCCTGCAGCGCACTTCGCAATTCGGGAAGGATCGGGTCAATGATCGGGTGATGGGAGGCCACGTCGACCTCGACGCGTCGCGCCAGCCGATTCTGTGCGGCAACCGCGGCGATGATCGAGTCCACCGCCTCGGGCGGCCCGGCGATCACCGACTGACGCGGCGATGCATACACCGCCAGCGTCACCTGCGGATAGTCGGCGATCAGCGACTCGGCGGCATCGGCATCGAGTTCGAGCAGCGCCATCGCGCCCTGACCCGACAGCCGGGCCATCAACCGCGACCGGGTGGCGATCACCTTCATGCCCTGCTCGGGTGTCAATGCGCCGGCCACGACCGCCGCGGCCACCTCACCCATCGAATGCCCGATCACCGCATCGGGTGTCACGCCGTAGGACCGCCACAACTCGGTCAGCGCCAGCTGCATCCCGACCAGCACCGGCTGAATGCGGTCGATGCCGACCACCTCGTCGCCCGCGGAAAGTGTCTGCTGTAACGAAAAGCCAACCTGGGCAACGAATACCGGCTCCAGCTCGGCTACCGCCTTGGCGAACGCCGGTTCGTCGGCCAGCAACTGCCGGCCCATCCCGGCCCACTGCGAGCCCTGACCCGAGTACACGAATACCCGGCCCGGTCCGCCAGCACGCTGATCACAACCCACCACACCGACCCGCGGCTGTCCGGCCGCCAGCGCCCGCAAGCCTGCGATCGCCTCCGCGCGGTCACGCGCGATCACGGTGGCGACCTTGGCGTGCCGGGGCCGGTGATGGTTGATGGTGTGCGCCACGTCGGCAAGCGATGCCGCCGCGCCCGGGCCGGACATCCAGTCGGCCAACGCCGCGGCCGTGGCGGCCACGCGTTGCGCCGTCTTACCCGACACCGTCACGGTGGTGACAGGGGATGCTTCGACGGCCGCCGGTGGCGCCTGGTCCGGGCCTTGTTCGAGCACCACGTGCGCGTTGGTCCCGCTGAGCCCGAACGACGACACCGCGGCTCGGCGAGGTCCAGATGCCGCGGGCCACGGGGCGGTTTCGGTAGGCACGAACAGCCGCGTCGCCGACGCGTCGATGGCGGGGTTCCACCGGGTGAAGTGCAGATTGCGCGGAATCTGGCCGCGCTCGACCGCCAGCACCGCCTTGATGAATCCGGCCACCCCGGCGGCGGCCTCCAGGTGACCGATGTTGGTCTTGACCGAGCCCAGCGCGCACGCGCTCTCGCTCTGGCCTTTACCACCAAGGCCATACGTGGTCGCCAGCGACTCGAACTCGATGGGATCGCCCAATATTGTTCCGGTGCCGTGTGTTTCGACATACTGGACGCTGTCGGCGGTGACGTCGGCGAGCCGCAGCGCCGAGGCGATCACGTCGCGCTGGGCCAGCGCGTTGGGGGCGGGCATGCCGTTGGAGCGGCCGTCGGAGTTGGTTGCCGAACCTCGGACCACCGCCAGCACCCGGTCCTGGTCGCGCAGCGCGTCGGCCAACCGTTTGAGCACCACCACACCGCAGCCCTCGCCGCGCACGAATCCGTCGGCGTTGGCGTCGAAGCTGTTGCAGCGACCGGTCGGCGACAGCGCCGACCACTTGGACAGCGCGATCGCGGTGAACGGCGACAACGTGAGCTGCACCCCGCCGGCCAGTGCGACGTCGGTTTCGCGCAGCCGCAGGCTTTGACAGGCCAGGTGGATCGCCACCAGTGACGACGAGCACGCGGTGTCCACGGCGACGGCCGGACCACGCAATCCCAGCAGGTAGGAGATCCGGCCGACGGCCGCGCAATGCGGGGTACCGGTGCTCAGGTAGGCGTCGATGTCGGCTCTGCGTTCGATGTTGACGATCGTGTAGTCCCACGACGACAGCCCCATCATCACGCCGGTTCGGCTGCCGCTCAAGGAATCCGGCTGGATACCGGCGTGTTCGAGCGCTTCCCAGGCAACCTCGAGCAGCATCCGATGCTGCGGGTCCATCGCCACCGCTTCGCGGGGCGTGATGCCGAAGAAGTCGGCGTCGAAAGCGTCGACGTCGGAAACGAAACCGCCCCACTTCGTCGTCATTCGCCCGGACGCCGACGGGTCGGGATCGTAGAACGCGTCGGCATCCCAGCGATCCGGCGGCACCTCGCCGATGGTGTCCACACCGTCGAGAAGCAGTTGCCAAAAGCTTTCCGGTCCGGTCACATTCCCCGGGAAACGGCATCCGACGCCCACCACCGCGATCGGCTCTGCGATGTCGGTGGGGAAGGCCGTCCCGGCGCGCACCAACTCGCGCGCCAGGGCGGCCCGGGCGTTGGGCGACAGTTGCGCCGCGCGTTCTGCCAGGCTCGTCATGACTCACCTCGTGCGGCGGCTTCCAGCTCGCTGGCTTCGACCAGATCGGCGAGCAAATCCATCTCCTCGTCAGACAGTTCGGGTTCCGCGTCCGCCGTGTGTTGCGCAGCGGCCGGCGGCGCATAGTCCATGCGTTCGCACAGTGCGGCCGCCAGATCGGTGATCGTCGGGTAGGCCCACACCAGGGCGACCGGCAAGGTGATGCCCAGACTTGCTTCCAGCCGGTTTCGCAATTCCAGGGCCATCAGCGAATCGAGCCCCAGCGTCTCCAACGGCCGGTGGTGGTCGATCGGATCGCTCGAGCGCAGCACCCCGCGGATCTCGTCGGCGATCGCCGACGCCAGGTAGCCCGGCCGTTCGGCCGCGTCCAGGGCGTCCAGCTGCGCCCGGACCTTGCCGCCGCCGCTTCGCTGGGGCGCCGTCGACTCCTGCAACTTTGCGAACAACGACGACCCGGCCACGGCGGGGAAGGATTGGAACCACTGCCGGGCGTCCAGGCTGAACACACCGGTGCGCGCCCGATCGGCGGCGAGCACCGCCTGCATCGCGGCCAGGCCCTGCTCGGCGGTGATCATCGACACGCCCAGATCGGCGAAGAACTGTGCGCGACCGACCTCGGCCCATGGGCCCCAGTTGATTCCGATCGCGGGCAGTCCGCGGGATCGGCGGTACGCGACCAGGCCGTCGACCCAGGAGTTCGCGGCGGCATAGGCGCCCTGCCCGGGTGTGCCGAGCAGCGCGGCGGCCGAGGAGAAGGTGAGCCACCAGTCCACGTCCCGCGACGCCGTTGCCTGGTGCAGCCGCCAGCTGCCGGCGACCTTCGGAGCGAAAACCCGCGCGGCAGCCGAATCGGTCATGTTCAACACGATTTCGTCGGCCAGCACCATCGCGCTGTGCAGGACACCGGCCAGCCGGAAACCGGCCGCTTCGACGGCTTGCACCAGCCGGTCAGCGGTGCCGGGTTCGGCGATGTCACCGGTGACCACCTCGATCCGGTGACCCGCGGCGCGCAGCTCCGCGATGGCCGCCTCGACGTCGTCACCGGGAGCCGAACGTCCGTTCAGCACAACCAATCCCGCGCCCTGCTCGACCAGCCAGCGGGCGACGACGAAGCCGAGACCGCCCATGCCGCCGACGATCAGGTAGCCGCCGTCGAGGCTGACCAATGGAAGCGGAGGCGGCGACGCGGCCGCTTCGATGCTGCCGCTGTCCGGTATCGAGATGACGATTTTGCCGGTGTGCTTACCGGAGGCCATCAGCCGGAATGCGTCGGCCGCGTCGCGCAGGCTGAATTCGGTGACGGGCAGCACCGGCAGGCTGCCGGCTGCCACGTGCTCCAGGATGTGTTGCAGCAGCTGGCGGTACTTCGCCGGTTGCAGCTTCAGGTTAAGGTCGAGGTCTACCACGCAGAAGGACGCGCTTTTGGCCAGCGCGGCGAGCCCCAGGTTGGCGTCGGCGTAGACGTCCTTCTTGCCCAGCTCGATGAATCGACCACCGGGCGCCAGGATCTGCACGCCACGCTGGATTGCTTCTCCAGCAAGCGAATTGAGAACAACATCGACCCCGTAGCCGTTGGTGAGCTCGAGGATCTCGTCGGCGAAATCCACGGTGCGTGAGTCGCCGACGTACTCGACGCCGAGCTGAGACAGCATGTCGCGTTTGGCGTCCGAGCCGGCTGTGGTGTAGATGCGGGCGCCGATCATCTTCGCGATCGAGACCGCCGCCATGCCGACGCCGCCGGTGGCGGAGTGGATGAGCACACGTTCGCCCGGGGCCAGCCGCCCGACCTCGCACAGTGAATGCCAGGCGGTCAGATATGCGACGCCGAACGTGGCCGCCTCGTTGTCGGGCAGCGTGTCGGGGATGGGGACGACCAGATCGGCAAGCGTGCCCACGTGGGTGCCGAATGTGCCGGGACCGAAGGCGATGACACGCTGCCCGATCTCGACCGAGGCCTCCCCGGACCTTACGTCGTCGCCGACGGCGGTCACGTAGCCGACGCATTCGCCACCGATCACCGGCGCGGCGCCGTCGAGCCCCGGATACACGCCCATCGCCTTGAGCACGTCGCTGAAGTTGAGTCCCGCGGCGACCACCCGGACCTCGACCTGATCGCCCTGCGGCCTGGGCCGTTTCACCTCGTGGACCGTGAGCGCGTCCAGCCGGCCGGGCTGGTCGATCTGCAGCCGGACGGCTCCGCCCAAAGGCCCTGTGCCGTCGAGGTTCACGACGGTGCGGCGGGACTCGGCGGCCAGCTCACCCTTCGCGGTGGTGGGCGCGGGCACCAGCCGGTTGACGTAGCGCTGTCCGTCGCGGTAGGCGACCTCGTCGTGCTCGGACCCGGCGAGCAGCTCCGCGGTCAGGTCAGCCAGTGAGCCGGTGCCTTCGGGTTCGATGTCGACGAGGGTGGTCTTGAGTTCGGAATGCTCGAACGTCAACACCCGGGCGATTCCACGTAACTCGGTCTGCGCCAACGTGACCGAGTCGGTGGGATCGAACTGCTGGGCGCCGCGGGTGACGATCCACAGCCGCGGGCTCTTACGGGTGCCCATCCGTGTCACGGTCTCCACCACACGCGCGATCAGCAGGGTGCGCGCCCGCGCCAGCTCCAGCTGAGCGTCGTCGGGCAACGATTCGTCGACGCTGCGGGGCGGACAGACCATGACGATGCCGTCCCACCCGGAGCCGGACCGGGTGATCGCCGCGCGCAGCGCCGCTTCGTCGTGCGGCGAGACCTGTTCCACCTCGGTACGGTCGGACAGCGACGACCGCAACGCGGGCAGCAGCGGATCGCCCGCGGCAGGGTCGCCGATCAACAACAGCCGGTCCGGGCCCGCGGATGTCGGGTCCGCCTTGGTGAGCGGCGCCGGCTCCCACTCCACCGTGAACAGGCGTTGGGTGAGTTCGGTTGCGCCGCCGCCGGATCCGAGGACGGCCATTTCGACCTCGTCGATGACCAGCAGCGGCCGGCCATCCGGATCGGTCAGGACGACTTCGCCGACCAGCCGCTCCGAACCCTCGCGTGCGGCGAGGGTGCCGACGGCGCGGACGCCGCGGGTGACGTCGCCGTATACGTGTACGCCCGCGTAACGTACCGGCACCACCAGGGATTTCCGGGCGGTTCGCCCGCCGGCCAGGTCGGTGGCCATCCGGGTGGCGCCGAGCGTCTGCAACGCGATGTCCATCATGACCGGATGCAGCGAGAAGTCGCGGGAACCCGGCCTGGCCGACGAGGGTAGCCGCACGTCGGCGCGGGCCGCGCCGGATTGCTCGACGGCGAGTCCGACGATGCCTTGAAATGCCGGTCCGTGTTGTTGGCCGGCGCCGCGCAGCAGCTGGTACAGCTCCTCGGGGTCGAGTTCGTCCGCCGTGTCGCCGACCGCCGCAGCTGGTGCCTCGCCGTTCGACAGCGCGGCTGACTGGACGCGGGCAACGGTGGCGGTGGCATGGGTGGTCCAGTCCGAAGACCCACTGCGAGAGCGTATTTCGATCCGGCATCGTTGTTCGTCGCCGGTGAGCGTGGTGACCAGCACGGTGCCTTCGGTCACGTGCAGCATCTGGTGGAGGTCGAGCTCGCCGATCATCCAGGGCTGCTCGGGCCCGTCGTGCTCGACCGGGAAGGCCGCTGTCGCGGCGGCCAGCGCGACCTCGGCGTACGCCGCCCCGGGCAGCACGCAGAGATCGTCGATGACGTGATCGCCGAGCCACAGCAGGTCCGGGGCGAGCTCGCTTTCCCAAATCCGGGTGCCGTTGGTGGGGTCGGTGACACCGACGCCGAGCAGCGGGTGGATGCCTGCCCGGTGTAATGCGGACCCAGAGTGCGAAGTGGCGCTGATCCAGTGGCGGGTGTGCTGCCACGGGGTGGTGGGCAGCACGGGGTGTGGTT
>NZ_MVIF01000060.1 GCF_002086675.1 Mycobacterium persicum
CCGATACGATTGCCAACTACCGCCGCTACGTGCGGCGCACGATCGGCTTCCTCGGCTGGAACGTCACGATGAGCCAGCGCGCGCAGCCGGTTCAGCCAGATGGTGGCCGCGGTTTGGCCCGTTCCCGGGTGGGTCGGGGTACCGGGCAGCTGCCCGGGGCCGTCGGGGGAGTCGGACACCACATAGCCGGCGGTCATCGCGTTGACGGTGACCAGCAGATCCGGATCGACCGCCAGACACAGTGCGCGGGTGACGGCGCCCTCGGGGTCGACGTCGCGGCTGGTGGCGAGCTCGGCTGCAGAGAGCAGGGTGTCGAGTCGGCCGCCGTTGGCCAGCGAGTTGGCCAGGTCGTCGTCGACGAGCCGCACTGGAATGGTGCCGCCCGGGACACCGGGGGCCAGGCGTGGCCGGTCGGCGAGCGGCCACAGCATGGTGATCCATACCGGCTTGGTGGTTTCCGGTGCGACGGCGGTGTCGAAGCCGGCTGCCTTGTCGGACTTATCAGGGGGTACGCCCACGACGGGCAGCAGGAACCGGGCGTTGTCGAGCCGGGCGGGTGCCCCGTAGTCGGGTGTCCCGTTGACGTTGACCAGGAGCGGGAAGATACCCGGTTGGTCGATGGTCAACGACGGTTTGGTCAGCGAACGCAGCGGAGCCGACAGGCTGAACCCCGCCCCCTGTCCGCGCTGCAATTCCGGGGCGACCGTGACGAAGTCAGCGGCCGGCTGGTACTGGTCGGTGCTGCCGTCGAGCGAGGTGCGCAGGGCCGAGGACGCGGTGACGGTTCCGGCATGCTCGAGCCGGACCATCACGTCATGGACCGGGCGGTCGCCGATGTTGGTCACCGTGCCGCTGACGGTGACCGTCGGGTCGCTGGTGGTGGTGACAACATCCGGGGTCACCTGATCGATGCGCACCTGCACAAACGGCGTGGGCGTGGGCTCACCCGCGGTCGCGCGCGGTACATTGAGCACGCCCGCGAAACCGGCCGCGATGCCGATCACGGCGGCGAGGCGCCACAAACCGGCCCAAGGCACTCGCAACGCAGTCACGGCCCGTGAGAGTTCTTTCGGCTCGGCGGCGATCCGTCGGCGTGCCGGGTGCGTGAGTGGGTCTGCGGCCGTCGCCGCGGTGAGCTGGGCGGAAGCGGGGGAAGTGCGGCCGGGCCGTCGGTCTGCAGTTTGTCGATCAGCTCGTCGGCCACTTCGGCCAGGCGGCGTTCGTCGGCGTAGGCCAGCCGCGACGGCAGCTCCCGGATCGGCACCCAGGCCACCTCGGCTACCTCGAGATCGTCGTCGGAAAGCTCTCCGCCGGAGAAGCGCATCAAATAGTGATGCACGGTCTTGTGCACCCGGCGGCCGTCGGTGACGAACCAGTAGTCGATGCGACCCAACGCCGCCAGCACGCTGCCGCGGATTCCGGTTTCCTCGGCGACCTCACGGATGGCAGTCTGTTCGGCCGTCTCGCCCATTTCGATGTGCCCCTTGGGCAGCGACCACAGCATGCGTCCGCGTCGGTCGATACGCCCGATCAGCGCCGCGACCTGCTCGTCGCGCGGTCCGTCGATACCGTCGATGACCAGTCCTCCGGCGGATGTCTCGTGTACCGTGCGCAACCGGTCCGGACGGCCGCGACGCGAGCGCGGCCGGGCAGGTCTTGCCGATGACGGGGTGGCGGCGCCGTTGCCGGTCGGTTGGGCGTCCGTAATATTTTCGGCGGAAGCCGCAACGCCACGACCGCGGCGCCGGCCCCGGCGCCGACGTGGTTTGGCTTGTTCGCCCTGCGACACCCAAGCGATATTAGCTGGCACGAGCTGGTGTTCCGGATGTACTCGCCGTCGTGGGCTGCAGGTTCGGGCGGTCGGGTCGCGCGCGGGCGCGCCGGTGGGTGGCCGGCGGCGGACAAGGCGAGTCCCGTCGGCCACTTGCGTCACAGAAGTCTCTGGTTGGTGGACGCGCGACGTGCCCACCCTCGAGCGACTGCGGTGTGGCCATCCCACCGAACCCCGCTCGGTTGATCCGCCTCCCTCGACGAGCCCGCAAATACCCGTCAGCGCCACGCCGAGCGATTCCCATTAGGCTGATCGAACGTGGCCGACACCGTCCAGGACGCCGACCTGCTGACCGCGGCCGCGGTCGCCCTCAACCGGCATGCCGCCGTGCTTCGCGAACTGGGGTCGGCATTCGCCGAAGCGGGTCATGAGTTGTATCTGGTCGGCGGTTCGGTGCGCGATGCGCTGCTGGGCCGGCTGAGCCCCGACCTGGATTTCACCACCGATGCCCGTCCGGAGCAGGTGCAGAAGCTCGTGCGGTCCTGGGCCGACGCGGTGTGGGACACCGGTATCCACTTCGGCACCATCGGCGTCGGCAAGGACGCCTACCGGCTGGAGATCACCACGTTTCGCGCCGACAGCTACGACCAGGTGTCACGGCATCCCGAGGTGTCCTTCGGCGACCGCCTCCACGACGATCTGGTGCGCCGCGACTTCACCGTGAACGCGATGGCGGTGCGAGTCACGCCGGAGGGTCCGGGCGAATTTCTTGATCCGCTGGGCGGTTTGGCGTCGTTGCGGGACAAGGTACTCGACACCCCGGCACCACCGTCGGAGTCCTTCGGCGACGACCCGTTGCGGATGTTGCGCGCCGCGCGGTTCGTCTCCCAATTGGGCTTCACCGTTGCTCCGCGGGTACGGACGGCGATCGAAGAGATGGCCCCGCAGCTGGGCCGGATCAGCGCCGAGCGGGTGGGCGCCGAACTGGACAAGCTGCTGCTCGGTGACGACCCGGTCGCGGGCATCGACCTGATGGTGCAGAGCGGCATGGGTGACGTGGTGCTGCCCGAGGTTGGCGGCATGCGAATGGCCATCGACGAACACCACCAGCACAAGGATGTCTACCAGCATTCGCTGACCGTGTTGCGGCAGGCAATCGCGCTGGAGGACCCACCTCCAGAAGGAGGCCCGGATTTGGTGCTGCGTTGGGCGGCGCTGCTGCACGACATCGGCAAGCCCGCCACCCGCCGACACGAAGCCAACGGCGGGGTGAGCTTCCATCACCATGAGGTGGTCGGCGCCAAGATGGTCCGCAAGCGGATGCGCGCGCTCAAATACTCCAAGCAGATGATCGACGACGTCTCGCAGCTGGTGTATCTACATTTGCGGTTTCACGGCTACGGCGACGGCAAGTGGACCGATTCCGCGGGGCGCCGCTACGTCACCGACGCCGGGCCGTTGCTGTCGCGGCTGCACAAGTTGGTGCGTGCCGATTGCACGACCCGCAACCAGCGGAGGGCCGCCCGGCTGCAAGCCAGTTATGACCGGCTGGAGGAGCGGATCGCCGAGCTGGCCGCCCAAGAGGATTTGGCTCGGGTGCGTCCCGACCTGGACGGCAACCAGATCATGGAGCTGCTGGGTATTCCGGCGGGCCCGCAGGTGGGTGAGGCGTGGCGGTACTTGAAGGAGTTGCGGCTGGATCGCGGGCCGCTGAGCACCGAGGAAGCCACCGCCGAACTGTTGGCTTGGTGGAAAACTCGAGGGAACCCGTAGCCTGGGCGTTGCGTCAGAACGGTTGTGGAATATTGCGTGGGCGGGGACGACGGATCCGCCGCTATCTGGAACCGTGCACCCGACCTCGACCTCGACGGTGACGGCCGGCTCGATGCGATCGGGCTGGACTTGGATGCCGACGGGATGCGCGACGACGCGCTGACCGATTTCGACGGCGACGGGCTGGCTGACCATGCCGTCCTCGACGTCGACAATGACGGGAAGCCGGAGAGCTACTTCACCGATGACGGGTCGGGGACGTGGGCGGTCGCGGTCGACCGGGGCGGACAAGTGCGCTGGTTCGGGCTGGATGGTGTCGAGCACACCGGCGGTCCGCTGGTCGACTTCGACGGGTATGGCCATGCGGACGACAGGTTGATCGACGCCGACGGCGACGGGCTGGCCGACCGGGTGCTGTGTGCCGGGGACGAGGGCGTGACCGCGTATATCGACACCGACGGGGACGGGCGTTGGAATGTACGGCTGCGTGACACCGACGGCGACGGCGCGGCCGACGGCGCCAGTTCATTGTGAATTGACCGGCACCCGCACTGCCGTTAGCCTGGCCCGCAACCGCTGAGCCAAGCCGGGATCAATGCTCTCCGAAAAGAGGTGGCGATGTTCGTTGACACCGGATCACTGCACTTGGGGGCCAACGATTCTCACCGCGCGGGCGACCATGCCCAGGACGGAGTCGGCCGTCTATCGCGCGGCCCACTGCTGTCAGGGATGTTCGGAGAGTTTGCCGCAGCCGAGGCATTTCATGGCGCGGTCACCTCGGCGCGTGCTCAGCAGGTGAAAACGTTGCAGGCACACCAAGAGGTGCTCACCGCGGTCGGCGGCAATGCGCGCCGCGCCGCGGCGGGGTTCGCCGGAATGGATGAGCGCAACGCCGCGCAGCTGCGGGCGGTGCGATGCAGCTCCGCTACATAAGCATTCCGCTGTTGATCGGCGAGGCCGGTGGTGATCCGTGGGCGATCAACTCCAGCCTCCAAAGTGGGCGCCCCGCAAAGATTTCCGATTTGGCGCAGGCTTTTCATGACGCGGGCAGGTGTACCGCCGAATCCAGTGGGGCCTTCGACGCTGCGCGGCGCCGATTTGAGGCGGCGTGGAATCGGGAAAACGGTGATCATCCGATCAACGACTCGGCCGAAGTGCAGCGCGTGGCTCAGTCGCTGGGCGCGCAGTCCTTGCGGTTGCCGAAGATCGGGGTCGATCTGGAGATCATTGCGGCGTCGTTGGCCGAGGCGCAGCGGTCGGCCAGTGGGCAGATCGCGACGCTGGAGGGCCAGCTGCAACAGCTCGACAACGAGATAGGCCAAGCGGTCGAACTCGAGAAGGATATCCACCTCACCAATGCCGATCGAGCGGCGGTCGACGCACTTATCTCTGCCCTCGAGGATCGGGCAATCGCCGACACCAAAAGCGCCCTGGGACAACTGCAATCGATCCGCAACGGCTACTCGGACACCCTGCAGAAGTCGCTGAACACCTTGCGAAGTGATGGGTATGACCCGGCAGGTATCCAAGCTCTCGACGCTCCGCAATCACCACCGAAACCTGAAGAGCCGATTCAGATTCCACCACCAGGAACCAACGCTGAGGAGGTCAACAAGTGGTGGAAATCGCTGAGTCCTGAACAGCAGCGGCAGCTGATCGCTGACCATCCGCCAGAGCTGGGGAACCTCAACGGAATTCCGGTCGACGTCCGCAGTCCGATTAACAAGGCAGTCATGGACGACGATCTCCATCGCGTGGCGGACGTTGCCGACAAATACGGTGTTTCGGTCAACGAGGTGGTCGCCGATCCGGGCAAGTATGGGCTGTCCGCGGCAGCAATTACCCGCTATAACAACGCCTGCCGTACCCAGGAGGGGCTGAACGCGTCCGCCAATGCGGTAGATGAGTGGGGGCATCATCCTGAAGTATTTCTGTTGAAGTATCAACCCGAGGCCTTCGGCGGCGAGGGGGCTGCCGCGATCGCCATGGGCAATCCCGATACAGCAGCAAACACCGCGGTCCTGGTCAAGGGACTGGGTACCGGGGTTCGCGAGGGAACGCTTTCCAACCCCGACGGGGTGCGCCTGTACCAGGAGTCCAGCCGAGCCGACTGGGGAAAGCGAACCGCGGTGGTGATGTGGGTGGGCTATGACGCGCCCAACACCGTGACGGACCCGGGTTTGTACTCGCCGAACATGGCCCGTACCGGGGGCCAGGCGCTGGCCGCCGATGTGAACGCCCTGGCGGTAACCCACCACGACGACGTGCCGTCACACATGACGGTGGTCGGACACTCCTACGGGTCCACTACGGTCTCGGATGCGGCGGCGGCATACGGGATGCATGCCGACGATGTGGTGCTGGTCGGCTCGCCGGGAACCGACCTGGCGCATTCGGCGGCCGATTTCCATCTGTCCCCGGGCGGGCATTTATATGTCGGGGCGGCTTCGGGGGATGCGGTCACCTGGTCGCCTGGTCATGTGACCGGACCCGGACTCATCGGTCCAACGCTGGGTGGGCTTGGAGACGATCCCGCCGTCGATGGTTTCGGGGCCACCCGGTTCAAAGCCGAAGTCCCGGGTTATACCGGCAATCCGGTGTATGACCATTCGCATTACTTCGACAACGGATCAGAATCGCTGTTCAGCATCTCTGACGTGGTCTCCGGTCACGGCGATGCGATACAGCACGATGGGATGACCGCACATCATCGTGGTGAATACGGGATGGGGGAGTGGTTCGACCCCGAAGCGCTGCGATCGGCGACCACCAGGCACCGCCATAGCGGACCGACGGGCTGAATGCGTGCCGTTTCGCGAATTTGAAAATCTTGAAAGGAAGTGACGAGTGTGGACCCTGCCAGTCCGGATTGCCGTCGCGGCGATCGGAATCGGCCTTGTGCTCGGCGGATGTGCTGACGACGTGCGGCACCCGATTTCGCCTCAGCAGGCACGCGCCCAGGTTGTCGATGCGGCCCGCGACATCGTCGCGGCGCTACACGCGCAGGTGACCGAGGCATCGTTCTCCTACGAGTCGTGTAATGACCAGGGCGAACCCCCGTTTCGTGGGGTGGCGAAAGTCATTTTTTGGATGCCGGGCGTCCCGCACGCCGAAGCGGCCGACTCGCAGACAATTGTTAAGGTGCTAGTCGCTAATGGCTGGAGCACCGACTCCGACTTTAAGTCCCATGCGCCAACTCTACGCAAAGGCGATATCAACATTATTTTGAACGTTGTTCCGGCGCAGATGCCGCCTGGAATCGAACGTAACAGCCATGCTTGGGTTGAAATTGACGGCGAGTGCCGCGACACCTTCGACCACCGTAAGGACCACTCCATCTTGCCGGTCGATGTCAGTAAGGAAATTCAGCAGTCCTGATGCCGTCGGCGATGAACACCGGATTCATGAGGTATCGATGACTGAAATAGGCCTGGAAAAGGCTCGAATGCGCGCTGTCGAGGCGATTGACAAATTGGCTGAAAAAGAGCGGCTCGGTGAGCTTATGAAGAAGCATGGTATTTCCCGTACAACGCGGTCGCGTTCGTCGTACATGGAGATATTTCCGCCGCCTTGGCGGGAATGTGCCAGTGAGGGTACCGCGAGATGGCAGCGCTCTTACCTACGAAGCGCCCGCTCAGTGGTGAAACGGGGGAGCAAGCCGCAATTTGTTGTCAGCCTTGAAGTGTGCCATCGCCACCTTTGGTGTTGTAAGTCACTTCATCGGTCGTCGGGCGCTGGCTGAATTGTGGCGACGTGCCGATGTTGTTAGGTTGCCGCCATGGGCGCTGATGACACGTTGCGAGTAGATCCTGTGGTGATGCGGGGGTTCGCCGAGTCGTTGCGTGGTGCGGCTGAGCATTTTGCAACGCAGTTGGCAGAGCTTGATTCTGAGGTTGGCGAGGTGTTGGGCGGCTGGCGCGGCGCGTCGGGGAACTCGTATGGCTCGGCGTGGGAGTTGTGGCATCGCGGTGCTGGTGAAGTGCAACTGGGGTTGGCCATCCTGGCGCAGGCGGTAGCCGAGGCGGGGGCGGGGTATCAACAAAACGAGACTGCGTCCGCCCAAGCGATGCGTGAGGTCGGTGGTGGCTGAGCCGTTTCGGGTCGATCCGGCGGCGCTGTCCGAGGCGGTGCAGCGGATGGCCGAGTTCGGGCGTCACACCGAAAGCATGCTCGCCGAAATCGACTCGTTGGTGACCCGCTTGCATGTGACGTGGACGGGGCAGGGTGCGGCGGCTCATGCTGAGGCGCACCGGCATTGGGCTCTTGGTGAGGCGATGATGCGCCAGGCATTGGCTCAATTGCGTACCACGGGGCAGGGCGCCCATGCCAACTACTCGGGCGCCATGTCGACGAATAGCCGTATGTGGTCGTGAGCTGATGACCACGCTGGCCGGCGGCCCTTGATGGCGCCGGTACGGCGGTGGTGGCCGCCGGTGAGACTCTGGGGTCGGTGACCTCGACGCTGACCGGTGCGCTGGCGGGATCTGCTGGGATGGCCGGTGATGATCCGGCCGGCGAGCAGTTCGGACGTGCTTATGACGAGACGGCGGCCACCGTGTTGCAGGCGATGGCCGTGACACGCAATGGGTTGTGCAATCTCGGCGATGGCGTGCGCATGACCGCGCACAACTACTCGCTGGCCGAGGCCATGTCCGATGTCGCCGGCCGCGCCGCGCCGCTGCCAGTGCCGCAGCCGATGAGTTGCGTGGCCGCGAGTTCGGCGCCGTCGGCGATTGGTAAGGGCGATAGCGCCCCGGCGGGCTGGGGCTGGGTAGCTCCCTATATCGGGATGATTTGGCCCAATGGGGATTCGGGGAAGCTGCGTGCGGCGGCCGCAGCCTGGCGTAACGCCGGCACCCAATTCGCGGTGGCCGAAATCCACGCGGCCGCCGGGCCGATGAATGCCATTCGCGCTCAGCAACTCCCGGAAGCAGGGCTCATCGAGGGCGCGTTTTCCGATGCCTATTCCAGCGCGACCGCGATAGTGGGGCAGTGTCAGACCATCGCAACCGGGCTGGACAAATATGCGGCCAAGATCGACGCGGTGCATGCGGCGATCCTGGATTTGTTGTCGCGCATATGTGATCCGCTGACGGGGATCAAAGAAGTCTGGGAGTTTCTCACCGACGAGGACGAAGACGAGATCGCCCGCATCGCCCATGACATCGCCACGGTGGTCGACAATTTCACCGGCGAAGTTGATGCGCTCGGCAACCAGATCGGTGAAGCAGTTGCGCAAGCTCATACGACGATCAGCAACATGGGCCGGCTCGCGGCCAAGGAATGGGAGCAGTTCCTGCAAGGCAACCCGGTGGGGTGGTTAATCAATTTCACCGGGCAGCGGTTCAAAGGTATGGGCGAAATCGTCTGGGGATTGGGCGAAACAGCCTGGAACTACAACCAGATTCGCGCTCTGCTCGACCCGGTTGGCTATGGCCGCGATGTGGGCGGGATGGCCCTCGGTATGGCGCCGCTGGTTGGTCTTGGCGGCGACCACGCGCCCGGAGTCTTCGAGTCCTGGAAGGAGGTCATCAAAGACAACGTTCACTGGGACGATTGGGCACGAAGCCCTGGCGAGGCCTACGGAAAAATGGAAGCTGACGTCGCGACGAACTTCTTTCCCGAGGGGCCGGCCGCCAAGTTGGACAGGGCCCGTGAGATCGCCGATAAGCTAAAAGCATTCAGGGAGAGGTTGTTCGGGACCCACGGTCCTGGCGACCCGAATCCTCCTAAGCCACCCACACCCACGGTCCCCAAGACTGAACGGCCTGACCAGCCGCAGCCGCCGACGGACCAACAGCCGCAATCGGGAAGCCCGACGCTTGGGCCGCAGTCCAAACCCGGGGCCGGAAACACGCAGTTGCCATACAGCCCCACTGAATCCAAGACACCAGTCGAGAACAAACCAGTCACCGGTGAGTCGGTCAAACCCACCGGGTCACAACCGGATTCGGTGGGCACGCCCGGGGGATCCGTTTCCGCCGCGTCAGGCGAGAAACTACCGCCAACCCATGCGGAACAAGGGGGCTCCGTTCCTGCTCAGGCACCGGCGGCTTCCCCGGGCCAATCTCCCTCAATGGCGCAATCAGCCACTGAGACCCAGCCGCTGGCCGCTTCGACACCTACCAGCGGATCTCTAGGTCATTCCACACTCTCAGGTCGTCAGCTATCCCATGGTGGGACGCCAAGCGGCGGTGCTGGAGACGCTCACCCAAACGAACCGTCGCCACCGCAAGGGGGCGGACACGGGGATGAAGACGGCGGCGCGCCGCATGAACCCCACCCTCCTGGTGACAATAGCCAGCGCAGCGATCATGGTCAGCATCACGGTGAAGACAATAAGCCGCCCACTGCAAGGGAAGTTTTTCCTGAGGCGAAAGCCTACGGAGCCCTCTCCGAACCTGAATATCGCAATCTATTTGAAGACGAGAATGGCCACCTCATATATCCCGATGCCGATGATCCAGCTAAGCCCTATGCGATTCCTGGAACTGTTCGCAATATGACAGAGGCGGAGATTTTGGCGGATCTGGATGGCGCATGGGTGGATCGGATTGGCTATCCTGGTGGAGCCTGGCTGGCCCCAGTAGGAACTCCATATGAGGCGCGTGCGATTCCTCATGACAGTCTAGACAAGCCTTATTTTCAGTACAAAGTGCAGGCCGAGAAGGGTCTTCCGCCCGGGTGGATAATTGAATACTCACTTGCGGCACCATGGTTCGGGCAGCCAGGTGGTGGGCCCCAATATCGCATAATTGCGCCACCAGGCGAGCGCCCCAACGCCAAAGCCCTCATTGCAAGAGGCTTCTTAAAGGAACCGTAGAGCATACAGGAGTCGCGATGACCGATTGTTACGTAGATCTGAACGGATTTCCTCCGTTCTTACACCGGACTGTCAAGTCATGGTACTTGTGGCAAGAAGTCTATCTCCGTGAGTTGGGCCGCCGTCCGGGCGACGACCAGCGCGAACCGAAGGCCGGGGAAACGCCTGAGCGAGTTTTTTGGGGTCGACAGCCGCCCATGATGACCAAAGATTGCGAGCTAGCCTTAGTTGACGATGCGGACATTTCTTACTACTTGGTGTGCGAAAATGAGGAATATTATATCGACAGCGAGGAAAGGGGCTCCCGGCACAGGTACTGGATGTTTAGAAGACTTGAGGATGCAGAAAAATACCTGCTGTTCATTATTAGCCAAATGGCTCGGCCTGGAAAGTACACAGATTCGGTCGGTTATCGCTGGGCACAAGAGGGCTTGGACACCAGGGTTTCTTTAAGCAGGCCGGATCCGGTAAACTTTCCGGGACGTGTGAGCCTTAGGGTCGACGACGAGGCTACTGATCGCGGTTGGATGGCTGAAAGCGACGCGGCAGAAGCGTCGCATATCTTGGTTCTCAAGTTTGAGGAACTCGATACATTGCTCCGCGAGGGCATTCCAGCCGATTGGTTCACCATTAATATCGTTACGGATTAACGCAACCTACGAGATGGTTGCAGCAAAGGATAGTGAAAAATTTAAAAAATGGTCGTCAATGTTATTCTACGTGCTCTGGTGAGCTACCGAACCACGGTCCCGCGGTGGGACGCCAAATGCTGACACAGGGGTTGATTACCTACGCAATAGCTCTATCAGGCCGACCATGGGCGTGACAGACGGTGGGTGGGCCGAGGGTTAGTGCTAACAGTCATCCCAACATGATTTGTCAGTGCACCATGAGGCGCGTGAGTTCCAATTGTGAGGTGAAAGACCTCCGATTTCTGGTCGTCACAGCGGTCGGGATGGAGCTGAGGGTAGTCCAATCTCTTAGGGAACAAGAGAGATTCGGTCGCAAGCGGTCCCAGCAAAGCCACAGCGCGTCAATACTGCAAACCCGCGTCTGGACCCTTACGATGTGGAACAAGCCGATACCTGGCGGATATCGGACCGGTTGTGGTGCAATGCGAATGCATGGCTTGCGGACCCGTCCGACACCTGATCTCGGGGCCTGGCATCGCCAGCCAGCGATGGTACGGCAGCGGGGAACGAGCCGGTCCTGTTATTCGGAATACGCACTGATTTGCTGACGTCCTGAGCCTGTTTCACTATGGAAGCGATCGGTTCCAGTGCAGGGGTTGGAAGTGTCTGCCGGGATGCATCCAACTGCATGATTGTTAGGAGGGCGCGTGACGGAAAGCTCGTCTCCCAGCGTCGGTGATGGCAGTAGCATCCGCCCGTCCCCGGGACAGGCGATTCCGACCTCTGCCGCTCAGCCTGGCCCATGCGCACGCACGTGGACAGCTATCGGTATTGCTACGGTCTCTACCATGGTGGCTGTCGCTGCGTTGATAATCGTCTTCGCCCGGTCGGCGGCCCCAGGCACGCATGTTACTCCCGCGCTGCCTACTTATACCGCCGCGGAAACCGCTGCCGCGCAACAACAGCTATGCGACACGTACAGGCTGGCAGCGCAGGCCGTGCAGATCGATACTGCGGGCACCGACAAGGCGCTTGCTCGCATCGCGACTACAAATGGCGCCCTCATGCTTTACATGGCGGCTGCCAACCCGGCTCTTGATCCCCACTATCGCGACGCTGCGCACGCGCTAGCGGCGACCTACGCGACGTTAACGGCGAAGGGTACTTATGGGATAGCGACCGACGCCCAGTATCAGGCCGCGCTCGATGACATCGTTACTAAGGATGCGGCCATGAGACAGGCATGTGCGAATAGTGGCCGTTGACCTCCCCCCCGGAAGGTGGACGCCGGCACTCATTGGGGTGTGGTGGCCGGCACCGTCAGCGACGCTGCGTGCGGCCGCTCAACACTGGACCACGTGCATGACTCAAAAACTAGAGTTAGTCGAGAATTTGCGGACTCAACGGGGCATTTTGTCGCAAAACCAGGGCAAGACTGCTGAGGACCTGGTCACCCGATATTTTCGGGGCGAGCAATCCGAGCTTGATAAAGCTGAGAAATACGAGATCAAAGCAGATGCGCTCAATTCTGGTGCTGACGCGATCGACTACTTGCGCGGAAGATTGACAGAAATTGCAAATGCCGGTAATCGAGAAATAGATGACATTCTGAGTTCGAAAAAGCCGCTGCCAGAGCAGGTCGAAGAAATACATATGATCCAAGTACGATGCAATGCTGACGCGGCGAATGCGTCTCGGGCCGCCGTCGACAAGATCGTGGCGGCCACGCAAAAGATTCTGGATGCTGAAGGCATTGGCGCAGACGCCCGATCGTGGGCACGGGACCACGGCTTTAACGTCGATGACGTGCTACCACCACGCCCCATCGGCAAGGATGAGGTAGCTTCGTCGCCAGTCGCCTCCGGTGGGCGCAGCACTGGTGTTGGTGGTACTCCAGGAGATGCTCCGAACGCTGGTGCGCCGGGGTCGCAACCAGCTGTTGCTGGTGATGGTGGGTTAGCCAGCGGCGGCGGAAGTCTGGGAAACTTCACCGGCGCTGACGCGCCGACGTCGTCACCGCTACCAGTGGTTAGCGCGAGTGGGCACGCCGCTAGCGGACCAATACCAGCTGGACCACCAACCACACTCCCGACTCCTACCACACCACCAGGGATCACCCCCGGCATACCAGCAGCCCCCGGCCTACCCGGCGGGTCATTCTCACCAGCGGCCGCGGGACAAGGCATTTCACCTACCTCGCTTGGGCAATCGTTCGCCACCGGGATGATGACGGGGCAACCGGCTGCCGCGGGTGCGCAGTCGTTGACGGCTGGGACGATGCATGCGATGGAATCGGGGGGAACACCTGCACCGCAGACGGCTTCTCCGCTACCTACACCGCCGCCGGTGGCTGCACCGACCATCGCTGCCGCCGGTATCGAATCAGCAGCAATCCACCCTTCAGTTGACACGTCAGCGACGGCCTCCGGCGCCCCGGTGATGGCAGCCGGTGACACCGGCACGGCGGCGGTAGCACCAACGGTGGTAACGAGTGCGCCGATGTCCGCGCCCGTGCCGCCTGCGGTTGGCCCGGCGGTCCCTGGTGGATCGTTGCCCGCGTATGGCTCTGACCTGCGCCCACCCGTCGTCACTGCCGGGCCCACTCCATCAGCTGTGGCAGCGCCGGTTTCCGGTGCGCCGGTGGCACCGTCGGCGTCGTCGTCACCATCGGCGGGGGGCCCGCTGGTTTCTCCGGTCGAGCGCACGGCGTCGGGCACCACCGCGGGTGGGCAGGTCGGCGCAAGCGGAACGACGATGTCTGCAGCATCGGCAGCGTCGGCCATATCCGGGGCGGCCGCTGGTGCGGTGTCTGCCAGGGCGGCCGAGCAACAACGGCTGGAGCGCCTCGTCGATGCGATGGCTCGTCAGGAGCCGCGACTATCCTGGGCGGCCGGACTGCGTGAGGATGGCACCACCACCCTGCTGGTCACTGATCTTGCAGGGGGGTGGATTCCGCCTCACATTCGACTGCCTGCCAACGTGATTCTGCTTGAGCCAACCGCACGGCGTCGCGATGCAAGCGTGGTCGACTTGTTGGGAGCCGTCGTGGCCGCGGCTGCGCACGAGCCGAACGCTTACATCGGCGAGTCGGGTCCCGATGCGCCACTGTTAAGCGGTGATCGCGCAGCTCGCTCCGCCGCGCCGAAAGTCGACGAACTCGGACCCACCCTCGTCGAGGCTGTACGTCGCCGCGACGGTCTCCCGCGGATAGCGCAAGCCATCGCAGCGCCTGCAGTGCGCAAAACCGGCGTCCTGGAAAGCGAAACCCAATTGCTGCGGGAGCGCCTTACCGCAATCCAGGAGTCGGTGCTCAACGCATACCCCGACCACGAGCTATCGGCTCTTGGCGATTGGATGCTCATGGCGGCAATCGATGCGCTGATCGACGAGCATCAGTATCTCGCGAACTATCACATGGCGTGGTTTGCCGTAATCGCTAGGCGCGAGGGTTCCGGAGGGTTTGCTGGGTAAGGAGTTTTGGTGATTCCCGGCCGTGGTTCCAGCACCGGGCGACATTGCAGGACTGTCAGCTTCGGACCGGTAACGGATCCGTGCTGGCTACTGTGGCATGGGCCCGCAGGCCGCTCGAGGTGAATACCTGTCCGGTTGTGCTGTGACAAAATCATGATGACGCGCCCGCCGGCGCGTGCAAGGCAACCAAGTAGCGGCCTCAGGTCAGCCCAGACGAGGTTGAGGTGACACATGACCGCGGATCCATTCCCGTTCCCGGTTCCGGGAGTTCCGGCCATCCCGCCCAACTCCAGCGGAGTCCCGATCAAGGTGACGCCGGAGACCTTACAACAGGCGCTGTACGGGCCGTTGTCGCCGCCGGTCGAGCCGAGTATCGTTCCGCCGCCAGGACCTGCCCCCGCAGACCAGGCTCAATCAGCGTTGGGTGCCGCCGGGAATCTTGGCGTTCCCGGCGACGTCGCATCGAGCGCCCAGGAAGATATGGATCGTCGGGCGCACGCGGCCGATGCCGCGCGGAAGTTCCCGGCTAACGAGGCTGACGCGGCACAGCAGTTCCAAGGCGTCGGTGCGCAGGCGGGTGCCCAGGGGGCTACCCAGATGATCCAACAAGCGGTGTCCGGCATTACCGGTGCCCTCGGCGGGGCGGTTGGCGGCATCTTGGGGCCACTCACTCAGCTTCCACAGCAGGCGATGCAGGCCGGCCAGGGCGCAATGCAGCCGCTGATGAGTGCGTTTCAGCAAGCCCATGGCGCGCAGGGGCTGGAGGCTGCGGACGGGGCGCGGCTTGTGGACAGCGTTGGCGAAGAATCCGGGCTCGGCGGCGGCAGTGGTGCCGGGGGCATCGGCTCCGGCGGCGGGGGCGCTGGCGGCACAACCCCGACGGGTTATTTGGGACCGCCGCCGGTGCCGACGTCGTCACCACCGACAACTCCTGCTGGGGCGCCGACCAAGTCCGTCACGGGAACGCCTACCAGCGGTACGTCGCCCACACCGACGTCGATGGGTGGGACCGGGATGCCGATGGTTCCGCCCGGCGCGATGGGCCATGGCGGCGAGGGGGGGAGCAAGGACAAGCCGGTCGAGAAGCGGATAACCGCTCCGGGTGTGCCCAACGGGCAGCCGGTCAAGGGCCGCTTGACGGCCCCGCCTAGTGTCCCCGTCAAGACTGGTGACGGCAAACCGCCCGTTACCAAGTCGGCCCGCCGGATTGTGGTATTGCCGACCGACGGGGAAGCATAGGACTAATGGGAGTCGATCGGCGTGGCGTCGAGGGTCTTGAGTGGCGTGGCGAACGCTGGTCATCGAGCTGCTGGTCGGTGAGCACTTCCTTGGACTGGGACCGATGTTGATCCCTATGGCTAGATCGTGCCCCGGCTGGTTCGGTGAGGTCGCTTGAAGCGCTGATGGGATGTCGTGCCATTGCGAGCACTGATCCATTAGTCCGCCGCCGGGTGTCCTCAGGCTCGATGATGAGTCAACGACGACCCAGGAGGTGGTATTGATGATCTTTGTCGGCGATGACTGGGCCGAAGACCACCACGACGTGTATCTGATGGACGAGGCCGGCCAACGCTTGGCAGCGCGGCGACTACCGGAGGGCTTGGCCGGTATCCGGGGCTTACACGAGCTGATAGCAGCCCATGCCGAGGAGCCCGATCAGGTGATGATCGGCATCGGAACCGATCGTGGTCTATGGGTCCAGGCGTTGGCCGCATCGGGCTGTCAGGTGTGGGCCATCAACCCGATGGCTGCGGCCCGCTACCGCGATCGTCACCACGTCTCGGACGCGAAGTCCGACGCCGGGGACGCCAAGCTGTTGGCCGACCTGGTCCGCACCGACCGGCACAACCACCGCCGGATCGCCGGTGACAGCCCCGATGCCGAGGCGATCAAGGTGTTGGCCCGTACTCATCAGAGTTTGATTTGGGCGCGCACGCGCCATGTCAACATGATGCGCAGTGGGCTGCGGGAGTACTACCCCGCGGCCCTGGAGGCCTTCGAATCGCTCAGCGACAGTGACGCGTTGGCGATCTTGGGTCGCGCGCCCACTCCCGAGCAAGGGGCTCGGTTGAGCCTGGCTAAGATCGGTTCGGCGCTCAAAGCCGGTGGACGGCAACGTACTATCGACGCACGCGCCGTCGAGATCCAGGCGACTCTGCGCCGCGAACACCTCACCGCTCCTGTTGCAGTGGCGGCCGCTTTCGGGGCCACCACAACGGCCGCGGTTCATGTCATTGCGGCACTGAACACCCAGATCGCCGAACTCGAAGCAATTCTGGCCGACCATTTTGAGCAACACCCGGACGCCGACATCTACCGCTCCCTGCCAGGACTTGGTGTCATACTCGGCGCCCGGGTGCTCGGTGAGTTCGGGGACGATCCGAACAGGTACACCACCGCTAAGTGTCGCAAGAACTACGCCGGAACTTCACCACTGACCGTTGCCTCCGGCCGAAAGCGTGCCGTACTGGCACGCCATGTCCGCAACAAACGCCTCTACGACGCGCTCGATCAATGGGCGTTCTGCGCGCTGACCCGTAGCCCCGGAGCTCGCGTCTTCTACGACCAGCACCGCGCCAACGGCGACACCCACCACCAAGCCCTTCGCGCCCTGGGCAACCGACTCGTCGGCATTCTCCACGGCTGCCTACGCCACCACACGCTCTACGACGAACACAAAGCCTGGGCACACCGCACGCCCGCAGCCGCTTGACAACTTACGGACCTGGGATGTCTAGCCCGAGTGCTTTCGAGCTGAGCCGGGACAGCTCCTCGATCTCACCCGGCCCGCTCGGAAGTCGCATATACCCCAAACCAACGCGGTGCGTGGGCGTTCGGGTTGCCCAACCCTGCACCTATTCCGGTCGGCCCCCCAGCGGGCATGGAGTGGTCTGGGACGGCGAGTCGCTTGTGTGCTTGAGCCTGGTGCCGAATTCGCGGCCACGGCAACCATAGTGACGGACACCATTGTGCATCTTGGGTCGCTTCGGGCCACGCCGCAACGGCACAGGAGTGACCCGGCCATACCTTGTTGACGTACACATAGGCGGAGGCGAATGAAGCGGAAGATAGCAATTGCCACCGGTACCCTGGCCTTCGCGATCGCCGGGTCCCAAGTGTGGCGCACGTTTGAGTTACGGCGCATCGCATCGTTCTATTCGGACAGCCTCGATTTCCTAATCCTAATTCGCGGCGACACGATCGGCAGTCATTACACTTCCGCCTTTCGGTATTTCTACTGGTGGCTGAATGTCGAGGCAGCATCGTCGGCTGCTGCCGCGCTGGTCTTGAGGGCGTTGCGCTGGTGTTCTCTGGAAAGTCCATGGGGTTGAGATTGGTCGCGGTCGGATGCGGCGTCGTCGTCATCACTACAACCCGGCGGAGCGCGCCACCCGTCGTGGCTGGAAATGCAGTCCAAACCAGTTCGTGATATCGGCTCCGCGCGGGAAACGCTGCCATTCCAGGAACACAGCAAACCGCAATTTATACCGCGCACCGAGTGAGTAGTCGGGTCGTCGTAGCCGAAGTAATGTCATGGCCGTGACGCCATTACGCCACCTCCGCCGGCTCGATCGAATGGCGCGGAGGGTTGCTTTGACGCTACCCTGCTCTACACGAGCGAGCCGACGTTCCGGGCATTCTGTTGGATGCCGTCGGCCTGGCGTGGGCGTTCGCTGACCAGAAGTTGCGGGAGTAGTGGCTCAATGTTTGTTTCCGATCCGGTGCGCCAAGTCGCGACCGGCGAACTGCCGGGCCTGCCACCGACGGATTTGACAGAAACGGGAGTTGGGCTTGCCGGCGACGGAGCCGGTATACGCCGGCGGGCCGACGACCTCGCTCGGCCTCGGATACAGGAGAATCGTTGACTGATCCCGTGACCACGCGGGCAATAGCGTCGCTATCCCGCGGCCATCGCCTGTTCGCGCGCCGCGCGACGCCGGCCGACATCGGCAGCGCCCCAGCGCACGTCCAGGCACATGCCGACGCGATAGCGCAGGCGACGGTAGCCCAAACCACACATGCGACAAACCGCTCCGATACCTCGGTGCGGGTGCTGCGCCGGCTGGCCGACACCGATGCGGAGTTGGCGCAGATCACCGCAGCAGCCCAGGCCGATCACGCGCACGCCAGCGTCGTGACGCGCGCGGTCCTGGACGCCGCGAAGGCCGATGTCATGCCGTCCGTTGACACTCCGCTGGGCCGGCGCGAGGCGATGGCCCGAATGGTGGCGCGGCTACGAGCCCAGCATCGACACATCGCGCGGTCCAAGGCGCGGGCACGGCTACATGCGCTGCGGCTGCGGCGGCTGCACTACCTGCGGACAGCAAGAAGCAGGCGTTACGAAGCCCCACCCACCGGGCGCCGAGCGGTGTGGGCCGCAATTCAGGAAGCTTTGGACATCAAGGGTATTCACGATCCCGTCGCACGCGCCAGGTGGGCCCGCGGTATGGACCTGGTGGCGCGGCGCGAGTCCAACTACAACGCGGACGCCGAAAACCATTGGGATTCCAACGCTGCAAGGGGCACGCCCAGCAAGGGTGCATGGCAGTTCATCGCTCCGACGTTTGCACGGTATCACCAGCCGGCAACGTCGACCGACATCCACGACCTGGTAGCCCAGGCGTGCGCGTTCATCAACTACGCGCGCGGCCACTACGGCGTGGCCGCCGATGCGTCGAATTTGGCCGATCGGATCCAGCAGGCCGATCCTCGCCGAACACCCAAGGGGTACTGAGAAATGCCGTTGAGTTTGTCCAACCGGGACCAGAATTCCGGTCACCTGTTCTACAACCGGCGGCTGCGCGCGGCGACGACCCGCTTCTCGGTGCGGATGAAGCACGACGATCGCAAACAGACTGCCGCGGTCGCGTTGTCGGTGGTGTTGGTCCTGATCGCGGCAGGATGGATGATGCTGCTCAACGTGCTGAAACCCACTGGCATCGTGGGAGACTCAGCGATCATCGGTGACCGCGATTCCGGCGCCATCTATGCGCGCATCGACGGTCGGCTATATCCAGCGCTGAATTTCACGTCCGCGCGCTTGGCAACCGGGACGGCCGGGCAGCCGACATGGGTCAAACCGGCTGAGATTGCCAAGTATCCGACCGGTCCGCTGATCGGCATTCCCGGGGCGCCCCCGGCGATGCCGGTTAACCTGGGCGCCATCTCGGCGTGGGCGGTGTGCGATACCGCCGGCCGGCCACGTAGCGGCGACAAGCCGGTGGTGACCTCGATCGCGGGCATGCCCACTGGCGGCGGCCGGGCGGCGCCGCTCCGCGATGACGCCGGGCTCCTGGTCACCTTCGAGGGCAGCACCTATGTGATCTGGGGAGGCAAGCGCTCACAGATCGATCCGGCCAATAGGGCGGTCACCTTGAGCCTGGGGCTCGACCCCGCGGTGACGATGCCGGTGGAGATCTCCCGCGCGCTGTTCGACGGGTTACCGGCGACCGAACCGTTGCGGGTGCCGCAGGTACCCGAGGCAGGATCCCCGTCGAAGTGGGTGCAGGGATCCCAGGTCGGCGCGGTGCTGCAAGCCCAAACCGCCGGCGGCGGAAGCCAGTTCTACGTACTGCTGCCGGACGGCGTGCAAAAGATCAACAGTTTTGTGGCCGATCTGCTGCGCAGTGCCAACTCCTATGGATCGACGGCGCCTCGACTGGTGACCCCAGACGTGCTCGTCAACACACCTCAGGTGACCTCGTTGCCGGTGGAGTACTACCCGACGGGGCGACTGAATTTCGTTGACACCGCTGCGAATCCGACCACCTGTGTTTCTTGGGAGAAGGCGTCGACGGATCCGCAGGCCCGCATCGCCGTCTACAACGGCCGGGGCTTGCCGGTTCCCTCGTCGATGGATAACCGGATCGTGCGATTGGTGCGTGACGACCGCAACCCGGCGTCGGTGGTTGCCAACCAGGTTCTGGTGTTGCCGGGTGCTGCGAACTTCGTAACCTCGACCAGCGCTGTGGTCACCGCCGAATCGCGTGAATCGCTGTTCTGGGTATCGGCTAACGGCGTGCGATTCGGAATCGCCAACGACGAATCGACGCTGCGCGCTTTGGGGCTGGACCCGTCTCACGCCGTGCAGGCGCCGTGGCCACTGCTGCGGACATTCGCAGCGGGACCGGCATTGTCACGCGAGGCTGCGCTTTTGGCTCGCGACACGGTGCCGACACTGGGCCAGGTGGCCGTGATGACGACAGCGAAAGCGGGCGGCTAGCAGGATGTCGAAGAAAGCATTTCCCATCAACCGTGCCAAGATCGACCCGCCGAAACCGGTTCGGGTGGCGCCCAATGCGCCGATAGCACTACCGGAACGCGAACCGCGCAACATCTGGGTGATGATCGGCGTGCCGGCGCTGATCGTGGCGCTGATCGGCACCATCGTCATGCTGTACGTGTCGGGCGTGCGCAGTCTGTCCACCGGCTTCTTTCCGCTGATGGGCATCGGCGCGTTCAGCATGCTGGCCTTTTCCGGTCGCTTCGGCCGGGCCCGCAAGATCACCTGGGGCGAAATGGAAAAGGGTCGCCGCCGCTATCTTCGCGACCTCGACGTGATCCGTGACGAGATTCAGGACGCCGTCTGCGCGCAACGCTCGTGGCAGCATGCGGTGCACTCCGATCCGCGCGGTTTGGGTGCCATCATCGGCGGGCCCCGGATGTGGGAACGCGGTCGCGGCGACGTCGACTTCCTGGAGGTCCGGTTGGGCACCGGTGTGCAGCATGCACCCGATTCGGTGTTGTCGGTGACCTGGCCCGACATCTCCTCCGAGGAGGAACTCGAACCCGTTACCGGGCAGGCGTTGCGCGATTTCATCTTGGAACAGCGCAAGATTCGCGATATCGCCAAGGTGGTGAATCTACGATCGGCCCCGGGCTTCAGTTTCGTCAGTGAAGACTTGGATCGGGTGCGGTCCCTGATGCGCTCGATGCTGTGCTCGCTGGCGGTGTTTCACAACCCGCGCGACGTCAAGCTGATGGTGGTGACGCGTAACCCCGAGGTGTGGTCATGGATGGTGTGGCTGCCTCACAACCTGCATGACGAGTTGTTCGACGCGTGTGGATGGCGGCGGTTGATCTTCGCCACCCCCGAAGAGCTGGAGGCGACGCTGGGCGCCGAGCTGCACATGAAGGGAAAGCGCGGCGCGTGGGCGCCGCCGACGGCAGCCAGCCCAACGGCAATGGGCTCTGCGCTGGAAACCGGCCAAGGCGCCGACGCGGTGGATTTGGGACCGCACTTGGTGATTGTTGACGACAACACCGGCAGCCCCGACGCGTGGGAGAGTGTCGTCGGGCAGGTCGGCAAGGCCGGCATTACGGTGCTGCGTATCGCGTCGCGGGTGGGAACCGGCGTTGGATTCGGCGACGACCAGGTTTTCGATATGACTGAACGAGATGGCGCGACAACCGTTTCCGTGTCCCTCAGACCCGGTACAAATGGCTCCGATGGCTCCGAAGTCGAGGACGACGACGCCCGCCCGACGCCGCTACTGCGGGCGCGCGGCAAGTTCTTTGCCCATGCCGACCAGCTGTCCATCCATCGCGCGTACCGATATGCGCGTGCGATGGCGCGGTGGTCGCCGACAAGCCGCAGCGAGATCGCCGATTCGACCAGCGGCGCCGCCGAGCTACTGCGGGCACTCGGAATCAGCGATCCGCGCGGATTGGATGTCGACCGGCTGTGGGCGGAGCGCCGCGGCCGCGGTGACGAACGATGGTCGGAGATCCCGGTCGGCGCCAAACCGAACGGCGAACTGCAGAACGTTATCATCCGCGCAAAAGACTTCGGTGGCTTCGGGTTTCATTCAGTGGTCATCGGGACTAGCGGGTCGGGCAAGTCCGAGTTCTTCTTGTCTTTGGTCTACGGGATCGCGCTGACACACTCGCCGGAGACGTTCAACGTCATCTTCGTCGACATGAAGTTCGAATCTGCGGCCCAAGACATCCTGGGTATTCCGCATGTGGTTGCCGCTCTGTCCAACCTCGGTAAGGACGAGCGCCATCTGGCGGAACGTATGCGCAGGGTCATCGACGGCGAGATCAAACAGCGATATGAGTTGTTTACGTCGGTGGGCGCGCGCGATGCCAACGACTACGAAGAGATCCGCCTTGCCGGTCGCGATCTGCCGCCGGTGCCGGTCCTGCTCGTCATCGTCGACGAATATCTGGAGTTGTTCGCCAACCATGAGAAGTGGATCCAGCTGATCATCCATATCGGCCAGGAGGGCCGCGGCGCCAACGTCTTCTTCATGTTGGGCGGGCAGCGGCTGGATCTGTCGTCGCTGCAGAAAGTAAAGTCCAACATCGCATTCCGGATCGCGCTGCGAGCCGAATCCGGTGATGACAGTCGGGAAGTGATCGGTTCGGATGCGGCTTACCACCTGCCGTCCAAGGAGAACGGTTTTGCGCTGCTAAAGGTGGGGCCGCGCGACCTCGAGCCGTTCCGCTGCTTCTACCTGTCCGCGCCGTTCGTCGTGCCGAAGAAGAAGGAAGTGGCCAAAACCATCGACATGACGTTGACCAAGCCGCGACTGTACAACTGGCAATACCAGCCGCTGGACCCATCCGACGCCGAGGCGTTGGAGGCCGCGGCCGCCGCCGATGCGGAACCCGACGAATTCCTCTACCACGACGACGGATTCAAGAAGAAGAAGATTGTCGACGTGTTGCGCGAATCGCTGCGTGCCGTACCGCACCGATCGCCGCGACGGCCGTGGTTGGAGCCACTGGAAGACGCCGAACCGGTTGATGTCCTGGTGGCTGGATATCGCGGCAAGCCATGGCATGTCGACTACGGGGACAACCCGGGGCTGATGTTTCCGGTCGGCGTCATGGACATCCCCGAAGAGTCCAAACAGGTCGTGTATGCGATCGACGCGCTGCGCAGCAACATCATCGTGGTCGGCGCCAAGCAGCGCGGCAAGACGACCACCTTGATGACGCTAATGGCCTCGGCCGCAACGATGTACAACCCGTCGCGGGTGACGTTCTTCTGCATCGGCGGGGCCACCATGGCTCAGGTGGCTTCGCTACCGCATGTCACCGACATCGTGTCGCCCAAGGATGCCGAAGGCATCGAGCGCATCCTGAGCACCATGGACGCATTGATCGATTCGCGCGAAGAGGCGTTTCGGCGGGCCAGAATTGATCTCGACGGATTCCGCGAGCGCCGCTTCGGCCCGGGCAGTGACGGGATCGGCGGCACCGACCCCAACGACCAATTCGGCGATGTCTTTGTGGTGCTTGACGATTACGACGATTTGTACTCCCGGGACAACACCATCGGTGACCGCATCATCTCGCTGAGCAGCCGCGGTCCCGAATACGGTGTTCACCTCATGGTTAGCGCGGGCGGCTGGATTCACGGCCAGCGGCAAAGTCTGCTGCAGAACGTGACCGCGCGAATCCAGTTGCGGCTGGCCGACCCCAGCGAAAGCCAGATGGGGCATTCGTCGATCGAGTCGCGCGAGGCGGCGCGACGAACATTGAACCGCCCCGGTTTCGGTTTGACGGAGAGTTTGCACGAGCTGCGCGTTGGTGTTCCGGCGCTTGCCGATCCTGCAACCGGCGAATTGGTCGGTATTACCGAAGTCGGGGAACGAATCGCTGACGTCGCTGGTGTGACTAAACACGCAAGCCTGCAGCGGCTGCCGCAGCGGGTCGAGCTCAAGGCGATCCTCGAGTACGAGGCCGCACATCCCAGCGGCGACGACCTGTCGATTGCATTTGCGATCGGCGAACGGCACCAGCTGGGCCCGGTGCCGCTCAGGTTGCGGGAGAGCCCAGGGTTGATGATCTTGGGCCGCCAGGGCTGCGGCAAGACCACCGCGCTGGTAGCCATCGGCGAGGCGGTGATGAGTAGGTTCAGCCCGGAGGAAGCCCAGCTGACCCTGATCGACCCCAAGACCGCCCCGCATGGTCTTCGCGACCTGCATGGCCCCGGCTATGTGCGGGCGTACGCCTATGACCAAGACGAGATCGACGAGGTCATCACCGAACTGGCCCAACAGGTCTTACTGCCCCGATTGCCTCCGAAGGGGCTGAGCCAGGAAGAGTTGCGCGCGCTCAAGCCGTGGGAGGGGTGTCGGCATTTCGTGCTCATCGACGACCTCCAGGACTTGCGCAAGGAACAGACTTATCCGCAGAAGCCGCCGGTGGGTGCGGCGCTGTGGAAGCTGATGGAGCGCGCCCGCCAGATCGGGTTGCACGTGTTCACCACGCGTAATAGCGCGAACTGGGCGACCATGCCGATGGACCCGTGGATGAGATTCCAAACGTCAGCGAAAGTGGCGCAGCTGTATATGGATAACGATCCGCAGAACAGAATCAACCGAATGGTTCGAGCGCAAGCGTTACCGCCCGGACGCGGTTTGCTGGTCAACACCGATGACGCCGTCGAAGGAGTGTTGGTCGGGACCCCGTCGACGCTGGCCGCACGGTAAGAGTCACCAGGATGGAAGGCAGCGTTTCAGAGTCGCAGACGGCGCGATGCAGCTCCGGTACATAAGCATTCCGCTGCTGATCGCCGAGGCCGGCGGCGACCCCTGGGTCATGAACAACAGTCTCCAAGTTGGCCGTCCGGCGCAGATTTCCGTTCTGGGGCAAGCATTTCACGACGCGGGCCGTTGCACTGCCGAGGCGGACGCCGCATTCGCCGACGCACGTCGCCGCTTCGAAGCGGCGTGGAACCGGGAAAACGGCGATTACCCAATCAACGGCTCCGCCGGCGTGCAGCGGCTAGCGCAGTCGCTGGGTGCTCAATCGCTGCAACTGCCCAAAATCGGGGCGGATTTGGAGAACATCGCGGCCGCTTTGGCTGAGGCACAGCGATCTGCTGTCGGATAGATCTCTACGTTGGAGGCTCAGCTGCAGCAACTTGACGACCAAATCGGGGAAGCCCTGGAGCTTGAGAAAAACATCCATCTGACACCCGCTGACTTATCCGCACTCGACGCACTGATCTCTGCTCTTGAAGGGCAAGCAATTGAAGACACCAGGGCCGCTCTGGGCCAGCTCGAGTCACTGCGCAACGGCTACTCAGACACTCTGCAGCGATCACTGGCCAACCTCCGGACGGAGGGGTACGACCCGGCGGCCATCCAAGCGCTGGACGCCCCGCAGGTGCCGGCCCAACCTGAACCGCCCCAGATCGTTCCGCGCTGTCGCAGCCGTTGCCGGAAGACCCCAGGCAGTTTGCCGACCTGTGGGGGCGGCTGACTCCGGAACAAAGAGACTGGCTCTACAGCCAAGACCACAACATCGGCAACCATGATGGGATGCCAGCAGTCGATCGGGACCACTACAACCGGCTAGCGCTTGCCGACGAACTGAGGCGCTCCCAATCCGCCGTTGCCCAGGCCGACGCATTGCGGGCCCAGCACCCCGACTGGGCGGCGGGGAAGAACATCCCTCACCCCAATACGCCGGGTGCGATTTTCGACGATCGCCTCGCCTACGAGGCCTGGCAACGCCAATATGACACTGCGCGGAACGAAGCCAGGTACCTGCCGGATCTACAGGCGGTCGATCGAGCCGTCAAGGACAGTTCAGATAGGAAACTGCTGCTTCTTGACACCAAGAAGGGCCGTCAGGCCCGGGCGGGCATCGCGGTCGGCGACCCTGACACGGCCACGCACGTATCGGTGACCGCGCCAGGGCTGAACACCACCGTGCGCGGCAGTATCGGCGGCATGACTGAGGAAGCGACGAACCTCAGGACTGAGGCTCTGCGGCAATTGAGGTTCACCCCGGGACACGAGCATGATTCGGTGTCAGCGATTGCGTGGATTGGCTACGATGCACCGCAGGTTCCCGGCTGGGATGATGTCGGTGCTTCTATTGCGGGAATCTGGGGTGTCAGCCACGATGACGTCGCAAAGGCCGGCGCTCACGATTTGGCCCGCTTTTATGACGGGTTGGGTGTTGCCCACCAGGGCGCCCCCGCTCATCTGACGGCGATCGGGCACTCCTACGGCTCGCTGACTACAGGGCTGGCCCTACAAGAACCCGGCAATCACGGTGTCAGCGACGCCCTCTTCTACGGCTCGCCAGGAATCGAAGCGTCCACGCCGCGGCAACTACATCTGAATACCGGACATGTCTACGCCATGGAAACCCCTGACGATCCGATCCAGTGGACCTACGACAGCAAAGCCATCGTGCACAACCTGCCATCCGGGCTGGCTCAGCTTCTCGGGTTCGGCGCCGACGCCACCGGCACGGGAGACTTTGGACTCAACCCAGCCACTAATCCGAACTTCACTCAGCTGGCCACTGGGCCGGCCACCGTGTCCGATGGGCACGGCGGGACTCTGAGTTTGGAGGGAGCGCACGGGCATAGCGATTATCCGCGCCAGGGCAACAACAACCTGCCCCGCACTACCGGGTACAACATCGCTGCGATAGTTGCGGGCCTGGGCGACAAGGCTATCCGGTGAATGCGGCCAGATGAACACATACCTCGACCGCGGACGCAATGGCCTTCTATGCGCCGTGATGACGGCAATCGCGCTAGCAGCAACAGGATGTCACGTGGAAAATCCAGATACACCCACCCCGCCGAGCGCGGCAGCTCAGGCTCTCGCTGAACTCAAGGCCTTGCCCTCGTTCGAGGAAACCAAAGTTCAGGTGCAGGACGTCATGAATGAGATCACCACGGCTGCAAGCAAGATTATTCCGTCGATCACCTGGGAAACGCTTGACGAAGGCTCTACCGGTACTTGCCAGCAACCTTACGAACAAACTGACGGCAAGCGATATTTTCTGCCTGATGCAGTTGCCGTCCGGGTGTCGGTCTCCGACCTCGCCTGGACCAAGATTGTGGAGGCGGCCAAGGCAGCCGCTGCCAAGATCGGCGCCACCAACGTCCAGGTCATAAGGGACCAGCCCGGCGACCATGATGTGTGGTTTTCCGGTCCGACCGGGACATTCATCAAGGTCGGCTATCGGGGCAACCTCGTAGTCTCCGGCTATACCGGCTGCAGACTACCTCGAGACAAGAAGTAGTCGTTTCGGCAGAACGGCGAGATAGCTCGTGCGCCCAGAAGCTAATCCGCAGTCTCGAGATCGGCGCGGGCTACATCTGGCTGCGTACGCCGCATCGATCGGTGTCCTCGCTTCGATCGCCGACGCTTCCGTTCATTGCACTTATCTGCGCCGTGGTGACCGCCGTAATGCCTGTCGTCCTGGTGGCGCCTCCGATGGCTGTGCGGTGGGTATGGGTAGGGCTGCCATGTTCTATCGCGGGTACTTCGTCGGACCATCGATCGCGAATTGGGCTCACTCGGCCGGCATCTTGTGAGCCGGAGCCGGCCGACCACCACAACGGCCACCATGGATCGTCAACGTGGGGCTCAGACCGGCCCACAGTTGCCGCGGCGGCACGTATGCCGCGCTTGCCCGCCGAGCTTGAAAACCGCAGATCATGCCCACAGTCAACTTGTGAATACATCATCCGCCGACTCGCACTAGACTGCCAACCAACACGTCTCATCGCGAGACCACATTCGGAGGGTGAACATGGTTTGGTCTGTGCAACCAGAGGCAGTTCTGGCATCGGCAGCCGCCGAGTCGGCGATCAGCGCGGAAACCGAGGCGGCGGCCTCCGCGGCAGCACCGGCGCTGCTCGGGACGACCCCGATGGGCGACGACCCGGACTCCGCGATGTTCTCGGCGGCACTGAACGCCTGCGGAGCCAGCTACCTGGGTGTGGTCGCCGAGCACGCCGCTCAGCGCGGATTGTTCGCAGGAGCCCAAGGCTTGGCGGCGGGGGTGTCTGACGCCACCGAGGTGGCACGCGCAGCGGCATCGGCATTGGGTTAAGTCCGCATGCCCGATCCAGGATGGGCTGCGCGTACACCTGAGGCCAACGACCTGCTGCTCAAGGCGGGAACCGGAGTTTCCACGCATGTGGCCAACCAAACGGCGTGGACCACTGTAGGTGCCAGCCACCACGCCTCGGGTATTGCGTCAGCGATCAACACCGCGGCTACCGCGGCGAGCTGGCTTGGCCTCGGCTCGGCGGCCTCGGCGCTCAACGTGACCATGCTCAATGCCTCCCTGCACGGCTTAGCCGGCTGGGTCGACGTCAAACCGGCGGTGGTGTCGGCGGCGATAGCGGCGTTCGAGATGGCCAATAGTGCCATGCGCCCGGCTCCGGAGTGCATGGAGAACCGTGACGAGTGGACGGTCGACAACCACATCAATCCGCTTGTCTGGGGGGCACTGACACCGCGAATCATCTCGCTTGATGTCGAGTATTTCGGGGTGATGTGGCCCAACAACTCGGCGGTGGGCGCAACCTACGGCGGGATCCTGGCGGGGCTGGCGGAAAGCCTGGCCATTCCGCCACCGATCGCGACCATGGGTGCATCCCCGGCGGCGCCGGCCCAGGCGGCTTCGGCTGTCGGGCAGGCCGCTGCGGAAGCCGCGGCTGGGGACGGCATGCGGTCTGCCTATCAAGGGGTGCAGGCGGGGACAACCGGCGCGGGCCAGTCGACGTCGGCCGGCGAGAACCTTGGCAACCAAATCGGCACTTTCATGCAACCGGTCCAGTCGATGATGCAAGCGGTTCCTCAAGCTTTGCAGGCTCCGTCCGGGCTGATGCAGGCGCCGATGAGCGCCCTGCAGCCCTTGCAGTCGATGATGGGCATGTTCGCCAATCCCGGCGCTCTCGGCATGGGCGGCGCGGCGCCCGGGGCGTCGGCGGCTTCGGCCGCAGCAGGTGCAGCGGCGACCGAGGCGTCGGTTGGCGCCGGGGGAGGCAGCGCCTCTCTGGGCGGCGCTGGCATGTCCGCTACCAGCTTCACCCGTCCGGTCAGTGCGTTTGAGGCCGGAAGCAGCGGTCGACCGGTGGGACTGCGGCCAAGCGGGGCGCTGGGCGCTGAAGCCGTGCGTTCGCCGACGACAACAACGATGGGCGGCGCGCCGATGGGCGGCATGCCGGTGGGTCATGCTGGCGGAGGCCACCGCGGATCGCACGGTAAGTCCGAGCAGCCGGCCACCGTGCGGGTGGTCGACGACCGCTATGACCCGAACTGGCGCAGAGGGTGAATCGACAGCTCTAAATAGCAGCCATAAACTTCGCTTCATGCCCGATAGACAAGGGCGAAACGGCTCACATTAGTAAGGAGAAATGTCCCCATGGCAGACGGCACAATTCAAGTAACACCGCAGATGCTGCGCAGTACGGCACACGACATTCAAGCGAACATGGAGCACGCGATGGCCATAGCTCAAGGCTACCTGGCCAACCAGGAGAACGTCATGAACCCGGCGACCTGGTCTGGTGCTGGCGTGGTTGCTTCCCACGCGACCGCCACCGAGGTCGCCAACGAGCTGAACAAGGTCCTGACGGGAGGCACCCGGCTGGCCGAAGGCCTGACCCAGGCTGCGGCCCTGATGGAATCGCACGAAGCGGACTCACAGCACGCGTTCCAAGCCCTCTTCGGCGGCGGCCACGGGTCCTGACCTACCGCTATCTCTAGTCCATATACCGCTTCGGAAGGAAATTCATCATGGGAGACCAAATCACTTATAACCCGGGAGCCGTATCCGATTTCGCCACGGATGTGGGCTCGCGTGCCGGGCAGCTGCACGAGATTCACGAAGACACCGCCAACAAGACGAATGCCCTGCAGGAATTCTTCGCGGGCCACGGTGCGCAAGGGTTTTTCGATGCGCAAGCCCAGATGCTTTCGGGGCTTCAGGGTCTCATCGAGACGGTGGGCCAGCACGGAACCACGACCAGCCATGTGCTGGACAATGCGCTCGGAACCGACCAGGCGATCTCGGGGTTGTTCCACTAGTCAGCTGTTAGTTCCGCCACGTGCGCCAGCGGTACCGAATGTATCCGTGGCGACGTGGGTCCCAAGTGGGGTGGGGCATACGCGCAATGCTGCGCGTGTGCCCCACCTTCTGTTTTTACATTGAGGTGAAGGCGCCATGCTGACGACGACGGTCGACGGGCTGTGGGTGCTACAAGCGGTAACCGGGGTGGAACAGATCTGCCCGGAACTCGGTCTGCGGCCTTTGCTGCCGCGGCTCGACACCGCCGAACGGGCACTGCAGCATCCGGTCGCTGCCGATCTCAAAGCCGCGGGAGCGCTCGACGAATCAGGCAACGCCGATCCGATGATCCGCGAATGGCTCACCGTGCTCCTGCGACGCGACCTGGGGTTACTCCTGCTTATCAACGTGCCCGGCGGCGAGCCGACGCGGGCAGCCATCTGCCGGTTCGCTACCTGGTGGGTCGTTCTAGAACGCCACGGCAAAATGGTGCGGCTCTACCCCGCCGGCATGGCCAGTAACGAGACGGTGGCCGGTGAACTTGTCGTGGGTCAGATCGAGCAGTTGTGCGGCGTCGCTGAAGCGGCACCGTTGCGGCCGGTCACGGTGGATGCCGACGCGTTGCTGGAATCGGTGCGCGACCCCGGCAGCCTACGTTCGTTCTTGGTCAGCCAGCGCCTGGACGTCGACCAGTTACAGATGCTCACCATGGCAGCCGATCCGGCGCGGTCTGCACATGCGGCAATTGTGGGGCTACAGGCTGGTATCGGACCGGAGAAGACGGCGCGCCTTCTCATCGGCGATACCGCGGTAACCATTATCGACACCCCGGCCGGACGCATCTGCGTGGAAAGCGTGATGTCGGGGCAGAGACGCTACCAAGTGCTCTCGCCCGGCTCGCGAGGCGACATTAGTGGTGCGGTGCAGCGCCTCATCCGCCGCTTGCCCGCCGGTGACGAGTGGTACTCCTACCGGCGTGTGGTGTGAATAACAGTGACGCGGAATGGCGCGTTGCCGCAGGTACGCGGCAACTGCGCGAGGTAAACGTGGAATCACGAATCGTGTTAGCATCGCCGTCGTGACAAGCCCTTGGAATGACCCGAATATGTCAGACGAAGGAGCGCTCGGACGGGGGGATCCATCAGTTCGGCGCCACTTTCGGGATTCGGTATCCGACACCATGCGCATTACCGATCTGGCGGCCCCCCGGAAAATTCCTCCAGGGTCGGGGTGGCGGAAATTCCTTTATGCCGCGTCGTTTCACAAAATCAACCCGGGGGAATCGCCTCGGGAACGACATTACCGCGATTTACAGGCGCGCATCCGCAGGCATATTCGTCGGCAATACGTGATCACGGTGGTTTCCGGCAAAGGAGGGGTAGGGGTAACCACGATGGCCGCCTGCATCGGCGGTGTATTCCGCGAATGCCGGCCGGAAAACGTGATTGCGATCGACGCGGTTCCCGGCTTCGGCACGCTGGCGGACCGCATCGACGAGTCGCCGCCGGGAGATTACGCCGCCATCATCAACGACACGGACGTCCAGGGCTATGCGGACATCCGCGAACACCTCGGGCAAAACACCGTGGGATTGGACGTACTGGCCGGAAACCGCACCTCAGACCAACCCCGACCGCTGGTTCCGGCAATGTTCTCCGGTGTGTTGTCGCGGCTACGGCGAACCCACACCGTCATCATCGTCGACACCGCCCCCGACCTCGAGCACGATGTCATGAAGCCGGTGCTGCAGAATACCGACACCCTGGTGTTCGTCTCCGGCATCACCGCGGACCGGTCCCGGCCCGTGCTGAGGGCAGTGGACTATCTCAGGTCCCAGGGCTATCACGAGCTCGTCTCGCGAAGCACGGTAGTCATTAATCACACGGACAACATCACCGACAAAGACGCGCTGGCGTACCTGACTGAGCGGTTTACCAAGGTCGGCGCAACAGTGGAAGCGATGCCGTTTGACCCGCACCTGGCCAAAGGCGGGATTATTGACACGGTCCACGAGCTGAAGAAAAAGTCGCGGTTACGGCTTTTTGAAATTACCGCGGGCCTGGCCGACAAATATGTTCCCGACGCCGAGCGGGCCGCGCCGTGACGTCTCCGCATAAGGTTGCATTCCCGGCCCGGTGCGCGGTCAACATTTGCTATGACACGCATCTGAGCTCCCAGGTGTTTCCCGCCGGAATTCCGGTGGAGGGATTCTTCGAGGGAATGGTCGAGCTGTTCGACGCCGATCTGAAGCGTAAGGGTTTCGACGGTGTTGCGCTCCCGGCGGGCAGTTACGAGCTGCACAAGATCAACGGTGTCCGACTGGACATCAACAAGAGCCTCGACGAGCTCGGGGTTCAAGACGGTGACACGCTGGTCCTGGTGCCGCGGGTGGCCGGCGAGTCGTTCGAGCCGCAATACGAGTCGCTCTCGACGGGATTGGCGGCTATGGGTAAGTGGCTGGGTCGCGACGGCGGAGATCGGATGTTTGCCCCGGTAACTCCCCTGACAGCTGCCCACACGGCGATAGCCATCATCGCCATGGCAGTTGGCGTTGTGGTAGCGCTGGCGTTGCGGACCCGAACTTTCACCGACAGCCTGGTTCCGGCTGCAGTGGCTGGTGGGATCGGGGTCTTGCTGGTGGTGGGCGCGGCGGTGGTGTGGTGGGGCTGGCGGGAGCGGCGCGACCTGTTCAGTGGCTTCGGCTGGCTGGCGGTGGTGTTGCTGGCCGTCGCCAGTGCGTGTGCGCCGCCTGGTTCGCTCGGCGCGCCGCACGGGCTGATCGGAGTCGTCGTGGTACTTCTCGGCGCGGTAGCGATCGGTGTGGTGACCCAAAAGTGTTGGCAGACAGCAGTTGTCACCGCCGTGGTGACGGTGTCCGGGATCCTGGCCGTGGTGGCGGTGATCCGGATGTTTCGGCCGGCTTCGGTGCAGGTGCTGGCGATTTGGGTGCTGGTCGGCCTGCTGGTCCTGGTCAGGATGACCCCCACCATCGCGCTGTGGGTAGCGCGGGTACGGCCCCCACACTTCGGATCGATCACGGGCCGCGACCTTTTCGCGCGCCGTGAGGGGATGCCCGTCGATACCGTGTCTCCGGTCAGCGAGGCCGACACCGAAGACGAGGACAACGAACTCACCGACATCTCCGCGCGCGGCGCAGCGATCGCCGCTTCGGCGCGGCTGGTCAATGCGGTGCAGGTCGGTGTGTGCACTGGGGTGTCGATGGTGCTTCCCGTCGCGGTGTGGGGGGTGTTGACGCCGGGGGGCCCGTGGGATTGGTTGGCGCTCCTGGTGGCCGGTCTGGCAGCAGGGATCTTTATCACCCAGGGCCGCGGATTCGCCGCCAAATACCAAGCGGTTGCCTTGGTATTGGGAGCGTCGGCTGCGGTATGCGTGGGCGTCGTCAAGTACGCTGTCGCAGCACCACGAGATGTCCAGGCCGGACTTTTCTGGCCTGTCCTGGCGGTGGTGGTGTTTGCCGCATTGGGTTTGGCCGCAGCGCTTTTGGTGCCGGCGCTAAGGTTCCGGCCGCTCATCCGGCTGACCGTGGAATGGCTGGAAGTGCTGGCGATGATCGTGTTCTTGCCGGCGGCCGCGGCTCTGGGGGGGCTGTTCGCATGGATTCGTCACTGAGCCGACGGTGCTTGCGTGGCGCGGCGGCGAGCGTCGCTATTGCGCTGGTGGCCATCTGGACCGACCTTCCTGCCGCGCAAGCCATCCCACCACCATCGGTAGATCCGGCGCTGGTACCTCCAGACGGGCCGCCCCGGCCGGACCAACCGATGCGTCGCTCCAATAGCTGTTCAGCCCCGATCACCGTGAAGAACCCCGACGTGGCGCAGCTGGCACCGGGCTTCAACCTGCTTAACATCACTAAGGCGTGGCAATACAGCACCGGTAACGGAGTGGCCGTCGCCGTCATCGACACCGGCGTCACCCCCAACCCCCGATTGCCGGTGGTACCCGGTGGGGACTACATCATGGGCGAGGACGGTTTGTCCGACTGTGACGCGCATGGCACGGTGGTGAGCTCGATCATCGCCGCTGCGCCGCAAGGTATTTCACCCATGCCGCGGCCCATGCCTGCTACCCCGGCGTTTCCTCCGCCGGCGGGGCCGCCGCCGGTCATCGCCGCACCGGCGCCGCCGGTGGAGGTGCCTCCGCCCATGCTTCCGCCGCCGCCGCCGACACCGGTGACGATCACCCAAACGGTGCCGCCGCCACCACCGCCACCGCCTGATGAAGCGGGCGCAATGGCACCCTCCAATGGGCCGCCGGATCCGCAGACCGAGGACGAACCGGCGGTGCCGCCGCTACCGCCGGGCGCTCCGGACGGGGTGGTGGGGGTTGCCCCTCACGCCACCATCATCTCGATCCGCCAGTCCTCGCGAGCTTTCGAGCCGGTCAACCCGCCACCGGCGGATCCCAACTCCGACGAACGAGTGAAAGCCGGCACGCTCAATACGGTGGCGCGCGCGGTGGTGCACGCGGCCAACATGGGCGCCAAAGTGATCAACATTTCGGTCACCGCATGCCTACCGGCGGTCGCCCCCGCCGATCAGCGGGCGCTGGGCGCCGCCCTGTGGTACGCGGCCACCGTCAAGGATGCGGTGATCGTCGCCGCAGCCGGCAACGACGGGGAAGCCGGCTGCGACAACAACCCGATGTATGACCCACTGGACCCGTCGGATCCGCGGGACTGGCACCAGGTCAAGGTCGTCTCCTCGCCGTCGTGGTTCTCCGACTACGTGTTGTCGGTCGGCGACGTCGATGCCAGTGGCGACCCCCTCGACAAGAGCATGTCTGGCCCATGGGTTGGCGTGGCGGCGCCGGGAACCCACATCATGGGTCTATCGCCCCAAGGCGGTGGACCGGTCAACGCTTATCCACCGTCGCGCCCGGGTGAGAAGAACATGCCATTTTGGGGCACCAGCTTCTCGGCGGCCTACGTGAGCGGCGTGGCGGCGCTGGTACGGGCCAAGTTTCCCGATCTGAGCGCGCACCAAGTGATCAACCGGATCGTGCAGTCGGCACACAACCCGCCAGCGGGAGTCGACAACCGAGTGGGATATGGGCTGGTCGATCCGGTCGCCGCGTTGACGTTCAACATTCCTGCCGGCGAACGGCTGGCCCCAGGATCCCAGAGCAGGGTAATCACCCCGGCACCGCCGCCCACGCCCCCGGATCACCGGGCGCGCAACATCGCCATCGGGTTCGTCGGCGCAGTCGTCGCCGGCGTCCTGGTGGCGGCCATCGCGTCCCGGTTACGGAGGGCGCGATGAGGCTAACCCTGACCGGGTTCGATCCGGTCAGTGTTAGGCGGTTGGTCGGAATCTGGGTGGTATTCGGCCTCGCATTGGGGGGTTGGGCGG
>NZ_MVIF01000061.1 GCF_002086675.1 Mycobacterium persicum
CCCCCCCCCCCCCCCCCCCTATTTTTTTTTCAACCCAAATGCCGCCAACCGATATTCATCTCGGGGTCGGGGGCGCTTTTTTGTTTAAACTAGACAGCGGCTTTGCCGGGGGGGCGGGGGCGGCGGCTGCGGAGTTGATGCCGTTTAGTGTGCCGCCGTTGGATTTGGCGGGGTTGGCCTCGCAGGTGGGTGCGCAGGTGGCCGGGTTGGCGACGACGGCTACGGCGGCGGTGTCGCCGGCGTTGCAGGGTGCGCTGGCGGGGGTTCCGGGGGTGGTGACCGGGTTGCAGTCGTTGGCCTCGTCGCTGCCGTTGTCGTCGGTGATGCAGGTGGCGCAGTTCGCGGCGCAGCCCGCCAGCATGATGCTTGGGCCGCTGATGCAGTTGGGCAGCACGGCCAATGCGGGTACGGCGGGGTTGGCCGGGGCGACGGCGTTGGAGGGTCTGGCTGATGCGCCGAAGTTTGTCGGTGATGTCAATCCGATGAAGGGCCTCGGCGGTGGCGCCGGCCTGGGTGCGGGTATTGGCGCGGACTTAGGTAAGGCGCGGTTGGTGGGGGCGATGTCGGTGCCGCCGACCTGGGAGGGGTCGATGCCCAAGGGGTTGTCGTCCGCAGCCATGGCGGGGTTGGGTGGTATGCCCAATGCGGCGGAATTGGCGGCTGCCGCTGGCGGCAGTGGCGCGGGAATGCCGATGATGCCGATGCCGATGGGTGCCGGTGGTGCCGGAGCGGGGATGCCCGGCGGAATGATGGGCCGTGGGGGGGCCAATCCGCATGTGGTGCAGGCGCGCCCGAGTGTGATCCCGCGCACCGGTGTCGGGTAGCGCCGGGACTTTTGGGGCGCGACCTGCCGGGAGTTCATCACCCAGCTAGGCCCCAGCTTCCAGGCGATCTACGAACCAGCCAACGACGACGCCCAAGCCGACTCCGCCGTCGGCGCCAGCTGGGCCTGACCAACACCGAGCCGGCCTCACCAGCCAGCTCTGCAGGGCGCGGGTAACGCCAACCAACCAGTGTTACCCGCGCCCTCACCCTGTCAGCCGAAGCGATCCGTGGTCTGGGTGCCGCACACGTTGGGTGATGAGGTGGGGGGACGGGGCCGGTAGCCGCAATCAGAGCGGGCGCTTATACGCGGCCCATCCCCCTGGTCATCAGGAATGCTCCCAGCAGGGCAATGACGACAGCGAAGATCTGGTGTCGCCGAGCCTTGACCCAGCGCTGCACCACCGACATGATCTGCCCGGTCTTAGCCGGCGCCGCCAGCTGGCTGGCGAGTGGGAGCTCGACGAATGACAGTGCCACAAGGGTGTACACACCCGCCGCTGTGACCTGGATGGCCGCCGCGGCTCCCGAGGCCAAAATCGCGGTGAGCGCTACCAGAAACCGGAAATCCGCCAACAGCCCGACTCCGAGGACGAACGCCACCCCCAGCGGGCGGGCCTGCAACGCGACGTCGGCGCGCGTCGACAACCTCGAGATCGTCGTGGACGTCCGGACCTGCAACTGTGATGGATTGGCGCCTATCATCCCGAGCCGGATCCGCTGGCCTGGGGAGAGGGTGATCGCCAGCGCGGCGATGAGCAGCGCCGTGACACCCATCGCGATCTGAATGTGTCCGGCGGTGGAACTGGCGGTGGCAACTTCCACCCGGTGCATGACATCGAGCGCGAATCCTCGTAGTCCGAAGAGCACACCTGTAGCCAGAGCAACGCTGGTGACAATGCCGCCAAGCCAAAATGCAACGAGCTGGCCGACGGCACGGGGTCGCGATGACAGGAGAACGCTGATCCCGATCCGCACCGGGTCGGCCGTCGCGACAAGCGCCAACACGAGCACCGTACCCCACATGGCAACGGACGCTACAACGACGACGACGATCACGAAACCCGGTCAAGACAATGGTTTTCCGATTACGACCGGGTTACTCGCGGCACGACATCATTCCTGGCGTCGGATTAAGACCGACGGTGCCGAATGCAATTCGGTGAAAAAGTTGGAGAACGGGCGCTGACCTGGGGTAATCGGGCAGGCTGCCGGCGCCGGCGCTAAGTCGAGAAATGGCACTATGAGGGATCGATTAGGAATGTGGGATTCGATAAATTTTTGTCGTGAAGCACTTTAGTCCGATGGGTATTGGCACGTTGGTCGCAATGGGTTGCGTCGGCACGGTGTACCGTCCGCTTCGATAACCGGGTGCCCGGCCGGTGCGCTGCGGGAGGGTCGCCGCCGCGTAGGCACCGCTCCCAGCCGCGGCTTAATCAGACCCTGGCGGTTCTCGTGGCTTCGACAACGGCGGCCAACAGATCGGAACTCCATACCCACCGGTACCCCGCGACCGGCCGAGACAGATCCCGGAAACCGATTCCAGCTCGTTTGCTGCAGGTGAAGTAGGCCTGCGACACGCCGGTCGGCCTGCCGCGATCGATCGGCGTGGTAACTATACCGTGGGCTGAACTGTGCGCAGGGAGGCGAATTACGTGACGGAAAACCCCTTCCGGGGAATGTCACGCCGGGAGTTTTTTGCAAAGCTCACCGGCGCCGGCGCTGCGGCGTTGATGATGGACTTTGCCGGTCCGGTGATCGAAAAGGCGTATGGTGCGGGCCCCTGCTCGGGGCATTTGACCGATATCGAGCACATCGTATTGTTGATGCAGGAGAACCGGTCATTCGATCATTACTTCGGCACACTTTCGAGCACCCGAGGTTTCAGCGACCCGTCGCCGGCATACCAGCAAAAGGGTTGGAATCCGATGACGCAGGCGCTCGACCCTGCGGGAATCACCATTCCATTCCGGCTCGATACCACCCGTGGCCCCATTCTGGACGGCGAGTGCGTCAATGATCCCGACCACGCCTGGATCGCCATGCACACCTCCTGGAATAACGGCGGCAACGACAACTGGCTTCCGGCGCAGTCGGCGACGCGCACCGGGCCTTATGTCCCGATGGTCATGGGTTATTACACCCGCCAGGACATCCCGATCCACCATCTGCTGGCTGATACCTTCACTATTTGCGACGGCTATCACTGCTCACTTTTGGGTGGCACGCTGCCTAATCGGCTGTATTGGATGAGCGCCACCATCGATCCGGCCGGCACCAACGGGGGACCGCAGTTGGTGGAGCCCGGCTTCCTGCCCGAGCAGCAGTACAGCTGGCGCATCATGCCGGAGAACCTCGAGGACGCCGGCATCAGCTGGAAGGTGTACCAAAGCAAAGACGCCGGGCGGTTCATCAACACTCCGATCAGCAATAACGGGCTAGTACAGGCTTTCTCGCAGTCCGCCAACCCGAGGTCGAACCTGGCTCGGTTCGGCATTGCACCGACTTACCCGTTCGACTTCGCGGCCGACGTCAAAGGCAACCGGCTGCCGCAGGTTTCCTGGCTGGTTCCACCGTTCATCCAGTCGGAGCATCCCGCATTGCCGGTGGCGCTGGGCGCTGTGGCCATGGTCAATGCGCTGCGCATTCTGCTTTCCAACCCGGCGGTGTGGGAGAAAACCGCGTTGATCATCAGCTATGACGAAAACGGCGGCTTCTTCGACCACGTGACGCCGCCGACGGCGCCGCCGGGTACTCCAGGTGAGTACGTGACGGTGCCCGACATCAACGCAGTGAGCGGGTCCGGCGGTATCCGGGGCCCGATCGGCCTGGGCTTTCGGGTGCCCTGCCTGGTCATTTCGCCCTTCAGTCGCGGCGGGTTGATGGTCCATGACATTTTCGACCACACCTCGCAGTTGAAATTGATTCGCGCCAGGTTCGGTGTGCCCATTCCCAATTTGACCGCCTGGCGCGACGGCGTCGTCGGCGACATGACCTCCGCGTTCAACTTCGCAACACCGCCAAACCCGACCAGACCCAACTTGAGCCATCCGCTCTTGGCCGCCGTGCCGAAACTGCCGCAATGCATCCCCAACGTCGTATTGGGGACGACGGACGGCACGCTGCCGGCAATTCCGTACCGAGTGCCTTATCCCCAAATGATGCCCACTCAGGAAAGCAGCCCCACCCGCGGGATTCCCAGCGGGCTTTGCTGATCGGCCCGGGAAGCTGCCGTTAGGGCCTTCGGTGACGGCGGTGGATTTGCACTCGGGAAATGATGATCAGCACTGATTTGCGTATCGGGTCCGACACGCCGGTGGGCTTATCAGGATTGATTGCCGACGCAACTATACCGTGATCGGGAATATGCGACGCGGCCGTCAGGGAGGGCGTGTGGTGGGCGAGCACCCGGTCGACGGAATGACCCGTCGACAATTCTTCGCCAAAGCCGCTGCCGCCACCACCGCCGGCGCTCTCACGTCATTAGCCGCTCCGATTATCGACAAGGCGTATGGAGCCGGGCCCTGCTCGGGGCATTTGACCGATATCGAGCACATCGTGTTGTTGATGCAGGAGAACCGGTCATTCGATCACTACTTTGGCACGTTATCGGGGACTCGGGGTTTCAACGATCCGTCACCGGCGTTCGCGCAGAAGGGCTGGAATCCGGCGACGCAGGCGGTCGACCCGGCCGGCACCACCATTCCGTTTCGATTCGACACCACCCGGGGGCCGCTGCTTGACGGCGAATGCGTCAACGACCCCGATCACGGCTGGATCGCCATGCATAACTCATGGAACGGGGGCGCCAACGATGGCTGGTTGCCGGCGCAGGCCGCGTCCAGCCCGCTGCAGGGCAACGTCCCGGTGACGATGGGTTATTACACTCGCCGGGACCTCCCCATCCATTACCTGCTTGCGGACACATTCACAGTCTGCGACGGCTACTACTGCTCGCTGCTGGGCGGCACCACGCCCAATCGGTTGTATTGGATGAGTGCTTGGATCGATCCGGACGGCACCAACGGTGGTCCCATTCTGATCGAACCCAACATCCAACCGCAGCAAAAACTCAGCTGGCGGATCATGCCGCAGAACCTCGAAGACGCGGCCGTCAGCTGGAAGGTTTACCAGAACAAATTTCTGGGGCCGCTCAACAATACGGTTGTGGGCTACAACGGACTGATCAACGATTTCCAGCAGGCCGCAGATCCGCGATCCAATCTGGCCCGCTACGGCATCGCCCCTACGTATCCGTTGGACTTCGCCGCTGACGTCAAGAACAATGCGCTACCCAAAGTTTCCTGGGTGCTGCCTGGATTCTTGTTGTCCGAACATCCCGCGTTACCCGTTTCTATCGGTGCTGTCGGAATCGTCGACGTGCTGCGGATTTTGCTGTCGAATCCGGCGGTGTGGGAAAAGACCGCGGTGATCGTCAACTACGACGAAAACGGGGGTTTCTTCGATCACGTGACGCCGCCGACGCCGCCGCCTGGTACCCCGGGGGAGTACGTCACTGTCCCCGATATCAACGCCGTGCCGGGTTCGGGCGGAATTCGCGGGCCCATCGGTTTGGGTTTTCGCACCCCGTGCATCGTCATTTCGCCCTACAGTCGCGGTCCGCTGATGGTCCACGACACCTTCGACCACACCTCGACGTTGAAGTTGATCAGTGCGCGGTTCGGAGTGCCCGTTCCCAACCTCAGCGCCTGGAGAAACGGCGTGGTCGGCGATATGACTTCGACATTCAATTTCGCGGTCCCGCCCAACCCGTCGAAACCCAATCTGGATCACCCGTTGCTGAGGTCAGTCCCCAAACTGCCCCAGTGCGTTCCCAACGCGGTATTGGGAACGACGACCAAGACATCAATTCCGTATCGGGTGCCATTTCCACAGATGATGCCGACCCAGGAAACGTCACCGACCCGCGGAATTCCCAGTGGCCTCTGCTGAATCGGGCTGCACAAGTCACCGGCCGCCAGGGCTGCGGTTCGCCGACGCCGATCCCTTTCTGCTGGCTGAAAAGGTACGGCGGGGAGGCTCCTCCGACGCCGGAATGCACGCAACGTGGAAACAGGTTCCGGCACCGAGGCCCTTTCCCTATCGAGTCTCGTCTGCGCCGAATATGCCGGTGCCAGGAACGGGTCCGCACGGCATTCCCGGCGGGCCCGGTTATATCGATGGGGCTGATTCAAGGTCAAACCGGACACCGCGGACTGCCGTCGAAACGATTGAATACGCCAGGACACGCCGGTTTGCGTTTCGCAGCCGACTTCCGTCACGCCTATACGGTCAACTCAAACATCGATAAAGGAGGGCCGGTGGGCGGCGGTGCATTTGCTGGAATGTCGCGTCGAGAATTCCTGGCGAAGGCCACCGGGGTCGGGGCGGCAGCTTTTCTCACGGACTGGGCCGCCCCGGTGATCGAGAAGGCTTATGCGGCCGGTCCGTGTTCGGGACATCTGACCGACATCGAGCACATCGTGTTGTGCCTGCAAGAAAACAGGTCATTCGACCATTACTTCGGCTCGCTCTCCAGCGTGGACGGGTTCGACACCCCGACGCCGCTGTTCGCCCAGAAGGGCTGGAATCCACAGACACAAGCGGTTGACCCTGCCGGCACTACCTTGCCGTATCGCATCGATACGACCAGAGGCCCCAACGGGGTTGGCGAATGCGTCAACGACCCCGACCACCAGTGGATCGCGGCACATTTGTCGTGGAATGGCGGGGCCAATGACGGCTGGCTTGCGGCGCAAGCCAGAACCCGCTCGGCGGCCAATACGCCCGTGGTGATGGGCTACTACGCGCGCCCCGACATACCGATCCACTACCTGCTGGCCGACACATTCACCGTCTGCGACCATTACCACTCTTCGCTTCTCGGCGGGACGATGCCCAACCGGCTCTACTGGATCAGTGGCACCGTCAACCCCGACGGCGACCAGGGCGGACCACAGATCGTCGAGCCGTCCATTCAACCGAAACTGACGTTCAGTTGGCGCATCATGCCCCAGAACCTCAGCGACGCCGGTATCAGTTGGAAGGTCTACAACAGCAAGCTGCTCGGCGGCCTCAATGACACGTCGCTGAGCCGCAACGGCTATGTGGGGAGCTTCAAGGCGGCGGGAGATCCGCGGTCAGATCTGGCGCGATACGGGATTGCGCCGACGTACCCCGGGGACTTCGTCCTCGACGTCATCAACAACAGGCTGCCGCAGGTCTCCTGGGTTGTGCCGCTGACCGTCGACTCCGAGCATCCGTCCTTCCCGATCGCCGTGGGTGCCGTCACGATCGTCAACCTGATCAGGACGTTGCTTCGCAATCCTGCCGTTTGGGAAAAGACCGCGCTGATCATCGCTTACGACGAACATGGCGGATTTTTCGACCACGTCACGCCACCGACGGCGCCGCCGGGCACACCCGGCGAATGGATTCCCAACAGCGTCGACATCAACAGGGTCGACGGCTCGGGCGGTATCCGGGGGCCGATCGGTCTGGGGTACCGGGTGCCGTGTTTGGTTATCTCTCCCTACAGCCGAGGCGGGCTGATGGTTCACGACCAGTTCGACCACACGTCGCAGCTGCAGCTCATCGGCAAGCGCTTCGGGGTTCCGGTCCCTAACCTGACCCCCTGGCGGGCCAGCGTGACCGGAGATATGACGTCGGCATTCAATTTCGCCGCCCCGCCCGACCCGTCGCGACCCAACTTGGACCACCCGGCTCGGCAATTGCCGAAGGTTGCCAACTGTGTGCCCAACGTGGTCCTGGGGTTTCTCAACGAAGGGCTGCCCTATCGGGTGCCCTATCCGCAGACGATGCCGGTCCAGGAATCGGGGCCGGTCCGCGGAATTCCCAGCGGCATCTGTTAGCCATCCCATGCCTTTTGAATGCAACTCTGAACCAGACCTGCGCTGCAACCGGGTGCGGTGCAGGCCATTTTCCCGCTGCGTGGATCGTGTGTCAGGCTCGGCTGTCGCGAGCGGCGAATGCCGCAGCCAGGCCGCCCGACGTGGGTCAAGTGCCGCTGGTCGCGCTGGCATGCAGAGAAATCGGAGAAATGGGGATATTGGCCGCGGGATTGTCATACGATGCGAAGTGCTCGATGGTTTGTGGTTGCCATTGAGGGTTGGTTTATTGGAATCGGCACTGGAAGGGGACAGCGTGCTTTTGCCTCTTGGTCCGCCCTTGCCGCCCGATGCCGTGTCGGCGAAGCGCGGTGAGTCGGGGATGCTTGGCGGGTTATCGGTTCCGCTCAGCTGGGGTACGGCCGTTCCACCGGATGACTATGATCACTGGGCCAAAGAGGATGAAGCGGCCGAGGTCGCCGTCGTGCCCGGTGCGGTGGACCCGGAACCCGCCGAATCCAGCACCGACGAGTGGGACGAGTGGGCGGAGTGGAACGAGTGGGAGGCAGCCAATGCCGAACCTCGGTTCGAGGTGCCGCGTAGCAGCAGGGTCGTACCGCATTCTCCGGCGGCCGGTTGAGAGAAAGGGGTAACTGTCGTTCTTCATGACCGATTGGTGACTTCGGTATCACCGCGGTCGGCACTACTAGGAGTCAATCTGCACAAATAACTCCCGACTAAGAGCCCAGTTGACTATATAAGCCCAGTTGACAAGGAGACAGGCAACATGGCAACACGCTTTATGACCGACCCGCACGCGATGCGGGCGATGGCGGGCCGTTTCGAGGTGCACGCTCAGACGGTTGAGGACGAGGCCCGGCGGATGTGGGCGTCCTCGCAGAACATCTCCGGCGCGGGCTGGAGCGGTCTGGCCGAGGCCACCTCGCTGGACACCATGGGCCAGATGAACCAGGCCTTCCGCAACATTGTGAACATGCTGCACGGAGTGCGTGACGGGCTGATCCGCGACGCCAACAACTACGAGCAGCAAGAGCAGGCCTCCCAGCAGATCCTCAGCAGCTAGCCCCGGCCCGACAGCTTCGATTCAGGAGGACAAGACCAATGACCATCAATTACCAGTTCGGCGATGTCGACGCCCACGGCGCCACGATTCGTGCCCAGGCGGCGTCGCTCGAGGCCGAGCACCAGGCCATCGTTCGCGATGTGCTGGCTGCCGGCGACTTCTGGGGCGGCGCCGGTTCGGTGGCCTGCCAGGAGTTCATCACCCAGTTGGGTCGCAACTTCCAGGTGATTTACGAGCAGGCCAACGCCCACGGCCAGAAGGTCCAGGCCGCCGGCAGCAACATGGCACAGACCGACAGCGCTGTCGGCTCCAGCTGGGCCTGACCTCTGCCGGACTGAGAGGCCGGCCTGAGAGGTTTGCGTTTCCGGCTGCTCATTGCAGCCGGAGCGCGGCCTCCACAAGTTGATTGCGCACGCCTACGTATGGGATTGCCTGTGCGTAGGCGTGCGCACTTTTTTGTGCCGTGACTCGCCGGTCCCGCTTCTAGAATCGCCCGCCGCCACCCATGAACCCGCCGCCTGACGAGCCACCGGACGAGCTGGAAGAACCACCGAACGACGTCGGGCTCCAGCCGCCGAAACCACCCCGCAGGCCCCCACTGAGCAGGTTGCCGATGATGATGCCGCCGAGGATCGCTCCCGCATTGTCGCCGCCCTGCCGGGTGTAGGCGCGCTGAGCCGCCGCCACGTCGGCGTTGGCCAGCGCCTGGGCGTTGGCTGCCAGCGTCGATGCCGCATTGGCGTGACCGATCGCTTCGGTGATATTGGTCGAACGTTTGTCACGCGCGGCGTGCAGCTGACGTTTCGCTTCGGCCAGCCGGGTCCGTGCTTCGGGCCCGATACTGCCGCGACGAGTATCGATATAGTCCGACACCGCACGCACCCGTGACTCCGCGGTGAACAATGCCTGCTCGAAGGAGCGGTTGAGTCGCTCGGCGTTGGCCTGCTCCTGAGCAACAGCGGTCAAGAGCCGATCCAGATCCGCGCCGGCCTTGCTCACCCGGGCAAAAGTACCGAGCGGATCGGCGACGCTCGCGCCGCGAGCGTTGCGGGACTCTTCGAGAGCTTGTGCGGCCGCATCCCGCGCGGCGACGAGTTCGCGGGTGTGTGCCGACGCGTTGTCCGGTGTCTTCTGCAGTTGCTCGTCGGCCTGCGTGATGCTCGCCGCCACATCAGCCAGGACCGACGGCAGCTCGGTGACGGCGTGCCGGATGTCACCGGCTGCGCTATCCACCGCGTCGAGTAGCGAACGGGCTTGGCCGAGCGCGGATTCAGCGGCGCGAACGGCATCCACCAAGCCGGACTGCCGGCCGCTGACGGCTTGAGCGGACAGCTCACGGGCCGTGCCGATGTTGTGGTCGGCGAACACCAGTCGTTCCTGGGCGGCGGTGACGTTGGCAGCCACGGAAGCCAGCGCCGTCTCGCCGAATTCGTGATGCAAGTCGGCCAACCGCTGCTGGCTGGGGGCAATGCGGGTGGTGAGTTCGACGTACTGCTGGGTCAGCATGTCCAGCCGGGACGGGGCATTGATCACCAAGTCGCGCAGCTGTTCGAAGGCCTCGGTCTGCGCCTCCAGTTCGCGGTCGGCCGTGGCCGCCGACACGATGACCCGGGTCAACAGCTCGCGCCGTTGCGCGGGTGTCTCGGGAGCGCTGTCGTCAAGCTGCTGGCGCACGTTGAACGCCTGCGCCAGGGCCGCTTTGGCATTGTCCACGGCACGGGTGAACGGTGCGGTGCGCTCTTGGCCGAACTCGTCGATCGCCAGCGCGAGTTCGTTGGAGCTGGTGCGCACCGCATTGTCGACAGCGACCACCATCGACCGTGACAAGTCGTCGAGGATGTCCAGCGGCACGGCGGCCAGTGCCCGCTGATCGGTGGGGTCCACGCGTCGTGCCGCGGCCACCGCGTCAGCGCGCCGCCGGCGGGCCCGGTAACGCATCACCACCAGCAGGATCACCACCGCGACGCCGATGACGCCCAGCGCCACCAGCAATATCAGCCGGCCCGACGAACTGGGTGCCTTGTTGAGCCCGTTGGCCGCCGCAACGGCGGCACCGCCCCAGTCGCCGCTGCGCAGTGCCGGTTCGATCTGATTTCGGCGAAGCTCTTCGACCTGGCCGGCGCTGACATCCGGCACGGTGGACGGCACCAGGAAGACATAGGACCGGGCGACGGTGGCGACGGCCAGCAGGGCGTCATAGCTCCCCAGCTCGCTGCTCCGGAAAGTGCTCTGGCCCCAATTCATCGCGCTCTGCCCGGAGAAGTTGTCGACATAGACCACCCATAGCCGGATATGGCGATCGGCGTAGAGCTCGTTGATGGCCGAGGTGACTTCGGCGCGATCAGTAACGCTCAGCACGCCGGCGTTGTCCGTCACATAGCCCGATAGCCGAAATGGCGGTTGCGCGGCTGAGGGGGGCGCCAGCAGCACGCCTCCGACGAGGCCCACAGTGACGACCGTCAGAACCACGCCGAGCAGGCGAGCGATGTGCATACGGCTAATCTAGCCCGGCAAAGGGGCCGGTCTGACGGAAGCGCGGCGCGGTGCGGCCGCATTGCGGGATGGGGCCGCAGCGACACCGCCGGCAGCGACCTGCCTGGCAGACTGTCGGTCGGTGACCACGAATCAGCAAGACCCCTATGGCGACTTCGACCGCCAGCGGCGGGTAGCCGAAGCGCCGAAGTCGGCTGGTCTGCCGGGCACGGAAGGGCAGCACCGCACCGACTTCGCCCGGGACCGCGCCCGGGTGTTGCACAGCGCCGCGCTGCGCCGCCTCGCCGACAAGACCCAAGTCGTCGGGCCGCGGGAAGGTGACACCCCGCGCACCCGGCTGACTCATTCGCTGGAAGTGGCGCAGATCGGCCGGGGCATGGCGATCGGACTGGGTTGCGACCCGGACCTTGTCGAGCTGGCCGGTCTGGCCCACGACATCGGGCACCCGCCGTACGGGCACAACGGTGAGCGCGCACTCGACGACGCCGCGGCCTGCTGCGGCGGCTTCGAGGGCAACGCCCAGAACTTCCGCATCCTAACCAGCCTTGAGCCGAAAGTTCTTGATAGCCAAGGGCTCAGCGTGGGGCTGAACCTGACCCGCGCGGCATTGGACGCGGTCACCAAATACCCGTGGACGCGTGGTGACGGGCGCCGCAAGTTCGGCTTCTACGAGGAAGATCGGCAGCCGGCGGCGTGGGTGCGCACCGGCGCACCGGCTGATCGGCCATGCCTGGAAGCACAGGTGATGGACTGGGCCGACGATGTCGCGTATTCGGTCCACGATGTCGAGGACGGCGTCGTCTCCGAACGCATCGACTTGCGGGTGCTCGCCGACCACGACGACGCGGCCGCGCTGGCCAAGCTGGGCCAGAGCGAATTCCCCCGGGTCGGTGCCGACGAGTTGATGGCGGCCGCCCGCCGGCTGTCATCGCTGCCGGTGGTCGCGGCAGTGGGCAAGTACGACGCCACGTTGGCGGCGTCGGTCGCGCTGAAGCGATTGACCAGTGAACTGGTGGGGCGGTTTGCTTCGGCGGCGATCGCCACCACCCGGGCCGTGGCCGGTTCCGGGCCGTTGACCCGTTACCAGGCCGACTTGCAGGTACCAGACCTGGTGCGGGCCGAGGTTGCGGTGCTGAAAATCCTGGCGCTGCAGTTCATCATGTCCGACCCACGGCATCTGGAAGCACAGGCTCGCCAGCGCGAACGCATCCACCGGGTGGCGCAGTGGCTTTCCTCCGGTGCGCCGCGGACGCTCGACCCGGTTTTTGCCGCGGCGTACCACACTGCGGCCGACGACGCCGCCCGGATGCGGGTCATCGTCGATCAGATCGCCTCCTACACTGAGGGGCGGCTGGAGCGCATCGACGCTGGTCAATTCCCGGGCCGGACCACGGTTTTGCACTGAGCCCTAAGATGAGCGAATGTCGAGTCCGGCGGGGCGCTCCAGGATTTCCGACCGCGACATCGCGGCCATCCGTGACGGCGCCCGCATCGAGGACGTGGTCGGCGACTATGTCCAGCTGCGGCGCGCCGGAGCGGACTCGCTGCGCGGTCTGTGCCCGTTTCACAACGAGAAGTCACCGTCGTTTCATGTGCGACCCAACCACGGTCACTTCCACTGCTTCGGCTGCGGTGAGGGTGGCGACGTCTATGCGTTCATCCAAAAGATCGAGCACGTCAGCTTCGTCGAGGCGGTCGAACTGCTGGCCGACCGGATCGGCTACACCATCAGCTACACCGGCGCGGCCACCAGCGTGCAGCGCGATCGGGGCAGTCGCAGCAGGCTCCTCGCGGCCAATGCCGCCGCGGCCGAGTTCTATGCGGCTGCCCTGGAGTCCGACGAGGCCGCACCGGCCCGCCACTACCTGACGCAGCGCAACTTCGATGCCGAGGCGGCTCGCCGCTTCGGCTGCGGATTCGCGCCGTCGGGCTGGGACTCTCTGACGAAACACTTGCAGCGCAAGGGCTTTGAGTTCAAGGAGCTGGAAGCCGCCGGACTGTCCCGGCAGGGCCGGCACGGTCCCATGGACCGGTTTCATCGGCGGCTGCTGTGGCCCATCCGGTCGTCGGCCGGCGAGGTGATAGGTTTCGGGGCTCGGCGCCTGTTCGACGACGACCCGATGGAAGCCAAGTACGTCAATACCCCCGAGACGCTGCTGTATAAGAAGTCGTCGGTGATGTTCGGCATCGACCTGGCTAAACGTGATATAGCCAAGGGGCATCAGGCGGTGGTCGTCGAGGGCTACACCGACGTGATGGCCATGCATCTGGCCGGGGTCACCACCGCGGTCGCGTCCTGCGGCACCGCATTCGGCGACGAGCACCTGGCCATGCTGCGCAGGCTGATGATGGACGACAGCTTCTTCCGCGGCGAGCTGATCTATGTTTTTGACGGCGATGCCGCCGGCCGCGCCGCCGCACTGAAGGCCCTCGACGGCGAACAGAACCTGGCGGGACAGTCTTTTGTCGCGGTAGCCCCGGACGGCATGGATCCTTGCGACCTGCGGCTCGCATCGGGGGACGCGGCCTTGCGGGACTTGGTGGCGCGACGAACCCCGTTGTTCGAGTTCGCAATTCGGTCCGCGCTCGCCGAGACGGACCTGAACAGCGCTGAGGGTAGGGTGGCTGCGTTGCGTCGGTGTGTGCCGATGGTGGGCCAGATCAAAGACCCGATGCTGCGCGACGAGTACGCCCGGCAGTTGGCCGGCTGGGTCGGTTGGGATGACGTCGCCCAGGTCGTCGACCGGGTGCGCAGTCAGGCCAGAACCGTCAAAACGCCGGGCCGCGGTGGTCCCGGATCGTCCGGATCGAAGGCGCCCCGGCGGGCGGCGCAGCAGTCCCCTGATGCGCCGTCGGCCGAACCCGCGGCCGCTCGTCCCGACCCCCGCGACCCGACGCTGTGGCCGCAGCGTGAGGCACTGAAATCGGCCCTGCAGTACCCGGCGCTGGCGGGACCGGTTTTCGACACGTTGACCGTCGAGAGCTTCACCCACCCCGGCTACGCGGCCGTGCGGGCGGCCATCGAGGCGGCGGGAGGGACATCGGCCGGGGTCACCGGGGCCCAGTGGATGGACATGGTGGCCCGGCAGACCACGTCGCCGTTGACCACCGGTCTGATCAACGAGTTGGCGGTGGAGGCGATCGCGGTCGACGACGACAAGCTGCCGCGCTATATCGGCGGAGTGCTGGCCCGCCTGCAGGAGGTGTGGATGGGCCGGCAGATCGCCGAAGTCAAGTCCAAGCTGCAGCGTATGTCGCCGATCGAACACGGCGACGAATATCACGCGCTGTTCGGCGATCTGGTGGCCATGGAGGCCTACCGGCGCAGCCTCCTGGAGCAGGCCAGCGGCAACGACCTGAGCGCGTGAGGCTGATACGGCGCCGGCGCGCTATTTCGCCTGGCGCTCGACAACCCGTTCGGCCCGCTCCACGATGGCCGTCTGCTCGTCGATCTCGGTGACCGTCACCAAGCCCGCGTCGGGGGAGATTCGACTGGCGATCTTGCGGCGGCCCCCTTCGATCATCGACCTGGCCACCGGACTCCCGGTCAGCGCGCGATAGGTGCCGGCGATCTGCTCGTAGCGGCGACGCCCGGCTTTCGCTCCCAACACGTACCCAATCCCCAGCACGGCGACATACCCGATCAAAGCGGTCCCTCCGACTATCAGCGCGGTTCGTTCCATCCTGCCTCATCCGCCCGAGCGCTGGCCCGGCGATCCGCCAGACCCGTGGCGCCGACGGGCTCGCCAGTCTGGCTGATCCCGCTAGTTGGCGCGGATATGCCAGTACGCTAGAGTCGTCCCGCGATCCGCGACACATTGCCGCGGACGCGCCGGTCCCCTGTAGCTCAACTGGCAGAGCATTCGGCTGTTAACCGAAGGGTTGAAGGTTCGAGTCCTTCCGGGGGAGCCAGGCCCTAAGAATGCGGCGCCTTGGTCACCGGCGCGCGGCGGAGCCGGGCGACCAACGGGTAGATCTGACAACCCAGGCAGATGCCGAAGGCGGCGTTCAGGAAACAGGCGAACAGCGCGAAGGAGGTGGCGGCCACGCCCAGCACCGGGACCGCCACGGCAAAACCGATAATTCCGATGACCGTGAAGACAAGCCCGACCAACTGGGCGAACTTCAGCGGTGGCACCGGTTCCCGTTCGGTCACCGGCCCCAGCCGGGGCGCCACCAGCGTGGCGAACAGCAGGCCGTAGGGGCTGTTGCGGGGGCCGCGTAGCGCACTGATGGCGAAGACGACGGCCTGGGCAACCAGTATCACCGCCGCCACCTTGGTACTGAACACCGAGACGATCAAGGCCACGACGAGGACCGTCGTGGTGATCCACGCGGCAAATCGCGGGCCGCGGACGTCCACTTGTCCGGGATTATTCGACATCACGTCCGCTCCTTTGTTGCGCAAGGTCTCAGGTGAGCAGGGGCTGCAACGCTGCCCTCAGGTCGGCCGCCTTCGGCACCCCCGCGGTGCGGTACAGCTGCCGCCCGTCCGCGTCGAAGATGAACGTGGTGGGTAGCGACAGCACAGACATCCGCTGTGCGGCCGCCGGATTGGCGTCGATGTCGATCTCGACGTGTGCCACGTCGGGCAATCCGGCGCACACCTCGTCGACAACGCGGCGCACCACCGCGCACGGACCGCACCACGCGGCGCCGAAGTGTACGACGGTGGGACCGGTGTCGGACAAGCCGAGATCGGAGGTGTCCTGATGCACTGCGGCGCCGGTTTTCCGCAGCACGCCGGACCGTCGATTGACCGTCCAACCGATCGCCGTCGCACCTGTCAACGCCGCGATCAGCGCCGCCGAGGCCATTGCGATCGAGCTCATCGGCTCGCCATGCCTTTCTTAGTCGTCATAGTCGCCATAGTCGGGTCTTCCTCGGATAAGTCAGATGGAGAAATCTTCGCCATGCCATACACCGGCCTCGGGCGGCCGGATCACCCGTCCGGCCGGTGGGTGGTGGTCAACTTTGGCCTCCAGCCTGGCCACCCGGCTGAGCAGCGACTGGAGGCTGACCCCCACCAAATCGGGCAACACCGAGTCGTCGGATCTGGACGAACCGTTGCGGCTGATGACCTGCCCGGGGACGCCGACCACCACCGCGGCGGACGGAACCTCTTTGACCACAACGGAGTTGGCGCCGATCCGGCTGCCGTCGCCGATCTTGATCGGGCCGAGGATCTTGGCGCCGGCCCCGATGATCACCCGGTCACCGACGGTGGGATGGCGCTTACCGATATCCGTTCCGGTGCCGCCGAGCGTGACGCCGTGGTAGAGCGTGACATCGTCACCCACTTCGGCGGTTTCACCGATGACCACGCCGGTCGCGTGATCGATGAACAAGCCCGAGCCCAGGACGGCGCCGGGATGGATGTCGACACCGGTCAGGATACGGGTGAGTTCCGCCAAAGCCCGGGCGGCCAACCGGGCACCGCGCAGCCACAGCCAGTGGCTGATCCGGTGGCCCCACACCGCGTGGACACCGGGATAGCAGAAAACGACCTCCAATGCGGTCGGCCGGGCCGGGTCGCGCTGCCTGGCCACCCGGATGTCGCGCCGTATCTCTGCCAGCATTGCTAATTACTCAGATCCGCGAACAACGGCGTGCTCAGATAGCGCTCGCCAAAGTCGGGAAGTACGACGACCACGAGTTTGCCGGCGTTCTCCGGCCGACGGGCCACTTCCACCGCGGCCCACGCGGCCGCGCCTGAGGAGATGCCGACGAGCAGACCTTCTTCCTTGGCCAGCCGCCGGGCCAGGTTGAAGGCGTCGTCGTTGGCCACGGTGATGACCTCGTCGACCAAGCCCATCTCCAGCACCGGCGGGACGAACCCGGCGCCGATGCCCTGGATCGGGTGTGGTCCCTTCTGCCCTCCGGACAGCACCGGCGACGCCGCCGGTTCCACGGCGACGAACTGCGCCGACGGCCTGCGTTCCTTGATGACCTGCGCGACACCGGTGATGGTGCCGCCGGTGCCGATGCCCGACACGAAGATGTCGACCTTGCCATCGGTGTCCTTCCACACCTCCTCCGCCGTGGTCACGGCGTGGACCGCGGGGTTGGCCGGATTTTCGAATTGCTGCGGGATGAAATACCGCTCGTTGGTCTTGGCCAGTTCTTCGGCCTTGGCGATGGCGCCCGCCATGCCGTCGGCGCCGGGGGTGAGCACGAGTTCGGCGCCGTAGGCGCGCAGCAGCATGCGCCGCTCGATGCTCATGGTGTCGGGCATGGTGAGCACGCACTTGTAGCCGCGGGCGGCGGCCACCATCGCCAGCGCGATGCCGGTGTTCCCACTGGTCGGCTCCAGGATGATGGTGTCTGGCTTGATCAGGCCCGCCTTCTCGGCGGCGTCGATCATGGCTACTCCGATGCGGTCCTTCACACTTCCCGCCGGATTGAACGATTCCAGCTTGGCCACCACGTCGGCCACTGCGCCGTCGGTGACCCGTCGCAGCCGGACCAGCGGCGTGCCCCCGATCAGTTGGGTGATGTTCTCGGCGATGGTCATTGGCGGTCTCCAGCGATGTCGGCGCGGGCCCCGGCGGCCTGCCAGTGGATGTCGAACTCGATTGTCACGTGCACGGGTGTCGTCAGCGCAACCGGCGTGAGCCGCGGAGTTGTGCTCGCCAGTGCCACTCCGGTCAGCACCCGTCCACCCAGGTGGTGGTGGGTGGTCGTGGCAGTCAGTGTCGTCGCCGTGGTGCCGGGTGCTCGGCGCAGGTAGAAGTCTGCACCGGGCTGAACGGTTTCGGTGACGGCACGCCCGTCGGCGTCGACAAGTTCGTGGCCGTCAGGCACGCTGAATGCCAACGGGATTCGGACCCGGAATGGCCCCACGAGTTCCGAGTCGACTGCGGCGGCGGTGTCGACGAGGTGCGGTTCGCCGTTGTCTCGCAAGGCCGTGTATGCCCCCGCGAGCAGGTAGTCGTAGAGGTGCACGACCCGGTCGGCGTTGCGATAGTGGCTGGAACCGGTCAGCCAGAAGTCGACGTGGTCGATCACCGGTGTGGTGTCGGAGGTGGCGACCAGCCGGTAGCAGCGGTAGCCGTGCGCGCCGTATCCGTGGCTGCTGGTCGACAAGGTGCTGCCGACGCCGAGGGTACGCTGGTAGCGCCCCCGGCCGGCATCGGTGGTCAGTTGGGATCCGGAGATGTCTTGCCAGACAATGCCATCCGTCGACTTCTGCAGCTTCACCGCCACCGGGTTGTCGGACGCCGTCCACAGTGAATAGCCGCCCAGCTGTGGCCGACCGTCGAATTCGAAGGTGAGCACCGGTCCCGGTCCGCGGCGCACCGCGACGGGGGCATTGAGCGGGCGGGTGTCCAGCGCCATGCCGTTGGTGAAGTACCAGATCGCCGCCTGCGTTGCGGCGATGGCTTCGTGTTCGCTGATGTTGGCCGGTCCCAGCGGATACCCGGCGGCGCGTAGCCGCCGGCTCAGCTCGGCGATCGGGCACATGGGGAAGGAGTTGCGCAGGATCCAGTCCACCTCGGCTTCGCAATCACGGTTGCGCAGATGCGGCAGGGCGGACCAGGTGCCCAGGCGGTAGGGCGACGGCTGGTGTGGTGCGACGCCGGTGAAATCCAGCGAGTAGGCCTGCACGTTCGGGTTCAACCTGATCAGGTCGGTGCGGGCGGTGGTGCCGTCGGCGAACACGATCCGGTCCACCGTGTGTGAGTAGGTCCCGCCTCGGTAACGGGTCATCCGGGTCAACTCGGTGGCCGGTCGTAGCCGGATGCGCCGACGGGTCGCCACCGTAGCCGGCGCGCGGTGCGGGATGCATAAGACAGTCATAGGGGCGGTTGCTCTTCCTGAAGACTTGGGGTCGCGCGCGTCATCAAGGCGTGAAGCGCCGCAGCGCGACGATTGCTGAACGGTCAGAAGACGTCAGGAATCAACAGCAACAACAACAGTCGACGGCGATGCAGCGCGTAAGGACAAAGCGCAGCGGTACGGCCTGTTGCATGGCATCCACTATAAGGCATGCCGCATCTCGGCTGTTCGGCTCAGGCGATGATCTAACGCTTTGCCCGGGCAACCGCGTCGAATACGCTCTCAGCGCACGTCTGGGCGCGGCCGACGATGGTTGCGCCCGACCTCCAGGCCCGGCGCCTGCGCAGGGATCGATCATGCACCGGAAGGACAATGATGAGTTCGCCGCAAACCGAGTCTCAGGCACTGGGTGATCTTGCTGCCAGGCAGCTCGCCAACGCCACCAAGACCGTCCCGCAGCTGTCGACGATCACGCCTCGCTGGTTGCTGCATCTGCTCAGCTGGGTGCCGGTGGAAGCGGGTATCTACCGGGTGAACCGGGTGATCAACCCCGAGCGGGTGGCGATCAAGGCCGAAGCCGGCGCCGGCACCGACGGGCCGCTGCCGGAGACCTACGTCGACTATGAGACCAGCCCGCGGGAGTACACGCTGCGAACCATCTCCACCCTGCTCGACATCCACACCCGGGTGTCCGACCTCTACTCCAGTCCGCACGACCAGATCGCGCAGCAGTTGCGCCTGACCATCGAAACCATCAAGGAGCGCCAAGAGTTCGAACTGGTCAACAGCCCGGAGTACGGCTTGGTTGCTCAGGCGACACCCGGGCAGACCATCCGGACCCTGGCCGGAGCGCCCACGCCCGACGACCTCGACGCGCTGATCACCAAGGTCTGGAAGACGCCCAGCTTTTTCCTCACCCACCCCCAGGGCATCGCGGCGTTCGGCCGTGAGGCCACCTACCGCGGCGTGCCGCCGCCAGTGGTGAGCCTGTTCGGCGCGCAGTTCATCACCTGGCGCGGCATCCCGTTGATTCCCTCTGACAAGGTGCCGGTTGTTGACGGCAAGACCAAGTTCATCCTGGTGCGCACCGGCGAAGAACGCCAGGGCGTGGTGGGCTTGTTCCAGCCCGGGCTGGTGGGGGAGCAGGCGCCGGGGCTGTCGGTGCGGTTCACCGGCATCAACCAATCGGCGATCGCGACCTACCTGGTGACGCTTTACACGTCCTTGGCCGTGCTCACCGACGATGCGCTTGCCGTGCTCGACGACGTGGCGGTGGACCAGTTCCATGAGTACAAGTGAGTACCCGCCGCCAGACGCCGCAGGCGAGGCGCCGATCAGCACCGCGGAGCTGGCCGCGTTGGCAAGCCAGCTCTACGCCGCCGGCATTCGGCCGGGCTTCGACAGCCCCCCGCAGGCGGCTCCGGTGGCCCCGCGCGGCAACATGCCCGACACGACGGCCGCAGCGGCCGCCGGGCGGGCAGCCGCCGGCGCCTTCGACATCGTGCCGGCTACCGTTCCGTCCGTCGGCGTAGCCGACATCTACCTTCCGGCGCCGACGTCACCGGAGCCCGAGGGGCCGCCGCAGACGGCACCGGTGGCTCCGCGCGGCTCGATGCCGGTCCTGCCGCCCGAGTGGCCGCGTGCGGCGCCGTCGGTCGGCGACCTCGGTTGGTCCGACAGGTTGGCGGCCCGCCGCGATACGCCGCTCGGCGACGAACGCAACTACTCCTTCCTCACCCCGTTGCTCACCGAGGCCGACTCGGTGCCGAAGCCGGCCGACGATCACCGGGCCATCGATGTCTTCGACGTCGAGGCCGTGCGTGCCGACTTTCCGATCCTTCGGGAGACGGTCAACGGCAAGCCGTTGATCTGGTTCGACAACGCGGCCACCACCCAAAAGCCGCACGTGGTCATCGACCGGCTCGCGCACTTCTACGCCCACGAGAATTCCAACATCCACCGCGCCGCGCACGAGCTGGCGGCTCGGGCCACCGATGCCTACGAAGAGGCGCGCGACACGGTGCGTCGATTCATCGGCGCCGCCCGCGACGAAGAGGTCATCTTTGTCCGCGGCACCACCGAGGCCATCAATCTGGTGGCCTACGCATGGGGTGGAAAACACCTGAGCGCGGGCGACGAGATCGTCATCACCCACTTGGAGCACCACGCCAATATCGTTCCGTGGCAACTTATTTCGCAGCAGACGGGTGCCGTGCTGAAGGTGGCGCCGGTTGACGAAGCCGGCAATCTGCTGCTGGCGGAGTTCGAGGCACTGCTGGGCCCGAGGACCAAACTCGTTGCGGCAACTCATGTCTCGAATGCCCTGGGCACCGTGACGCCGGTACACCAGATCGTCGAACTCGGACACCGATACGGCGCCCGGGTGCTGATCGACGGCGCCCAGTCGATTCCGCACCTGCCGATCGACGTCGCCGGGCTCGGCGCCGATTTCTTCGCGTTCTCCGGGCACAAGGTGTACGGCCCCACCGGAATCGGTGTGCTCTACGGGCGTGAGGAGGCTCTCGCCGAGACACCGCCATGGCAGGGTGGCGGCAACATGATCACCGACGTCACCATGGAGCGCTCGCTGTACCAGGGACCGCCGAGCAAGTTCGAAGCCGGCACCGGCAACATCGCCGATGCGGTGGGTCTCGGGGAGGCGTTGCGTTACGTCGAGCGGGTGGGGATCGAGCGTATTGCCGCCTACGAGCACGAGTTGCTGCGGTACGCGACCCCGCGGCTGGCCGATGTCCCCGGTGTCCGCCTGGTGGGCACCGCGACCGAGAAGGCCAGTGTGCTGTCGTTCGTGCTGGCCGGACACGAGCCGCTCGAGGTCGGCAAGGCACTCAACGCCGAGGGCATCGCGGTGCGTGCCGGACACCACTGCGCCCAACCCATTCTGCGTCGCTACGGCTTGGAGGCCACGGTTCGCCCGTCGTTCGCGTTCTACAACACCTTCGACGAGGTCGACGTGTTCATCCGTGCGGTACGCCGGATCGCCGAGGGCGGCACGAATGCCGGCTGAGCGGGATTACGTCCGCACTCAGTCGTAGACCGGCAGCCACATGGTCTCGACGATGGCTCGCGCAACGTCGTCATGGGTTTTGGTGGCTACGCCGTCGTCGACTGCGGCGTGATAGACGGCCTCGGCGACCGTCGCGGAAATCCCGCGGAGGTCCTGAACGTCGGGCAATAGCGATTCCCCGGTCTTCGTCGGATTAGCCCGGCACGCAAGGGCTTTGGCCGCCGCGCGCAGCATGCCCTGGGTCAGCGGCCGGGCTCCGGCGACGACGACGCCCAGACCGATACCCGGAAACACCAGCACGTTGTTGGCCTGGCCGATGGTGTAGGTGGTGCCGTCGTACTCCACCGGCGCCACCGGGGTACCGGTGGCAACCAGCGCCTTACCGTTCGACCACGCGAGGACGTCGGCCGGCATGGCTTCCATCCGCGAGGTCGGATTGGACAGCGGGAAGATCATCGGGCGTTCGCACGATGCCGTCATCGCCTCGACGACCTCTTGGGTGAACGCGCCGGAGACCGTCGAGGAGCCGAGCAACACGGTCGGCGAGGCCAGCTTGATCGCGTCGACCAGGCCGATCCGTGCCCCGCGCTGGACACCCAGCCGGTTACGATTTTTGGCGCACGGCAGCTGGAATTCCCGCAGACCCTCCATGTCGTCGAACAGCAGCCCCTGCTTGTCGATGGCCCAGATCTGCGACATCGCCTGCTCGACGGTGGCGCCGTCGGCCACCATGGCGTCGCGGATCTGGTCGGCGACACCCATGCCCGCGGTGCCGGCCCCGAAGACGATCACCTTCTGGTCGCGGACCGGGACGCCGGTGACGTGTGATCCCCCGTCGATGGCGGCCACCACCACCGCGCCGGTGCCTTGCACGTCGTCGTTGAACACGCAGTACCGCGCACCGTAGGTCTGCAGGATCATCCGCGCGTTGGCCGGCCCGAAGTCCTCGAAGTGCAGCAGTGCCCGCGGAAACATCCGGTGGGCGGTCTCGATGTAGCGCTTGATGAACTCGTCGTACTCGGCGCCGCTGCGCCGCGCGTGCCGATTGCCCAGATAGAACGGATCCTGCAACAGCTGCTCGTTATCGGTGCCAACGTCCAGCGACACCGCCAAGCAACGACGGGGATCGATGCCGCCGCCGGCGGTGTAGAGCGCCAGCTTGCCCACCGCGATCTGGATGCCGCCGACACCCCAGTCGCCGATGCCCAGGATGGCTTCGGCGTCGGTGCAGACGATCAGGTCGACGTCGTCGGGTCCGAGGCCCAGGGTTTGGAAGGCAGCCGCGATGTCGTCGGGCTCGTCGATGCTCAGGAATAGGCCGCGTTGCCCACGGTATTCATCCGAGAACCGTTGGATCGCTTCGCCGACCGTGGGCGTGTACACCACCGGCAGCAGTTCGGGCAGATGGTCGATCAGCACCTTGTAGTAGAGCAGTTCGTGGCGGTAATGCAGCTGTTCCAGCAGCAGGTTACGGCCCAGATCGGTGGCCAGGCTCTGCAATTGATGCCACACCCGATCGGCCTGCTGGTCCAGGGTGAGCACCGCCGCCGGAAGGCGACCGACCAGGCCGAGCTGCCGGCGTTGCTCGTGGGTGAAGCCGACCCCGCGATTGAGACTGGGCGTGGACAGTGCTGCCGGAAACCGGGGCACGCGGGCATCGCTCATCACCATCTCCGTCCCTGACCTGACGCGTCAAGTCACGGTAACGCCGGGGGCCGGTACGCGCCCGGAAGAGTCCACCCAGAGCGAGCGCTGGTCAGTAGACGTCGCGGTGGTAGCGCTTGGCCGCGCTCAGCGACCGCACGTAGGCGGTGGCCGCTTCGGTATCGAGATGTCCGTGCTCGGCGGCGATGTCGCAGAGCGCGCGGTCGACATCTTTGGCCATCGGGTCGGCGTTGCCGCACACGTACAATTGCGCTCCGTCCTGCAGCCATCGCCACAGCTGCGCGCCGCGCCGGCGCATCAGGTGCTGCACGTACACCTTCTGGTGCTGATCGCGCGAGAACGCCAGATCGAGTTCGGTGAGGAAGCCATCGGCGTGCATCGCCTGGATCTCCTCTCGGTAGTAGAAGTCGGTGGCGGCGTGGCGTTCCCCGAAGAACAACCAGTTCGGCCCGGTGTGGCCGAGCGCGCGTCGTTCCTGCAGGAATGCCCGGAAGGGCGCGATGCCGGTTCCGGGACCGATCATGATCATCGGTGTGTGCGGATCGCTGGGGGGCCGGAAGCTGCTGGATTTCTTTACATAGACCGCGATCTCGTCGCTGGGGGAGCGGTCGGCCAGATAGGTCGAGCACACCCCGCGTCGCGGCACGCCCTGAAAATTGTACCGAACCGGCGACACGGTCAGGTGCACTTCCCCCGGGTGCTGTTTGGGGCTGGATGAGATCGAATACAGCCGCGGCTGAAGCGGTTTGAGTACCGTCAGCCATTCGTCGGCGGTCGCGGTGACCGGTGCCTGAGCCAGCAGGTCGACCGACTGCCGGCCCCAGGACCAGTCATCAAGGGCGGCTTTGTTTTCCGGGCGCATCAACTCGGCGAGCTTGTCGGCGACGTCGCGGGCCGCGGTGCGCTGCTGGACGAAGCGCAGCAGGGCGGGGCTGATGTGAGCGATCTCCAGCCGATCGGTCAACGCCGCACGCAGCGACATCGACCCGTGGTTGGCGACATCGACTTCGGTGTGGCCGTTCAGTCCGGTCACCGTCAGCCATTCGTCGACCAGCCGGCTGTGGTTGCGGGGCCATACCCCCAGCGCGTCGCCGGCTTCGTAGCTGACCGCTGGCTTCGGAGCATGGAAAACTAACTGCCGCACGTCTTTTGACGAACGGGGCTTGCTGAGCGTGGTGTTGCGGACCACGCTGGTGACCAGTGGGTTCTTCTTGGTGCAGGCCGTGGGCTTGGCTGTTGGTGACGCGTGCGGTGACGTGACCGTGGTCGGTGCCGTACCCCGCAGCTCGTGCAGGACCCGGCTCAGCCAGCCGGCGGCGGGATCCTCGTAGTCGGGTTCGCAGTCGACGCGGTCGACGATGCGGGTCGCGCCCAACTCGGCAAGGCGTAGGTCCAGCGCGCGCCCGTGACCGCAGAAATTGGCATAGTTGGAGTCGCCCAACGCCAGGACGGCGTAGCGGATACCGGCCAGCTGCGGCGCGGTTTCAGCCGCCAGCGCGCGCCAGAAAGCTGCGCCGTTGTCCGGCGGATCGCCGTCCCCGGTGGTGCTGGTGATCAGCAGCAGCTGCCGAGCCGTCGGCAGCTGCGACACCGGGAACTCGTCCATGCCGTGCAACGCGACCGGCAGCTGGGCCGCACGCAGTTGCGCGGCGACGTCGGCGGCGAGTTCTTCTACCGTCCCGGTTTGCGACGCCCACAACACCACGATCGGTGCTGGCTCGGCGGTTTCGGTGACCGGCACCGGTTGCGGCGTCTCGGCGCGGGCGAACATGCCCGCGAGCAAGCCGTCCAACCACAGCCGGGTGGGGGTATCGAAGGGAGCGCTGACCGGCACGGTGGGAACCCCGGCCAGCCGCCGACCGGTTTCGGTGCGCAGCCCCGCCAGCAAACCGGCAAGGTAGGAGCGGGCGAACGGACCGAACTGCGGCATCGGCTCGTTCGCCACCCCGAGGAACTCCGCGAGCGCGTCGACGTCGGCCACACCGAGCCGCGGTGTGTCGGTGAGCAACGTCGGTTCCGGTCGATCGGCCGCGCCGGCGGTGGGTTTGCCTGCCGAATGTGGCTCGGCTGCGGGTTGGGCAACCTTCGTCAGGGTGACCGCACACACCTTGTATTCCGGTTGCCGCGATATCGGGTCGACGGCGTCGTTGGTGACCGCATTGATCGAGAGGTACTCGCCGAAGACGTCGTTCCAGTGGAACGGGGCAAAACAGTTGCCGGGCCGCACCCGGTCGGTGACCAGAGCGGGCAGCACCGCACGGCCGCGGCGAGACGCGATCTCGACGTGGTCACCGTCGCGGACGTGCAACCGCTCGGCGTCGTCAGGGTGGATTTCGACCAACGGGCCCGGATTGAGTTTGTTGAGTTTGGCGACCTTGCCGGTCTTGGTCAGCGTGTGCCAGTGGTGCGGCAGGCGTCCGGTGTTGAGCAGGAACGGGTAGTCGCCGTCGGGCATCTCGTCGGGCAGCAGATGGGGGCGGGCGAAGAACACCGCACGTCCGCTGGCGGTCGGGAACGCCAACCGCGGCACCGACCCGTCGTCGCGCGCCAACCGTGTCTGGCTGACCCCGTCGTTGCGGTAGCGGATCGGGTTGCGACCACTGCTGTCTGGTGGGCACGGCCACTGCAACGGTGTCTCACGCAACCGGTCGTAGCTGATGCCCCGCAGATCGTATCCGGTTGCCATGTTCGAGAACCGCTTGATCTCGTCGAACACGTCGGCGGCGGACTGGTAGCTGAAAGACTCCGAATAGCCCATCTCGCAAGCGATCCGGGCAATGATCTGCCAGTCCGGCAGCGCCTGTCCGACCGGCTCGACGGCCTTCTGGAACAACGTCATGGTCCGCTCGGAATTGACCATCACCCCCTCGGACTCGGTCCACAGCGCCGCGGGCAGCAACACGGTTGCGTACTCGTTGGTCTCGGTCTCCGCGAACGAGTCCTGGCTGATCACCAGTTCGGCCTTCTCCAACCCGGCCAGCACCGTTTTCCGATTCGCCACGGTGGCAACGGGATTGGTGCAGATAATCCAACATGCCTTGATGTCGCCGGCGGCCATCCGGGAAAATATGTCCACCACACCGGCGCTGACCTCGGTGCGCAGCGACCCCTGCGGAATACCCCACTGCTGCTCCACGAATTCGCGGTCGGCGGCCGAGAGCACCGAGCGCTGTCCCGGCAGGCCCGTTCCCATGTAACCCATTTCGCGCCCGCCCATGGCATTGGGCTGTCCGGTGAGGGAGAAGGGGCCATTGCCGGGCTTGCAGATCGCGCCGGTTGCCAGATGCAGGTTGCACAGCGCGTTGGTGTTCCAGGTGCCATGGGTGCTCTGGTTGAGTCCCATCGTCCAGCAGCTCATCCAATTGGCGGCTTCGCCGATCCAGCGCGCTGCGGTGCGGATGTCTTCGACAGGAATGCCGGTGATTTCGCTGACCACCTCGGGTGTGAATTGCTCGAGAAAGCTCGGCATCACCTCCCAGCCCTCGGTGAATTCGGCGATGAAAAGCGGGTCTGTGTAGCCGTTTTCGACGATCAGCCGCAGTAAGCCGTTGAGCAGCGCCAGGTCGGTGCCGGGGGCGATCTGCAGGAACAGGTCCGCCTTGTCCGCGGTCGCGGTGCGGCGCGGGTCGACGACGATCAATTTGGCGCCCGCTTGAACGCGTTCCATCATCCGCAGGAACAGGATCGGGTGGCAGTCAGCCATATTGGCGCCGATGACGAGAAACACGTCGGCGTGGTCGAAATCCTGATACGAGCCGGGCGGTCCGTCTGCTCCCAACGACAGCTTGTAACCGGAACTGGCGCCGGCCATGCACAGCCGCGAATTCGCCTCGATCTGGTTGGTGCCGATGAACCCTTTGGTCAGTTTGTTGGCCAGGTACTGGGCCTCGATGGACATTTGTCCCGACACGTACACCGCGACCGCGTCCGGGCCGTGCTCGTCGATGATGGCGCGTAACCGCTTGGCGCAGTGGGTGATCGCATCGTCGATCGGAACCGGTTCGAGGGAATTCCCGCGGTCGTCGCGCAGGTATGCCGACTCCAGCCGTCCCGGTGCGGCGAGCAGGTCGGCGGTGGTGGCGCCCTTGGTGCACAACCGCCCAGAATTAGCCGGATGCGAGGTGCGGCCAATTGACTTGGCAATGTGGCGCTTTCCGGTTGCCGCGTCCGTTGTGACTTGCAGCACAATGCCGCAGCCCACGCCGCAATAGGCGCACATAGTCTCCACGGCGTCCTTACCGGGCGCCATGAGTTCCCTGGCCACGCCTTATGTCCTTTCTGCAACCGCCGCTTACGCACCACTGCACAACGGTGTGTTCGCCAAATCCTGCGACAAGGATGTTTCGGTACGGGATGTCGGACGTTTCGGCCGTTTTACGGTTTTCTCGCAGCGGGTTAACCGTGTCAGTGCGTTGCTGGAAATCGGCGAGCACGTCTGTCGGGCCGTCAAGCCGAGCCGGTCATCCCCGGGTCGTCATCGACCGGTGATCTCGACGTCAGATTACCCGCGAGCTATCCGCGGCGACGCCCGTCGGGGCGCGGGAGCCGCAGTTTTGACGAAACTTGGGGAATGTTGACAGTTTTCGCCAAGCTCCGGCCGTCGGTCGCGGACCTGACGTGCGCAGACCCAAGCGGTTTGCCCCCAGAGATTTACCTGCTAATGCACAGTTTTCGCTAAGCTCGCGGGGTGCGTCGTCGGCAGACTGTGATCCGTCGGTGCCTGGCTGTGCTGCTCGGGATCGGCGGGATTGCCGGGGCTGCCGGTTGCGCGGAGAAATCGTCGACACCGCCGTCTTCGCCGGCGGATACCTGCAAGCAATCCGACGGCCCGGCGGCCGACACGGTGCGACAGTCCATAGCCGCTGTCCCGATCGAGGTACCGGGCTCCAGCTGGGTGGAAATCGCGCGGGGGCACACCAGGAAATGCCGCCTGTACTGGGTGCAGATCATCCCTACCATCGCCTCCGAGTCGACTCCGCAACAGTTGCTGTTCTTCGACCGCAACACCCCATTGGGTTCGCCGACCCCCGGTCCGAAGCCCTACATCACGGTGCTGCCTCCCGATGATGACACCGTGACGGTCCAGTACCGGTGGCGAGTCGGCGATGAATCCGAATGCTGTCCCAGCGGTATCGGCACGGTGCGATTTCAGATCGGACCTGACGGCAAACTGAAAGCACTGGGGCCGATACCGCACTCGTAGCGACCGGTAGCGGCCAGTGGCTTTGACGCACAGGACGGTTCCGGTGACATCACCAATCGGTCACGGTTGATGCCTACAGGTGTTATCCAGCTGTTCTTCAGCAGATTCAGGCTGCCCACGACGTGCCGCGCGACTGCAAGTTTGGCACTCTGGGAGTTCGTTGTTGTTTCCCGGCGGGAAGCAACGTGGCCGGGGCTCAGGAGTGGCTTAGGAGAGTGATGGAACAGCAGATGTTGCTGCAACGCGAGGAGTCGCTGAGCAATTCCGGCCAGGCTCAGCACAATTCGGATACTTCAGCAACGCGCAGGAGTAACTCGCGCGATATTTCGCATTGGGACGCTGAGGATGTCGCGGCATGGGAAGCCGGCAACAAGGTCATCGCCCGGCGCAATCTGTTCTGGTCGGTGGTCACCGTGCATCTGGGCTACTCCGTGTGGACGTTGTGGCCGGTGCTGGTGTTGTTCATGCCGCAGAGCGTCTACGGTTTCTCCGCCGGCGACAAATTCATGCTCGACACCGTCGCAACGCTGGTGGGGGCATGCACGCGGCTGCCCTACTCGCTGGCCACCACGATCTTCGGCGGTCGCAACTGGGCGATTTTCTCGGTGACCGCGCTGCTGGTCCCCACCATCGGCACGTTGGTGCTGTTGACTCATCCAGGGCTGCCGTTGTGGCCGTATCTGGTGTGCGCGGCGCTGACCGGGCTGGGTGGCGGTAATTTCGCGGCGTCGATGAGCAATGCCAACGCGTTCTACCCGCATCGGTTGAAAGGCTCGGCGCTCGGCATTGCCGGCGGCATCGGAAATCTCGGGGTGCCGACCATCCAGTTGGTCGGGCTGCTGATCATCGCCGTGTTCGGGGACGGAAAGCCGTACCTGGTGTGTGGGCTCTATGCGGTGCTGCTGGTCGGTGGGGCCATCGGGGTGACGCTGTTCATGAACAACGTCCAGCAACACCGGGTAAAAGCTTGCCGGCTGCGCCCCATCATCTCCGCGGTCGTGTCCAATCGCGACACCTGGTTGCTGTCGCTGCTCTACCTCGGCACCTTCGGCTCGTTCATCGGGTTTTCGTTCGCGTTCGGGCAGGTGCTGCAGACCAACTTCGTGGCGGCCGGTCAAAGCGCCGCGCAGGCCGCGGTGCACGCCGCCGAACTGGCATTCCTGGGACCGCTGCTGGCGGCGCTGGCACGGGTCTACGGCGGGCGGCTGGCCGACCGGCTCGGCGGCAGCCGTCTCACCCTGGCGGTCTTTGTCGCCATGGCGCTGGTTGCCGGGCTGCTGATCGGCGCCGGCAGCCTGGAAGACCGGCACGCCGGTCCGACGCGAGGAGCCAGCATGGCCGGCTATTTCGTGTGCTTCATCGCGTTGTTCGTGCTGTCCGGGTTGGGCAACGGGTCCGTGTACAAGATGATCCCGACGATTTTCGAGGCATGCAGCCGCGAGCTGCATCTCGGCTCGGATCTCAGCGAATCCGAGCGCCGGGACTGGTCGAGGCTGATCTCCGGGGTGGCCATCGGGCTGGTGGCGTCTTTGGGTGCGTTCGGAGGGGTCGGAATCAACCTGGCGCTGCGCGAGTCCTACGTGGCCACCGGCGCCGCGACCGACGCGTTCTGGATCTTCATGGTGTTCTACGCCGGTGCGGCCGCCCTGACCTGGAAGGTCTACGTTCGCCGGCCGGTGGGATACCTTCCGGCTCTGCCGCCGGCCGCCGTCGAGCTCGTGGCGCAGCCGGCCGTCGTCGAGCTGGTGGGTCGCTGAGCTCAGTCGGGCAGGTTCTCCGGGTGCAACATCTCGGCGTAGCGCAACGGTTCTGGGATCCCGAAGCCGTCCACCAACGTCTTGGCGTGGGGGCGTAGCACCCGGCATCGGTCGTTGATGCCGCGGGTAACCGCCTTGGCTCGTTCCGTCGACAGGAACCGGTGCTCGATGTACCAGGCCTTGTCGTCGTCGATCACCGACAAGGCGTACACGTCGCACACCGCCTCGAGCACGTCGCGGGCCTGATGGTCCGGGCAGGATTCGATCCCGGCGACGAACGCCTCCAGCACCACCCGGTCGATGTGCGCCTGCGCGGCATGCAGCACGTGATCCTGGACCGCGTTGAAGGCGTCGAACGCCGACATCTCGTTGGCTTTGCTCTGCAGCCGGCGGGCCACCGAGGACAGCAGATACTCCTCACGGTCCTCGAACATCTTGACCTGGGTGCCGCGGTTGAACAGGCTGCCCTCTTCCTCGTTGTCCTGGCGGGCGTCCACGACCGTCTGGATGATGGTCTGGGCCGCGGTGCGTTTCAGCACCCGCTGACCCACGGTGTTGGCGGCGAAGCGCACCCATTCCACCGGGCTCATGCTGCGGATGTCGTCGGCGTAGGCGGTCAGCAGCTCCTTGGCCACCAGCTGGGTCAGCACGTGGTTGTCGCCCTCGAACGTGGTGAACACGTCGGTGTCCGCGCGCAGTGCGATCAACCGGTTCTCGGCCATGTAACCGGCTCCGCCACAGGCCTCCCGGGCCTCCTGGATGGCGCGGCTGGCGTGCCAGGTGTTGGCGGCCTTCAGCCCGGCGGCCCGTGCTTCCAGCTCGCGCTGCTCCTCGGCGTCCGGGTCGTCGGCCGTTTGCAGGTCATGGCACCTGGACACCAGCTCGTTCTGGGCGAACTGCAGCGCATACGACCGTGCGATCAACGGGAACAACCGCCGCTGGTGGACCAGGTAGTCCATGATCAGAACTTCGCTGTCGTCGTCGTCGGGTGCGCTGAATTGCCTGCGCTGCAACGCATATCGGGTGGCAATGTCCAACGCGACCCGTGCGGCCGCTGCCGCGCTGCCACCGACCGTCACCCGGCCGCGGATCAGCGTGCCGATCATAGTGAAGAAGCGGCGGCTGGCGTTTTCGATCGGCGAGCTGTAGGTGCCGTCGGGGGCGACGTCGCCGTACTTGTTCAGCAGATTCACCCGTGGAATACGGACGTGGTCGAACATGATGCGGCCGTTGTCGACGCCGGGCAGGCCACCTTTGTAGAGGCAGTCCGACGTTGTCACACCCGGCAGGTCGTTGCCCTCGTCGTCGCGGATCGGGACCAGGAAGCAGTGCACCCCGTGATTGACCTGCTCGCCGTTTGCGGTGGTGATCAACTGCGCGAAAACCGCTGCCAGGCGCGCGGTTTCGGCCGCCCCGCCGATGTAGTCCTTGCGCGCCGTCGGGGTGGGGGAGTCGATGACGAACTCTTCGGTCTCGGCGTCGTAGGTGGCGGTGGTCTCCAGCGACTGCACGTCGCTGCCGTGCCCGGTCTCGGTCATCGCGAAGCAGCCGCGGATATCGAGGTTGATGATCTTGGGAACGTACTCCTCGTGATGACGTTGAGTGCCCAGGTTCTCGACGGCGCCGCCGAACAGGCCCCACTGCACTCCGGCCTTGACCATCAGGGACAGATCCGACATGGCCAGCATCTCGATCATCGTGATCGCCGCGCCCACGTTGCCGGTGCCGCCATGTTCCTTGCGGAAGCTGTCCTCGGCGGCGCCCGCGGCGGCCAACAATTGCATCTGCTCGGCCACCTTGGCGCGGGCGATGACGGTGTTGGGTGTGTAGTGCGGGCGGAAGACCTCCAGGTTCAGCTTCTTGCGCATGTCGTTCTTCACGTCGCGGAAGCGCCCGTCGAGGGCGTTGCGCAGATGGTGGGCGATGTCGGCAGTGTTGGTCATGTCCGGCGCCATACCCGAACCGTAACCCCGTCAACCACGGTGTGGGGCAAGAGCCGGTATCGGTGTCCGAATACGGAAGGCACAGATGTCGTTTCGCCTCGGTGGGTTTAGATAGCGCAATGGCGAATCTTGAACCCGGGTCACGACCGGGCGAAGCGGGTCCATCCGGCGAACCGGCCTTCGACGTCGGACACTCGCACTCCGACGTCAGCGGCGGCTGGTTGCGGGCAGCCGCATTCGGCGCGATGGACGGCCTGGTCAGCAACACCAGCCTGATCGCCGGTGTGGCCGCGGCGGAAAGCGTGCACGCCACCATCGTCAGCGGTATCGCCGGGCTGCTGGCCGGCGCGTTCTCCATGGCGTTGGGCGAATACACGTCGGTGACCACGGCCAACGAGCAGATCGACTCTGAAGTCCACCTCGAACGCCGTGCGCTGCGCACGCGTCCGCAAGACGAACGGGCCGAATTGGTGGCGATGTTGCGGGAACTGGGTATGAGCGCACAAACCGCGGAAATCGCCACCGACGAAATTCACCGCGACGAGAACCAGGCGGTCAACTTTCACCTGGTGCGCGAGATCGGTGTCGATCCGGCCGCCAAGCCGTCGGCGCGGGTGGCAGCCGGGTCGTCGTTCGCGATGTTCGCCATCGGTGCGCTGCTGCCACTGATCCCCTACCTGCTGGGCTTCGGGTCGTTGGTCGCCGGGCTGGCATGTGGCGGGGCCGGGCTGCTGGTCGCCGGCGGCCTGACCGCCCGGTTCACCAGCAAAGCGGTGTGGTGGGCGGCGTCGCGGCAACTGTTGTTCGGCGCCGTCGCCGTCGCAGCGACCTATCTGGTCGGATTGCTGCTCGCGGCGGTGCTGTGAGCGGCCCACGACGTCATGAACGGGTACGCAGCGAGCGACCGGGCGGACGTAGCCGGAACAACACGAATCCGGCCCACAACACGCCAAAGATGATCAGCAGGGCCATGTCGAAGGCCCACCAGCCGCTGTAGTGCGTCCACACCCCGTTATGGGCCGCCAGCGGGTCGACCCGGCGCAGATCGATAGTGCAGGCGGCTGCGGCGAAGCCCCAGTGGGCCGGAATCAGCCAGGAGATCTGGTCGAATCCCCAGGTGCCCACCAGCGGCAGCAGCCCGCCGCCGAAGAGCGCGGATGCCAGGATCACCGGCACCGCCAGCGGCAGAACCTCGCGTTGCGACCTGCCCAGCGTCGACAGCGCCAGACCGATGATCGCCGAGACGACGGCCGTGGCCGCCACGCTCACGTAGAGCTCCACAGTGGCATTGGGCAGTAGGACCGCTTCATGGACGGGCGGACCTTTGCCGGCGACGACGACGGCGGTGAGGATGGCGGCCTGGATCGCCGCGACCAGGCCGAACACCGTAATCTTGGCGAGCAGGTAGGCCGGCGTCGACAACCCGACAGACTGCTCGCGCCGCAACATCCGCCGCTCGCCGACCAGATCGCCGATCGTCAGCAGGATGCCCATCAGCACCGCGGCGAGGTTCATCGCCGCCAGGATCTCGGTGGCCTCGTGCGGGTTGGGCGCCGACCGGCCGGCGCGGTCGAACCCGGAATCTCCGGGAATCAGCAACGTCAAGCCGCCCAATACCAACGGCAGCAGCACCATGCAGAGGAAGGGCAGCCGCCTGGCGACGAACAGTCGGATCTCGCGTCGAATCGCCAGTCCTAGTTGGCGGTCGGCGGTCAGCGCGAGGGGCGGCCGCCCCGCAGCCGCCACCGCGGGCGCTGCCGGCGGTGGCGAACCAGATGCCTGCTGGCGGTTCAGGAACGCCTGATGCGCGCCGCCGGGATCGGCGTCGACCTGCGCGAAAACCTCGGACCAGTCGGTAGTGCCCATCGCCGGTTCCAGCTGCACCGGCGGCCCGGCAAAGGCCAAAGTGCCGGCCGGGGTGAGCAGCAACACCTGGTCACACAAGTTCAGGTGAGCAAGCGACGTCGTCGCCACCACGACGCCGCAGCCGAGATCGGCCTGCCGGCGCAGCATCGCCATGACGTGGCTTTCCTGCGCCGCATCGAGCCCGGCGCTCGGTTCGTCGACGACCAGCAGGGAGGGCCTGGAGACGAGTTCGGTTGCCATCGACGCGCACCGGCGCACCTCGGGCGCAAGCTTGGCCACCCGGGTCTTGCGATGCGGCGTCAATTCGAGTTCGTCGAGAACATGGTCCACCACCCGGTCGCGGGTTGGCGGGGTGGTATCGGGCGGCAGCCGCAACTCTGCGGCATACCCCAGTGCCCGTTCGACGGTGAGGCAGCCGGGTACCGCCTCCCCGCGCGGCACCACCCCGATGCGCGCTCTGACCCAGTCGGGCTCGGCCTTCATGTCGTGGCCGTCCACGGTCAGCACTCCGGAACCGAGCGGCCGCAGGCCCGCCAGCAGCTCGATCAAGGAGGTGGTGCGATTCTCCGACGGCCCGACGACCGCGATCAACGAACCCGGGCGTGCGGTGAACGAGATGTCAGAAAGCAGTTCGCGACCGTCGACGGTCAAACCCAATCGATATGCCGCCACGCCGACGGTGCGTGCGCCAGGTTTCAGCGGCAGCCGGCTGGTTGCCGGACCCTCCTCCGCTAAGTCCTCCCGTGGGCCGGTGTCGGGTCGAGGCGCGAGCAGCTTTCGGGTGGCGTCGGTCATCCGCTCGACCAGGCCGCGTCCCTCGGGCTGCCCGGCCTCCGGCGCGGGCTGCGCACCGGCCGGCGCGGGCTGGTCAGCGGTTGGCGGGTGCCCGGCCTCCGGCGCGGGCGGCGTTGCCTGTGGTGTCAACCGGATGGGCTTGGTAGTCCTGCCGAACGTCGGGGCTGCGGGGATTCGCTGGGTCGCCGACTCGGCGACGATGCGCTGCGCCACCGCCTGCGCGGGTTCTGGGTGAGTGATCGACTTGGCCGGCATCCGCTGCGTGGCTTGCTCTGTCGGTTTCACGGGTTTGCGCCACTGACCGGTAGGCGGCGGGGGTCGG
>NZ_MVIF01000062.1 GCF_002086675.1 Mycobacterium persicum
CCTCGGTGGCCGTCTGCACCTCCTGCCCGGTGAAACGGGTCACCTGGCTTCTCAGGTCGACGGCGATCGCGTGGGCGCAACAATCCCCGCCAGCACAGCCGTCAACCCCCACACCCGCACCCGTCACCCTCGCCACCACCGGTGTCACCGCACCCCCTGAGCCAGCACCCACACCCAGCACTGGTGGCGGCGGCGTGCAGATGCTGGGCTTCGGACCGCCCGGACTCGGACCGGCACCGCAGGCACCACCGTTGCCGCTACCGCGCGACCCGGCGCCACCGGTTCCACCGCCGGTGCCGCCGATCGAAGAAATGACCAAAGAGCAGGCACTTCAAGCGTGGGAGCAACTGAACAACGACAAGGCAAACTACGCAGCGCGATGCGATCCACGGATCGTCGGCCCGCTACCACCTGGACCCTACAGCGCCTGCATGAGGGAGTTCGGTGAGCTAAACACCCGAGAGGCCGCCCTCCGAGCACGGCTAGGACAGTTCGGCATATCTGTAGCAGATCCATCCGCCCCGCCTCCCACGCAGCCGAATACGCCCGGTGCCCAACCACAACAGGGTGCGCCCGGCACGCAGGAACCACCTAGGGCGACGGGGGAAAGCCCGCCCTTGATTGACGAAGTTCCGTTGCAAACCGACCTTCGTCAAATAGAGGAAAAGTATTCTCAGCATGCGGAAGACTTTGGTGTCACCGATCCGCGGGGCCGCGCTGGCTTCGGCAATTTCGACAGAGCGTTGAAGCAGTTCGTAGATGACCCAGCAACGATGCACATCCAAGGCACCTTCCGTGGCCAGCCTGCCATCCTGAACTATAATCCGGACTCCGGATTGTGTGTAATCCAAAAGCCCGATGGAACGTTTATATCAGGTTGGAAGCTAAGCCCTGAACAGACTCACAACGTACTAACCAGAGGATCATTGTGAACAAGGAGGAACTAGGTGGTGGTTGATGTCATCTGATGGTGGAGCAGCCGCGAGGAAGTCGACCAAGTACAGGGGGCTGATCTCTAGTTTCATCAACGGCCAGATATCGGCTCAGGAATTTAAGTCCTCTTACCTGAAGATGTTTAAAAACGACCAGGATTACAGTCTCGACGAAGACGAGTTCGATATACTTGAAACGTTGTTCACGGACGCTGATGACTACAGTGCGGATCCCGAATACCGTGAGTACGTGCGCGCCAAGGACCCCGAATTTCGTAAATACGTGCACGCGTTCGATGAGGAAGAATTACGGGGTCGTGCGCGTGAGGCATACCGAAAACTCTACGAAGCATGACCGCCAGGATCGTCATCCCGCGGATGGGTAAGGGGCTTTTCGCAGATGAGGGTCTAGAGCCTCACAGCCGATTCCCCGCAGTGCAGCACTTCCCTGCCCCTCCCCTATTGCTGGCCCATATGGGCGGCGCCGAACTCACAACGCTTCATGAGATGGGCCATTGAGGACTGCCAATTTGTTGCGGAACTCTCGGATACTCGCACCTTGGTCCCATGACTGTTCGCGGCAGGTGGCCCCTGTTCGACAAGTTTCTTCCCGCATACGAGGAGTACGAATTCTCTTGGAATGGAGAACGTTACGGTGCGCGATTCGTCTGAGGGTTTTTCTTGTCGTCTTCAATGTGCTGGGATTGAGGTTACCAGAATGCGAAATACCCGCGAGTTGTGCAACAGTTCGCAACCCTCGATGTCCCATCTCGTAAGGCGTTGTGGGTCGGCGCAGCCCAGGAGGGAGAGCAGCAGCGGCGGTCGCAGACTACGACGCAATGCTGTCCCGGAGGTCATCGCACTCCAGTGGCTATCCGCGTGGTACTGAAGGATGAATAGAGCTTCGGTTACCGCCATAGTCGATTTTGAGGTGTACTTGCTGATGACGATGAAGCTGAGAATCAGGATGTCACAACAAGAAGCTCAACTAAAAGCTAAGCTAGCTGAAGGGTTTTTCGTCGACGACGGAGAACGGATACACGAGCGGGTGGCCGAAGCCCTTGGCGACGAAGCCTCCTATTTCGGAAATATGCGGAAGCTGCTGGGTATTGCGGATCAGAACGCCACATCACTGCAGCACAGCAGCGTATTGTGGCCGGGATTTGACTTCAATGCGATCGGTAGTGAAGACGGACTGCTTGAGTCGGCGCGGTATTGGCACACGGGGCGCGATTCGATTACCGCCGATTCCCCAATCGGGCTGCCTATCTGGAGCATGGACGTCACCGAATTCACGGAGCAGTTTGGCCCTATGAGAGGCGGCCGCCAGTGGTCCCCGTTCGACAAACTTCTTCCCGCATACGAGGAGTACGAATTCCCTTGGCGCGGAGAGAGTTACGGTGCGGGATTCAGTTGGGGACTGTTCATGTTTGCGGCGAAGTCGTGGGACTGAGCTTGCCAAGGTGCGAAATATCCGCGCGTCAAGCAAGAGTTCGCAGTCCTTGATGTCCCTTCTCCTGACGCGTTGCGGGCCGTCGCCGTCCAGGTGGGCCGGCAGGATCGGAGGCCGCCGGAAGTCCTGCGCTGCGGGGGATTGGTTATCATGCAAAGCCGCCCGCAGAGGTCATAGTCCGGCGGTGGTATCCGCGTGGGACTGAGATTCAGGGAGGGGCGCGCATTACGTACGCAGCCAGGGACGAAATGACGCTCCCCGAACTGCCTGCCCAGATGCGGTGGGTGGTGCTGGTGGACAAGCGCCAGCTGGCGGTGCTGCTGTTGGAGAATGAGGTACCGGTCGCTTCTGCGGGGGCGACGTTGGAGGCGCGCGGTGATGTCGACTATGAGAACCAGCCGGTCGATGCGGTGCAGCGGTTATGTCGGCGTTTGGCTGATCAGGCGTTGCATCAGTGGGGTTTCATGCATGGTCTCAAGCAGAAACTCGGGCCAGGTGTTGATGTGCGGATGAAGCTGGTGGATTGGAACCAGTGAACTATCTGGGGGCCTCGGACCCCCGCCCCCGTCGAGGTGGTTGGTCGGGTTGGTCGGTTCTCCCGCAGTGATGACTGCGGCTAATGGCACTCCGGTACCTCCGCGCGATGTGTCGCCAGCCGCTACGGACCCGCTTTCAAGGCTCTTGATACCAGTAAGGAAACTTCTCACGTGCTTGAGTCGGAGGCCTGGCCTTCGGCGAAGTTTCCAGGAGGCCACACCGATGACAGCGATCGACCGCGCTGCCCGACAGCAGTGTGGTCGCGGTACGCGGGGCGTTGCTCCATCATCTCCCGGCGGCGATGGTTCTCTACACGCTCGCCGCTGTATGGCGACTTCGGCTGGTCCAGCGACGGGCGAGGCTACCGTGTCCGTGGCGGCGGACGGGAGCGCCAAGCGGACGGGTGCCGCCACGGCGGCTGTGTTGGCCCGCTCGGGATGACCTGGCTGATGCTGAATAGACCTTCGGCGAGTGCTGGGTAGGCTGGCTTGGTGGCTGGTGTGCTGGCGGAGCGTGCCCGACGGGTCGCAGAAGCGCGGTTGGAGCCGTTGGCGACGCGGTTGGCGCATGTGCGTGGTGTGGCGGCTGCCGCGGAGCGGTTGGTCTCGCGCATCGACCCGCTGGAGGCGGACGCGCTGATTGCCGCGGCGTGGCTGCACGATGTCGGATACGCGCCGTCGCTGCGTGCGACCGGTTTCCATCCGGTAGATGGCGCTGTGTTTGTCCGGGCGGAGAATTTCCCGCCGGTGGTGGTGTCGCTGGTGGCGTATCACACGGGCGCGGTGTTCGAAGCGCGGGAACGTGGGTTGTCGGACGTGTTGGCGGAGTTCCCGCAGCCGCCGGATTTTTTGCTGGACTTATTGACCTGTGCAGACATGACGATCGGCCCGGACGGTTCGCTGATGCGCCCCGAGGATCGGATCAGCGAGATCCTGTCGCGGTATCCCGCTGAGGATCCGGTGCACCGTGCGATCGAGCGCTCGGCGCCTACCTTGCTTTCTGCGGCTGCTCGCGTGGAGGTCCTCGCGCAACAGGCAACTTCCGGGGCGGAATGATTCGCTAACCCAGGTATGGGGTTGGCCGCTGTTCGAGGTAGTGCTGGATGCGTAGCCGCATCGACGGATGCATGCTCAGCGACTCAATATCTTGTGCGCGTGCCCAGGCGATGTCGGTGCTCTCGGAATCGATGTGTGGCTCGCCACCGATGAGTCGCGTCGTGAAGCATAGCGAAAATTGTTGGCGCACTTCGCCATCAGTGTAGGCCATAACGTGGTGGGGGTTGGTGTAGACGCCGATCAGGCCAGTGACTTCGACATCAAGGCCGGTTTCTTCCTTGACTTCACGCACAGCGGTTTCCACGATCGATTCGCCTAAGTCCATTCCGCCCCCGGGCAGTGCCCATAGGTCGTTATCGCGGCGTTTGATAAGCAGGATGCGAGCTTGCTGGTCGGTTACGACGGCTGTGGTGGAGGGCACCACACTGTTGGCGGGAGGCGCATCGGGATCGTTGTAGTAGTCGATTCGGGCCATCTGGTTCCCCTGGTGTCGGCGGGTCTAGGTGGTTATGAGTGAGCTTGGATAGGACGCGCGGTGTTCCAGACCCGTTCGAAGGCGAGTCGATGGTCGTTCCATAGGTCTGGTGCGTCGTCGCGCTTGATCACGATGGCGGGATTGTCGCTAGCCGGGGCACCGTAGAGGTGCGGGTTAGCGATGAGCGTGTCATCGGCGCGGAACATTGACGTGTACAGCGGTGTGGTGTGGGTGCGGATCTCTAGTCCCGAAGTGCCCGAAAGTGGTTGTAGCCGAAGAAGCGTCATACGGCAACGTGCCGCCAGGGCGGTCCCGATGCCTTGTGCCTCCCCGCGCTCCGCTACGTGCGCGGAGTCCGGGTCACCAATGATGAAGCGGACTACGACGCCGCGTTCGGTGGCGGCGGCCAAGATCTTGGTGAATCGGGGAAGGCCGTCGAACAGGAAGGTGCCGCCGTAAACCAGGATGTCAATGTGCTCGACGGCGCCCTCGAAGAGCTGCCTCCACACGGAAATCGGGACATCGGCTCGGCTGCTGTACACGCTGACCGCGACGGTGCCAGCGCTCGGCGGTGTCATGATCGGGAATAGATCGGGCCACAGGTCGGCTGGATCGCACTCGAGCACATCTACGGCGCGGCGAGCATTGTGGGGGTAGGGCGCCGTTTCACCCGACAACCACCGCTCGACGGTCTTGGCGTCGACGGCGATCAGATCTGCCAGGTCCTGCGCACTCACCCCTTTGCGCTCCATGTGGGCACGCAGCTGGCGGTTCGGCTTTGGTGTGTCCTCGTTGCCCACCCCGATTGGCTCTCCCTACCTGTGATGACATCGGTGTCCAGCAGGATGTCGGCCGCTGTCCGAAGTCTGCCATGCAGATGTCCGCAGCTGCCGCCAAGATGCGGTTTCGATGTCTGAGTTGCCCCGCTGAAGTGGAGTTACGGCCGACGAGCGGCCGTGCCATTCAGGAAGGGATCAAACAAATGCGCCTTCGAATCGATACCACTGCGGTGCAGTTCTTCTGCACGCGCGCAGCCGAGCAGCGAACCGTGCACGAGACTGGTGCACCGCGGATCGACAAAGAAACGGGCCTGGTGCTCTGGCAGGTCCAGCTCATGGCCCTAGATCAAGAGGGTGGGGAAGTGCTCGCGGTGACAGTTGTCGGCGAACCCAAGGTCAAAGTGGGCGAGCCCGTCGCGGTCGATGGTCTGATTGCTATGCCGTGGTCACAGGGAGATCGCTCGGGAGTTGCGTTCCGCGCAGCCCCAATCCGATCATCCGGCGCTCAGTCGGGCGGACTGGGACCCACGGCGGCCAGTGGTAGCTCACACGCCACGACCGGCGTCAAGTAGACCGGCAACAACGCGGCGCGGTGCGGGCGCCAAGCGATGAGCCGTACCAGTTTGGCGCCCGCCCCGCAAAAACATTCTATTCAAGCAAGTTTCGGCGTTGCCGGCACGCCAGCGACGAGCGTGCTCGGGGCGCCCGCGGCGAAGGGAAAGACATTGTGCCTCCAAAGAGCAAGGGCAGTAATTCATCTGACGAGGATTGGGTCGGCGAGCTGCTCGTCGGCATGGCCAAGGCGACCGGCATCGGTATGTTCCGGTTTGCGCTGCGCTGGCCCGACACCGCCGCCCTGTTGACCGTCGTCGCCGTGGTCGGCATGGCGGCCGGCTTGCGCTGGGCCTGCCTACTCACCGCGGTGTGTGCGGCGGGGGTGTGGGGATGGCGGCTGGGCTGGCCTGACTCCTACCACCAGGCGATCGGCAAGCCGGTCGCCGACTACCGGAGGGCCTATCTGGTGTATCGGCGCCGCTGGCAGAGCATCTGCGAACACCACGGCCTGACCATCTCGCCGCGCGGCAAGCCCGATGCTAATCCGTTGGTGCCGCCACTTGCCTCCGTGCGGATTGGCGTGGCAGTCGACACGCTGGTGGTGCGGTTGTTGGTCGGTCAGTCGGTGAAAACCTGGCAGGCCCAACTCGATGGGCTGGCCGCCGCGTTCGGCGCCCACCATGTCACCCTCCAACCCGGGCGGGTGGAGGCTGGGCGCGGCCGCGACGTCATGCTCCGGGTTCGTCATCACGACGCCCTGGCCGCCGCGATCCCGCTGGCGCGCCCCGCCCCGGATACTCCAGTGGTGCGGTTGGCCAACGTGCCAGTTGGTGTCACCGAGCAGGGCAGTCTGTGGGGACTGCCGGTGGCCGGCCGGCACATTCTGATCGGTGGGGCCACCGGCGCCGGGAAAGGATCGGTGTTGTGGTCGCTGGTGGCTGGCCTGGCGCCGGGCATCAAGGCGGGGCTGATCGCGGTGCGCTGCCTGGATCCAAAGGGCGGCATGGAATTCGCCGCCGGCGCAGACTTGTTCGATCGATTTGCTTACGATTCCGACTCCATCCTGGCGGTGCTGAGGGAGACTACGGCCACCATGCTGGCCCGCGCTCAACGCTTACGCGGCACGACGCGCTGTCATCGGCCCACCCGCGCCGAACCGCATATCGTATTGCTGATTGACGAGTTGGCAACCCTGACCGCCTACGCCGATCGCAAACAGCGCGCGGAAGTCGACCAGCTTTTGGGGCTGTGGCTGGCCCAGGGCCGGGCGGTCGGGGTCAGTGTCATCGCCGCCGTGCAAGATCCCTCCAAAGATGTGGTGGCGCTGCGCCAGTTGTTTCCGGTCCGGGTGGGGCTGCGCATGACCGAGGCCACGCAAAGCGCGATGATCCTCTCCACGTCGGCACACCAGCAGGGCGCGCGCTGCGAAGAAATCTCCGACACCACACCGGGCGTGGGGTATGTGCTCACCGAAGGCAACACCGCCATAGTGCGGGTGCGGGCGTTTCATGTTAGTGACAACGATATCGCTTGGCTGGCTGCTAATTTCACACCGCCAGGTCGTCGCGGCGACAACCAAAGGCGGCGGTAAGCATGCTCGCCTCAACTTCGCTGTCCGGCTGGGTGGCACCGGGCTCCCCGGCCATCGATCAGGCGATCCACCGCGCATCCTCATTCGGCTACGAGTCGTGGTGGCAGCGTTGCGCGGCGGTGGGTTTTTGCGCCAACCCTGTTCAGTCCAGCGCGTATGATCCCGACCTCGGTCGGCGGGTGGCGGTGATGATCCGCTGCGGCAATCGCCGGGCGGCGATCTGCCCATCGTGTTCGGACTTGTATGCGGCCGACACCTGGCAGCTAGTCCACGCCGGAGCCCAGGGCGGCCACCACGGTATGCCCGAAACCACCGCCACCCGGCCGCAAGTGTTCGCCACCTTAACCGCACCCAGTTTCGGTGCCGTCCACACGAGCGGCGGCCGATCAGGACAGGCCGATAAGGTGTGCCACCCGCCCAACGGAGGCAAGAGTCACTGCCCACACGGGAAAGCACTGCAGTGCAACGTGATCCACGTCAGCGACGACGACGAGTTAGGGCAGCCGCTGTGCCCGGATTGTTATGACTACACCGGGCATGTGTTGTTCAACTGGCATGCGCCGGAACTATGGCGGCGCTTCACTATTGCGCTGGGCCGGGCCGTGGCGGTCCACCTGCGCTGTACCGGAATCGAACCCGATGCCGTTCGACTGTCGTTTGTCAAAGTCGCCGAATACCAGCGTCGCGCCCTCGTGCATTACCACACCCTGATACGGCTCGATCCCACTGACGACGACGGCATCACCACCGGAAAATCCGATTCCGTGGTGTCGGCAACGGAACTGGCCACGATCGTGCGGCAAGCTGCCGAGCGAGTACACCTAGCCGTGGCAGTGAGCAGCCCCGCTGACCCTTCATCTCCGGAGACCGGGGATCGCATGCTGAGGTTCGGTACCCAGATCGATATCCAGCCCCTCACCGGGGCCAGTGACACTGGCGAGCTGGGGTTGGCCCGGCGGGTCGCGGGATACCTGGCCAAATACACCACCAAGTCGGTCGCCGAATTCGGCATCGCCGCGCGTCGGATCAGCCCGGCCGCCATCGGGGAACTGGACATCTCGGCACATATCCGCTGCATCCTGTCCACCCTCGCCGAGCTGGCGACACTACCGGGAAACACCGCGATGCTGGGCTGGCTGCATACCCTGGGCTATCGCGGGCACATCACCACCAAGTCGCGCCGCTACTCGATCACCATGACCGCGCTACGTGCCGCCCGTCACCGCTGGCGGATCGACTGCGCCGGTGAACCGGAACGCGATGACTGTCAACAGAATTCCCACGGCCAGCAAGATTGGTCAAGTGGCGCGTCCGAACTGAGTGACTGGCGCATTGACGGTGCCGGCCACCGCAACGATGGCGAACGGCTGCTCGTCCATAGCGCGGCACTGCGTGCCCGAGACTACCGATACCTGGCTCGTTTGGATGTCAGCCAAAACAGCGGAGCAAGTCCATGAAGGGGATTATCGCCGGAAGCTACTTATTGATTCGAAATCGATCCATTGCAAGGGGATAGAGACAGCCGCGTCTGCGTCAAAGCGCGATTCGGCTATACGCACATTGAGCGGGAACAGGAAGTAGATCGATGACCGCGACATCATTGGTTCGATTGGGCACCCAAGCCGCAGCCGAATACCTGGGTGGATTACCGGAGTCGACCCTGAGGTACTGGCGTTACATGGGCACGGGTCCGCGCAGCTATCGCCTTGGCCGACATACTTTTTACGACGTCGCCGACCTGGACGCGTGGGTAGAGGCAGAAGCCGCCAAGACCGAGCGCGGGGGAGTGGTGCGATAACGGATTCGTACCACGGATTTGTGCGGTATTCTCGTTCCATGACTGTCAGGCACCAGCGAGCCGGCATTGACGATCGATGGCACAAGAAGGTCAAGGGCTCCGATGGAGAGATCCGCAAGGAACGGTCCGCCGTGTACGGCAAGGTCACGCGCTGGCGTGTGCGCTGGGTTGATGACAGCGGCAGGGAGCACGCGAGGGTCTTTGAACGCAGACCTGACGCTCAGGCTCATCTGGACGGCCTGACGGCGGATGTTCAGCGGGGGGAGTACGTCGACCCTCGCAAGAGCGCTGAGACGTTTGGATCGGTCGCTGAACAGTGGTTCGCCACCAAAGGTCATCGGAAACCCAAGACAGTCGCGGGATACCGGTCCATTCTGGACACGCTCGTGCTGCCGAAGTGGGCGGAGGTGCCACTGAAGCAGATTGACTACCAGGCATACTCAACGTGGCTCGGCGGTTTGGCTGTCGACGGCTCGCAACGCGGCACCGCACTGTCGGCCAGTCGTATCACGCAGGCTCACCAGCTCGTGGGCGCAGTGCTCAAGTATGCGCAACGCACGGGCAAGATCGCCAAGAATGTGGCCGGCGAGATCAAGCGGACCGAGGACTTGCCGACCGCGACCGAGCGGGAGCGGCGCTACCTCACCCACGCCGAACTTCTCCAACTCGCCAGGGCTACCGCGCGGTTCGAGACGCTGACCCTCGTTCTCGGCTACTGCGGACTGCGCTTCGGTGAGGCAGCGGCGCTGCGTCGCAGGCACGTGGGGGACCGTGAGTTGACGGTCCGTTCATCGGCTACGTATGTGACCGGCAGCGGGATCGTCGAGACGACGACCAAGACGAACCGGGCGCGCCACGTGCCGGTCCCTGAGCCGGTATGGGAGCGGCTGCGGGATGAGCTGCCAACCGCGCCCAATGCCCTCGTGTTCCCGAGCCATCGCGGCGGCCACCTGCCCATCGAGGAGTACCGCAGAGCCTTTGACAAGGGATGCAAGGCGGTTGGCATCACCGACTTGGTCCCGCACGGGCTGAGGCACACCACGGCTTCGTTGGCCATTAGCGCGGGCGCTAATGTCAAGGTCGTGCAGAGGCTTCTAGGACACGCCACAGCGGCCATGACCTTGGACCGTTATGGCCACCTGCTCAGCGACGACCTGGCGAGCGTGGCAGATGCGCTCGGCAAGGCCATCGAACGCACTGCGGTATCATTGCGGTATTCCGAGGCTGGCTCAGTTACGGTAGAGGACATATCCACAGCTAGTTAGCACCGGGGGCGGTAGCTCAGTTGGTTAGAGCCGCGGACTCATAATCCGTTGGTCGCGGGTTCGAGCCCCGCCCGCCCCACTTCAGAGGCATTTTTTCGGGTTCGCCGAGGCTGAGTCATCGTCTATTCATCGTTTATGTGGACGGTGCGGTCGAGCAGGTCCGCTACTGCGTGCGGGGCCGCCCTCGGGTCATGTAGCGGTCTTGGGTCATGCTGACGTGGCTGTGGCCTAGATGGTCGGCGCCGATCCGGGCTGAGAGCCCTTCGGCATCGATGACGGTCGCGACGGTCTTGCGGAAGCTAGCGGTAGTCACTTCAGCCACGCCCGGTTCACCTCGTGCCGTGCGCCACTCCGTTGGTCGCTGGTTCGAGCCCCGCCCCACCATAACAGCGCATAGACGGCCCATTTTTCTTTCCAGCGGCACTGGCCAGACCGCCCCGAATCGGGTCTGTGTCAGCGTCGCGTCAGCACTCATGTGTGACTTAAACCGCAGCCGCGTTTCCTAGCAACCTTTGGGGCCGTCTTGGGTTCCAGGGACCAACGCGGCCGTCCTATAGGTTCAGCGCCGCCGTTCGCGGACTTCATTCGCACCCAATTCCATTGCCGTCTCGATCAAGGCCGTAGATGTCCTTACCGATGACTATTACAGGACCCTGGACGTAGGCCGGACCATTACCGCTACCGCCCGCACAGTCGACATCACTAGCGATCGGGACGCAGGCGCCCGAGTAATTGGGGTCGCATTTTGAGCCTGGTTCCTGCGGTATGGGCGCTACATACGGGCCCAAGGACTCGACGACCAACACACCGCCCGGATCGGCGTTTGCCGCTGGAGTGAAGACGAGCCCCATGGCAAAGCCAATTGCCAGCACTGTCGACTTCCTCACGGTCGCAAATCGTAGTAGAACGCCATGCCTTCTTCCGGCCTTTTCGCCCAATCGCAGCCGTTGGGTTCCCGGCTCCCAACCACCGCGGGGATAAGACTTCGCAGGACGTCAGCAACCAGGCGCTCCTATGCATGTGGAAGCGCGGCGAGTGAAAACCGCCGGTCGGCAATGGTGATTGGCTCACCGGCGATGCTGTTGGTGGCGGTGGTCAGCGATTGGAAATCGAGATAGCTTGGGCCACACGCGATTATGCCGATAATAATGATATGGTCAACCAACCGACCGGCGACGTCACATTTGGAACGCCAGAACGCGTCCGCACCCACCGCGGCCCCAGGCGCCCTCAGAAACGCCGGTTGAAGCTGCGTGTCGGTTGCCGAGAGCGCGAAACACGATGGAACGGTGATTGTTTCGGTGCATCGGCGATTGCCGCGCTACATTGTCGATTCGTCACTGTGACGCGTAAACGCCGAATTCGGTTGCCTACCAGCATATTTTCGCATCTTTCATGGATAACCGCTGTTATCCACGAAACCGTGCGACCATTGCCCCATGACGCCGGTGCCACGTGCCTTCAATGACGATGAATCGCGCCACCCCGGTTGGTTTTTGGCGTTCATGGCGGACCGGCAGTCGGCAAGCCCTCACCACACACACCGTGAAGGCCTACCGGCAGGACTTCGTCGCGGTCGCCACACAGCTTGCTGGTGCCCCCCGACCGCATCGTGCACTTGGCGCCGGACGCACTTACAAGGGAGGCGATGCAGGCCGCCTTCGCCGCCTATGCCGGCACCCACCAGGCCGCGTCGATCCGGCGCTGCCGGTCAAACTGGAACACGCTGTGCGACTTCCTCTACACCGGCGACATCAAAGCGGCCAACCCGATGTCGTTCGTCGGCCGACCCAAGGTCGCCAGGACACTCCCCAAAGGACTTGGAGCCGAGACGATCTCGGAGCTGCTGACGGTCATCGACGACGACCGCGGTTCGGAGCGCCGCTCCGACTGGGCCGAACGCGACCGGGCTATCGTGCTGACGGCGGTGCTCGCCGGCCTTCGCGCGGACGAACTCGTGCGCGCCGATGCCGGAGACATCCGAGCGACTGACGAGGGCGGTTATCGTTCACGTGCACGGCAAGGGCAACAAGGACCGCCGCATACCAGTGGAGCAGCCCCTGATTCACGAACTTGAGGCCTACTTGGACTCCCGAGCGGCCCGCTTCCCCGGCAGCACCAAACGGCGACCCACCGCTGGGGGACTGGCCGCGTGGCCGGCCACTTCGCCATTGTTGGTCTGCAGTAACGGCTCCCGCATTACCCGCGGCGCGCTGCGGTACCGGGTGCTACGTGCCTTCAAGAACGCCAGGCTGGACAGCCAGCGCGCGCGAGGAGATCTGCTGCATGGCTTCCGGCGTGGTTTCGCCACGGAGCTCGCCAACGCGAATACCAGCGTGTATGCGCTGATGAAGCTTCTCGGGCACGAGTCGATGGTGACATCGCAACGCTACGTCGATGGCGCGGGGACGCAGAATCGTGCGGCAGCTGCCCAGAACCCGCTGTACGGCCTGATCACACAGCCGCGGGAAGCGTAGCTCCTCAAGGGTTTCCTCAGCAGACCTCGACCTTTCGACCGAGGCTTAAGGTCGAAGCTCGATTCTGTCATCGATCTGGCGTTGCGAGAATTTTGAAGAGCATGTTGTTGACGTCCGTTAAGGCATGGACGTCTATCCGGCGGTGCTGTGCACTTAGTCTCGCCTTGCGGAGGCTAGTAACCAGTCCTGGTGCAGCCCAGTCATTCTCGCCCAAGTCCACACCAAATCCGGTGTCGGGCTCGGCGTCGAATACCGGCACGACGATGACTGTCGGCTCACTAGGAATCTCGTTGTACACGGTGGAGGAAATGACCAGCACGCTGATGCCGGTGTCGGTTGTCCAGATATCACCCCGGCGGGGGGATTGGCTCAATGCCGCGCTAACTCGTCGAGATTGCGATCAGCCCACGCCTCGCTGAACGCCGCTGCGTCGGGATGAGCTCGCATCCACTGGTCGTGTGCCGCACAGCGGCGCCGCATGTCTTCGACATCGAGGAGGTTCTCGATCCAGGCGTTCATCGACTTCTGGTCGGCATCGGCGTACCGTTTCACCGCCTGATAGGCCGTGTCGGACAGCCGCAACGTGATCATCCTTGCCACCGCTTGATGCTAGCACGACTCGCTAGCACCCAGGAGGCCTTTCGCGTGTGGCCACGGGCGACAACGCCAGACAAGGGTGATTATGTAAAGAATATGCCTAAAGTAGCTGTGCTACAGCATATTCCACGCACCGATAAGTGTTTGGGCTCAATGAGTTTGGCGGTTTTCGCATCGAATCTGGCGGTCGACGGATCGCGCAACGACTCGCATTTGAACTGGCGGTCGTGGCGCCCGGTCAGCGAGGGCGTGAACCAGCAGCAGGGTGGGTGGCACGTACGAGCTGGGAAAGCAGTTGTCGTGGGGGCGCCGAGCGTCGTAGATGCCCTAGCCGGGTGAGAACCACCGCGAGGCCGTGCACGCACGGTAGCGCACAGGTGTGCTATGATGTGCGATATGGAAGGGTCTGCAGCTCCCGCGCTAGGCGCTCTACTCGCGAAACATCAAATCGGCCTCACCGTCGACGAGGTCCTCCACGAGCTTGACACTGCATTTGCAGCAATTCCTGTAGCGGCCACCCTGTCAGCGGCGGAAGTGGAGTTCCTCCGCAAGCACGCCGAACCCAGCACGGCGACGGCTATTGAGCGATGGTCAGCTGACGACGAACGGCAGGCTCGGGCCCGCGTCGCGTTGCGGCAACTCACCAGCGCAGTCTCAGGATCGGTCAGCATAAAAGAGGCCGCCGTCCTTCTCGGCGTCGACCGGTCCCGCGTGTCACGACGCATCACCGGAAAACAGTTATGGGCCTTCGACCTCCAAGGAACCCGGCGCCTCCCCAAGTGGCAGTTCCTTGGTAATGAACTGCTTCCCGGGTTGGACTTAATCGTCCCGGCGATACCACCTGGCAGCACCCCCGCGGTGCTCGATGTGTTCATGCACACTCCGCAGCCCGACTTTGACGGCCGGACACCGATCGAACACTTGGCCGCTGGCGGTGACGCCTTATTGGTCGCCGGATTCATACGAGATCTCGGCCGCTGGTGAGCCCGCGCTCCACACCCAAGGTCCCCAGGACGCCCCCAGAACAGCTCACCCGGCAACCTGACGACAGCACCAGCCACACCGGCACGCTCTGGCGGATCCACCGCACCGAAGGGGAGCAGGTATTGCCCTGGAACAAGCTACGCACCTTCGGGCCGCTGCCCTCAATGCGCTGGGATCCGCATCCCGACGCTGAACCCAGCATGCGCGCCGAGAGCGTCCTGTACGCGGCAGCCGATGTCACAACCAGCCTCGCGGAGGTCTATCAAACCACGCGCGTGATCGATTCCCGTGCCGGCGCTCCAACTCTCACCGCCTGGAAGCCTCAACGGAAACTACGTCTGCTCGACCTGTCCGGAACGTGGCTGCTGCGCAACAGTGCATCAGCTGCGCTGCTAGCCGCACCTCGCTCCATATGCCGCCGGTGGGCCCGCGCTATCTACACGACCTGGCCCGAACTCGACGGGCTATACGTCCCGTCGACTATGACTGGCCGCCCGAACATTGTGCTGTGGACTGCCGCCGCGGACTCGCTACCCGCGATGCCTTCGTTCTCCCGCCCACTCAGCCACCCGCTGGTCTGGTCGATCACGCAAGCAGCAGCCTCTGAGATCGGCTACCGCATCCTGTGATTCGGCGTCCTGGAGGCTGTTGGTGTCGCTTGCCAGGGTGAATGGGACCACCTGATTGCCAGGGGGATGGGACCACCGTGGCGCGTTACTGAGGATGCTCGTCGGCGGGGTCTGGGTCAGGCTGCGCGCGGGTGCGTTGGCGGTAGGACGGGGGCAACTCCTTCATTTTCTCGGCTGCCAGCTGTATACCTGCGATGTCGTCACGCGACCGCTTGCCGTCCATGAGTTTACTTTCGTGCCAGAAGCATTTCGGACGCACCGTCGCGGGTGCAGGCCGAGCCTGACTTGTATTGCACCGCAACTAAACCGACAGAACAGCTAAGCCCGCGATGCGACCTTCTGCTCAAGTTGCTCGAACAGTTCCGGGCGGTCGGGGAGATGGCCTGCGATCCCATCGCCGCGCCCGATTTGGTCAGCGCTGTAGCACCAAACGCTCCGTGCGCCGAAACGCCAGGGCATACGTCGCCGAGGCCGGGAACGTTGTCTGGCGATGGGGATGCCTGGCGGAATGCTTCTACCGTCGCGGCGATTAATTCCGACGAAGTTGACTGGCGGAGCATAATTGAAAACATTGAAGCTAACCTTCGGTCCAATGTGATATCCGGGAGACAACCCGATGAGCAACCAACAAGAGCCCTGGAAATACTTCGGTCGCGATGCGATGACTGGGAGAGTAATCGAGATATTTCGCTGCCCGGACAATGGCAAACGGCTATATCAGCAAAGATTGGAAGATGTGCACTTGCTCCTCAAGGACGGCACGTGGCGTAAGAATATGAAAATTGCTCTACTTGATGATTTGGTAGAAGGACGGTTCGATGAACGGGGTGATGAAATATCGGAGCGGGATGCCATGAACTATTACAGTTCATGGCAGCAGAGCGGACAATGGCCCGGTCGAGATTAGTGGCTCTTCCGGAACTGGAAGGCCGGTGATTACGCCAATCGCAGATTAGTTAGTTCGGATCGTGGTGAGCTAACGCTGGCTCGAGTTTCGCCGAGAACAGGGTTCGCCGGCTCGACGTTCCCCCATAATAACGACAGCTTTACGTACCGGGCTGGGCATCCGTCCATATTAAACAAGCATCCCCCAAGCGTCTGCAAGTTCGGTGCTTTACTTACTACGTCCACTGCTCGGGTCTGCGCTTGAGAAGCAGGTTTCGTATCGGTGGGACTTCATGGCTGCCGAACGAGTAACGGCCACACCTAGGCGGTAGCTGCTCATTCACAGGGCCCAAGCGCCGGGCATCCACACGACCACGATCCTTGGCTAACCGGCGCGGGCAAAGTATGCGAAATCCGTCGTCCAATCGAGGATCGGTCATAAGCTTGGTTCCTGCGGATTTTCGGGCGATCTGCTTCATCAGCGTATCTTCTGGAAGGGTGAGCCCATGTCGTTGAGCGTCGTACCTGACATCGTGTCTTCGGCCAGCGGGAGTTTAGACAGATTGGGCCTTGAACTGCGCAAAGCGACCGCGACCGCCGCAAGCCGAACCATCGCTATCGCGGCGCCAGCCCTTGATGAGGTGTCTGAGGCGATCACCGCGCTGTTTGGCATGCAGGCTCAAGAGTTTCAAACAGTGAGCGCCATGGCGGCGGCCTTTCACGACAACTTCGTTAGCCTGTTGAACGGCGGGGTCGCACAGTATGTGAGCGCTGAAGCGGCGAATGTCGAGCAGACATTGGCGAAAGCGGTGAACGCGTCCGCACAAGCTCTGCTGGGTCATCCCCCGCTCGGAATCGGAGAGCGGACGATGGCTGCGGCTGCCAACCCGGCTGAAACGATCTCGCAAAGCTTTCCTATCGGTCCCTTCGAGGCATTTTTTGGGGGGACGGCTATTCCGACTCCGACCGGTGGACTAGTAGTAAACAATGATGTCGGAATCAGGCTGAACACCCCGTTAGGGTCTCTGGTGTTGTTCTCGGAAGGTGGCGGCGTAACCACATATCCCGAAACCTTCTCCTACCTAGCTACGGGGCACTTCCAGGTGCCCTTCGTTTACTATCAAAACGCCGCGCTGTATACACTGCCCTCGTTTGCGCCCAGATGGGTGGGTTTTACCATTAACGGTGTAGAGCTAGGATTGCCGTTGAACCCGCCCGCGCTTCCTACTGTCAGCATTTCGTGGCTAGGCACCCCGTTCTACGGCATTCTTCCAAGAATAGGCTATTCGCCCGTCGTCTGATTACAGCCGCCGCTGACCGGATACGCCGGCAACTGTGAGGTGAGTAGTTACAGCGCCTGATTCGTCGCTATAGGCCCCCACGTTGCTGGCCTTGTGCGACGGCACATGTACGACAGAGGGCGACGCGCGCGCCGCGGGTCACAATGATGGTCGCCATGACCTTCTCGACCCCGATCTCCGCGAGGGCTCGCAGATTGTCGATTTCGGCATCCCGGCCGCGGCGGACTCCTGAGTTCAGTAGCCGCCTGTGATCAGCGAGCGAAGTCTCGGCGGTCGGCGGTTCCGCTATGGCGGCCCAGTCGCGCGGCGAAGTACTTCCGGTAGCGCTCGTACACTCGGCGTGCCACGTTTCCAGCCGTGACGCCGGCGAGCCGAGTTGTTCGAATCTCGCGATCGCAATCTGCAGGTCTGCCTCGTCGAATAGCTCGCAGTGGCTGGGCAGGTCGGCATCGACCGCCAAGATGTCAACGCCCCGCCACTCGGCGTCGAAGCCCTCGCGCGAAATGCCGTGTGCCGCGTGGGTTACCACCGCTCCGAGGTCGTTCAGACGATGCACGACCTCGACATAGGTTCGGATCTCTTGGTCGAGTTCCCATCCGGCACGGACATATGTGACCAGTTCACCGGGCGGGTACGCAGCGACCCGGCGATGGTTAATGCTCACAAAATCAGTTGTGGTCGTTGGTAGTTCGTTCCGATTAGGCGCGGCGGAGCGCCCCTGATCACCGACCGCGTGTGAGTTTCGCGGCCGCCTCGCCGGCGCGGTAGCGAGTTTCGAGTTCTTCGATGGCAACGTCGAAGTCATCGAGGTCGAACGCGACGTGGGCTGCCAACCGGCCGTCGGCGTCGATCTCAACGACGCTTTTCTCTGCGCCGATCTCCGCGGTGGCTTGACCGTTGGCGATTTGGACATCCCGGCCACGTCGCATGCCGGCGCTCAGCAGGGGCCGACGATCGATCGTGTCGATCGCCATCGCGACCCACGGCGAGCGCCTCGCGCTGTGTCGTAGGTCTATCGTCGGGCGAGGCCAGCAACCCGGAGCGTTCCGATACGGAGTTCTCACACACCGCAACCTTTCGGCGGCAGCTGGCGGACAGGGCTGCGGTCGGTATGCCGCTAGCAAAGCACCCGACGTAGACGGCGCACCGCCTGGCAACAACCAGACCCGGATTTGGTGAAAATCCAGTTTATCGCCGCCACCAGTAGTAGAGTTCAGCGCTTCAGTACGTGCGCCAGTTCGTCGGCAGAGGTGCGACGCGGTGTGGATCAGGCGATCCAGCAAAGTGATCGCGGTCGGCCGCGCGGGGATGCGGCGGACGGATGTGGGTGCGTCGTGGCGCGCGCACGTCGAGCCGCTTCGAGTGGCGAGGTTGGTCGCCGATCAGCGTGACCGCCGCCGCACTGGCCGTTAGGCAGGGCAGATCCAGCTAGGAAGGGATGTGTGTCATGGAATTCGTTGTGCTGCCGCCGGAGGTCAATTCGGCGCGGATGTATGCCGGTGCGGGTTCGGAGCCGATGTTGGCCGCCGCGGCCGCTTGGGACGGGCTGGCCGGCGAGCTGGACTCAGCGGCGGCTTGGTTTTCCTCGGTGACAACGGGTTTGGCAGGTTCGTCCTGGCAGGGTTCCGGCGTCGGTAGCGATGGCTGCCACGGCCGCCCCGTATGCACAGTGGCTGCATATCTCGCTGCCGCGGGCCTGTATGACGCCGGCACCGCCGTAAATCTCGTCGGTAGTAACGCTGTCTTCCCGCTGACCTTGCTCGGTGCTGACCTACAGGCGCTCGGCACGGCTCTCGCCCCGTGAACTCCACGCTGATCGAGGATTGACTTCCGAAATATGTTGATGGCGTGGAAGGCTTGTGACGCAGTAGGGCTGCGGGGAGAGGCAGCGGCGTCACACCATCGCCGCACTGCACCTCGGCCGCTAGCCGGTTGGCCTCGTACTGGATGGCCAGGGCCGTCGGGCATGCTGCGAAAAGCGTAGTCTTCCAAGGAAACTGGGGTACCGAGAGGGCCATCACGCCGTCGCCGTGGTATTCGACGGTCCAGCTGTAACGCGGCATCACTGTCGCCGACCGCTACCAGCACGTCATGATCGCGTAACCGCTGCGGAGGCGATGCCCATGGATCGCACAACGTCGGCCGCACGCCCAGCCCGCCGTCACGACACCCGGTCACCAGCATGTTGACCGGCAAAATGAATGGGCAGGAAATTGGGATCGGTAGTCCTCGACACGGTCTGTACTTGATCGCACTGGCGACCCCCGCGGGGGTCCGTACGAGAGGAACCGACCATGAGTCGACTTAGGTGGCTCCCTATATCCGTGCTGGCGTCTGGCGTTCTGGGTGCGGCCGGCCTCGGGCTTGGCGCTGGTATCGCCCACGCTGGCGGCCCCTACCAGTGGTGCCCGGGGGATGACATGGGGGGCTATGGCGGTGGTTTCAATACGCCGGCGGACGGACGCCCGAATTGGGATTGGAACGTTTGCCACGCCTACCACTACGTCAATTACGGGCAGGGCAACGTGTCACCCACGGTTTGGGAAGGAAATGATCCACCGCCTCCGTACCCGTGGCAGCCGCCCAATGTGTGCTGGTCCCTGTTCATTCCGCACCCGTGCTGATGTGTGCCCACGGAGAGCATCTTTGCGAGGCGCCAATCGTGCATCGCTCGTCATTAAAAGTGTTGGACGACAATGGCATTGGCCACAGACGGGTCTCTAATCCAATCATTTGGCGCGGTACGAGCGAAAGCTCGACGCGACCCAAACATTGACAGTGTAATAGTAACAGTGTCAGTATTGACACATGCCCGAGCGGGCGTCGTGGACGCTGGACGAGCTGGTGCGACGGGTCGCCGTCAGCCTGGCCGATCCCGCGTACCCGGGAGCGCCCAACGGACGGGTCCGGGAACTGCCCGACCGCCGAGCCGTGCGGTGGTACACGACCGCCGGGCTCGTCGACCCGCCGGCCAAGCAGGGACGCACCGCGGTCTACGGCCCACGGCACCTGCTGCAGATAGTCGCCGTCAAACGCCTTCAGGCGCAGGGTCGTTCGCTTGCCGAGATCCAGGCCGAACTGGCCGGAGCGACCGACGCAACACTGCGCAAGGTTGCCGCCGTCCCCGACGCTGTCATGGCGCAGCCGGAGCCGCCGTCCCCGGAGCTATCGGCACCCGGCCGTCGAAACCGCTTCTGGGCCGCCCAACCAGCCGCCCAACCAGCGGTCGAACCAGCGGCTAGGGGCACTGACACTGTCACCACATTGGCCGCCGTCCACCTGCCCGGCGGGGCACTGTTGGTGCTGCCGGCCGCACCCGACGAAGACGACATCGACGCGATCCATGCCGCCGCTCGGCCACTGCTCGAACTACTGGCCGACCGCGGCTTGCTGTCCGGCCCGCCCCTCGATGAACGGAGCCCATCATGACCGTCCGCATCACGTCGATGACCGACGCGGACCACCACGCCGGGCTGGGAACCCTGCGCGCCGACCGTGGCACCCTGCCGCTCGATCGCGTCGACATTCGGGTGGATATCACCGGGCTCACCAGTCAGGTCGAGTTGACCCAGGACTTCGTCAACGCCTTCGACGTGCCGCTGGAAGCCACCTACGTGTTCCCGCTGCCGGATCGAGCGGCGGTCACCCGAATGCGGATGAGCGTCGAGGGGCGGGTGGTCGAGGCGAAGCTGCTGGAGCGGGAAGCTGCCCGCCGGGCCTACGATGACACCGTCACATCGGATCGGCGCGCGGCCGTCATCGAGGAGGAGCGGCCCGACGTCTTCACCATGAGGGTGGGCAACATCTTGCCGGCCGAACGGGTCAGCGTGGCGCTCACGCTGGTCAACCCGCTGGCTTACGAGGACGGCGAGGCTACGTTTCGGTTCCCACTGCTGGTCGCGCCGCGCTACATTCCCGGCGGTCCCCTGGCGGACGGCCCGGTCGGCGACGGCTACGCCGACGACACCGACGCCGTCCCCGACGCCTCGCGCATCACCCCGCCGGTGCTGCTGCCCGGCTTCCCGTACCCCGTTCTCCCGACCATCGACGTCGGTATTGACCCTGCCGGGCTCACGCTGTCGGAGGTTCGGTCGAGCCTGCCCGCGGTATCGACAGACGACGGCCGGATAAGGCTGCGGCCCGGCGAGCGGGCCAATAAGGATTTCGTGGTGCGGCTGCGCTACGGCGCCGAAGGTCTCACCGATTCGCTCATGCTGGTACCCGATGTCGACGGTGACGAGGGCACCTATCAACTCACGGTGCTGCCGCCGGCATCAGGGGCGCCGCCGCGTCCGCGGGACGTGGTGCTACTGCTGGACCGCTCCCGCAGCATGGCCGGATGGAAAATCGTTGCCGCGCGCCGGGCTTCGGCACGCATCGTCGACACGCTCAGCACAGGTGACCGGTTCGCAGTACTGACTTTTAGCGACCGCGTCGAGTGCCCTGCAGGTCTGGCCGACGGGCTGGTCGAGGCCAGCGATCGGCACCGGTACCGGGCCGTCGAGCACCTCGCCCGCGTCGACGCGCGCGGCGACACCGAGCTGCTCGCGCCCCTGCGGCAGGCTCTTGCCTTATTGCGTGGCTCGCGGGGACGTGACGCGGTGCTCGTCCTGGTCACCGACGGGCAGGTCGGCAACGAAGATCAGCTGCTTCGCGAGCTATCGGAGGAGCTGCGCCCCGTACGGGTGCATACCGTCGGCTTGGACCAGGCCGTCAACGCCGGTTTCCTTTACCGCCTGGCCAAGGTCGGCGGGGGGCATTGCGAGCTGGTGGAAAGCGAGGACCGCCTCGACGAGGCCATGCACGCCGTGCAACGTCGCATCGGCGCGCCAGCTGCTCACTCCCTGGCACTGCACGCCGAGGGGCTGAACATCATCGCGGACACCACGAGCCCGGTTCGGCTACCCGACCTGTTTCCGGGAGTGCCGCTGGCGGTCACCGGGCGGTATCGGGGAATCGCGACCGGAACACTCACCCTGCGAGGCACCACCGGCGATGGTGGGGACTGGTCGGCGACCGTCGCCGGACAGCGCCGCGAGGCCCAGGCCGTCACCGCCCAGTGGGCGCGGGCCCACCTACGAGACCTCGAGGACCGCTACGCCGCGGCCGCCGGCGGTCTCCGGGAAGACCTGGAGAAGCGGATCGTCGCCACGTCGTTGCGGTTCAACGTGCTGTCCAGGTTCACTGGGTACGTCGCCCTCGACAGCCGCGACAACCGGGTGGTCACCGAGGGGGAAGTGCAGCACCGCGTGATCCAACCCGTCGAGACGCCGGCCGGATGGGACCGGTGGCCCCGTATCCGCGGGGCAGAGCCGGCGGCCAAGGCGCCGTCCGCCACCGCGTCGGCCGCAGCCGCGCGAATGGTCAAGCTGCGCAACGCAATCGCGGTGGCCATCGTCGGTGTCGTGCTGGTCGGTGTTGGCTGGGCGTGGTCGCTCAACCGCGACGGTTCCGCCCGCGACTCGGGAGTGGCCGGCAAACCCTCGGAAATAGCGGATGCCACCGTTCCCGGGACCAAGGGCGGCATTACCGAGAACACCGTGGCCGCCCCACAGGCACCAGCACCGCCTCCGGACAGCACCTATAAGCGCGACATCGTCACCACTGGTTCGCTGCAGATGGTCGTCGCGGATCCCTCCCAGCTGGCCGACCGCCTGGTCTCCGCGGTCACCGATGCCGGCGGGCGGGTGGACTCGCGTTCGGAGCGGTCCGGCACCTCTTCGCGGTCCGGGTCGCCGGTGGTCAATCTCGTGGTCCGCATTCCCGCGGACAAGCTCGACGCGGTGTTGGCCGACGTCAAGAAACTCGGGTCCGTCACGTCGATGTCGATCAACCACGCCGACGTCACGTCGCAGCGCGTCGACCTCGATGCCCGGATCGAGGCATTACAGACCTCGGTCAATCGGCTGCTGGAGCTGATGCGCCGCGCGGACAACACCGCTGACCTGCTGGCCGCGGAGTCGTCGCTGACCCAACGACAGGCTGAGTTGGACTCGCTGCGGGCCCAGCGCGCCACACTTGGCGACCAGATTTCCTACGCGACGATCAACGTCAACATCTCCGCCGAACCGGCCGTGGCCCGGGTTGGTTTCCTCGGTGCGCTCGACCGCGGCTGGCACTCGGTGCTCTCGGCTGCCTACGGCATAATGCTGACGGCCGGGTTGCTGCTGCCGTGGTTGCCGGTGCTGGTCGTGCTGGTGTTGGCGATCGTCTTGGTGTTGCGCAGTAGGCCGTTCCCGTGGGTACCCAGCGCGCCCAGCGGCCAGACAACTAACTCGTGACCACCCTCAGCCCTTGATCGACCCGGTCCGTTTCACCTTGGTGGTGGCGATGCACACCACGTCGCGGTCACCCTGATTCCAGGTCGCCTGGGTGGGATACAGCACGTAACTTTCGAAGTCCTCGCTGTCTGCAGCATTGGGCGCATAAGCGGCGAACGCCGACAGGCACCTCTCCCGATAGTCGCTCTCCAGGCTGGACTGGCCGGGGAAACTACGTGCAGTCACCCGCAATTGCGCATACACCTCGCCCTCGTGTGGTTTGGCGCACGACACCTTCGGCAGCGTGGCGACCCGCGCATTGTCACCCGGGATCGACTCGATGCAATCCCCGACGGCGAGGCTGGTTGCGCGCACCGAGCCGTCGTTGGATACGACGGCAGCGATGATCACGACCCCGATGAGTAACGTCCACAGCGCGGACAGCACCAGACCGGCGATTGCCATGCCGCGCCCCCCCTGACCGCGAGTCTTGATCTGTTTGAGCGCGATGATGCCGAAGATGACACTCAGCAGGACACCGCCGAGGACCCCGAAGATCAGCGAAGCGATCGCAAAGCCGTTGGTGCCTCGCGGCGGCGGAGGCGGCGCATAGGGCTGGCCGTACTGACTGGGCTGCGGCGGGTAGCCGCCGGAGTAGCCGGGTTGTTGTGGGTAAGGGCCCGGCCCGGGTGGCTGCGCAGGCGGCGGGTAGGGCGGCGGCTGAAACGTCATGAGGGAACCGTAATACCAGCTGCGCCGCCAAAGAGGGGCGTCGACAATATCGGCACCATCGGGCAGCCGATCGGGTTTCGCCGCTGTCGCCGACCGCCGCGCGCTGGGGGTGCAGCCGCGCTTCGTTATACTATCTAAGTATCAGCTGGTCCGAGAACAAGAGAGCAGGCAGATGCCACGCACAGACAACGACACCTGGGACCTGGCAACCAGCGTGGGAGCGACGGCCACGATGGTGGCGGCAGCCCGGGCAATAGCCACCAAGGCCCCGCACCCCTTGATCGATGACCGGTTTGCCGAACCGCTGGTCCGTGCCGTCGGCGTGGACTTCTTCACCCGGTGGGCCACCGGTGACCTGGTCGCCGCCGACGTCGATGACGACGAGTCTGCTTGGAAGCTCGAGCACATGCCCGATGCGATGGCGGCGCGGACTCGCTTCTTCGACTCGTTCTTCCACGACGCGACGCAGGCCGGGATCCGCCAGGCCGTGATCCTGGCATCCGGTTTGGACGCGCGCGCCTACCGGTTGGCATGGCCGGCCGATATGACGGTGTTCGAGATCGACCAGCCGCAGGTGATCGGGTTCAAGACCGCCACCCTGGCCGGGCTGGGAGCCGCCCCGACGGCAGATTTGCGCACGGTGGCCGTCGATCTACGCCACGATTGGCCGAAAGCCTTGCTGCACACGGGTTTTGACAGAAGTCGGCCGACCGCGTGGATCGCCGAGGGGCTCTTCGGTTACCTGCCGCCGGCTGCTCAGGATCGCCTGCTGGACAACATCACTGCGCTCAGCGCCGACGGCAGCCGGCTGGGCTGCGAGGCCGTTCCGGACATGTCACAGCTCGACCTCGACAAGGCTCGGGAGATGATGCGCCGGGCCACCGCCAAATGGCGCCAACACGGCTTCGACCTGGAATTCGCCGATCTGGGCTACGAGGGTGAACGCAACGATGTCGGCGCCTATCTGAACCAGCTGGGCTGGTGCTCAGCTGCTACCCGGATGAGTCAACTGCTGGCCGACAACGGCCTTGCGGCGATCCCCCACACCAACGACTCGGTGTCGGTGGCCGACACCATTTACTACACCTCCGTACTCAGCGCATGACGCAAGCGCGTCGTCGCGGGCTCAATGGCGTCGTCACCCGGATGTGGAGCCTGCTGGCCCCGGCCTACGAACCTGCCGGTGTTGCAGCAATGGGTGTACCGTCTTACCGTCCGCCGCACGACGAGGTGATTGCGCAACTACGCTCCCACGGATCCCGAAACATCGCTGATATCGCCTGTGGCACAGGAATTCTCAGTGACCGGATCCAGCGTGAACCGCTGCTACAGGCACCCTCGGCCGGCAGATGGAAGCCGCAGCACAATGCCTCGCCGGCGGAGATGCGGGCACTGTTCGACGCCGCCCGGTTCACATGCGACATGAGCCAGTTTTCGTGTGCCCCGGTCCCTACCCGGCTTTGGCCGCGTAGTTCTGGTCCACGCTGTTGGGGCAAAACCGTATCCTTATCCGTGACTGATATCCCGGTATTCCGCCAACAACTTGGTGAGCCGATGCCCGGGACGACGGCCGCAACGGCGTCAGCACCGGCAAATGCTGGTCTGGTCAGTCGTCCGCTGGCCGGGTGACAGCCATCGGCACCGTCCAGGTCCACGCCGTCTCGCCGGTGTCCGGCGTGGTCATCTCCAGTCGTGTGCCGCGCGCGGCAAGCTGCTGGGGGAGTAGGGCCGTTAGGTCGGTGGCCGCCGTCGGACTTGGGGCTGTTCTGGATTTTTCGATCACGGTGACCACCAGGTCGGTCTCATAGGTGGCCTGCAAGACGATCTCGTCGGCGATGGCATGCCGCAGAATCGCCGTGACCAGCTGCTGGACCGCGTCGTAGAGCGCGCTCGTGATGGCTCTGTCGATGGTGTCCAGCGCGCCGGTGAAGAAAACCTGGAATCTGGCGTCCAGAGCTTCGGCCACTTCGCCGAGTAGATCCGACATGCGTAGCCGAAAATTGGTCTCGTCGCCGGTCGGTATGTCGAGTTGGTTGATGGTGTTGCGGACGTCGTTGATGACGGCGTCGAGTTCGCTGACCGACTCGCCGATGCGTTCGGCGACGGCCGGCACTCGCGCCAGCGGCAAGACTGCGCTGAGTTGCAGGCTGATGAGAAACAACCGCTGAGTCACCGAGCGATGCAGTTCCAGCGCGATGCGTTCGCGCTCGGCCGCCACTCGTAAGGTCCGTGTGTGTGCTTCGGCGAGGCGCAGATTCACCAGGTTGTCCACCCGCGCTCGCAGCTCGCCCAGCTGGAATGGCTTGGACAGGTAGTCGTTCGCGCCGGCTTGGAGCAATGCCAGCCTGGATTGGTCGTCGGCGCGGGCGGTGAGGATCAGCACCGGCGTGTTGGCCAGCACCGGGTCGGCGCGGACCTGGTGCAGCAGTTCGTCTCCGCTGAGCTGTGGCATCATGATGTCGCACACGATCAGGTCCGGGCGGTGTGCGCGCGCCAGCTCTAATCCGGACCGCCCGTCGAACGCCGCTTTGACCCGATAGTGCGGCGATAATGCCTGGCACACAAAGGCATTGAGGTCGACGTTGTCTTCGATGACCACGATGACAGGTTTGGAGTCTGCGGTATCGGGCTCACCATGGGCTGACGTCGTCGAGATCGCGGTGATTTCGGCGATCGCGCCGGCGGGATCCGGGCTGGAGCGCTCGTCGCCGCGGGGACTGGCCGGTTGTACCGGCAGACCCGCGGGCGCGAGTCGCGGAAGATCGACGATTACCAGCGCGCCACCCTCGCGGGCTTCGCTGATCGTGACACTGCCCCGGTGCAATCCCACCAGGTCGCGGACAATGCTCAGTCCTAACCCGGTGCCACCGACCGCCCGCGTGGGACCGCCCTCGACCTGGTGGAACCTTTCGAAGACCGCCTCCCGCTGCTCGTGTGGAATTCCCGGGCCGCTGTCGGCGACCTCGATGATGACTCGATGGTCGGGATCCGTCGAGACCGAACACCGCACGGTGCCACTGGGCCGGGTGAATTTAAAAGCATTGGACAACAAATTCACCAGTATCTGGTGCAAGTGCTCGGGGTCGAGTTCCGCCGTAACGGGCTGGTCTGCATTGACGCTGAATTCGATGTCACGGTCTACGGCAAGCGATTCGAACAGGGAGGCACCCAGTCGCACATGCTCGGCGACGTCCACGTGCGCGTAATTGGGTTGGACGGCACCGGCTTCCAGCCGCGCAGCGTCCAGCAGGTTGTTGACGTGCCGTTGCAGCAACCGGGCATTGCGGACGATCAGCTCGAGATCGGCACGTGAGGGCTCCTGTGGTTCGGCCGATTCCAGCAGCCTGCGGGCGGGCTCCAGGATCAGCATCAGCGGAGTCCGCAGTTCGTGGCTGACGTTGGCGAAGAACTGGCTCTTCAGGTCATCGAGTTCCTTGGCCCGTGCGTAGAGATCGGCCAGTTCGGCGTTGGCCTCCTTGAGCTTTCGACTTGTCTCGGCCACCTCGTAGGCGCGCGCGAAGACCTCCTGCTCCATCTGGTGGGTGGTGGCGCGCAGCGCGGCCGTCTCCTGCTGCTGCGCCGCGTCGGATGCTTGCAGGCGGACGAACTCGGTGACGTCCTCCACGCGGTGAATGACGTAGCGCAACTCACCGGCCGAGTCCAGCACCGGTGAGTTGGTGGGGCTCCAGAAGCGTTCCTCGAAGTCCCCGTCCGGGCGCCGAATGTCGTAACGCTGCACCGGCATCGCGTCGGGGACGCGATCGCGTACGACCCGGTCCAGCGACACCCGCAGGTTGCGGACTCCTTCGGCATTGGGGTCATCGGGGTTGTCCGGAAAGGTCTCGAAGATGACGTGCCCCAGAATCCGCGTTCGCTCGGTCATCGTCGCCTGCAGGTAAGCGTCGGTGACGGCAACGATCCTCAAGTCAGGGTCCAGTACCAAGAACAGGCCCGGAGCCGACTCGAACAACCGCCGGAAGTCGACAGCCTCAGTCAAACGTGCACCTACGTTCTCGCATCGCGCTAACGCTACTATCGCGCCACGGCGCCAATCGGCCAAACCGAAACGTCGATCCCGCCGCGGCCCGTCGATCGGCAGCGGCTGATGATCCGTCTGCAGCCGTACCGCAGAGCGTGCACGTAGGCTCCCGCCATGCACATCGACGCGATGACGTTTCCCGAGCCATTAGGCGAGGTGGGCGAAGTGGCCCGGCAGGCCCAGGCGGCCGGATTCTCCGGCCTGGTGTTCACCGAGGCGGGCCGCACCGCCTATCTCAGTGCCGCCGTGGCCTCGCAGGCGGCTCCCGGCCTCGACTTGTCCACCGGCGTCGCGGTGGCCTTCCCGCGGAGCCCCTTCGTCACTGCGGCCACCGCGTGGGAGCTTCAGGACGCAACCGGCGGCAAGTTCCGGCTCGGCCTGGGCACCCAGGTGCGCCGTCACGTCGTGCACCGCTACGGGACGGCGTTCGACCGGCCTGGGCCGCGGTTGCGCGACTACGTGCTGGCCGTCAAGGCGTGTTTCGCCGCTTTCCGCACCGGGAGGCTCGATCACCACGGCGAGTTCTATGACCTCGACTTCATCACGCCGCAGTGGAGCCCGGGCCCCATCGACGCCCCCGATCCCCAAATCGATATCTCGGCGGTGAATCCGTGGATGCTGCGGATGGCGGGGGAAGTGGCCGACGGCGTACACGTCCATCCGATTGGCGAGCCTGGCTACATCGCCCGCCACGTTGTGCCCAACGTGTCCCAAGGCGCGGCAAGAGCGGGTCGCGCACCGTCCGACGTCGCGTTGATCGTGCCCGTGCTGACGATTGTCGGCGACAGCGACGAAGAGCGTGATAAGGAACGAGAAGCCGTGCGAGCCAGCATCGCCTTCTACGCCAGCACACCCAACTATGCGTTCATCTTCGACGAAGCGGGATTCGAGGGCACGACCGCCCGGATCCGGGAGAAACAGAAGGCCGGTGACTTCGCCGGTATGGCCGGCCAGATCACCGATGAGCACATTGCGGTCTTCGCCACGGAGTCGACCTGGGACGGGTTGGCGGACGCGCTGGCCGACAAGTACGCCGCGGTCACCGACCGCCTCGTCTTCTACAACGCCCGAGGCGATCGGGAGCGCTTCGAGCGATACGGCGAGGTCGCCCGTCGGATGCAGGGATGATTCGACGTCGAGCGCTGTTGACTGACTAAGTCAGTCAATTTACACTCGGACCATGGTGCGCGCCCGGCCGGCCGACCGGTTCTCACGGCTGATCTCAGCGGCGGCTGACACATTCGTCGCCAATGGCTACCGGAGCACCCAGATGCAAGACGTAGCCGACGTTGTGGGAGTGGCGAAAGGGACGTTATACGGCTATGTGGAAGGAAAAGCCGCGCTGCTTGGCGCGGTGCTGCGCTATGCAGATGGCATCGAGCCGGCGCCCAGCGAAGGCGACTTTCCGATCCACACGCCGGGTGATGGCGCGCTGGCGGGGCTGGTAGCAACACGACTAGGCCGGGAAGTCGCCGAACTGCGGCTGGTGCAGGCCCTGTCTAGCGAGCAGCCGACCTGCCCCGTCGAGCAAGAAGTCGCCGAGATAATCGGCGACCTCTACCGGCGCCTTGCTCGCCACCGGATCAGCGTCAAGGTCGTGGATCGATGTGCCCCGGAACTGCCGGAACTCGCCGCGGTCTGGTTTGTCCAGGGCCGCAAAGGACAGGTCAGCGCGCTGACCGAACTTCTCCGGCGTCGTGCGCTGCACCTGCCTGGGCCAGTGGACGTTGTCGCTCGCACCATCGTGGAGACCTGCGTGCTGTGGGCGGTACACATGCCGTGGGACCCGGCGCCGGCGGGTGTGCAGTGGCCCGACGACGACATCATTGCGGGCACGTTGGCTGGGCTTTTGACTCGAGGCTTGCTGGGGCGTCCCGATGCGTAGCGTCCCACTGCTCGCTCCGTTGGCCGCTCATTTGGTGCCGACCGCTGTCATCGGATACGGGTTCGTGTTGCCCGCCGCGGGGATCGCAGCGTTTGGTGCTGTCGGCGTCGGGTTCGGCATGTCCCTGGTTGGTACTGTTCTCGCCTATTTCGCGGGAGTGCGCATGGCTCACAACACCACTCATTCCGCCAGCTGGATCGCCGGTGTGTTATCGCGGCAAGCCGCCGCACCCCATGGCGTGCTTGGGCGTCTACTGGGCCGCATCTGGGTCAGTGAGACCAAAGCGGTCAACGCCGCCGCTATCGACCTGCTCGCGCCGCAAGTTCACGAGCACGTCCTAGAGATTGGGTTCGGACCAGGGCGCACTGTTCAGTTGCTTTCGCAACGGGCCGCCAAGGTCATCGGTATCGAAGTCTCGGGGACCATGCTCACCGCCGCTCGTCGCCGCAACGCCCAGGCGATCCAGGAAGGCCGCGTCGAGCTGGTGCGGGGAAACGGGATCACGCTGCCGCTACCGACTAGCTGTGTTGACGCCGTTGTTGGTGTACACACGGTGTACTTCTGGTCCCAGCCGGACACGACACTCGCCGAGATCGCTCGAGTTCTGCGCCCCCGCGGGCGCGTGGTGCTCGCCTTCCGCGACGGCGACTCGGCCGCGCCCCGTCGGTTCGACTTGGGCGTCTATCGCCTGTACCGAGCCAACGACCTTGCCCGGATGCTGAGACAGGTCGGCTTTACTGACATCGAAACCCGGCAGCTCACAGGCGAATCCGGTCATGTCAGCTGCGTGAGGGCGAGGTCATACTGATCGGCCGGCCCGGCCCTAATCAGCGACATGACAAGGTTCAGGCGGCCTGTGATCAGGCAAGTTTCTCACCGAATCGCGATGCCATCGACACCCGGTAGTAAACCGGGTGTGCGACTGCGCTGGAACTCGGCGCGAACAACGGCATCGCCACCCGCTTTCGAGGGGTTGGTGCACACCCCCAGCCCACGGCCGGCTGGCGGCTCGCTAAATTCGAGACGCGATCTCGTCGGAAGGAATGTCATGAACGCGCATGTCGAGCAGCTGGAGTTTCAGGCGGAGGCCCGGCAACTGCTGGATCTGATGGTCCATTCGGTGTACTCCAACAAGGATTCGTTCCTGCGGGAGTTGATCTCTAATGCGTCCGATGCGCTGGACAAGCTGCGGATCGAAGCCTTACGCAACAAGGAACTGAACGCCGACACCTCCGATCTGCACATCCAGCTCGAAGTGGACAAAGGTGCAAGGACTCTTACCGTTCGCGACAACGGCATCGGAATGACGCGCGCCGAGGTCGTCGACCTGATCGGCACGCTGGCCAAGTCGGGCACCGCCGAGCTCCGACAGCAACTCAGGGAGGCCAAGAACCTCAAGAACGACGCCGCCTCCGAGGAGTTGATCGGTCAGTTCGGCATCGGGTTCTACTCGTCCTTCATGGTGGCCGACAAAGTTGAACTGCTCACCCGCAAGGCCGGCGAGAGCGAGGCCACCCGGTGGGAATCCAGCGGCGACGGCACCTACACCATCGAATCCGTCGACGCAGCAGCCGCCGGGGCTGCGCAGGGAACGTCGGTCACGTTGCACCTCAAGCCCGAAGACGCCGAGAACGACCTGTTCGACTACACCTCGGAGTGGAAGATCAGGAGCCTGGTCAAGAAATACTCCGACTTCATCGCGTGGCCCATCCGGATGGAGGTCGAGAAGCGCACCCCACCCGCCCCCGACGACGAAGGTGGCGAAGAGACCGTCGGCGTCGAAACCGAGACCCTCAACTCGATGAAGGCACTTTGGGCCAGGCCCAAAGAAGAGGTCTCCGCCGAGGAGTACCAGGAGTTCTACAAGCACATCGCACACGCCTGGGACGACCCGCTGGAAGTCATCGCGATGAAGGCCGAGGGCACCTTCGAGTACCAAGCCCTGCTGTTCATCCCCAAGCACGCCCCGTTCGACCTGTTCAACCGGGATGCCAGCTTCGGAATCCAGCTCTACGTCAAGCGCGTGTTCATCATGGGCGACTGCGACCAGCTCATGCCCGAATACCTGCGCTTCGTCAAGGGTGTGGTCGACGCACAGGACATGTCGCTCAACGTGTCCCGAGAAATCCTGCAGCAGGATCGCCAGATCAAGGCCATCCGCCGCCGCCTGACCAAGAAGGTCCTGGCCACCATCAAGGACCTGCAGGGCGAGCGCCCGGAGGACTATCGCACCTTCTGGACCCAGTTCGGCAAGGTCGTCAAGGAGGGTCTGCTGTCGGACTTCGACAACCGGGAAACCCTGCTGCAGATCTCATCCTTCGCCTCGACCCACAGCGAGGAGGAAGCCACCACGCTGGCCGAGTACGTGTCGCGCATGAAGGAGGGCCAGGAGCAGATTTTCTACGCCACCGGGGAGTCGCGTCAGCAGATCCTGAGGTCCCCGCATCTCGAGGCGTTCAAAGCCAAGGGCTACGAGGTGCTGCTGCTCACCGACCCGGTCGACGAAGTGTGGGTCGGGGTGGTCAGCGAGATCGACGGCAAGCCGCTGCAGTCGGTCGCCAAAGGCGAGGTGGACCTGGACTCCGCCGAGGACCAGAGCGAGGCCGAGCGCGAGGAGCAGCAGAAGGAGTTCGCCGACCTGCTCACCTGGCTGAAGGAGACCTTGAGCGAACACGTCAAGGAAGTGCGGTTGTCGACGCGGCTGACTGAGTCGCCGGCCTGCCTGATCACCGACGCCTTCGGGATCACCCCGGCGCTGGCCCGCATCTACCGGGCATCGGGTCAGGAAGTTCCGGTCGGCAAGCGGATCTTGGAGCTCAACCCCGATCACCCGCTGGTGACCGGCCTGCGTCAAGCACACCAAGACCGCGGTGACGATCCCTCGTTGCCGGAGACCGCGGAATTACTTTACGGCACAGCACTTTTGGCCGAAGGCGGAACGCCAGAGGATCCGGCGCGGTTCGCGGAGCTACTCGCCAGCCGGCTGACCCGCACGATTTAGTTTTAGCCGGCGACGGCGCCAGCGGGCTGTAGGCGATGACGCCGCGGTTCTCCCGCTCGGCGAACGGAACCAGGTCGTCGAGCGCGCCCGGGTGGGCAAGGGAGAAATGCACCTGGTTGCTGACGACCGGGCGGCCAAGCGCGGCGTCGGCCTTGCGCCATCGGGCCAGCGAGTAGTTGGACACGCCGGCCGCGCCGATCTTGCCGCCGTCGAGAAGCTCGCGCATTCCGGGCATGATCACCGAATCGGGGACCACCGGATTGGGCTGGTGAACCTGGTAGAGCGGGATGCGGTCGAGCTGCAGCCGCCGGGCGCTGGCCTGCGCGCGCTGGTTGACGACGGCGGGAAACGGCGCGACCGGGAAGATCTTGCTGGCCACCGCGACCTCGCCGCGGCGGTCGCCGAGTGCTTCGCCGAGGATCCGTTCGCTTTTGCCGAGCCGCCGATACGGCTAACTTTTCCCATTCCGTCGCCGTCGAGATATTTCATGTTTCCCACCGTACTGAGGTCGGCACGTTCGATTCGGTGCGACCATGGGTGCGGGCAATCATCCCATGGCAAGGCGGTGGTCATGGCACAAGACCGGTTGCGGCCGGGTCAGGTCTTCGCCGGCTATCGGATTGAGCGACTGCTCGGCGTAGGCGGAATGGGCGCGGTCTACCTGGCTCACCACCCCAATCTGCCGAAACTGGTCGCGTTGAAGCTACCGATGCGCCACATGAGCGACGACGACCATGTGCGTGCCCGTTTCTTGCGCGAAGCCGACCACGTCGCACGCCTGGACCATCCCAATATCGTCGCCGTTTACGACCGCGGTGATCAGGACGGGCAGTTGTGGATCGCGATGCAATACATCGACGGCTCCGACGCCGCGGCGGCGCTGCGCGACGGCCCCCTGCCGGTCGCTCGGGCCGTACGGATCATCGCCGAGACCGCCAAGGCACTGGACTTCGCCCACGCCGCCGCCGTGCTGCACCGCGACGTCAAACCCGCCAACATCATGCTCACCCGGCCTGCGGCAGGCGAGCCCGAACGAGTGTTGCTCGCCGACTTCGGCATCGCCAAAGCCCTCGATGACCGCACCGGGCTCACCGTGACGGGCATGTTCCACGGCAGCCTGCAATACGCCGCCCCGGAACAATTCGACCCCTCGATCACCCTGGATGCCCGCGCCGATCAGTACGCGCTGGGCTGCACCCTCTACCACCTGCTGACCGGGTCCACACCCTATCCAGGCCATACTCCCGAACAGTTGATGCACGCACACCTGCAGCTGCCCGCGCCCCGTCCCAGCCACAGCCCCGCCGCACCGCAAACCGGCATACCCGAGGCTATGGATGAGGTCATCCAGCGCGCCCTCGCCAAAGACCGCACCCAGCGGTACCCCACCTGCGGCGCACTGGCCGCCGACGCACAGCACGCTCTCGACTCCGCCCCCGCCGACGCGACCGTCGCAGCGGCAGTCGACCCTACCCGCCCACGCCCGCAGGCACCGCGGCACGACCCGACCCCGCAACAAAACATCCGGGTAAGACACAACCGGCTGATCGCAGCCCTCGTTGTCCTGCTTGTCGCAGCCGCGGGTGGCGGTGCGGTGTTACTGCGTAACGTCTTGTCCGCCAAGCAGACCCGCGGAGAACTCGTACTCACCGCAGCCAC
>NZ_MVIF01000063.1 GCF_002086675.1 Mycobacterium persicum
TCCTGGCCGTCGCGGTGGCGACGGCGTTGTGCGCCGTCGTGCGTACTTTAATTGTGGGGGTGGGCGTATCGGGGGGGGTTTGGGGTGTGGGGGGGGTGGGCACCCACATCGTCCAGCTCGCACGGTTGGTCGGCGCGGCACCGGTGATCGCCCTCGACATCAACCCGGCCGTTCTGGAACGCGCGCTGGAACTCGGCGCCGACTACGCGTTCGACACCCGTGACGACGGGTTGACCGACAAGCTCGCCGAGGTCACCGGCGGGCGGTTATTGGACGTGGCGTTCGACGCCGTCGGCCTGAAGGTGACGTTCGAACAGGCCCTGGGTGCGCTGACACCCGGCGGGCGGCTGGTCGGGGTGGGAATGAGCGCGGAGTCGCCGACCATCGGGCCGACCGTGATGTTCGGGGTGACCCGCAAGCAGGTGCTGGGGCACCTCGGTTACCAGAACGCCGACATCGAGACCCTGGCGAAGCTAGTTTCGCTTGGGCGCCTTGATATTTCGCGGTCGATCAGCGAGGTCGTCGCACTTGAAGACCTCCCGGCGGGCATCGAGAAACTGGAGCGGCAGCAGGGCAACCCGATCCGTATCCTGGTCAAGCCGTAAGGAACGCGCGCAGCCGGTCCAGGACCAGGTCGGGCCGCTGCTCGACGATCCAATGGCCGACGCCGTCGACCAGCTCGACCTCGAAATCGGTTGCGCGATCTTCGTATCCGCGCAGCAGGTTGGGCGTGATCACCGGGTCGCCGGTGCCGTGCAACCAGCGCACCGGCACGTCAACCCGCGTGTCGTCGTATTCACCGCGCAGCCAGCGCAGCATCTCCGTCGTCTGGAAGCTGCGGTACCACCGTGAGCCGGCTTCGGCGTGCCCGGGCTGGCGCATGCAGTCGACGTACATCCGGACGTCCTCCTCGGGCACGCGGAATCCGCCACCGACCCACGAGGTCAGCATCCGGAAGTAGCGGGCCTTGGGGTCGGCGATCAGCCGGGGCCCGATGACCGGCAGCGAGATCGGGATCTGGTACCAGAACCGCCACATGTGCCGCAGCATTCCGAGGTCGCGGCGCACCCACGGTGCCGAGGTGTTCAGCCCGAAGAAGCCGGTCACCTTGGCGGGGTGGCGCAGCATCATGATGAAGGCGGCCGGCCCGCCCCAGTCATGGGCGACCAGTTTGACCTTCTCGACACCCAGCCGGTCCAGCACCGTGGCCAGATCGTCGGCCATCTCGCTCTTGAGGTACCGGGAGCGCGGCGCCGAGCTCCAGCCCGCGCCGCGCAGGTCCGGGCACAGCACCCGGTAGCCGTCGGCGGCCAGCGGGCCGATCAGCTCGTGCCACTCCCACCAGTTCTCCGGAAAGCCGTGCACCAGCATGACCGCAGGCCCGTCGGCCGGCCCGGCGTCGGCCACGTGGATGGTGACGTCGTCGCCTACGTCGACAAACCTGTGTTCGACGCCGTCCAGGGCGGGCATGGTGGTCATGTGTTGAGAAGGTAGCGCTTCCCCGACTCAGCCGGCCACCGAGCCTGTAATTTTGCAGGCCGCTACTCGAACTTCTGCTGCGGATTTACAGGCTCGGCGCTAAGTGAGAAACCGCTCGACATAGGGCGCGAAGCGGGCGCGCAAATCCTCCTCGGCAAGCCCGAACATCTCGCAGGTCGTTGCGACGTTGCCCAGTCGGCCGCGTCGGTGGCCGTCCAGGTAGCCGGTGATCGGCGTCCGTGCCGGTTCGTCGAACGGCTCGCCGGCCAGGGCGTACACCCGCTCGGCGACACCGAGCTCGTCGGCCATGAAGTCGTCGAATCGGATGTCGATCGAGCGCCGCGGACCGATGGTGTCGCGGTCGCGCACCAGCGCGGTGAGCATCCGGTCGAGCCGGTCCACCCAATATGCCGCAATCTCTGCCACCGGCACCGGCGAGCGGTGCATCCGAGCGGAATAGGTGATCATCGCCATCATCGACAGCGCCACCGGCACCGGGTCACGGTGAGTGAACACCACGATGCTGCCCGGAAAGACCCGATCCAGCACCGGCACCTGCTCGAGGTGCTGGGGCGACTTGAGCAGCCACCGCCGCCCGCCCCGCAGGAACTGCATCGCCTTGAGCTGCCTGGCCAGGTATCGGTAGTGCGGCGTTTGGTCGTGGGCCTGGTAGTAGTCGCGCCAGGCGGGCACGTGGGCCAGCGTCTCGAAGAGCATGGTCGAGAAGTCGTTGGCCAGCAGCTGAATCTCTTCGTGCACGTGATCGGTGGTCATCTCGTGCATCAGTGGGAAGTAGGGCATCACGGTGTTGATCACCGCCACCGCGACGTCCATGCGTGCCCGCCGCGGATCCGGCTCGACGCCGGCCTCGTGCGGCAGTGGAAAGGGCTCGACGCTTTCCCAGTACGGCATGGTGCGGAAGGTGGGCGCCGCCGCCAGCATGTTGTGCAAATGCGTGGTGCCGGTACGGGGCAGACCGGCGATGAACACCGGTGATTGCAGTTCGATGTCGTCGATCTCGGGATGCCTGGTGAGCAGGTCGGTGAACAGCAGCCGGTTCTTGAGCAACTGCAGCAGTTGCCCGTAGAAGTTCACCACCCCGGCCGCGTGTAGCCCGTCGATGTCACGCAGTGCGGCCAGGAAGACGTCGAGCCGTTCCCGGTAGTCGTCGTCGCCGAAATCATGCAGGCCGGTGTCGGCGCTGGCGCGCGCGTGCAACGCGTCGGCATCCAACGGGCATTGCGGGGCCATTGTGGCCATCATGTCGCGGATCTGCTGGGCCGCCGCGCTGAACCGGGGCTGAGCCAGGTCGTCGAGACCAACGACATCACTCACGCGACTTATGTTACTCTGAGTTTCGTAATGGTAGTCGATTTCGGCCGACCCCGTGATCCGCGGATCGATGCGGCGGTGCTTCGCGCGACGGTTGAACTGCTCGCCGAAACGGGCTATGCCGGGCTGCTGGTATCTGCCATCGCCGAACGGGCCGGCACCAGCAAGCCCGCGATCTATCGGCGCTGGCCCAGCAAGGCGCATCTGGTGCACGAGGCGGTGTTTCCGATCGGCGCCGCGACCGAAATTCCGGACACCGGATCGCTGGCGACGGATCTGCGAGACATGGTGCGACGCACGATGGCGGTCTTGGCGACGCCGGCCGCCCGCGCGGCGCTGCCCGGCCTGGTCGGCGAGATGGCGGCCGACCCGACCCTGCATGCCGCACTGTTGGAACGGTTTGCCGGCATCATTTCCGGCGGCCTTGCCTCTCGGCTCGAGAACGCCGCTGCCGCAGGCGAAATCCGGGCCGACGTCACCGCCGATGAACTGGTCGAGGCCATTGCCGGCAGCACCCTGCTAGGCCTGCTGACCCGCGGCGCCGAACTCGACGACGCCTGGGCGGACCGCACCACCACATTGCTCCTGAGCGGAATCCTGAAAGGAAAGCCTGAATGACGCACGAGTCGGCTACGGCATGGCGGGAATTGCTCGACACCTTGGGCGCCCTGGACCGCGGCTTCCTCGAGGGCGAGCGTGCGGTCACCGACGACCGGCACCTCGCCGACGGTTACCGGATGCTCGCCGCCACCCTGGGTGTCGCGTTCGACGCCTATCTCTTCCCCGAGCCGGGCCGGCCGCAGTTCGTCGCGGTCAACACGCCGTTTCGTCGCGACCGCCGCTGGGGCGGCGACAACACCGACGCCTATTACTTCATGTGCCCGGTCGATCCGACACGGCGCTACCGGATCGGCGGCAACAAGGGTGACAGCGCGTATTTCTCGGTGACCGCCTACAACGAGCCCTTCCCCGGCGCGTGGTCGGACCGGGTCGTCGCGATTGTCCGCGACAGTGACCTCGATATCGACGCCGACGGCAACTTCTCCTTCGAGCTGGGTCCCACACCCGATGCCGCCGTGCTGATGACCCGTGACTACCAGGCCGACCCGCTGACCGGTCGCCCGGTCACCTGGACTATCGAGGCGCTCGACGCGCCGGACCCGATACGCCACGGCGACGCCGAGACCGCCGCAAGGCTGCGGGCGGCGGCCACCTGGATGCGCACCACGTTCGCCATCGTGCCGCTGGCCGTCGGGGACAGGGCCCGTGACGCGCATCGGCTTGGACACGAGACCGCCCACGTCGCAAACCAATTCGCGGCTCCCTACCAGGTGCCCGACGCCAACTTCGGCTGGTCGGCGCGCGATGCCTGCTACTCCTACGGCAGTTTCGTGCTCGACGACGACGAAGCGCTGGTCATCACCCACCGGCCGCCGCAATGCCGGTTCTGGAATTTGGTGGTGTGGAACCAGTTCATGGCCACCTGCGGTCCCGCCGAGGGCCCCGATGCCCGCTGCTCCGTCAACGGTCACAGCGCGATGGCCAATAGCGACGGCTCGGTGACGATCGTCTTGTCCCGCGGGACGACGGCCCATCCGAATTCGCTGACCACGCTGGGCTATCCGCAAGGCAACCTCGCCTTCCGGTGGTTTCTGGCCGACGAGCTGCCGACCCGGCCCGAGGTGAAACTGGTGCCGGTCGCCGACGCGCCGACCGGCGTGGGCTGAAGCTAAGCCTGGATCCGTGGATGCAGGCTAAGCTGCAGCAGATGATCCTCGGTGGTGATCCAGCTAATTTGACCGGCCAGGGTCTTGTAGACAATGTGCAACGGTTCGTGCAGTCGCTTCCCGAAAACGACCCGAGGACCGCGTGGTTGCGCGGCCAGGTTGCGGATCTGCAGGCGCATGTGAAAGACATCGACTACGCCCGTACCCATTGCAGCACCGGCGAGGTAGAACTAAACCTCCCGGACCAGCTCGATGGCCCGGCCGAGCGTCGAAAGCTTGGCATCGAGTGTGCCGCCCGCGGGATAGAGCCGCACCGTGTTCACACCGGCGTCCCGCCACACCCCAAGGCGGGCCCGGACCATGTCCTCGGTCCCGATCAGCGTGGTGGCCAGCACCATCTCGTCGGTGATCGACGCGACGGCGCGGTCGCGGTCACCGCGCTGCCAGTGCTCGCGCACCGCGGCGGCAACGTCAGCCCAGCCTTGCCGGCTGTAGGCCCGGTTGTAGTAGTTGGTGCTGGCGGACCCCATGCCGCCCAGGCTGAATGCCAGCTCCTTCTTGCGGCCGGCAACCATGCCGCGCAGCTGGTCCTGGTCCTTGGCGAATGCGACCTCGGCGCCCTGACAGATGTCGATGTCGGCCCGGGTGCGACCGGCGGCAGCCAGCCCGCTATCCAGGTGCGCGAAGTAGGCGCCGGCGGCGCCTTCCGGCACAAAACTGGTGCCCAGCCAGCCGTCGGCGATCTGTCCCGTCAACCGCAGCATCGCCGGGGACAACGCGGCCAGATAGATCGGGATGGCGTGCTCGGGCCGCGTCGACAATCGCATCGGCACCGCCTCGCCTCCGGGGCGCGGAATCTGAAACTCGTTGCCGGAGTACGAGATTTTGCCGCCAGCGAACGCTTGCCGCACGATGTCGACGGTTTCGCGCATCCGCGCCAGCGGCCGGGCGAACGACACCCCGTGCAGGCCCTCGATCACCTGCGGCCCCGAGGCGCCCAGGCCTAGCAGGAACCGCCCGCACGACAGGTTGGACAGCGTGATCGCGATCTGGGCCACCGCAACGGGCGATCGGATGCCGAGTTGCAGTACCCCCGAGCCCAGCAGCATCCGTTCGGTGCGCGCGGCAAGGTATCCCAGCGCCGACGGCCCGTCCGCACCCCAGGCCTCGGCGACCCAGCAGACGTCCAGTCCCAGCTTTTCGGCCTCGACGACGAACTCGACGGTGTCTCGGCCAGCCGTGGACAGCTCGACCGTGGTGGCGGTGCGCATTAGCGGACCCCGTGTTCGGCCAACCTCTTGATCGCGGCCAGCGTCTTGTCGATCGCGGTCTCGAACTCCCGCAACCGCACGAAGACGATCTTCTGTTCCTTGTCGGGCATCGCGTCGATGGCGCGCGACAACCCCGAGCGGCCCGGCCCCATCTGCGTCCAGTAGGTCAGCAGGGTGCCTCCGTCCCGGGGTGTCAGCCGGAACCGCCAGATGGCCGAGGGATTGTCGGATTCGCCTACTGCCCAGGCGAATTCGTGTGGCTCATCGCAGCTGACAATTTGTGAAGTGGTGCTCCATTCACCGAAGGCATCGTGCCGGTTGTGACCGACGAACCGGGCGCCGATCCGGGGCCCGGTGGCCTCGTCGACCCATTCCACCGCTTGCAACTCGTTGCTGAGGGTCGGCATCAGCTCGACATCGCAGACCAGACTCCAGACGCGCTCGGGATCGGCGTCGATCCACGTCGAGGCTTCCACGGTTGGCTTGTCTGCATAGCGCGCGCCGGTCCACTCCACGGGCCCATTGTCCTCCAGTTGGGCTGTTGTGGCCCCCGCGCTGACCACTTTGTTTCGCATCGAGCCTGCGCCCAGCGCTTCGCGCTGCGCGCCGGCTCGGCGGCGTCACCGCAGGCTCGGCGGCGTCATGCCGCTGACAGCGCGACCGCTTCCCGCGCGGTGGCCTTGCGCCGCGCCGGCCAAGACCCCGGGAAGGCGAGCTTCACGATCTTGCGCACCACGGTGGCGAACTGCTTGGGCAGCGGGCCGCTGTTGTAGGGGATGCCGTAACGCTCACAGATCTCCCGCACCTCCGGGGCGATCTCGGCGTACCGCCGGGCCGGCATGTCGGGGAACAGATGGTGCTCGATCTGATGCGACAAGTTGCCGGACAACAGATGAAACAGCTTGCCGCCGCTTAGATTTGCCGAACCGAGGACCTGGCGGAAGTACCACTGACCACGGGACTCGTTCTTGGTTTCCTCGGCGGTGAACTCCTGAGTGCCGTCGGGGAAGTGGCCGCAGAAGATGATCATGTACGACCACACGTTGCGCATCAGGTTGGCCGTGAGGTTGCCCGTGAAGACGAACGGCGCGAACGGTCCGGCCAATAGCGGGAAGGCGACATAGTCCTTGAGGGTTTGCCGGCGCGTCTTCTTCCAGATCTCCCGCAAGACGTCGCGCTTGTCGGCCAGCCGGATCTCACCGGCCCGGATGCGCTCGGACTCCAGTTCGTGCAGTGCGACGCCGTACTGGAACAGCACCATCAACAGGAATGCGTAGACCGGGTTGCCCAGGAAGTAGGGCTCCCAGGGCTGGTCGTCGCTCATCCGCAGGATGCCGTAGCCGATGTCGCGGTCCATTCCCACGATGTTGGTGTGGGTGTGGTGCAGGTAGTTGTGCGAATGCCGCCATTGGTCGGCCGGGCAGGCCGTGTCCCACTCGAAGGAACGCCCCGAGATGGCCGGGTCACGCATCCAGTCGTACTGACCATGCATGACGTTGTGGCCGATCTCCATGTTGTCCAGGATCTTCGACACCCCGAGCATGGCGGTTCCCAGCAGCCACGCCGGCGGCAGGAACAGCAACACTCGTCCGCCGACCTCTAGGGCGCGCTGCGTCTTGATGACCCGGCGGATATAGTCGGCGTCTTCTTCACCGAGATCCGCCATGACGCGCTCCTTGATGGCGTCGAGTTCGCGGCCGAACGCGTCGGCCTGTTCGGGGGTGAGGGTGATCTTGTTGAGTGTCATGTCAGAACTCCTTGAGATGTTTGGGGGTTATAGCGCGAGGTCGACGTCGCCGACGGGAACCGAGACACAGATCTGCACGTCCTCGTCGGGACCCGTGGAAACGGCCCCGGTGACCAGGTTTCGCACCGTGCCCGAGGTCTTGCGCCGGGTGCAGGTGTGGCAGATGCCCATCCGGCAGCCGCTCTCGGGTGTCAAGCCGGCCGACTCCGCCTGCTCGAGCAGCGAGCGGCCGTCGTCGACGACGTCGATACCGCTGTCGGCGAAGGACACTCGGCCGCCCGAGGGGTTCGCCGGCGCCTCGAACACCGGAGGCACGAAGCTCTCGGTGACGACGTTGTCACAGTGCTCGCGCACCGCCTCGACCAATGATGTTGGGCCGCAGACGAACACCGCATCCGGCGTCGGCATGGCCATGGCCAGGTGGTCGGCGCCGAAGCGGCCCACCAGATCACCAGCGCCGGAGCGGGTGTAGCCGTGCAGCACTCGCACACCCGGCAGTTCTTTGTGGGCGGCCAACTCCTCGCGATAGCACGCCTCCGCAGGCGTGCGCGCGTAGTGCACAAAGGCGACTTCGCCCTGATGACCCTCGGCAACCAGCGTGCGCAGCATCGCCATGACGGGGGTGATGCCACTGCCGCCGGAGACGAGCAGCACCCGGCGCGGCCGCTGCGCCGGCAACACGAAGTCGCCGCCGACCCCGGCCAGGCCGACCACCATGCCGCGGCGGGCACGCTGGTACAGGTAGGTCGAGACCAGCCCGCCGTCGTGGTGGCCGATCGTCAGCTCGAGGGTCGGGCCGCCTTCGGCGTTGGCCGGTGAATAGCAGCGGGTGTGCCGGCGACCGTCGATGTCGACGGTGAGGTTGACGTACTGGCCGGCCTTGACGGTGTTGGCGGCGGTGAAGGTGCCGTTGGGAGCGAGGGTGAGGGTGACGCTGCGCGGCGTCTCGCGCCGCACCTCGATGACCTTGGCGCGGGCCTCACCCAACGTCCACGTCGGCGCCACCAGCTCGGTGTAGCGGTCGACGCCGTGCGGACCGGTGAGCAGGTCGACCAGGTCGGAACCCAGGACTCGCTTCGCAACGGCTTGGCTGAGCGTTTGAGTGAACATATGTACACGGTGCGCCGGGATCTAGCTGTTCGTCAAGGGTTTCCGCAGGTCTGTGGTAGGGTTCACACAGTGAACGACCGTACTCCTAGCTCACGCTCACATCGGTCCGGCCAAGGCCGGGCCCGCGCCACCGTGTCGCGGGAGGAACGCAAGGAAGCCACCCGGCGCGCCATCGTCGCCGCCGCGCTCAAACTGCTGCAGGACCGCAGCTTCAGCGGCCTGAGCCTGCGCGAGGTGACCCGGGAGGCCGGGATCGTGCCGGCGGCGTTCTACCGGCACTTCGAGTCGATGGAGGCCCTGGGGCTGGTCCTGATCGACGAGTCGTTTCGCACCCTGCGTGACACGTTGCGCGGAGCGCGCGCCGGCAAGCTGGACCCGAACCGGGTGATCGAGTCGTCCGTGGAGATCTTGGTGGGCAGCGTCGCCGACAAGCGCGAACACTGGCGTTTCATCGTCCGGGAGCGCTCCACCGGACTATCGGTGCTGCGCTACGCCATCCGCACCGAGATCCGGCTGATCACCTCCGAGCTGGCCACCGACCTGGCCCGCTTCCCGGGGCTCAACGAATGGAGCACCGAGGACCTCAACATCTTGGCGACACTGTTCGTCAACGCGATGATCGTCATCGCCGAGGCGATCGAGGACGCCCAGAGCGCCGAAGCGCTGCAGGAGATTCATCGAATCGCCGTCAAGCAGCTGCGGATGATCGCGATCGGTGTCGCCGGCTGGCAGAGCAAGTCCTGATCAGGCGGGCACCGAGTCGGTCTCGCGTTCCCACACACGGTGCTTGGCAAGGACTTTGGTGAATGCCTCGACGAAGTCGTCGGACAGGTCGTCGGCCGCCGCCTTGGTCGTGACCACCCCGTTGGAGACGAAGGCGTCGGTGCTCGCGGCGGTTTTCTCGGTTATCCCGGCCTTAGGCAGCAACTTGACGCCCGCACCGAAGGCCCCCACCGCCTTGAGGTGCTTGTAGGCCTCCGTCACGAAATGCATCGCGTAGCCGTCCTCCGACAGGGTCTTGACGGCGTCGGGCCCGCACGGCACCACGACCGCGTCGTAGAGGACCGACGACATGGTGGTGATCGCCCGGTCAACCGGGAGTTCGCCGCCGGATCCGCCGGCTAGCGTGCCACCTGCCTTGGGCGCCAGCACTTCTGCGACGGCGCCGCGGTTGCGGATCGCGTCTATGAAGCGCTGGGTTCCCACCACGTCGACGCCGTCGGCGGCCAGCACGGCGATCTTGCGGGTCTCGATACTGTCGGTGACGGTGTTGAGTTGCGAAAGCGCTGGGGAGGCAGGCATTTTATCGCCCGCCCTGTCCAAGAACGGCTGTTCTTCGGGCGCGGGCAGCCCTAGTTGTCCGGCGACCCGTACCGCCAGGTCGTGGTCGACGAGGTTCAGCTGATCCACCACGCGCACACGGATGTCCGGTGTTTCCACCTTGCCTAGCTCGAAGGCGTACGCGGCGACAATGTGTTTGGCCTCGACGGCAGACATGCTCTTCCAGAACATCCGGGCCTGGCTGTAGTGATCCTGGAAGCTTTCGGCCCGCTGGCGGATCTTATTGCCGTCGACTTTCTGGGTGTAGTGGCGGAATACGTTGTGGTCAGCCAGCGCCGGACAGCCGCCACCCAGGCTGTTCTTGTAGTAGCTGGACCTGCCCTGCGGAATCGTGTGCTGGCCATAGCCGTCGCGCTGGTTGTTGCGGACGTCGGCGACCGGCCGATTGACCGGCAGTTGCGCGAAATTGGGGCCGCCCAGCCTGATCAGTTGGGTGTCGAGGTAGGAGAAGTTACGGAACTGCAGCAGTGGATCGTTGGTGAAGTCGATTCCGGGTACCACGTTGGCGGTGTGGAAGGCCACCTGCTCGGTTTCGGCGAAGAAGTTGTCCGGGTTGCGATTAAGCACCATCTTGCCCACGCGGCGCACCGGAACCTGTTCCTCGGGAATGATTTTGGTGGCGTCGAGCAAATCGAACTCGAAGTTGAACTCGTCACTTTCGGCGACCAGCTGCACTCCCAGCTCCCACTCCGGGTACTGGCCGGCCTCGATGGCTTCCCACAGGTCGCGCCGGTTGAAGTCGGGGTCCTTGCCGGCGACTTTCTGGCACTCGTCCCAGATCAGCGAGTGCACACCCAGGCGCGGCTTCCAATGGAATTTCACAAACGTGCCTTCGCCTTGGGCGTTGACCAACCGGAAGGTATGCACGCCAAAGCCTTCCATCATCCGGTAACTGCGCGGCAGCGCCCGGTCCGACATCAGCCACATGATCGTGTGCAGCGTCTCCGGCTGCAGCGACACGAAATCCCACAACGTGTCGTGCGCCGACTGCGCCTGCGGAATCTCGTTGTGCGGCTCCGGCTTGACGGCGTGCACAAAATCCGGGAACTTGATGCCGTCCTGGATGAAGAACACCGGGAAGTTGTTGCCGACCAGGTCGTAGTTGCCTTGATCGGTGTAGAACTTGGTGGCGAATCCGCGGACATCGCGCACCGTGTCCGCCGATCCGCGTGACCCGGCCACCGTGGAGAACCGCACGAAGACCGGCGTCTGCTTACCCGGTGTGGTGAGGAACTGCGCCGCGGTGTAGTCGGCAAGCCAGTCGTCATAGGGCTCGAAGTACCCGTAGGCTCCGGCGCCTCGGGCATGCACCACCCGTTCGGGGATCCGTTCATGGTCGAAGTGAGTGATCTTTTCCCGGGCGTGGAAATCCTCGAGCAGGGTGGGCCCACGTTCCCCCGCGGTGAGCGCGTCGTCGGTGTGGTCGACTCGCACGCCCTGCTGAGTGGTCAGATATCCGGTGCTCCCGGCTACCCGGCAGTCGTCAAGCTGCCGCTGCTTCGGGTTACCGTCGTTGGCTGCCATTCGTCCCTCCAGCGTTAGGAATTCCAGACTTGGGTACCCGGCCGCGGCCGTGGCAAACGACGGGTCCGCACTGCCGCGGAGCCGTCACTGGTCATCCACGACCTCGAACAACGAGCCGCCGTCCTCGGGCGTGCCGTCGATTTGGCCTCGATGGGCGCGCCCGGGGCCGTCCTCTTCCCACCCGCCGTCCAGCCGGTCCGGCTCTTCGGCGGCGAGTCGGTCGTCGAGGGATTGCCCTTCGCGCTGCTCGCGCGCCGTCATCCCGAACCGGTCGGCCTCGCTCCAGTGCTCGGGTGGGTCCACCACGATGTCGCCGTCGTCGTTGCGGAGCTCGTCGGAGTCGGTGGATTCGTTCGGGTTGAGCGTGTCGCCGGGGCCGCCTTCCTCGGGGAAGTCCGCGGGATCGCTCAGCTCGCCGGTAGCCATTGGCAACGGTTGCCCGCAGCGTCCACCCGCTAAACCGGCCCGCCGAACCTGCTCGGGCCGGGCGGGATGCTCAGCGGGGTTCGCGCCACATCGGCCAGATCGGCGGCCCGCCGTGCGGCAGCATGATCTCGCCGGTGACGGTGAATCCGAAACGTTGGTAATAAGGGATGTTTTCGGGTTTCGAGGACTCGAGATAGGCCGGGCAGAACTCGGCGTCACAGCGGTCCAGCCGCGACCGCATCAAGGCCTGACCAAAGCCGCGTCCACGCACGCCCGGGTCACTGCCGATGACGGCCAAGTACCAGTGCGGTTCTTCGGGATGCGCGCGCTTCATCGCCTCCTGGACGGCGCGTGCGGTCGCTCCACGAAAGCCGAACACCCGCAAGAATGCCGGGGTCATGGCCAGCTCCGCCCGGCGGGTCTCCCGCCATTGATTCGGCGGATCCCACAGGGCGGCGGCGCCGACGCCGGCGCCCTCGCACGCCACCTCGACGCCGCCGCGGGGCAGATGGTGGTGGCGGGTCATCGTCGCGAACACCCGATGCAGGTGCGCGAGCCGGGACTTGTCGTGGGGAAGCAACCACCTCATCACCGGGTCGTCATAGAAGGCGCGGGCCAGGGTTCGGGACAGAACGCGGATGTCGGCCTTGTGCGCTGGACGCGCCTGGGGGGTCACCAGCCCAAACTAGTGGTAGCGCCGACGGATCGGCCAATCCACCTCCTTGCGTGCCCGATCGGCCATGCCAGTTCGGACCAGCCCCGTGCGCAGCGGTGCGCCGACGACTGTCGCAGCCCGGCCGGCGTGAGGCAAGCTCGATGGTGTGACAGGTCGCGTGACGGGTAGTCGGAGCCGATGACCGGCATCTCGCGACGGACGTTCGCCCGACTGGCCGCCGGAACCGGCGTGCTGGGGACCGGCGCGATATCCGCCGGATGCGGCACCCGGGGCGAGTCGACCGGCCCCACGCCGTCGCCGGCCAGGGGCATTGGAGTCGTGTTGTCCCACGAACAATTCCGCACCGATCAGCTGGTGGCGCAAGCCCGGGCCGCCGAAAATGCCGGGTTTGGGTACGCGTGGACCAGTGACCACCTTCAGCCGTGGCAGGACAATCAGGGTCACTCGATGTTTCCCTGGCTGACCCTGGCGTTAGTGGGTCAAAGCACCACCCGTATCTCGTTCGGCAGCGGGGTGACCTGCCCTACCTACCGCTACCATCCGACCACGGTGGCCCAGGCATTCGCCTCGTTGGCAATGCTGAGTCCGGGCCGGGTGTTCTTGGGGCTCGGCACTGGTGAGCGACTCAACGAACAGGCCGCCACCAACACGTTCGGCTCCTACCGGGAGCGCCACGACCGGCTGGTCGAGGCCATCAGGCTGATCCGCCAGCTGTGGAGCGGTGAGCGAATTTCGTTTGACGGACGTTATTTTCAGACGAACGCTCTAAAACTCTACGACCTGCCCGCCACGCCACCGCCGATCTTCGTGGCCGCCAGCGGTCCCAACAGCGCGGAGCTGGCCGGCCGGCACGGGGACGGTTGGATTACCCAAGCCGGCGACCTCAAGAATCCGCGGCTGCTCGCCGCGTTCGCCGCGGGCGCACAGGCCGCCGGGCGTGACCCCGCGAATCTCGGCAAGCGTGCCGAGCTGTTCGCTGTCGTCGGTGACCACACGGCGGCCACCCGGGCCGCCGGCCTGTGGCGATTTACCGCCGGGGCCGTCGATCAGCCGAACCCGGTGGAGATCCAGCGTGCCGCCGAGTCGAACCCGATCGAAAAGGTGCTCGCCAACTGGGCCGTCGGCACCGACCCGTCGACCCATATCGGTGCGGTACAGGCGGTGATCGATGCCGGTGCCATACCGTTTCTGCACTTTCCGCAGGACGACCCCACCGTCGCCATCGAGTTCTACGGCGCAAACGTCTTGCCCAAGTTGCGCTAGCGAATCGGACGGGTGCGCACCGCCCCCGCAGGGATCCGAATGCTCTCGTGCCCGCCTATGCGCGACAATTCTGTTGCGAGCCTGGGCTTGTCGCTACTAGGCGGGCACAACCAGTAGCGCCTTCCCCGCAGACTCCTGTGGTACCCGGAGACTCCTGTGGTAGATGTGACTTCCGCCCCGGCGCGCGGTCACCGGCCCAGCCGGCTCCCCTCGGCCGATCCGAGGCCCACGCCCAAATACTGCGGCGTTGCTTAGCCAGCCTAAGCCGAAGTGCCTACCCGACAACGCAAATCGGCTCCATCGGAGCCGTTTGAACATCGCGCGGGTGGGTAGCTCAATGGGTGTCGCTACTGATACCGACGGAGGGAGGACCACCGGTGAGCATCGAAACAGGTCATGTGACCGGCACCCGCGACAAGACTTACAACCTGATCTGGTACACCGAACAGTGCCTGGACAACGCGCTCCGGCTGGAGACCTACATCGAAGACGCCGAGCGTGACGGCGACCGCGAGACGGCCGACTTGTTCCGCAAGGCGCAGGCCGACAGCCGCAAGGGTGCCGAACTGGCGAAACAGCTTCTCGCACAAAGACTCTGATTGCTTGGCGACTTTCGAACGGTCCGGGTCGCGACACGAAAACTGTGGCCGCGATCCGGGTCCGCGGCATAGCATCCTTGCCTGACCCACCACCGCCCTTACGATGGGGTAGCTCCATCAACGATGCCGGTGCGACACTGCGCCGGGGAACGGTTGGCGACGGTGTGGGATTTCGAAACAGAGCCGCAGTACCAGGCGAAACTCGACTGGGTTGAGAAATTCATGGCCGACGAGGTCGAGCCGCTGGATCTGGTCGCACTCGACCCGTATGACAAAAAGAATCCCGAGACGATGGCGGTCCTGCGGCCGTTGCAGCACCAGGTAAAGGACCAGGGGCTGTGGGCCGCACACCTGCGGCCGGAACTCGGCGGCCAAGGCTTCGGCCAGGTCAAGCTGGCACTGCTCAACGAGATCCTCGGGCGCTCGCGGTGGGCGCCGTCGGTGTTCGGCTGCCAGGCGCCGGACTCCGGCAACGCCGAGATCCTCGCGCTCTTCGGCACCGAGGAACAGCAGGCGCGCTACCTGCAGCCGCTGCTGGACGGCGAGATCACGTCGTGCTACTCGATGACCGAACCGCAGGGCGGCTCGGATCCCGGCTTGTTCGTCACCGCCGCGACCCGTGACAGCTCAGGTGACTGGATCATCAACGGCGAGAAGTGGTTTTCCACCAACGCCAAGCACGCGTGGTTCTTCATTGTCATGGCCGTCACCAACCCCGAGGCCCATACCCACGAGAAGATGTCGCTGTTTATCGTTCCTGGCGAGACACCCGGCATCGAGATCGTGCGCAATGTCGGTGTGGGCTCGGAGTCTTCCAGGCATGCCAGCCACGGCTACGTCCGCTACAACGACGTGCGGGTGCCGGCAGATCATGTGCTGGGCGGGGAAGGCCAGGCGTTCATGATCGCGCAAACCCGACTCGGCGGTGGCCGCATCCATCATGCAATGCGAACAATTGCGTTGGCGCGCCGGGCCTTCGACATGATGTGTGAGCGCGCGGTATCACGTAAAACCAGACATGGGCGATTGGCCGACTTCCAGATGACCCAAGAGAAGATCGCCGACAGCTGGATTCAGATCGAACAGTTCCGGTTGCTGGTGCTGAGAACTGCGTGGCTGATCGATAAACACCACGACTACCAGAAGGTCCGCCGCGACATCGCGGCGGTGAAAGTCGCGATGCCGCAGGTGCTGCATGATGTGGCGCAGCGCGCCATGCACCTGCATGGCGCGCTGGGGGTCTCCGACGAGATGCCGTTCGTCAAGATGTTGGTCGGCGCCGAATCACTGGGCATCGCCGATGGCGCCACCGAGCTGCACAAGATGACGGTGGCGCGGCGCACCCTGCGCGAATACGAGCCGGTGACAACACCTTTCCCGTCACAGCACATCCCGACCCGCCGGGCGGCGGCCGAGGCGCGACTGGCCGAGCGCCTCGAACATGCGATCGCCGAATTCTGACGGCGAGCGCTCAGGAGATGTAACGAACGACGCTTTCGGCCACGCATGCGGGCTTGGGCGAACCCGCTATCTCGATCGTGGTAGCCACCGTGGCCTGTACGGCGCCGTTACCGAGGTCTTCGACGCCGACCAACGAACTCTGCGCCCGTACCCTGGAGCCGACGGGCACCGGCGCGGGAAAGCGAACCTTGTTGAGTCCGTAGTTGATTGCCAGTTTGATCCCTTTGACCGTGTACATGTCATGCTGCAGCCGCGGCAGCAGTGACAGCGTCATGAAGCCGTGGGCGATGGTCGTGCCGAACGGGCCTTTGGCCGCTCGTTCCGGATCTACGTGGATCCATTGGTGATCACCAGTGGCATCGGCAAACAGATTGACGTCTTCTTGAGTGATGGTCACCCAGCCGCTCTGCCCGATGGTCTCACCCGCGGCAGCGGCCAGGTCGGCAACGGACTCGAAGGTGCGCATGAATGTCTCCTCTGGTCGGGAGTAAGCATAGATCGGGTCGGGCTGCCGCCCATTCACAGCAGGCTAGGCTAGGAACCGCGCCTTGCTGACACCACAAACAGGGTCATTTCCCATGACCTCACGAGAACGCTCCTCGGCCGCCGGTGCGCGGCAATCGTCAACTCGACGAGCCGATTCCGGGCCGACGCCCAATCGTTAGCCAACCGCGATGTCGCGCTTCGGCGGTGACAGACCCGTCACGGCGCCCTGCTGTGTTTCACTCGCCCAAGACAGGTTCGACCGCGACACGCGGCAGACGAGAGTTGGGATGGGTTACAAGCCATGAAGTTCGTTGAAAAGCTGCGTGGCGCAGCGAAAACCATGCCCCGCCGGCTGGGTATCGCGGCAGTGGGGGCCGCCCTGCTATCCGGTGTGGTCGGCGCCGTCGGCGGCTCGGTGCCCGCGGCCGCGTTCTCCAGGCCGGGCCTTCCAGTCGAGTATCTGCAGATCCCGTCGCCGTCGATGGGCCGCAACATCAAGGTCCAATTCCAAGGCGGCGGAGCGCATTCCGTCTACCTGCTGGATGGTCTTCGCGCACAGGACGACTACAGCGGTTGGGATATCAACACCCCCGCGTTCGAGGAGTTCTACCAATCCGGCCTGTCGGTGGTCATGCCCGTCGGCGGCCAGTCCAGTTTCTACAGCGACTGGTACCAGCCTTCGCAGGGCAACGGTCAGAGTTACACCTACAAGTGGGAGAGCTTCCTCACCAGGGAAATGCCCGCCTGGCTGCAGGCCAACAAGGGCGTTTCACCGGTTGGCAATGCGGCGGTGGGCCTTTCGATGTCGGGCGGTTCGGCGCTGATCATGGCCGCGTACTACCCGCAACAATTCCCGTACGCGGCGTCGTTGTCGGGGTTCCTCAACCCGTCCGAGGGCTGGTGGCCGACGCTGATCGGGCTGGCCATGAACGACTCCGGCGGTTACAACGCCAACAGCATGTGGGGCCCGTCCACCGACCCGGCGTGGAAGCGTAATGACCCGATGATTCAAATTCCGCGACTGGTAGCCAACAACACTCGAGTCTGGGTGTACTGCGGCAACGGCACCCCCAGCGACCTCGGTGGCGACAACATGCCGGCCAAGTTCCTTGAGGGCCTGACGCTGCGCACCAACCAAACCTTCAGGGACACCTACCTGGCCTCGGGCGGTCGCAACGGCGTGTTCAACTTCCCGACGAACGGAACGCATTCATGGCCCTACTGGAATCAGCAACTGGTCGCCATGAAGCCGGACATGCTGCAGGTGCTCAACGGCCCCGCCGCCCCTGCCACGTGAGACCCGGCTAATACCCGAGCCAGCATCGGCAGCAGCGCACACGGCCAGCGCTGCTGCCGATGTTCGTTACGCTCACCCGCCGATCCGGGTGATCCGGCTGATCCGGGTCAGGATTCCTTCACCAACGTCCGCCGGTCGGAGTGGAAATACGTGTAGCCCGTGGTGACCGCGCAGACTATCGTCGCCACCGCCAGCATCTGGGATCCGCCGACCACCAAGCTGATAACGCCTCCGGCCGCAGCACCGAGGCTGAAGCTGGCGTACAGCAAGAAGTAGCCGAGCCAGTCCTCCACCTTCCCGCCGGCCAGGTGACGTTCGATGCCCTGACCCATCTTGACCAGGGTGCCCGTCACGTAACTCAACGGCACCGACACCTCGCCATCCTTGACGAACGATGTGTTCAACGCGCCAATCCCAAACACCACGAACAGAATCGGGACGAAATCAAGCAGGGTCTGTTCCCATCCACCCAGGAGAATGTCAAGCGCGGTGGCCGCCACCAGACTGAAAGTGGTCAGCACGGTGGGGCCGTGCGGATGATCGACCCAGAAATGGCGGCGGCATATCGAGGCAACCACCACACCGGCGACAAAGCACACGATCAACAACGACGCTGTTATCGTCAGCCACACATCGTCGCGGAAGACTCCCAGCACAGCTCGCTGCGCATTGCCGGTCATGAAAGTCACGAAGTAGCCGGCGGAGTGGGTGAACGCCGTGGCCCCCAGCACCCCGGCCAGCCCGGCCAGCACCCAGGACAACCTCGCTTCGCTGTCGTAAGTCTCTTTCCGCACACGAGCATGCTTCCAGAGACTCGCGGGGTCCGCAGATATCAGCCGGTCACCCCAGCTCGCAGACCACGCCGGGCAACCGCGGAAAAGCCTGCTCAGGCGGTCAGCCGGGCGATCGAACGCAACGGAATCGGCAGCCATCCGGGCCGATGCCGCGCCTCGTAGCCCACTTCGTAGACCGCCTTGTCCAGTTCGTAGGCGGCCAACAGCTGCGCCGAATCCCGGGGGTCGGTCCCCGATGCCGCCGCATAGCCCTCGCAGAACGCGGTCCGATTGCGCTCGACCCATTCCCGGGCGCGGGCCGCCAACTGCTTGTCGGTGGCCTGGTCCACCAACGGCCCATAGGCGGCGTACTCGAAGGAGCGCAACACACCGGCCACATCACGCAGCGCCGAATCAGGTGCTCGCCGCTCATCCAGCGGCTGACCCGGCTCGCCTTCGAAATCGATCAACAGCCAGCTCTCCGGGGTCCGCAACACCTGTCCTAGGTGCAGGTCGCCGTGGATCCGCTGAACGGTGACGGTCTCGCCGGCCAGCTTCTGGAATCGCTCTTCGATCGTCGCCGCGTACGCCTCCAGCTCCCCAACCGCCGCCACGGTCGACGACAGCCGCGCCAACACGGTGTCCACCGGGAACGGCGCCTGGGCCGTTCCCAGGCACTCGGCCAGGGTGGCGTGCACCGACGCCACCGCCTCGCCGAGCCGGTAAGACTCGCCGGCGAAGTCTCCGCCGACTTCGTGGGCATACAGGTCGCCTTCGGCGAACAGATCACGGACGCTGGCGGTGGCCATCGCCCAGCCCTCGGCGGCGTTGGAGGCGAATTCGGTCACCATGCCCAGCGGACACGCCTGCTCATTTGCCGCCGAACTGCCGGCGTCCGGCCCGGCCATCTCGTATGTTCCCAGCAACCGTGCTGCGTGCGGGTTACCGGCACGGCCGAGCACCCGGTTCAATTCGATATCGGGGTTGATGCCGCTGGAGACGCGCCGAAACACCTTGAAGATCGCACGCCGATCGAAGATGACGCTCGTGTTGCTCTGCTCGGCATCGGAGACGTGCGGCGCCGCGTTCAACGGCAATTCGATGTCTGGTTCTTTGGCGAATGTCACTTCCACCCCGGATGCAACGCGGATGGCTGACGAGTCGATCAACGACAGCAGAAACGGCGGCGCATCGGTGTCGTAGAGGGCGTCGAAGCCCGTCCGGTCTTCCGCGGCACCGATCGTTGCCACGGTGCTGTACTCGGACACCGGCGCCGCGTCCCATCCGACGATCACCTGGTAGCGCTCCGCCGAACCGTCGGCGTAGTCGGCGTCGACGAGCACCAGGTCGAGATCGTTCTTCAGGGGGACGACCACGCTGACCTCTGCGCGGGACAGTTGGCGGTTGCGTCCGGCGTACCACCGTTGCTGTGGCAGCCACTCAGACCAGGGCAGCTTGGCTGGCAGGCTCATGCGCGCCGCTCCTCTTCGCTTCGCTTCGCATCGTCACCGGCGCGGATCATGCGTTCTCCTCGGTTCTGGACAACTGGAACCAGTAGAAGCCGTGGCCCGGCAGGGTCAGCAGGTAGGGCAGGTGGCCGATACGGGGAAACTCCACATGCCCGGTGAGCTCGATCGGTGTGTAGTTGTTCCATTGCTGCAGGTTCAGTTCGATGGGCTGCGGGAACCGCGAGAGGTTGTTCACGCACAGCACCACATCACCGTCTCTGCCGTCACCGCCGCCTCTGCCGTCCCGGCCCGGTGTTTCCCGGACGAAAGCCAGGACCGACGGGTTGGACCCGCCCAGTTCCTGGAAGGATCCGACGGCGAACGCCTGGTGGCGCCGCCGCACCGCAAGCATGGTCCGGGTCCAGTTCAGCAGTGATGTCGAGGTGTCGCGCTGCGCCTCGACGTTGACCGCCTGGTAGCCGTAGACCGGATCCTGGCTCGGCGGCAGGTAGAGCCGGCCGGGGTTGGCTGTGGAGAATCCGGCATTACGGTCCGGTGTCCACTGCATCGGGGTCCGCACGCCGTCGCGGTCCCCCAACCAGATCACGTCGCCCATGCCGATTTCGTCGCCGTAGTAGAGCACCGGTGAGCCCGGCAACGAGAGCAGCAGCGCGTTGAACAATTGGATCTGGTTGCGGTCGTTGTCCAGCAGCGGCGCCAGCCGGCGGCGGATGCCGACATTCGCCTTCATCCGCGGATCCTTGGCGTACTCGGCGTACATATAATCGCGCTCTTCGTCGGTGACCATTTCCAGCGTCAACTCGTCATGGTTGCGCAGGAAGATCCCCCATTGCGCCATATCGGGTATCGGCGGCGTCTGCGCCAGGATCTCTGAAATCGGGAACCGCGACTCGCGGCGGACGGCCATGAAGATACGCGGCATCAGCGGGAAGTGAAAGGCCATGTGGCATTCGTCGCCGCCGGTGGTGGCGTCGCCGAAGTATTCGACGACATCGGCCGGCCACTGGTTGGCCTCGGCCAGCAGCACCCGGCCGGGAAATTCGTCGTCGACCACCTTGCGGACCCGCTTGAGGAAGGCGTGCGTCTCGGGCAGGTTCTCGCAGTTGGTGCCCTCGCGCTCGAAAAGGTAGGGGACCGCGTCCAGCCGGAACCCGTCGATGCCCAGGCCCAGCCAGAAGCGCATGACGTCGATCATCGCCTCTTGAACGGCCGGATTGTCGTAATTGAGGTCCGGCTGGTGGGAGAAGAAGCGGTGCCAGTAGAACTGGCGGCGGACCGGGTCGAACGTCCAGTTCGACTCTTCGGTGTCGACGAAGATGATCCGGGCGTCGGTGTACTTCTGGCTGGTGTCGCTCCACACGTAGTAGTCGCCGTAGGGCCCGTCGGTGTCGCGGCGGGATTCCTGGAACCACGGGTGGGATTCCGAGGTGTGGTTCATCACCAGGTCGGTGATGACCCGGATTCCGCGGCGGTGGGCGGCATCGACGAGGGCGACGAAGTCGTCGACGGTCCCGAACTCGGGTAGCACCTTGTAGAAGTCGCGGATGTCGTAGCCGCCGTCACGCAACGGTGAGTCATAGAACGGGGGCAGCCAGATGCAGTCGATGCCGAGCCATTGCAGGTAGTCCAGCCGGTCCAGGAGTCCACGCAGATCACCCGAGCCGTCAGCGCTGGAATCGTAGAACGCCCGGACCAGTACCTCGTAGAAGACGGCGTGCTTGAACCAGGTCGGGTCGGCGGGAAGCGCGGCGGCATTGCCGAAATCCTTGGCATCGGGGTGCTCGACCACACCTCCTTCGACATGGCTGCCCTCGGCGGGATGGTGCGCAGCATCGTGCCGGGAGGCTTCTCTCGCGTCGTTCATCAACTCCACGATGCCACGGGTACCCGAGGTGGAACTTCGGGAACCATGCGGGCAAACACTGCCGGCGCCAACCGAATTCGCCGGCCGGCAGTGATCATCCCCGCATAGCTCAGGCCGGCGGCCCTTCCGCCAGCGTCACGTTCTCGGTGCGCGCGACCCCTGATTTGGACAGCCAGCTGATCGAGACGACGTCGCCGGGATGATGCCCGTTGAGCACATCCGACAAGGCGGTAGCCGAACTGATCGCGATGCCGTCGACCGCGGTAACCACGTCGCCGTTGGAAATCCCGATCGACGCGGCGGGCGCGGTCCCCACCACTCGCTGCACCCTGGCGCCGTTGCCGTTGTTGTCGACGACGCCGAGGCCGAGGAACGCGGTCGGTCCGACGTGCACCGTGGGCGACCCGCCTCCGGAGCGGATCTGGTTGGCGATCGCCATCGCCTGGCCGATCGGAATGGCAAAGCCCTGCCCGCCCTGAGACAGCTGGAAGTTGTCGGACGCGGCCGTGTTGATGCCGACAACCTGCCCCTGGTTGTTGACGATCGGCCCGCCCGAATCGCCGGGCCGGATCGCGGCGTCGACCTGGATCAGCCCGTTCAGCGTTTCTTCGGCGCCGGTGAGCGCGTCCGAGGCCTGGACGGTCTGGTTGAGGGCGACCACCCGTCCGGGCACCGCGCGCGGCGTTCCGCCCTGCCCGCCGGTGTTGCCCAGCGCGACGATGGGCTCACCGATCGACACCCCGCCGCCGATCGCGGCGGTGGGCAAACCGCCCGCACCCCGCAGCTGCAGCACCGCGATGTCCTGGGTGCGGTCATAGCCAACCACGTCGACGCCGTAGGTTTGGCCGTTGCCGACGTCGAACGCGCTGATGTCGGTGGCGCCCGAAATCACGTGGTTGTTGGTCAGCACGACACCGTTGGGATCGATGACGATGCCGGTGCCGGCTCCTACCGCGTTGTTGTAGCCCAGCTTGGTGTTGATGTTGACGATCTGCGGCCCCACCTGGCCGACCAACGCCGACGGGTCGAGCGGCAGCGACGGGTAGTCAGCGAACCGGTCCAGCGCGAATGTGGACGGCGCCGCCGATGCCGGCGCCGGCGGTGTGGCCAGACCCAATCCGAGCACGGCCAATATGGCGACCAGCCATGGCCACCTCACCGGATGGTGGCGAACGTTGCTCATCCCGTAACCTCCTGCGTCGGGGGAGAAGCTGAATTGTCCCAGCCTTAAGGTCCGGGCAGCACAACTTTGTCTACATCTACCGTAGTCCAAATACCCACCTCGGCAGGCCGCAAGACTTCGAGCGGCCAAAATTGTCGATATCGCCTATACCTGTTCTAGGCCTGCTTAATGCCATAACTCAGATGGTGACTGATATCACCGACCATGTCGATGAGAGTCAGGTCGCGGTAGGAAAAGCGCCAGCTGCCCTCGACGCATTCGAAGCGGTCGTGATAGCGGCCCGTAACAATGGCCTGCAGCGGAAAGTCCTCGGTCTGCTGCAGCACCGTGTAGTAACTGCGGCATTGCGCGGTTCTGGCGTGCCCGTCGATCTCGATGATCGGATTGGTGACCACATGCTTGGTTCGGGGTGTTCCGTCGGGATACAAGACGATCAGCGACTTCCAGATCCTCAGCAGCCCTGCCGCATCGATGGTGTCGTGGCCGGCAGCGTCGATCCGGATGCGAGCGTGCTCGAACAGCGCGGCCGCCTCGTCCAATTCGCCGGCGTCGACGCACTCCGCATAGCGGTAGAGGAGATTGGCGATCTGCGTCTGCGCCGGCATGGGGTAACGGTAGCCCGCACACCGGGATTTCCGTGGCAGCCGGCCCGAGCCGAGCGGCAGCCCGGCCTTTAGGCTGAGCCGGTGGGCGAATTCGACCCGAAGGCCGCCTTCTCGCAATCCCCGGTGGCGCGGTTGGCCACGATCACGCCCGCGGGCACGCCACACCTGGTGCCGGTGGTTTTCGCGGTGGACCGGGACCGCATCTTCACCGCCGTCGACGCGAAGCCGAAAACTACCCGGCGGCTGCAGCGCCTCACCAATATCAATAGCAATCCGCACGTCAGCCTGCTCGTCGATCATTACGACGACGACTGGACGCAGTTGTGGTGGGCCCGGGCCGACGGAGTCGCCGCGATCTATCACGACGGTGCGGCCATGCACACCGGATACCGGCTGCTGCGCACGAAATACCCTCAGTACCAGTCGATTCCGTTGGACGGGCCGGTGGTCACCGTGTCAGTACGGCGTTGGTCCGGCTGGCACAGCTGACCCGGCTGCCCGTCGGCCACACCCGTCACACTGGTACCAGGGCAGCATAGCCTGGCTTGGAGAAGCACTAGCGCATTTCCCGCGGAGGTGGCAGTCGGCGGGCACCGGACCGGCCGACCCCCGAGCCGACGCCACAGCACCTCCGTCGCACCGCATCGGCCGGGCCTTGTGCTGGGCGGCGGTTGGGGGAAAAGTTGCTACTGCGTCCTGTGGGCTGGAGCACACCGCTTACGGGAGTGGGCGGGCTTGGATTCCTGACACCCGGAAGAACTGGAGGAAAATCATGGCCGACAGAGCGAGTGCCTCCCAGGGGGCGGGAGCCGCACCCACCGCGGACGGCCCGGACGCGGTTCGCAACGTGGTGCTGGTGGGCCCATCAGGCGGCGGCAAGACCACCCTCGTCGAGGCCTTACTGGTCGCGGCCGGAGTGCTGTCCCGGCCCGGATCGGTCACCGACGGCACCACGGTCTGCGACTACGACGACGCGGAGATCCGCCAGCAGCGCTCGGTCGGGCTCGCGGTGGCCTCGCTGTCACACGACGGCATCAAGGTGAACCTCGTCGACACCCCTGGATATGCCGATTTCGTGGGTGAGCTGCGCGCCGGGTTGCGAGCCGCGGACTGCGCGCTGTTCGTGATCGCGGCCAACGAGGGCGTCGACGAGCCCACCAAGTCGCTCTGGCAGGAATGCAGCCAGGTCGGCATGCCACGCGCAGTGGTGATCACCAAGCTGGACCACGCCCGGGCGAACTATCCCGAGGCACTGGCCGCCGCCCAGGACGCGTTCGGCGACAAAGTCTTACCGCTGTACCTTCCCGCCGGACCCGCCGGTGACGGCCTGATCGGATTGCTGTCACAAATCCACTACGAGTACGCCGGCGGCAAGCGCGCCGCGCGCCCCCCGGACCCATCGGACGCCGATCGGATCGAGGAGGCCCGCGGCAGTCTGATCGAAGGGATCATCGAGGAGTCCGAGGACGAGTCGTTGATGGAGCGCTACCTCGGCGGCGAGGATATCGACGAATCCATCCTGATCCAGGACCTGGAGAAGGCCGTTGCCCGCGGCTCGTTCTTCCCGGTGATCCCGGTGTGCAGCGGCACCGGCGTCGGCACCCTGGAACTGCTGGAGGTCGCCACCCGCGGCTTCCCGTCTCCGATGGAGCACCCGCTACCGGAGGTGTTCACCCCGCAGGGCGCCGCACACGCCGAGTTGGCCTGCGACGTGAGCGCGCCCTTGCTCGCCGAGGTGGTGAAGACGACGTCCGACCCCTATGTCGGCCGGGTCAGCCTGGTGCGGGTGTTCTCCGGAACCATCAAGCCCGACGCCACGGTTCATGTGTCCGGCCATTTCTCGTCGTTTTTCGGCGACCAGAACGGGTCGGCGAACACCCATCCCGACCACGACGAAGACGAACGCATCGGTCCGCTGTCTTTCCCGCTGGGCAAGCAGCAACGCCCCGCGACCGCCGTGGTCGCCGGCGACATCTGCGCCATCGGCAGGCTGAGCCGCGCGGAAACCGGCGACACCCTGTCGGACAAGTCCGAGCCCTTGGTGCTGAAACCCTGGACGATGCCGGAACCCTTGTTGCCCATCGCGATTCAGGCGCACGCCAAGACCGACGAGGACAAGTTGTCGGTCGGCTTGGGCCGTCTTGCCGCCGAAGACCCGACATTGCGGATCGAGCAGAACCAGGAGACCCACCAGATCGTGCTGTGGTGCATGGGTGAGGCCCATGCCGGCGTGGTGCTCGACGGGCTGGCCAATCGGTACGGCGTCACCGTGGACACCGTGGAGCTGCGGGTACCGCTGCGGGAAACGTTCGCCGGCAAGGCCAAAGGCCACGGCCGTCACGTCAAGCAATCCGGTGGCCACGGCCAGTACGGGGTGTGCGACAACGAGGTGGAGCCGTTGCCGGAGGGCTCCGGGTTCGAGTTCGTCGACAAGGTGGTCGGCGGCGCGGTGCCACGCCAATTCATTCCGAGCGTGGAGAAGGGTGTCCGCGCGCAGATGGAAAAGGGGGTGCTCGCCGGTTACCCGGTGGTGGACTTGCGGGTCACCCTGCTCGACGGTAAGGCCCACAGCGTCGACTCCTCCGATTTCGCCTTCCAGATGGCCGGTGGACTGGCATTGCGAGATGCGGCCGCGGCGACCAAGGTGATCCTGCTCGAGCCGATCGACGAGATCTCGGTGCTGGTGCCCGACGATTTCGTGGGCGCGGTGATGGGCGATCTGTCCGGGCGCCGCGGCCGCGTGCTGGGTACCGAGACCGCCGCCAACGAACGCACGGTGGTCAAAGCCGAAGTGCCTCAGGTCGAGTTGACCCGGTATGCCATTGACTTGCGCTCACTCGCCCATGGCGCCGCATCGTTCACCCGCACGTTCGCCCGATACGAACCGATGCCGGAATCCGCTGCGGCCCGGGTGAAGTCAACCGCGTAGCCGGCCTCATGTCGACGGTTGACGGACTACCGGCCCACATATTGCTCAACCATCTGGTCGTCGTGCTGGGTCCGTTGGCGGCGATCCTGGCGATCATGTGCGCGCTATGGCCGGCCGCCCGCCAACGACTGGTCTGGCTGACGCTGGCCCTGGCCGTCATTACGCTCGTCGTGACCCCGTTGACCGCGGACTCGGGCGAGTGGTTGGCCGGCAAGATCGGCCAGTCGCCGGCGATCGACAGCCACGCGAACCTCGGCCAAACCCTGTCCTACTTCGCGGTTGCACTGGCGGCGACGATGGTCGCGCTGGCGGTCGTCCACCTTCGCCGGGCCCGCGGACGCGCGGTGAAACCCGTAGTGCAGCTGGTGGTCATGCTGTTGGTGGTGGCCGCCGCTGCCGCCACGCTGGTCCAGACGTATCGCGTCGGCGACTCCGGCGCGCGAGCGGCGTGGGGTTCGGTCACGTCGTCGCGGTGACTCCGGGTTACGCCGGCGGACCGAACCGTTGGGCCACGGCGCGACGGTCGAGCGAACCTTTCGCGGTGTGCGGCAGCTCGCTCGCCAGCTCGAAGGTTGCCGGAATCTCGAAGGCCGCCAAGCGTTCCCGGCAGAACTCGGTGAGTTCTTCGGGAGTCGGCGCGGGCTGGCGAGGCACGATCACCGCCGCGACGGCCTCACCGTAGAGCGGGTGGGGAACGCCGAAGACGGCCGGTTCCAACACGTTCGGATGGGTGGCCAGCACGTGCTCGACGCGCTCCGGCGATATTTTCTCGCCGCCGCGGTTGATCAGCTCTTTGATCCGGCCACGGATGCTCAGGTCGCCGTCGGCCGACAATGTCCCCAAATCGCCGGTGCGCAGCCAACCGTCGGTGAAGTTGGCTTCGGTGATCTTCGGGTCGCCGAGGTAGCCACGCACCACGGTGGGGCCGCGCAGCCAGACCTCGCCGACCTCGCCGGGGCCGACGGGCGCTCCGCCGGACCCGACGATCCGGATCTCGGGCCCGGTCGAGTTGCCCACCAGACCGGTTGACACTGCCGGGTTTTCCTCGTCGTCGGGGCTGGTGGTGGCCACCTGGTGGGTGGCCTCGGTCATCCCGAACGCGCACACCACCGGCGCGCTGAACTCAGCGTGCAGCGCCTGCGCCGTCTCCGGGGTGAGCGGGGCGCTGCAGCTGCGGATGAAGCGCAGGGCGGCTTTGGTGCCGGACGGTTCAGTTTTGGCACGCTCCAACAGGATCTGGTGAATGGTCGGCACCGCCGTGTACCAGGTGGCGTGCACCGCGTCGATGTCGTCCCAGAAACTGTGCGCCGAGAACTTCCCGCGCGCCGGCAGCAACACCGCGCCCCCGGACGCCAGCGTCGACAGCAACGCGGCCATCAAGCCGTGACCGTGGTACAGCGGCATCACCGCGACCGTCGCGTCCTGCGGACCCAGCCGATACCCGGCGATGATCGCCCGGATCGAACTGGCGATGTTTCCGTGGGTCCACGGGACCATCTTCGGCAGGCCCGTCGTCCCGCCGGTGAACATGATCATGGCGTCGTCGGGCCGCAGCCCCTCGGGTGCGGCCGTGACCGGCTTCGGTTCCCCGGCAGCCTCCAAACGGACCGATAGGGCCCCGTCATCGCGGCCCACGCTCACCGCCACCGGCCACCACCGGATCGCCGAATCTTCCCCGCTGTCGGGACCGTTGCCGTCCACCAGCACCACACGTGCTCCAGCAGCCTCGGCGCGGGCGCGCTGGTCGCCGACGGGTAACGCCGGGTCCAACGGAACCACGACAAGATCGGCTCGAGACGCGGCCAGCAGCGCGACGACGAATTCGGCGTTGCTGCCGGAACGCAGCGCCACCCGGTCGCCCGGCAAGAGACCGGCCCTGGTCAACTGCCCGGCCAGGTCGTCGGCCAGCCGGATCACGTCACGGTAGCTGATCGCGACGCGGTCGGCGGTCACGACAAGTGCGACGGCCTCCGGCCGCCGGGTTGCCGCCACCATCACCAGATCGGCAATCCGCGGACTCGACGATTCGGTGGGACCATCGGCCGCGAACTGTTGCGCCACCGTCTTGGCGATCGATGACATCGCACGCTCCTCTCGGGTGTTGCCGGTGCCGGATCGGCTCTTGTATGGCCACCCTGCCGGTGACAATGCTTCTTGTCCAATACCGATCCGCTACCGCTCGATAGCCGGAACCTATCGAATGCACCCGGTCGGTGGCCAGGGTCAATAGACAACGTAAATCACTGAATAGCGCCCCGGTCTTGGACACAGCCCCGGCACTGGAACAAAGTGATGACCGAGCCATTCGCGGCCCGGAGCACTCCGGTCCCCCTCAGACACGAGGAGTCGCCACCATGACCATGCAAGCGGCATCTCCCGGCGCAGCGCCGGATGGACCGGCCAGTGTTCGCCTGACCGATGGCTTTCACCTCATGGTGGAGGCCCTCAAGGCCAACGACGTCGACACCATCTACGGGATCGTCGGCATCCCCATCACCGACCTCGCCCGCACCGCCCAGGCCGCTGGGATCCGTTACATCGGCTTCCGTCATGAGGGCTCGGCCGGCAATGCGGCCGCGGCCGCCGGTTTCCTCACGGCGCGTCCCGGCATCTGCCTGACGACGTCGGGCCCCGGCTTTCTCAACGGCCTGCCCGCGCTGGCCAACGCCACCGCAAACTGCTTCCCGATGATCCAGATCTCGGGTTCGAGCCGGCGGTCCATCGTGGACCTGCAGCGCGGCGACTACCAGGAGATCGACCAGCTCAACGCCGCCCGGCCATTCGTCAAGGCGGCCTACCGGATCAACCGGGTGGAGGACATCGGGCTCGGGGTCGCGCGCGCTGTTCGCACCGCGATTTCGGGCCGGCCGGGCGGTGTCTACCTCGACATCCCCGGCGAGGTGCTCGGTCAGGCACTGGAGGTCTCCGTTGCCGCCGACAGCATCTGGCGGCTGGTCGACCCGGCACCGCGACAACTTCCCGCGGCCGAGGCGGTCGACCGCGCCCTGCAGCTACTCGCCGCGGCCCGGCGGCCGCTGATCGTGCTCGGCAAGGGCGCGGCATATGCCCGGGCCGACAACGTGATTCGCGAGTTCGTCGAGACCACCGGAATTCCGTTCCTGCCCATGTCGATGGCCAAGGGGCTACTGCCCGACTCGCATCCGCAGTCCGCTGGCGCGGCCCGCTCGCTGGCCATCGCACGGGCCGATACCGTCGTGCTGGTCGGTGCCCGGCTGAATTGGCTTCTGGGCCATGGCGAGTCGCCGCAGTGGGCGGCCGACGCCAAGTTCATCCAGGTCGATATCGCGGCGTCGGAGTTCGACAGCAACCGGCCGGTGGCGGCACCGCTGACCGGTGACATCGGCTCGGTGATGTCGGCGCTGCTGGACGGCCTGGCCGGACGTCCCATCGCGGCGCCGGCGGAATGGACCGGCGAGCTGTCGGATCGCAAGGCGCGCAACGACGCCAAGATGCGCGAGCGGCTGGCCGAAGACCCGCACCCGATGCGGTTCTACAACGCGCTCGGCGCCATTCGCGCCGTGCTGCAACGCAATCCCGATGTGTATGTGGTCAACGAAGGCGCCAACGCGCTGGATCTGGCCCGCAACGTCATCGACATGCAGTTGCCGCGACACCGGCTCGACACCGGTACCTGGGGGGTGATGGGCATCGGCCTGGGCTACGCGATCGCTGCCGCGGTGGAGACCGGCCGCCCGGTCGTCGCGATCGAAGGGGACAGCGCATTCGGCTTTTCGGGCATGGAAGTCGAGACCATCTGCCGGTATCGACTTCCGGTGACCGTGGTCATCCTCAACAACGGCGGCGGCTACCGCGGTGACGAAACGGCGGTGGCCGGCAGCGATCCGGCGCCTACCGTGCTGAACGCTCGCGCGCGTCACGAGCTGATCGCAGAGGCTTTCAGCGGCAAGGGATATCACGTCACCACCCCATCGGAGCTGACCGCGGCACTGGCCGACGCGCTGGCGTCGGGGGGACCGTCGATCATCGACTGCGAGCTCAGCCCGGCCGCCGGTGTGGAGAGCGGACACCTGGCGAGCCTGAACCCCACCAGCGCGGCCACCGCCCCGCCGGCGCCGGTCAGCGCCGGCGGCTGATTCCCGACATCCGCGCGTCGAAGAACTCGCCCAGGTCCAACTCCTGCGCAGCTGCGACGAGCGCGCGGGCGACGGGTGATCCCGGGCCGGCGGAGTTGGTGGCCAAACCGATCTGGGCTTTGCGAATGGGATCGACCAACGGGACCGGACGAATCTCGCCGCCGGTCGGCGTGGTCCATAGCCAGGTGTGCGGAACGATGGACGCCCAGTTGCCGGTGGCCACCTGAGCGATAAGCGAAGCGACAGAGTCCGTCTCGACCTGGGGGCTGACCGTGATGGCATGCTCGGCGAAGGCGGCGTTGATGATCTGGCGATCCCGCATGTCCGGCGAGAGCAGCGCCAGCGGCAGTTGCGCGGCGTCCGGCCAGCGCAGCGTCGACGCGCCCGCGGGCACCATGTCGGGCGGCACCAGCAGCACATAGCGCTCCTCGTAGAGCGGCACCACATCGATGTCGCGGCTGTCTGCTGTTGTCGGATGCACAATGATCGCGTCGAGTTCGAAGTCACGTAGCCGGCGGTACAGCTCGGTTGCGGCCAGCCGGGAGCAGATTTGGGCCTTGACCAACGGGTGCGCCGAGCAGAAACCGGACAGCACCAGCGACGCCGTCGTCGACGCGGACGGGACCGTGCCCAACCGCAGCGTCCCGGTGATACCGGAGCGCACCGCGTCCACCTCGGCCTTGAACGCGTCGTGCTCGGCCAGAATCCGCTTGGCCCACACCACCAACCGCTCCCCCTCGGGAGTCAGGCCCTCGAAGCTATGGCCGCGGTTGATCAGGGTGACGTTGAGTTCACGTTCGAGCTTGGCGATCGCCGACGACAGCGCGGGTTGTGAGACGTAGCACTTCTCGGCCGCCCGGGCGAAGTGACGCTCCTGGGCGACCGCCACGAAATACTCCAGCTGACGAAAGAGCACTTACACCTCCTCGGCGGTGGAGCACGATTTCGCTGAGGCTAACGTGTCGTCGGCCAGTCAGCCAATCTCAGCGGGCTGGGGGCCGGCTACAGCGCAGGTGCCGGCTGCGCCGCAGACTCAGGCAAGGCTGGCGACGGACCGCTACCATGACGACCGGAGCAAAGCCGGACCGGCGGTCCGAGATGTTTGCTGCAGCACGTAGCGGGTACACAGCCCTAGAATGCGGTTGTGTTGATTGCACCGTCCCGAAGGGTGACCGTCATGCGCCACGCAGTTCGTTATCTGTTCGTTATGGTCGCAATCACGACGATGGCCCTGACCGGGTCGGGCGCTCTGGCGAGCGCCGCGGTACCCCTGCCGCAGCCCGTTCCCGGAGTCGCCGCAGTGTTGCCGGCCAACGGTGCAGTGGTGGGCGTGGCACACCCGGTGGTGGTGACCTTCAACGCCCCGGTCCTCGATCGCCGCGCGGCCGAACGGACCATTCGTGTCACCTCCCCCAGTAACATGACCGGACATTTCGAGTGGGTCGACAGCTTCGTCGTGCAGTGGATTCCCGATCACTACTGGCCGACCCATAGCCACATTTCGGTGGGTGTGCAGGAGCTGACCGACGGCTTCGAAACCGGAGACGAGCTGCTCGGGGTGGCCAGCATCTCCGCGCACACGTTCACCGTCAGCCGAAACGGAGAGGTGCTGCGCACCATGCCGGCGTCGATGGGCAAGCCCAGCCGTCCGACTCCGATCGGCAACTTCAGTGCGCTGTCGAAAGAGCGCACTGTGGTGATGGATTCACGCACCATCGGTATTCCGCTGAACTCTTCCGACGGGTATCTGATCACCGCGTCCTACGCGGTTCGGGTCACCTGGAGCGGCGTATACGTGCACTCGGCGCCGTGGTCGGTCAACTCACAGGGATACGCCAACGTCAGCCATGGCTGCATCAACCTCAGCCCGGACAATGCCGCCTGGTACTTCAACACCGTCAACGTCGGTGACCCGATCGAAGTGGTCGCCTAAGCCTAAGACGCATAGCTTGGCGTCTGTTTTCGCCACGTTGAGTCCTGCCCGTGTTGGTCAAAACTCTTGTATGGCCGGTGTTCGGGGGATGTCGCGTGCTCACCGGATCGACTGTCATGCCGCCGCATCGAGTGAGCGCTGCCGGCTTTGAGAGTGGATGTAGAGGGGGGAGCATCCGCGATCGCCCTCCCTGGCGGCACCCTCGGCGCCAGCAACACACACTGGAAACGGACATCGGAGCGAACATGGCGGGGTCGCCGAAACACCTTTTCAGCCTCAACCCAGACCACGCCGAGCGCAACCACGCGACCAACCGCACCAGCACCCGATTTCCCTCTCCCCACACCGCGGCGCGTGTGCTGGTACCGCATCAGCCCAGGCCGGCCTCGACGACCTTGACAATGACCAGCACGACCGCCACCACCAGGTAGCCGCGCAGGGTAAACAGACCCGCACGACGGGCCGGTGACATGGTCGGGCGGGTGATGGTGGCCAGATCGGGGGTACGCCAGTTCGCCCGGTCCTGCCGGCGAACAGCACGCCGCTCGGCGCGGGTCAGCAGTGAGGTGTCGTCGAGTTCGTCGACGTCTTGCGGATCCAGGCCGCCACCGAATGCCTGCGAAATCGTCTCCGCTTTGCGGCGAGCGCCCCTGCGCCGGCTGGCGATCAGCACGGCGGCGCCGCCGACGATGCCGGTCGCCGCTCCGGCCCCGAGGCCGGCCACCAGGGTGGTGGTGGATAGGTGCGGGAAGAACGTCGCCGCGGTCAACGCGAGCGACAGCAACACCAGACACCACACCGTCGACCAGGCAACGATGTTCTGCCGCAACGTGTTTGTCCATGGCCCCAGAACCGCGCGGTCATTGCACAGCAGGACCAGGAACACGGTCGCCGAGGGCAACAGGATGCCGGCGAGCGCCTGCACGCCCTGGGTCACCAGGCCCAGGACCTGATCGGGACTAAAAGCAATTGCGGCCGACACCGCAAGGAGGACGGCGTAGCCGCCGTAGAACAGTGGCGCTTCACTGACTTTCCAGTGCAGTGAGTGCCGCTTGCCCATCGAGTCACCGACGGCATACGTGGTGGCCAGGCCGATCGCGTTCGCTCCGATCAACGACGCGTCGAGCAGGATGATCGCGAACAGCATGCCCACCGTGCCGCTGAAGTGGTTGGCCAGGCCCGTCGCCACCGCTCCCGCGTCGGTGAAGTGCCCGGCATCCGCGGAGCCGGACAATCCGAACGCGGTCACCGCCATCAGCGCTGTCGCGCCGACCATCACGACGACGATGCCGAGCACCAAATCGGCTCGCGCATAAGAAATCCACTGTGTGGTGATGCGCTTGTCGACCACGTTGGACTGCTGGAAGAACAACTGCCATGGTGCGACGGTGGTGCCGACGATCGCGACAATCAGCAACAGCACGGTGGCGTCGAGTCCGCCTGGGAACTGCGGCCGCAATCCCTCGACGGTCCCGGTGAGGGTCGGGTGCACCAGCAGCGCCATCGGAATGATCACCACGTTCACCGCGATTAGCAGGAACATCATCGCTTCCCAGCGGCGGAACGACCCGCCGGCCACGACGGCGAACAACAGCACCGCGGCGGCCGGAACAGCAATGACCTTGGGACAACCCAGGAAGCCGAGTGCCATTGATACGCCGATGAATTCGGTGACGATCGTCAGCGCGTTGAGAATCAGCAGATCACCGACGCTGAATGCCCCCCAGAATTTGCCGAAGCGTTCGAATATCAACCGCGCGTGCCCAACCCGCGCGACGGCACCGAGCCGCAGCACCATCTCCTGGTTTACATACAGCACCGGGATCAGCAACGTCAGCGTCCACAACAGTTTCATCCCGTAGTCTTGCCCGGCCTGTGCGTAGGTCGCGACACCGCCGGCGTCGTTGTCGCCAACCATCACGATCAGGCCCGGACCACTGATGATCATCAACGTCCGCAGGCGCGCCCAGCGTCCGCGGGTTGCGCCATCGCCGTCGCGAGGTATCCGCCCGAAGGCACCGACGATGTCACCACTGTGTGCCGTGTCCGCCACCGCGGTGTCGGCTACGACGGGAGTCGGCGGGGTTTGGGCGGGCGAGCGACCGGGCGGGCCACCGTGGCGCCGGGTGGTGATCGAAGTCATCGGATTACTCGCTATCTGAGTGAGGTTGGCATGGCGGGCGGGCCGATTCGGCGGGCGGGCGCCCGATCGACGCCTGCCCGCTGAATCGGTTAGAGA
>NZ_MVIF01000064.1 GCF_002086675.1 Mycobacterium persicum
CTGGGCGAGGCGATGGTCGGCATCAACGTCGAACAGATCGCCCAGCCGCACCGGCTCGCCGAACGCGGCTGGTAAGACGCCCCACGATCGGTCTACGTTGTGAATCGACCGGCAAACCCGCGTAATGGAATGTCGGCGCTGGTGATCAGTCCGGGCCGCGCCGCGACGACCGACCTGATTGAGTTGAGCGCCGGCATTCCGGTGACCGTCATGCCGATGGAGGCGAAGTTGTCCGGGTTGGACAAATCGATGCCGGGCTTCGGGAAGATCATGTGCTTGTTATAGACACACGGATCGCCCTGGATCCGAGTGATGTAGCAGCCCTTGATCTTCCAGCTCGGGTCGGTGTGCGGAGTCATCTGCCACTCCAGGTGGGTCTCGACCCGCGCCACCCCGTCGACCAGGCCCCGGTATTTGATGTAACTGCCGCCCACCGAACCTTTCGGCAGCGTGTACCAGCCCAGGTCGACGTCTTTGGTGCAGGCTCCCAGTTCGTAACTGAACGTCACCTCGTCAAGCGGCAGGTCGAAGCAGTCGGCCATCATCAGCACGCTGTCGGCGAAGACCCTGGTGTACTTTTCCAGCTTCGCCGGGATTTCCGGGTCGTCGACCGGTTTGCCGTAGCCGACTTCGATCCAGGTCTCCTTGGAGTGATGGCAGGACACGTCGACGGACTCGATGGTGGTGATGTTCTCGATCTCGGCGACGTCGGCCGAACACACCACCCCGAGGATGTGGTTCAGGCCAGGGTTCATGCCGGTGCCATAGAACGTCGCAGCACCCTTCTCGCAGGCCTCGGCCAACAGCTGGGTCACCGGCCTGCCGGATGGATGCGGATGGTTATGGTCGCGGTGCCACCCGGTAATCCAGTCGGCGGTGGTGACGACATTGATCCCGGCCGCGAGCACTTTCATGTACAGGTCCTCGTCGGGAAACACCCCATGGAAGGTCAGCACGTCCGGCTTGGCGGCGATGATGTCGTCGACGCTGCCGGTTGCCGTGACGCCGATGGGCCCGATACCGGCGAGTTCTCCGGCGTCGGCGCCGACCTTGTCGGGCGAGTAGCAATGAACTCCGACCAGTTCCAGGTCGGGCCGCGTCTGCAGTCGCCTGATCATCTCGCGACCGACATTGCCGGTGGCGACCTGGAAGACGCGGATCGGGCGAACCGGGGAATTCATTGGCGTCCCGCTGCCCGCGATGCCGCATACCCGTCGGCGATGCTGCCGCCGCGACCGTCGGGATAGAACTGCTTGGCCCAGGTGCGAATTGCGGTGAAACCCTGGAACTCGTCGGGGGTCAAAGCGGGTCGGTCGGAATAGCGCTGGTGAGCCCAGATGTCGATGTCCTGCTCGAACTGCCGGATCACTTCCTGCCCGAACTCGCGCGCCTTGAGCTCGGCGCGGGCCGGATCCTTGCCGGCCGTCCGGCCGATGTAGACCATGAACCGGACATCGGAGGTGGATTCGTCCACCGGCGTGATCGCGGAGATGGTGCGGTTGTCGACCATGCCCCAGCTCTTGGTCACCGCAACTCCCAAGCCGCCATTGACGGCCTGTACGCCGCTGTTGACGTCCTCGATCTGCTGACCGTCGTCACCCTCGAAGGTGATGGTGAAGTCGACGAAGGAGACCGGGGCGGCGAAGTCGTGGCGGGTGAAGACCGGCACGATCGGGGTGTTGTGCACATACTTGAAATGCGCGAAATCCACCCCGTTTTCGAGCACGTACTGCGGATGGAGTTCCAGCGCCGGCCGGTACAACCGCTGCGGCGGGTAATAGTCCGCGGCAGCGCCCTCGCCGAAGCTGGCGAACACGTCCGGTGCGTCGAAGAACGGTTCGCGACCCTCGACGTCGTGCCAGATGTACACCGACTCGTTGCGCTCAACCACCGGATAAGTGGCGATGCGCCGCCCCCGGTTGGGCCGGTCCTGATACGGGATGCACACGTTGCGGCCCTGCTGACTCCACTGCCAGCCGTGGAAGGGACACTGCAGCACCTCGCCGACGACCTTGCCGCCGTAACCCAGGTGGGCGCCGAGGTGTTCGCAGTAGGCGTTCATCACGGTCAGGCGGCCGGACTCGGCGCGCCAGGCGACCAGCTCCTGGTCGAAGTACTTCATCCGGAGGACGTCACCGACGCCGATTTCGTCACACCAGGCGACCTGGAACCATCCGGTCGGCTTCATCGACAGCGGCGGGTTGGCCATCTGAGCGGTCCTCCTTGGTACGAATGATAAGCGGCCCCGCCGGAAAAGCACAGTCCCCTCTACGAAAACTTGACGTGCCGCGCCCTCAGCCGTCGATGACCACCCGGCGGCTCTTCGCCCGGGACACACACACACACCAGCATCTCGTCGTCGGCTTCCGCTGCGCGGCCGCGGTGATCCACTTGTCCGGCAAGGACTTTCACCTTGCACGTGCCGCAGAAACCCTGCTGGCACGAGTACGCGGTGGTCGGATCGCTGTCGCGCATGACGTCCAGCGCCGTCCGGTTCGCCGGAACGGTCAGCACTCTCCCCGACCGCCCGAGTTCCAGCTCGAATGGAATTCCGTCGACAACCGGCGGCGGGCTGAACCGCTCATAGTGCAGCGGTGCGTGGGCATGCCGGGCGCGGGCCGCGCGCACCGCCTCCAGCATGGGAGTTGGCCCACACACGTAAACGGCGGTCCTCGGCCCGGCACCGTCCAGGAGGTCGTCGACCGAGGGGCAGCGGCCGCGCTCGTCGTCGGCCCACACCGTCACCCGCTCCGGCGCCACCGACACGACCTCACCGAGCAGCGGCATCTGGTCTCGGCTTCGGCCGGCATAGACGGCCCGCCAAGGGGTTCCGCGCTGCTGAGCCGCCTGGATCATCGGCAGGATCGGTGTCACTCCGATGCCGCCGATCACGAAAAGCAGGTCGGGCTCGGCCGTTCCGAGATGGAACGCGTTGTGAGGCCCTTCGAAAACCAGCGGGTCACCCACGTCGTAGGCCTCGTGCATCTCTACCGAACCACCGCCACCGTCGGCGATGCGCCGGATTGCGATGCGGTAGTCCGTGCGACGCCCGGGCCGCCCGCACAGCGAATACTGCCGGCGCCGGCCCGAGGGCAGGTGCACGTCAATGTGAGCGCCGGGCGTCCAGGACGGCAGCAATCCGCCGTCCGGGTCGGCCAGGGTCAGCGCCACCACGTCGGGTGCCACGAGTTCGCGTCCGACGACGGTCGCCAGATGTGTCCGTCGCACCGGGCTGACCCGCGACGGGTCCCATCGCGAGGCCGACGCGAATCCGCCGAACAGCGTGCGGACACCCCACAACGCAGTGGCAAAGCGGTCCCGCCGGCCACCGTCGTACAAATCCGTGGGTCGACTCGCCCAAATGCCTTCCGCCACAATGGAATTTGACTGCGCACGGATCCGATTCACCGCCGGGTCCACCATCGGGTCAGTACGACGCCCGGGCGGCGGGTGACACGGCCAGGTAATCGACCGCCCTCTCCAGGCCGCCCAGCTGCGACGGGTGAAAACCCGGCCGGTAGTAGCGGCCGACGACCCGCAGTAATCGCCACGGGCCCGGCAGCAATCCCCGGCGCGCCGCATCGAGGTAGTCGCGCCAACGTGGCCTGACACCCGGCGGCAGGTAGGGATCCACCGAGTACATGAACCGCACTCCGCGGATCCACAACAGCAACAGCACCGGGGTGACGGCCAGCTGGGCGCGCACCTGCCGCCAGTATCCGGCGCGCAGATGCTTCATGGTGTCGAAGGCCACCGCCTTGTGCTCGACCTCTTCTGCGCCATGCCACCGGAGCATGTCCAGCATCACCGGATCAGCGCCGACGGCGTCGAGCTGCGGGGAGTTCAAGACCCATTCGCCCAAGACGGCCGTGTAGTGCTCGATCGCCGAGATGAACGAGACCTGCTCCAGCAACCAATTGTGCTGTCTGCGTAGGCTTTTCCGGGGATTGTCGGCCAACAGCTTCTGGAACAGCCAGCTGATCTGGTCGGTGAACGGCGTCACGTCCACGCCTCGGGCATCGAAGTGGGCCAACACGCCGGAATGTGCCTGCGAATGCATCGCCTCTTGCCCGATGAATCCCTGTACGTCCCGCCGCAGTTGATCGTCTTTGATCAGCGGCAGCGTCTTCTTGAACACTTTGACGAAGAACTCCTCGCCGGCCGGCAGCAGCAGGTGCAGGACATTCATGAAGTGCGTGGCCAACGGTTCGTTCGGCACATAGTGAAACGGCAAACGCGCCCAGTCGAACTCGACGTCGCGTGCCTCGAGGACGAGATGCTCGTGGTCGGCGCGAACCGGCTTGGCGCAGTGCAACCCCGCTGCCTGCTCATCGACGGTGAACATCAGGCCCCCTTGCCTCGCCGTTTACATCAGCACCGAAATGTCATCCTCGTGGACACCATGTGCCGGTAAGTATAGGCGTCGCGTCGGCTACTCGGCCTCAGCCCGTTGCTTCAGGCGCCGCAGGGTCAGCTGGATGTGCTCGGCGTTTGCCGCCGCCCGATCCCCAACCCCGGTTGCCATGCCGGCGATCTTGCGAAACCAGCGCGGCCGCCGGTCCCAGGTGCTCTCGGTAACCCGGCAGCCGCCGCCGGACGCGACGATGTCGTATTGCCACCGCGCCACCGGAATGACGGCACTGCGCACGTCGAATGCGAAGGTGCGGCCCGGCTCGGCGTCGGTAACGGTGCACGTCGTGTGCCATCGACGGCCGCCATTTTCGTTGTGGCCGACGAACACGGCGCCTTTGCGGACTCCGTCGCCCTTGCGCAATTTCATCGACACCGCCTCCTCGGCCAGCGAGGCCAGTGTCGGCAGATCGGTGATCAGCCCATACACCCGCTGCGGACTGGCATTGATCTGGACAGTGGCCGACACCGAAGGCTCAGTCATTGGCTGATCATAGCCAGCCCGAAGCACCGGCAGCACTACCCGCTACGCGCGCAACCTGTTACGTGCTAGCGCTACAGCATCCGCAAGTCGGGAGCCAACGATGCGACGATGTCGGCCGCCGGGCCCGGGCGGGCCTGCCGGTAAGCCGTTCCCGCCCAGAGGTTGGTCCCGTGCGGGTCGTCCGCCGCGACCGCTGCCGCGCGTATCGGCTTGGTCATCTGATTGACCTCGGGATAGCCCAGTGGCGCGACGCGATCGAGCAGTCGGGTGAAGTTGTTCGCCAGCCCGCGGGCGTAGCGGCCGGAAAATGCCCGGGTGACCAGGGTGGAGTCGAACTCCGGGTTCTTCAGCGCAACCCGGTGCGCCGGGTTGGTCCCCGCTTCGTCGGTGAGCATCAGCGCGGTACCGACCTGGGCGGCGACCGCTCCCCTGCGCAGGACGGCCGCGACGTCCTCGGCGGTGCCCAGGCCGCCCGCGGCGATCAGCGGCACCTCGTGTGCGCTGCCGATCCGGTCGAGCAGCTGGTGCAACGACTCCTCGCCCGGTTCCATGTCCGGTGCGAACGTGCCGCGATGCCCGCCGGCGCCCGGGCCCTGGACCACCAGGCTGTCGGCGCCGGCCGCGATGGCCACCCCGGCTTCATAGGGCGACGTCACGGTGACCGACACCAGCAATCCCAGCGCGCTCAGCCGGCGAATGACGTCCGGCGGCGGCGCGCCGAACGTGAAGGACACCACCTCCGGTCGCACATCGGCCACCACTTCGAGTTTGCGATGCCAGTCGTCGTCGTCACCGTGGATCGGCTGGCCGACCTCACAGCGGTAGTACTCGGCGACCTCTTCGAGCTCTTCTGCGTAGTACTCCAGCTGCATCCAGTCGGCGACGCTGGGCTGGGGCACAAACAGGTTCGCCCCGATCGGGCCGGTGGTGGCGGCACGCGCGGCGGCGATGTCGTCAGCAAACTTGTCCGCGCTGACGTAGCCGCCGGCGACGAAGCCCAGCCCGCCCGCATTCGACACCGCCGCGGCCAGGGCCGGTGTACCCGGCCCGCCGGCCATCGGCGCACCAACGATGGGTACCGCGATGTCCCAGAAGCCCAGCACCATCGGGTTAATTTACCATCGCTCGAAGTTGTTGCGGCAGCTGTCGTTTCGAGCCGTAGGGACCCAGAACGGCAGCGCCGTAGCGTTTGCCCAGCAGCCGGCGGGCCACCATGTTGACCTCCTCGACGGTGACCCGCTCGATGTGCTGCAGGGTGTGCTCTATGCTGCGGTGCTTGCCGTAGTTCAATTCGCTGCGACCAATGCGGCTCATCCGTGAACTGGAATCCTCCAGGCCCAGCACCAGGCCGCCGCGTAACGAACCCTTGGCGATCCGGCATTCCGCCTCGGTGATGCCGTCACGTGCCACCGATTCCAGCACCTCGGCGGTCACTCGCATCACCTCGGCGAAACGTTCGGGCAGGCAGGCCGCATACACCGACAGTGCGCCACTGTCGGCGAAAATGTCCAGCGCAGAGTAGACCGAGTAGGCCAACCCGCGGGCCTCGCGGACCTCCTGGAACAGCCGCGAGCTCAGGCCGCCGCCCAACGCGGTGTGCAGCACCGACAGCGCCCAGCGATGCTGCCAGCCGCGTCCAGGCGTGCGGATGCCCAGCGAGACGTGCGTCTGTTCGGCGTCGCGCTCGGCCAGCGTCAACCCGGGCATCCCGTTCACCCGGCCGGCACCCTTGCGTGGTGCGACGGGCCGGCGCCCGCGGACCAACCGCGGCCCGAAGTGCTCCCGCACCAATGCGACCACCTCGTCGTGATCGACGTTGCCGGCCGCCGCGAGGACCATTCGCTCCGGTGTGTAGCGCCGCACGTGAAACGACTGGAGTTGGGCTCTGGTCATCGCCGATACGGATTGGGCGGTGCCGATCACCGGCCGGCCCACCGGGTGGTCGCCGAACAACGCCGAGAGGAACAGGTCGGCCAGCGCGTCCTCGGGATCGTCGTCGCGCATCGCGATCTCTTCGAGGACGACGTCGCGTTCCAGCTCGACATCGTCGGCGGCGCAACGCCCGTTGAGTACCACATCGGAGACCAGATCCATGGCCAGCGACAGGTCAGAGTCGAGCACATGGGCGTAGTAGCAGGTGTGCTCCTTGGCGGTGAACGCGTTCAGTTCGCCACCGACGGCGTCCATTGCCTGCGCGATGTCGACGGCGGTGCGGGTGGGTGTCGACTTGAACAGCAGGTGTTCGAGGAAGTGCGCGGCGCCGGCCACCGTGGTGCCCTCGTCGCGCGATCCCACGCCGATCCAGAGCCCGACCGAGGCCGAACGCACCGCCGGCAGGTATTCGGTAACGACGCGCAGACCGCCCGGCAGTGTCGTGCGGCGCACTGCCTGGGCCGCCGCTGGCTCAGCTGCTGGCCGTCGCGGCATCGGCTGGCGCTGCAGGGGCTCCGGCGGCCGCGTTGGCGGAGTCTTCCTCGGCCACCAAGACGAGCGAGATCTTGCCGCGCTTGTCGATATCGGCGATCTCCACCCGCAGTTTGTCGCCGACGTTGACCACGTCCTCGACCTTCGCGATGCGCTTGCCCTTGCCGAGCTTGGAGATGTGCACCAGGCCGTCGCGCCCGGGCAGCAGTGAGACGAAGGCACCGAAATCGGTTGTCTTGACCACTGTTCCGAGGAACCGCTCCCCTACCGTCGGCAACTGGGGGTTGGCGATGGCGTTGATCTTGTCGATGGCGGCCTGCGCCGAGGGGCCGTCGGTGGCGCCGACGAACACCGTTCCATCGTCCTCGATGGAGATCTGTGCACCGGTCTCCTCGGTGATGGCGTTGATGACTTTACCTTTGGGACCGATGACCTCACCGATCTTGTCCACCGGAACCTTGATGGTGGTGACCCGCGGCGCGTACGGGCTCATCTCGTCGGGCCGGTCGATGGCCTCGGCCATGACCTCCAAGATGGTCAGCCGGGCGTCTTTGGCTTGGGCGAGAGCACCTGCGAGAACCTGGGAGGGAATGCCGTCGAGCTTGGTGTCCAGCTGCAGCGCGGTGACGAAGTCCTTGGTTCCGGCGACCTTGAAGTCCATGTCACCGAAGGCGTCTTCGGCGCCCAGGATGTCGGTCAGGGTGACGAAGCGCCGCTCCGTTCCCCCACCGGCCACCTCGATGTCGTCGGACACCAGGCCCATCGCGATGCCGGCCACCGGCGCCTTCAGCGGCACCCCGGCGTTCAGCAGCGCCAGCGTGGACGCGCACACCGACCCCATCGACGTCGAGCCGTTGGAGCCCAGTGCCTCCGACACCTGGCGGATGGCATAAGGGAACTCCTCGACACCGGGCAGCACCGGCACCAACGCGCGCTCGGCCAGCGCGCCATGGCCGATCTCTCGGCGCTTGGGTGAACCGACCCGTCCCGTCTCGCCGGTGGAGAACGGCGGGAAGTTGTAGTGATGCATGTAACGCTTGGTCGTCTCCGGCCCCAACGAGTCGATCTGCTGGGCCATCTTGACCATGTCGAGCGTCGTCACACCGAGGATCTGGGTCTCACCGCGCTCGAACAGCGCGCTGCCGTGTGCCCGCGGAACCACGGCGACCTCGGCCGACAAGGCGCGGATGTCGGTGATGCCGCGGCCGTCGATGCGGAAGTGGTCGGAGACGATGCGCTGCCGGACCAGCTTCTTGGTCAGCGCGCGGAACGCGGCCCCGATCTCCTTCTCCCGGCCCGGGTAGGTGTCAGCGAGCCGCTCGAGCACCTGGCTCTTGATTTCATCGGTGCGCTGATTGCGGTCCGCCTTACCCGCGATGGTCAGCGCGGCGGCCAACTCGTCGGTGGCCACCGAGGACACCGCGTAGTACACGTCGTCGCCGTAGTCGGGGAACACCGGGAAGTCGCCGGTCGTCCTGGCTGAAGCCCCACACGCGTCGGCAAGTTCCTGCTGCGCGGTGCACAGCGCGGCGATGAACGGCTTGGCTGCCTCCAGCCCCTGGGCCACCACGCTTTCCGTCGGCGCCGCGGCACCGCCCTCGATGAGCTCGATGACGTTTTCGGTGGCCTCGGCTTCGACCATCATGATGGCGACATCGTTTTTCTCAGGGCTGCCGCCCGCGTCGTCGGTGCCGACGATGCGGCCGGCGACCACCATGTCGAACACCGCACGCCCGATCTGTTCGACGGTGGGAAACGCAACCCAGGTGCCGTCGATCAGCGCCACGCGCACCGCGCCGATGGGGCCGGAGAAGGGCAGTCCACCCAGTTGGGTGGAAGCCGACGCGGCGTTGATCGCCAGGACGTCGTAGAGGTCGTTGGGGTCCAGACTCAGGATCGTCACCACGATCTGGATCTCGTTGCGCAGCCCGTCGACGAACGACGGGCGCAGCGGCCGGTCGATGAGTCGGCAGGTCAGGATGGCGTCGGTGGAGGGTCGTCCCTCACGACGGAAAAACGAACCGGGGATGCGGCCGGCCGCATACATCCGCTCCTCGACGTCGACGGTCAGCGGGAAGAAGTCGAAATGTTCTTTGGGGTTCTTGCTGGCCGTGGTCGCCGATAGGAGCATGTTCTCCTCGTCGAGGTAGGCGACCACCGCGCCGGCCGCCTGCAAGGCCAGCCGGCCGGTCTCGAACCGGATGGTGCGGGTGCCGAAGCTCCCGTTGTCGATGGTGGCGGTCGCTTCGAACACGCCTTCTTCAATTTCAGCTACAGACATGACGTCCGTGCGCCCTCTCTGGATTGTTCAACTGTTTCGCGTTGTCACGGACAACCCGAGGGTTCGCAGGGCCGACTCGCGGGCCCGGACGGACCTGCGAGCCGCCCTGGGAGCGTCCCTGATGAAAGAGAGCCTGAATGCGGCTACGGCCATCGATCGAAGCGGCCGACCTCCCCAGATCCGGGGAGCCCGGCAGCCACTACCGAAGACCGCCCGATACAGGCCGGGCTGCTCCCTCGGACATACATAGTGACTCGCTGGAGCGGTACACGCGGATCTACGTGGACCGCACCATGTGCTCGGGCCGAACCGGCCCAGAACGTCATTACTGTACACCGGCTAACTCCGGGTACCGGGAAGACCCGGATGCCCGATATGTCCGACCACTATGTCCGCGATCCGTTGGTGACGTCCTCGACGCACACGGCGAACCGCCGCTGGGTGTAGGTGTAGCCGACGCCGCTGGCACATTGGTCGGCGGTGACGGGTGGCTCCAAGTTTTCCAGGATCTGCGTGGCCCGCTGCCGATGCGGCGCCGACGCGTCGTTGCAGTCCACCCGGAACGGTTCGGTTTTGTGCGCCGGGTCGACGCTCATGCAGCCGCCGACCACCCAATCGACGTCCAGGCATAAGGTGCTGTTCTCGCCGGTTACCGAGTTGTGCACGGAATACGAAGAGTCGACGTCGGCCGGGCATTGCGCGCGCTCGGCCCCGGGCTTCACCACGGCGACGACCTTGAAAGTGGAGTCCGGGCTACCGCACACCGCCTTGGTGGCCTCCGGTCGATCCGGTGTGCCACCAAGCTTGAGACAATCTCCCACCTTGAGGTCGGCGAGGTTGGACGCTGACGAGCACCCCATCAGTACCACGCACGCGGTCACCACCACGGCCGTGAAAGCGACCAGGTTGAGGGCGCGCATCGCGCGAGAGGTCAGCGACGCAGACCCAGCCGCTCGATCAGCGAGCGGTAACGCTCGACATCGATCTGGGAGATGTACTTGATCAGCCGTCGCCGGCGGCCCACTAGCAGCAACAGCCCCCGGCGCGAGTGGTGGTCATGCTTGTGCACCTTCAGATGCTCGGTCAGGTCGGCTATCCGCTTGGTCAGCAGCGCGATCTGCGCTTCGGGGGATCCGGTGTCGGTCTCATGCAGACCGTAGGTCTTGAGAATTTCCTTTTTCTGCTCGGCAGTCAGCGCCACGAAACATCTCCATCAATTGGTCCGCGATCAAGGAACTTTGCGGGCACGGCCGCCGCGAACCGCAGCACGCGCCGATTAACGACGGGCAGTCTAACAGCGGTTCAGCCCAGCGGCATAACCGTCAGCCCCCGGCCAACAACGCGCGGGTGCGCTCGGTGTCCGCGGCGATCTCGGCGACGAGGTCACGCACCGATTCGAACTTCTTCTGGCCACGGATCCGAGCGACGAAGTCCAGGGCCACATGTTGGCCGTACAGGTCTGCGGTGGTGTCCAGTACGAACGCCTCGACGGTACGGGTACGCCCGGAGAACGTTGGATTGGTCCCGATGGACACCGCGGCCTGGTAGCGCTCGCCGGGAATCACCGCCCCGGCCGCCGGACCATGGCCCAAGACCGTGAACCAGGCGGCGTACACACCGTCGGCGGGGATAGCCGAATACATCGGGGGCGCGATGTTGGCGGTGGGAAAACCGAGCTCGGCCCCCCGTCCGTACCCGCGGACCACGACGCCTTCGACGCGATGAGGGCGGCCAAGTGCTTCGGTGGCCGCCATCACGTCACCCGCGTCCACGCAGGAGCGGATGTAGGTGGACGAGAACGTCACGGTCTCGTGGCTGTGGTGCTCGGACACCAGCGACATCGCCTCCACCGCGAACCCGAACCGCTCGCCGGCCCGCCGCAGGGTATGCACATTTCCGGCCGCCTTCTTGCCGAAGGTGAAGTTCTCACCCACGACGACCTCAACCACGTGCAGGTGCTCGACCAGCAACTCGTGGATGTAACGGTCCGGGGTGAGCTTCATGAAGTCGGTGGTGAACGGCATCACCAGGAATACGTCGATGCCCAGCTCTTCGACCAGCTCAGCGCGGCGAGTCAGCGTCGTCAGCTGCGCCGGATGACTGCCGGGGTACACCACTTCCATGGGATGTGGATCGAATGTCATCAGCACGATCGGCACGCCGCGGGTACGGCCGGCTTTCACCGCGTGCGCGATCAACTCCGCGTGCCCGCGATGCACGCCGTCGAACACCCCGACCGTCAGTACGCATCTACCCCAGTCCGTGGGGATCTCGTCTTGGCCGCGCCACCGCTGCACACAGGCAAGCCTACGATGCCGGTCGAGCCGTGGCGGGCAAGATCGGCGCGATATCGCTGGTTTGCGCAGCTCTCGCCGAGACTGCGCTGCTCGCGCCGAGACTGCGTTGCTCGCGCCGAGACTGCGTCCACAGTGTCGATCGCGGTCTTGCTGGGCGCGCTCACCGCAGACTCGACGGCGGTACCGGCGATCCCTGGTGATCGCAGCCCCGGTTTCAGCTCAGATCCGCCTAAACTTTCAGGTTGTGAGGGCTGACGAAGAGCCTGGCGGTCTTACCGCGGTTGCTCAGGACTACCTGAAGGTGATTTGGAAGGCCCAGGAGTGGTCGTTGGACAAGGTCAGCACCAAGATGCTGGCCGAGAAGATCGGGGTTTCGGCCAGTACGGCCTCGGAGTCGATCCGCAGACTCGCCGAACAGGGTCTGGTCGACCACGAAAAATACGGCGCGGTGACGTTGACCGAAGCCGGCCGCCGCGCAGCGCTGGCGATGGTGCGCCGACACCGGCTTCTGGAAACGTTCCTGGTCAACGAACTCGGCTACGGCTGGGACGAAGTGCACGACGAGGCCGAGGTGCTCGAACACGCCGTATCTGATCGGCTGGTGGCCCGGATCGACGCCAAGCTGGGATTTCCGCAGCGCGATCCGCACGGCGACCCGATTCCGGCCTCCGACGGGCAGGTGCCCACGCCGCCGGCCCGGCAATTGTGGGAGTGTCGCGACGGCGACACCGGCACGGTGGCCCGCATTTCCGATGCCGACCCGGAAATGCTGCGGTACTTCGACAGTGTCGGCATCAACCTGGATTCCCGGCTGCGGGTCGTGACGCGACGCGAATTCGCCGGCATGATCTCGGTGGCGATCGAGTCGGGCGACGGCGCACCGACGCCCGTCGACTTGGGCAGCCCGGCGGCACGAGCGATCTGGGTGGTGGCCTAGCGTCAGGCCAGCAGGCCCTTGGCGATATGAGTCACCTGAACCTCGTTGCTGCCGGCATAGATCATCAGCGACTTCGCATCGCGGGCAAGCTGTTCCACGCGATACTCGGCCATGTAGCCGTTGCCGCCGAACAACTGCACGGCTTCCATCGCGACGTCGGTGGCGGCCTCCGAAGAATAGAGCTTGATCGCCGACGCCTCGGCGAGCGACGGTAGCTTTCCGGCCTTGAGCCGTTCCAGAATTTGAAACACCATGTTCTGCACGTTGATTCGAGCAATTTCCATCTTGGCAAGCTTGAGCTGGATCAGCTGGAACTGCCCGATGTTCTTGCCCCAGAGGGTGCGGGTCTTCGCGTACGCCACACACAGCCGGTGACATTCGTTGATGATCCCCAGCGCCATCAGCGCAACCCCGAGGCGTTCCGCGGCAAAATTGGCCCGGGCGCTGTCGCGCCCGTCGCCGTCGGTGTGCTGCTCCTTCTCCCCCAGCAGACGGTCCGGAGTCAGTCGCACGTTGTCAAAGAAAAGTTCGCCGGTCGGCGACGACATCATGCCCATCTTCTTGAACGGCTTGCCCTGCGTCAGGCCCGGCATTCCGGCATCCAAAACGAACGTGAGCACCGGCCGGTTGCGCCGGTCGGAGTCGGAGCCGCCGGCAGTGCCGTCATCGAGTTTGGCGTAGACCACCAGCACGTCCGCGTCCGGGCCGTTGGTGATGAAGGTCTTCTGCCCGCTGAGAATGTAGTCCGCACCGTCGCGTTTGACGTGAGTTTTCATGCCGCCGAACGCATCCGAGCCCGAGTCCGGCTCGGTGATTGCCCACGCCGCGATCTTTTGCAGCGTCATCAGCTCGGGCAGCCAGCGCTCCTTCTGGGCCAGCGTGCCGCGGCTCATGATGGTCGCCGCACCCAGCCCGATGCTGACCGCGACCGTGCTGATCAATCCGATGCTCACCCCGGCGAGTTCGGACACCATGACCGCGGCCATCGATGCCTGAGCACCGAACGCTACTGAGCCGCGGGAGCTTTCACCATTCGCGCGCTGCTCAGCCCGCTCCCGGTCCAGCATCGACTTGACCGATTCGGTGGCCAGCACGTCGAGGCCGAACTGGCTGAACAGCTTGCGCGCGATCGGATATGGCGACAGCGCACCGGTTTCCAGTTCGTCCAATTTTGGACGGATCTCTTTGTCGATGAATTTGCGAACCGCGTCGCGCATCATCAGATCGGTCTGCGACCACTCGATCACGGCGCGCTCAGTTTCAGCGCTCGGCGCGCTGGTACGCGGTGACGACGGCGGCGCCGCCCAGCCCGATGTTGTGTTGCAGCGCCGCGGTCACATTGACGACCTGCCGCTTGTCTGCGGTGCCGCGCAGCTGCCAGGTCAGTTCGGAGCACTGAGCTAATCCGGTCGCGCCCAGCGGATGGCCCTTGGAGATCAGGCCGCCGGACGGGTTGACCACCCAGCGTCCGCCATAGGTGGTGTCGCCGTTGTCGATCAGCTTGGGCGCCTCACCCGGGCCGCACAGGCCCAGCGCTTCGTACAGCAAGAGCTCGTTGGCCGAGAAGCAGTCGTGTAGCTCGATCACCTGGAAGTCCTCGGGCCCGAGTCCCGATTGCCGGTAAACGCGCTGCGCCGCTTGAACATTCATGTCGTAGCCGATGAGGTTCTTGGCGCTGCCGTCGAAGGTCGAGGCGAAGTCGGTCGTCATGGCCTGGCCGACGATCTCCACGGCCTGCCAGGCCAGTCCGCGGCTGTCGACGAACGACTCGGAGGCCAGGATGGCCGCCGCCGAACCATCGGAGGTCGGCGAGCACTGCAGCTTGGTCAGCGGGTCGGAGATCATCCGCGACGCCAGGATGTCGTCGAGGGTGTAGGACTCCTGGAACTGCGCATACGGGTTGTTCACCGAATGCTTGTGATTCTTGTAGCCGATCTTGGCGAAATGCTCCGCCGTGGTGCCGTACTGCCTCATGTGCTCGCGGCCGGCGGCGCCGAACATCCACGGCGCGACGGGCATCGCGAACTCGTCGATCGCGGCCAGCGCCTTGACATGCCTGGCCATCGGCGATTCGCGGTCTTGCGCGCCACCGCTGAGCGAGCCGGGTTGCATCTTTTCGAAGCCGAGCGCGATTGTGCAGTCGGCGATCCCGCCGCGGATGGCCTGGGCCGCCAAGAACAGCGCCGTCGAGCCGGTTGAGCAGTTGTTGTTGACGTTGACGATCGGGATGCCGGTCATGCCCAGCTCGTAGAGCGCTCGCTGCCCGGACGTCGAATCGCCGGCGACATAGCCGACGTAGCCTTGCTCGACGTCGTTGTAGTCGATGCCGGCATCGCGCAGGGCGTTCGTCCCCGATTCCCTGGCCATGTCGGGATAGTCCCAGCCTTCGCGGCGGCCGGGCTTTTCGAACTTGGTCATGCCGACGCCGATGACAAATACCTTGTTGGCCACCTTGGGAGACATGCACGCCCCTTCCCTCCGAGCAGCGGCCGATGGACTTACGCCACGGTCGTGACTCCCAGTGTGCAACCTAGCCGCAGATGGATAACCGCCCGGGTACCCCTACAACGTTGCCGGGCGGATCACCACCACCGACTTGGTCCGCGAGCCCGCGTCGCGCAGCAGCGCAATCACCCGCCCGTCGACGTCGGTGGCAGCGTATGTGCCGTCGATGCCGGCCGGCGCGAGGGGCCGGCCGTTGGCGGCGGCCTCGGCCTCCTCGGCGGTGAGCTCGCGGCGCGGATACATCAGTAGACACGCTTCGTCGAGACTCAGACTCAGCCGCGGACGCTGCGCCAACTCGTCGAGCGAGCACGCCTGCTCCAGGCCGAAGCGACCCACCCGGGTGCGCCGCAACGATGTCAGGTGGCCGCCCACCCGAAGTGCATCGCCGAGATCGCGGGCCAACGCGCGGATGTAGGTTCCCGACGAGCAGTCGACCTCCACGTCGAGGTCGACCACGCCGTCAACGGTGCGCCGCGCGGTCACGCTGAACCGGTCGATACGTACCGGGCGTGCCTCGAGCTCAACCGAATGGCCCTGTCGGGCGAGCTGGTAGGCACGACGGCCACCGATCTTGATCGCGCTGACCGTCGACGGCACCTGGGTGATGTCGCCGCGGAACTTGGAGATCGCGGCGGTGATCTGCTCATCCGTGCGGTGTGCAGCCGAAACAGATTGCAGCAGTTCGCCTTCGGCGTCGTCGGTGGACGTGGTCTGCCCCAGCCGGATGGTGGCGGCATACGACTTCGAGGTCGCGGCCAGCAGGCCGAGGATCTTGGTGGCGCGGTCGATCCCGATCACCAGCACGCCGGTGGCCATCGGGTCCAGCGTCCCCGCATGCCCGACCCTGCGGGTGGCGAAGATTCGGCGGCACCGCCCCACCACGTCGTGACTGGTCATCCCGGCCGGCTTGTCGACGATCACAAGTCCGGGGCCGGTCGGGCTTTGGCTCATAGCACGATGGCGGTCAGCACCAGGCCACGCTCGACCGACCATCGACCGCGCAGCCTCGTCAGGGGCGGACCCGATAGCGCCGACGGGTCGATCAGGATGCGGGACGTGAAGCGGCCGGTCAAGCCGGAGGGGTCGGCGTCGAAGGTGATGTGCGCGTCCTCGAAACCCAACCACCTCTCGGTCAGCGGGAACCACGCTTTGTACGTTGCCTCCTTGGCGCAGAACAGGATTCGGTCCCAGCGCAGCTCGTCGGGCATGCTGCGCGGTAGCTCGACGCGCTCGACCGGCAGGCTGATCGCGTCCAGCACGCCGTTGGGCAACACGTCATGCGGTTCGGCATCGATGCCCACCGAACGCACCGCGGAGCTGCGCCCCACCACCGCACCCCGATAGCCGGCGCAGTGGGTCAGACTGCCGACGACACCGTCGGGCCAGCAGGGTTGTCCCTTGTTGCCCTTGAGGATCGGTACCGGTGGCACGCCGAGTTCACGCAGCGCGACGCGGGCGCAGTGGCGGGCGGTGATGAACTCGTTGCGCCGCTTGTCCACCGACTTGGCAATCAACGGTTCCTCGTCTGGCAACGGACTCAGGCCTGGCGGGTCGGAGTACATCTCGGCATACGCCAGGTCCTCGATCACTCCGCCGGGCAACACCGACGACACCAGCATGCTCGTCGTCACCGCCGTAATTGCCGCTGCCGCAATCTTTCCCGGAACTGGGCGGCTTGGGCACGCATCTCGGGAGTGATGACAAAGTGACCGCCGAAGTCGTTGAGATAACCCGGCGCGTACTGCGGGTCGGGCAGGACTTGGCGCAGCCAGCTGTATGGCTTGCGACGGCGCCACTCCCGCGGGTAGCCCACCGACACCTCTTCGAAGCGCACCTCGTCGTGCCAGGTGGTGCGGGGAATGTGGAGATGGCCGTATACCGAGCACACGGCGTTGTAGCGGGTGTGCCAGTCGGCGGTCTTGGTGGTTCCGCACCACAGCGAGAATTCGGGGTAAAACAGCGCTTCGCAGGGCTCGCGCACCAGGGGAAAGTGGTTGACGAGCACGGTCGGTTGCATCCAGTCGAGCTGTTCCAGACGTGCGCGGGTGCTGGCGACCCGTTCGTGGCACCAGGCGGTCCGGGTGGAGTACGGCTCGGGTGAGAGCAGGAATTCGTCGGTGGCCACCACATTGCGTTGCTTCGCGATAGCCATGCCCTCGGCTTTGCTGGTCGCGCCCTGCGGCAGGAAGGAGTAGTCGTACAGCAGGAACATCGGGACGATGGTGGCCGGGCCGCCACGTTCGGTCCACACCGGGAACGGGTGCTCGGGGGTCACGACGCCCAGTTCGTCGCACATATTGACCAGGTAGTCATAGCGCGCTTTGCCGAAGATCTGCGCGGGGTCGCGGTTGGTGGTCCACAGCTCGTGGTTGCCGGGCACCCAGATCACCTTGGCGAATCGGCGCCGCAGCAGGTCCAGTGTCCAGCGGATCTCGTCGGTGCGTTCGGCGACATCGCCGGCGACGATCAGCCAGTCGTCCGGCGACGATGGGTGCAGCGACTCGGCGACGGGCTTGTTGCCCAGGTGACCGGTGTGCAGGTCAGAAACGGCCCACAGCGTCGGCTGTGCGCCGCCGGTCTGCTCGTGCCGTGTCACGGTTAACCACCCTAACGATTCGGCGTGGTGCAGACGAATTGTTCCTCGTCACACGCTTTGCTGCGGCACGCTACGGGGCGGGCGTGGGTTTGGGCGTGTCGGTCTGGCTGATGCGGCAGTCCGATTGCGCGGTGAGCGATGACGCAACCTGGGTGCCGAGCTTGAATATGCCGCCAGCTCCGGAAATGTATATGTCGTGGTCACCCGGCTTGTCTTTCATGACACCAAAGTTGGTCACGCCGAATTGTTTTGCCCCGTCCTTAACGATCTGAACGGCCTGCGGCCAGTTGTCGTCGGGGATTGGTCCACTAAACCCGACCATGAAATAGGCCGCTTTGGCCCTGGTCCACTCGTAGTCACCGCCGCAGCCAGTCCAGGTATCCATGTCCATCGACCAAGTCAACCCAGGCACCAGGGCCGTTATCGCGTTGGCCATCTGAGTCACCGCGGCCCGGTACTGATCCTTGGCGGCCTCTAGCGGCGGCTTAGCCCGCAGCGGGTTCTCCAATTCGGCCACCTTTTCGGGGCTCAACGGCCCCTCCTCACCACGACCGGTTCCATGACCGATGCGACCACAGCCCACGGCCACCACACAAACCACGGCCAGCCAAGCCACAAGCCATCGCATGTCGGGAACCTGCGTCACTAGTCTTTTGCCACGGTCCGAACCGCTATGGGCTCGGCGAGGGTTTCGGCGTATCGGTTTGGCTGATGCGGCAGTCCGACTGTGCGGTGAGCGATGAAGCGACCTGGGTGCCGAGCTTGAATTCGATACCACCGGCACCGGAAATGTACACGTCGTGGTCTCCCGGTTTATCCTTCATGACACCAAAGTTGGTTGCGCCGAACTGTTTTGCCCCGTCCTTAACGATCTGCACGGCCTGCGGCCACTTGTCGTCTGGGATTGGTCCGCTGAATCCGGCCATGAAATACGCCATCTTGGCGTCGGTCCATACATATTCGCCTCCACAGTGATTCCAGCTGTCCATATCCATCGACCAAGTCAACCCAGGCACCAGGGCCGTTATCGCATTGGCCATCTGAGTCACCGCGGCCCGGTACTGATCCTTGGCGGCCTCTAGCGGCGGCTTGGCCCGCAGCGGGTTCTCCAATTCGGCCACCTTCTCGGGGCTCAACGGCCCCTCCTCACCACGACCGGTTCCATGACCGATGCGACCACAGCCCAGCACCATCACACAAACCACGGCCAGCCAGGCCACAAGCCATCGCATGTTGGGAACCTGCGTCACTAGTCTTTTGCCACGGTCCGAACCGCTACGCGCTGGGCGAGGGTTTCGGCGTATCGGTTTGGCTGATGCGGCAGTCCGATTGCGCGGTGAGCACCGCCGCCTTCTGAGTGGATAGCTTGAACTCGACTCCGCCATGGCCCGCGATGTAGACATCGTGATCGCCAGGCTTGTTTTTCATCACCCCGAAGTTGGTGGCGCCGAATTGTTTACCACGGTCTTTGACGATCTGCACGGCCTGCGGCCACTTGTCGTCCGGGATTGGTCCACTGAAGACCACCATGAAATACGCGGCTTTTGCCCTGGTCCATTCATAATCGCCACCGCAGCCCGTCCAGGTATCCATGTCGGTCCTCCATGTCAACCCGGGCACCAATGCTGTGATTGCATTTGCCATTTCGGCCGCCACAGCCCGGTACTCGTCCTTCGCTGCTTCCAGCGCCGGCTTGGCGCGCAATGCGTTCTCAAGTTCGGCGACCTTCTCCGGGCTCAACGGCCCCTCCTCTCCACTACCGGTCCCATGACCGCTGCGACCGCAGCCCAGCACCATCACACAGACCACGGTCAGCAGCCACGCCATCGGCCACCGCATCAGTGCCCCCCTTCCGGTACCGGGCCCGGCGCGCCGGGCATGCCACCGCCCAGAACCGGCGGAAGCAACGGCGCCTCCACCTTGTTGCCGGGCAGCCCGGCTGCGATCGCCGCGAAGTTGTAGCCGGACATCCGCAGCTGCGGCTGGCCGGCGGCGTCTTGGAAGACGCGAGGATAGTCGCCATGGGCATATACCCCGTCACGCCAAATGCCGCTCCGATCGAAGCCTGCCTGTGACGAAAGTTCCGTCAGGCCGGGGGTCAGGTAGGGGTCCGGACCCCAGCCGTGCAGTGGTGCCACCGGGGCCACGAGATCTGTGATGAGGTCGTGCGGAGCCTGCATGACGTAGGCCTGCCCGTGGTCGAGCCCGAGCTGCGCCGGGCTGTACAGTTCCAGGCCGGGCGAGCCGTAGAACACCACATCGTTGACCGGGTGGGCGCCCTGGGCGTTGAGGTCCTGCAAGGCCAGCGACGCGGTTAGCGACCCGTAGGAGTGTCCCAACACCGTCAGGTGGCCATTGGGGTTGGTTGCTCGGACCTGCTGCAGATACTTTGATAAGTCCGCAGCGCCCGCTCGTGCCTGCTCGTCGGTCATGGTCTGCCACAGATCGCCCGCGCTCCCGGTGTCGAGCGGGTTAGGCGGCGGGGTGTAGCCCATCCAGGCGATGGCAGCAACTGACGCGGGCTTGCCGGCGGCATTGAGTTGCCGGATCTCTTCCGACCGCAGATTACGGGCTTCGCTGACCATGCCGGGCAAGGTACTTCGCAGCGTGGAGCCCACCCCGGGCACGGTCACCGACACGTTGGCCGCAGTATCCGGATTGCCGACGGCCACCGCCGCCAGCACCTGCTGGTGCGGGTCGTCGGGAATCTGCAGCTGGGCGAGGTAGGTCTCCGGCGCTCGACTCAGCGCCTGGTCGACGGCGTCAAGGTCGGCCAGCCGACCCTTGGCGGCACTGAGCTGACCATCAAGGGCGGCAAGCTGGCCCAACGCGTCGCTGTTCAGGATGCCGTTGTTGTAATCTCTGGCAGCCTGTGCCGCAAGGTCGTCGTATCGTCCCTGCAACTGTCCGATACGGGCTTGCAGCTTGGCGCGCTCCTTGCGCAGCCGCTCCTCGTTGGCGTCGCTGGCAAGCTGTGTCGGTGTCAGGCCTTCGGGACCGACCGGCGGACCGGACTCCGCCGGGATGGGCGCATCTCCGTCAGCCATGTTGACCGCTGAGGCCAATTGCTCGTCGACGGCGTTGGCCTCGGCAACGATCACATCGAGCTCGGCCTGCAGCTCCGCTTGCTTGGCCAGCATCCGCGCCCACTCGGCCTCGGTATACCGCAGTCCGGGGACCGGCACCACCTTGTTGGTGAGCGCGTCGACCGTCAGCTCGGCGGCCGCGGCGGCTTTGCGTAGTGCGGCCAGGTCCGATTGAACCTTCACAATACCGTCCGCGGCCCTGTCAGCCGCGCGGGCAACGGCCAACGCCTCGTAACCGTGGGCGTCGAGATCGCGGCGAAGCCCCTCGTTTTGGTGTGCCGCCGCCTCAGCGGTCTTGCCGCCGGAGCTCGCAAATATCGACAACGTCGCCAACTGACGGGACGCGTCCAACGTCACCTCGGCTCGGGACTTGGTGGCGTGAAACACCTCCCGGACCGCTTGCGCGTTCCACCGATCGATATCGGCCACCGTCAAGGACACCGATCACACCTGACGCGTCGTACCGACGGCTGAAGCGCCGACCCGCGCTAACGCATGTGCCCTTTCCTCCTCCGCCGCCGCGTGCCGGACAGCGGCCTCGTGCAGGCCGCGTGCGTGGTCACCGACCCGGGTCAGCAGCGCCCTGGACACCTCTAACCAGTCGCCCAGTTTGGCATCGAGCGCCGTCGCCGAGGCGCCTTGCCAGCCCACCTGCGCCGACTGAAGCCGATAGTCGGACGTCAAATGCGCTGTCGCCAACCCCTCACCCTGACCGGTCACGTGCACCGCCGAGGACATCCACTCCTCCGGGCTGAGCTGAAACATCCCAACCTCCTGATGCCATGTGGAGACCCCAGCATGCCAAGCGCCTCATGGGTGCACAACTCAGCGAACCTCTGTGACGGCCGCGGCGAGGACTTGTACACTCCCGGCAAAGGGACCGCCAAAGGCAGGGGGTGTGGTGTTCGCCAAGGTGCGTCTGGCCGGAGCGCTCGGTGCGCTGGTCACAGCTGCCGTAGCGGGGACCGTGGGCTGGCATGGCGCCTCGGCGTCGCCGGCCGACGGCAGTGTCGAGTTGCGGTCAACTGCAGAACCGATGTCGACCACCATGAAGAGCCCCATCGTGGCGACCACCGATCCGAGTCCGTTCGACCCGTGCAACGACATTCCCTTCGACGCAGTCCAGCGCCTCGGCCTCGCCTACACACCGCCGGAAGCCGAGGAGGGGTTGCGGTGCCACTACGACGCGGGCAACTATCAGCTGGCCGTCGAGCCCATCACCTGGCGCAGCTACGCCCAGACTCTGCCGGCGGACGCCATCGAGACCACCATCGCCGGCCACCGCGCCGCGCAGTATTGGGTGCTCAAGCCGACCTACCACAACAGCTTCTGGTACTCCTCGTGCATGGTGACGTTCAAAACGAGCTATGGGGTGATCCAGCAGTCGCTGTTCTACTCGACGGTCTACTCCGAGCCCGACGTCGACTGCCCGGCCACCAACCTGCAACGGGCCAACGATCTGGCTCCGTATTACAAGTTCTAGGTCGCGCACAGTGAGCACCACCTCGCCACGGTCCGAGCAGCGCGGCCCGAGCAGGCGAGGCGGCCGCGCCGTCCCGGGGGCGGTTGGCGCCCTGCTGGGTCTGCCGCGTGCGACCACGCGCTACACCGTGAGCCGGGTGCACGTCCCCATGCGCGACGGGATTCACCTGGTCGCCGACCACTACGCGCCCACGACGTCCGAACCCGTCGGCACGCTGCTGGTCCGCGGCCCCTACGGGCGGGGACTTCCGTTTTCTTTGGTGTTCGCCGGGCTCTATGCCGCGCGCGGCTATCACGTGGTGTTGCAAAGCGTGCGCGGAACTTTCGGGTCGGCCGGCGAATTCGAACCGATGGCCAACGAAGCGGCCGACGGCGCCGACACCGTCGAGTGGCTGCGGCGCCAACCGTGGTTCACCGGCCGGTTCGGCACCGTCGGCCTGTCCTACCTGGGCTTCACCCAGTGGGCGCTGCTGCACGATCCGCCGCCGGAGCTGGCCGCGGCCGTCATCACCGTAGGGCCGCACGATTTCCGGGCCTCGGTGTGGAGCACCGGATCATTTGCCGTCAACGACTTCTTGGGCTGGAGTTATCTGGTTTCGCGTCAAGAAGAATCGGGGCCGCTGCGAGGCGCGATCCGCCAGCTGCTGGCGCCGCGCAAGGTGAAACGTGCCATCGCCGGGTTGCCGATGAATTCGGCGGCCCGGACACTGCTGGGCGAGGGCGCGCCCTGGTTCGAATCCTGGGTAGAAAACGCCGACCACGATCACCCCTTCTGGGAATCACGGCGTTACCCCGCCGCGTTGGACCGTGTTGAGGTTCCGGTCCTGCTGCTGACCGGGTGGCAGGACATCTTCCTGGACCAGACGCTGCACCAGTATCGGCAGCTACGCAACCGAGGCGTCGAGGTGGCGCTGACCATCGGTCCGTGGACCCATACCCAGACGATGAGCAAGGGGCTGGCCACCTGCGCTCGGGAGTCGTTGGACTGGCTGGACGCCCACCTGGGCAACGCGCCCGCCCCGCGCCGCGCGGCTGCGGTCCGGATCTTCGTGAACCGCCACGGCTGGCGCTCCCTGCCCCAGTGGCCGCCGGCCACCACCGAACAGGCGCTGTACCTGCAGCCGAACGGCCGCCTCGACAAGACGGCGCCGCCGGCCGGCGCGCCACCGGCGACTTTCCGCTTCGATCCCACCGACCCGACACCCATCACCGGCGGTCCGCTGCTGTCGAAGGGCGGCTACCGCAACGACAGCCGGCTCGCGCGCCGCGACGACGTGCTGTGCTTCACCGGTAACCCTCTCGCCGACGATCTATACGTCTACGGAAACCCCGCCGTCGAATTGACGCACTCCTCGGACAACCCCAACGTCGACGTGTTCGTCCGGGTCAGCGAGGTCGACGCCAACGGCCGATCCCGCAATGTCAGCGACGGCTACCGTCGGCTCGGGGACGCGCCGGAGACGGTCCGCATCGAACTCGACGCCGTCGCCCACCGGTTCAAAGCCAGCTCCCGTATCCGCGTCCTGGTCGCCGGCAGTTGGTTTCCCCGCTACGCACCCAATCTCGGCACCGGCGAACCGGCGCTGTCCGGCCGGCAGACGAAGCCCGCCACCCATTCGGTGCATTTCAGCAATTCCCGGCTGGTACTACCCGTCGGCCCGTCAGCCGACCGCATCGCGGACCCGGGCGGCCACCTCCGCTAGCACATCACCGTCATGCACCGGCGTCGCCAGACTCGCCGCAATCGGCAGCTGAACCCAGCTGGTGCAACCGCCGTACTCGGGGATGCGGGTGACCTGCACCGGCTCAATAAGCGGCATCGCAGACACCACCAGGACGGCCAGCTTGTGCTTGGGCCGGAAGTCGAGCCGGTCCGCGCGGATCGACGCGGCGGTCCAGATATGCAGATCCTGAATGTCGTCCAGCCCCTCAGGCCGGTTAACCTGCAGTGCTGCAACGACTTTCGCCGCAGCCCGGACCACCAGTCGCTCATCGGTGCTGTCGGCGGCCGCGGCCGGCAACAAGTCGCGATGCTCGGGACGAACCCGCTGCGCGTGGCTGTGCGCGACCGTCGGGAACAACAAGAACTCTCCGGCCGCCACCTCGAACCGCTTCTCCCCGATACCGCCCTTGCGCAACAGCACGGTTTGACGGCCGTCGAGCAGCGCGTGCACGGCCGCACTCCATTCCTTCAGCGCGGGCGTCACTGGGATCTCGCCACGCGGGCCAACACTTCGGGCCGGCGCAGCGGCGGCAGACTCTTGGGTGGCTGACGCCGCGCCGGCAACGCGGCCAGCAGCCGCGTCGTCGTCGCCGTCACTTCAGCAACCGCGGCTTCGAACGCTTCGGCATTGGCTGGCGACGGACGGGTGATACCGCTGACCTTGCGCACATATTGGCGCGCGGCGGCCGCGATCTCCGCAGACGTGGCCGGGGGTTCCAGGCCGCGCAATTCGGTGATGTTTCGGCACATGTCTCAACGATAGGGCGCGGTATCCCCCGCTACCCGGCAGACGGGGAGCGCTGCATCACCCGATACCGGAATCCGTATCGCTGATCAGCCGCGGCGGCGTGCTTGCCGGCTGCTGTCATCGGCATGCCCTGCAGGTAGGCGTTCGCCTTCGCGTTCGCCAGGGAGCCGATGATGTCGAACTCCTGATCCAAGGGGACGGTGTGAAACGCCCGAACGCTGGCGTCCCAACTGCTCGGTGTCGACAAGGGCCCGATCGACCCGGCCTTGCCCAGCACCGCCGACACCGGCCTGGCCAGACGATCGAGGCGTTCCCAATACTGTTCGGGCACCGCTGCCGCCCCGCCCGCCCCGGCGCCCGGCGGCGCCCCTAGGCGAAGTTTGGGACCCCAACTGTCAAGAACCGAAGACCCTGAGTCGCCGGCGCCGCCGGGGGTCCCCGGTATCGTTTGCTGTGCGATCGAGGCAATGAACTGTGCTATCCCCATCCCGAAATAGCTCAAGCCGGCCAGCCGCACCAGCGCCGTCCGTTCCGCGGGAGTGATGTCGGGCAGCAGCGCCTCGAGCCATTGTGCGAATGCCGCATATCCCGGGAACAATGTGTTCGACGACAGTCGCGCCAGTGCGTGCCATATCGCCGGACTGGAGGCGAGCCCCCCAAACTTTGCCGATAGTGCCGTCCCCGCAGATGTCGCGGCGACTTCGGCCACCGCTGCTGTTTGCTGAAGCGGTCCGCTCAGTCCGGTAGTCGTCGGCGGAGGGTTAAACGGAGTCAGCGCGGTGGCGGTTGTCGACGAACCGGCATAGCCGTACATCGCGGCTGCGTCTTGGGCCCACATCTCGGCGTATTCAGCTTCGGTGGCCGCGATCGCCGGCGTGTTCTGCCCGAAGAAGTTCGTCGCGACGAGCGTCAGCAGCAAAACGCGGTTGGCGGCAACCGTCGGCGGGGGCACCGTCATGGCGAAGGCAGTCTCGTAGGCAGCGGCGGCCACCCTGGCCTGGCTCGCGGTGTGTTCGGCCTGGATTGCGGTGGCGCTCAGCCATGCCACATACGGGGCGGCAGCGGCGATCATCGAAGCCGCCGCCGGACCAATCCATGCCGTGCCGGTCAGTTCGGAGATCACCGACGAGTAACCCGACGCCATCGCGCCCAACTCACCTGCCAGCGCATCCCAAGCCGCGGCTGCTGCCAGCATGGATCCCGCACCTGGACCCGCATACATCCGCGCGGAATTGATCTCCGGAGGCAGCGCCCCGTAATCGCCGAACATCATCGGCGTCTCCGTGACTGCGGATCGACACCCGCGGGCAAGACCCGCAGCCGCAGAATTGCCACAGCACAGGCGTTGACCCGCGGGCCAGGTTTTCGGCCGCTCGGTGCCTTATCGGTAGTCATCAGTGTTATCCGGCAAACGGCGGACGCGCCATGACGGTGGGCCGAACACCGTATCGCGGACCGGAACCAGCCGCGCCGTGCCCCGCCGGACCGGTGAGCGGCATGCCACCCAACAGGTTTCCGGCACCGGCGCCGTCGGGTGCGAATTTGAACGTTTCGACCGGCATACGCGCCGGGATGGACTCGACGTCCGGCAGGGCCTGCGCCCACGAGGGTGGAACCGACAACCGGCCGCCGATCGACCCGGCATGGCCCAAACCGGCCGATACCTGCCCGCCGCCGCCCACCAGGCTTCCCAAACCCGCTAAGCCGCCCTGCGCCGCGCCGCCGGCGGCGGCCGCGGCCTGGGTGGCGCCGCCGAGCAACCCCAAAGTCTTGCTCGACTGAACAAAGTTGTTCGCCATACCGATGCTGAAATAGGGCAAGCCCTCGGTGTTGTAGAGGAAGCTGGCGTATGGCTGCAAGTCGGTCAGCAACGCCGCGATCGACGTGGGAAATGTGGACGTTCCGAACAGGATCTGCCACAGCCACGCCAGCGGTGAACTCGACACCGCCGAAGCAACCGGCGTAGCGAGCCCTTGCAACATCGTGGGAATCCCCGAAATGAGACGGGCAAGGGCTGACTGGCTGGCGCCGGCCGAGGTGGCAGCGGCCTGAGTGACCGCAGCGGTTTGGCCGGATGCGCCGGCCGGGTTGACGATGTGCGGCGGCTGCTTGAACGGAGTCAGGGTGGTGGCGGACCCTGTGGCGGCGGCGTACTCGTACATGGCGGTGGCGTCCTGGGCCCACATCTGCCCGTACTGGGCTTCCAAGGCCGCTATCGCCGAGGTGTTCTGACCGTAGACGTTCGACTGCATCAACTCGGTCAACTGCAGACGGTTGGCCAGGATCGCTGGCGGTGGCACCATCGCGGCAAAAGCGTTCTCGTAGGCGGCCGCCGAGGCTCTCGCCTGCATGGCCGTCTGCTCGGCGTGCGCGGCGGTGGTCCGCATCCAGACAACATAGGGAGCGACGGCGGCGGCCATCGCCGTCGATGCCGGGCCCAACCACCCTTCCCCGGCCAGCTGGTTGACCAGCGTTTCATAACCGGCTGCCGCGGAATCCAATTCGGCTGCCAGCGCGCTCCATGCCGATGCCGCGGCAGTCATCGACGCCGACCCCGGGCCGGTATACATTCGCGCAGAGTTGACTTCCGGTGGTAAACCGCCATAATCCATTCGCGTCGTCTCCTTAGCGAGGACGTGGCGGCATCGGTGTTGGTGCTTGATCCACCGCCCATCCCACACAGTGAGCAAAGTCACACTGTTGCGTACACAACAGTTGTTACTTGCACTTGTTAATCTGTTGAAGCGAAGCGTAGCTTTCCCCGGACCGAACGTCCAAGCCGGTTGACAATTGTTCATCGGACGTACATTGCCCAGCCATTCCCGGCCATTTACGGGTGCAGCGGTACAGCCCGACGCCCGCAACTGGCTACGGTTGCCCTATGACCGACGACATCCTGCTGATCCACACCGACGAGCGGATCCGCACCTTGACCCTTAACCGCCCCCAGTCCCGCAATGCGCTGTCGGCGGCGCTGCGGGACCGCTTCTTCGGGGCGCTGTCCGAAGCCGACGCCGACGACGACGTCGACGTCATCATCCTCACCGGCGCCGATCCGGTGTTCTGCGCGGGACTGGACCTCAAAGAGCTCGGCGGCCATTCGGCATTGCCGGACATCTCACCGCGCTGGCCGGCCATGACCAAGCCGGTGATCGGGGCCATCAACGGCGCGGCGGTGACCGGCGGACTCGAACTGGCGCTCTACTGCGACATCCTGATCGCCTCGGAGCACGCCCGCTTCGCCGACACTCATGCCCGGGTGGGCCTGCTGCCGACCTGGGGGCTCAGCGTGCGGCTACCACAGAAGGTGGGCGTGGGTATGGCCCGCCGGATGAGCCTTACCGGCGACTACCTTTCCGCCGCCGACGCGCTGCGGGCCGGCCTGGTTACCGAGGTCGTGCCGCACGACGAACTGCTGCCCACCGCCCGCCGCGTCGCGGCGTCCATCGTCGGCAACAACCAGAACGCGGTGCGCGCCCTGCTGGCGTCCTACCACCGCATCGACGACGCCCACACCAGCGCCGGACTGTGGCTGGAGGCCATGGCCGCCAGGCAATTTCGCACCAGCGGCGACGACATCGCCGCAAACCGGGAGGCCGTGCTGCAACGCGGACGCTCCCAGGTGCGCTAGGACCCGACTCGGCTTGTGTCGGGGTTCTGCTGGGATTGCGTTCATCGAGACTGAAACCACCGCGACCGCCACCGGCGTGTCGTCTGCATGGTTGCAGTGTCGCGGCTACCAGCGGCAGTCGATCCTCAGCGGATACGAGTCCCGGTCCGGCTGTCGAAGAAGCACACCTCCTGCGGGCGCGGCAGGATCCCCAGCGTGTCGTCTACCCCGACCGCGGTGTGGCGGTCGGTGCGGACCACGACCCGCGGCGCACGTGACGCCCAGCCCTCCTGCTCGAGAGGGCTTGCATACACAAAGGATTCGAACCCCAACTCCTCCACCAACTCGGCCCGAACACTCAACGATCCCGCGGTCCCGGCCGGCACAACATCCCAGGACTCCGGCCGGATGCCGACCAGCACCCGCCCGACCGCCCCGCGTGGAACCGGAATCGCCAGCCCGGGCGACGTCAGCGCACCATTGCTCACGGTGGCCTCGATGAGGTTCATCGCCGGGGCCCCGATGAACGTTGCCACAAAGGTGTTGACCGGGTCGTCGTACAGCGTGCGAGGACCGTCGACCTGTTGCAGCACACCGTCTTTGAGCACGGCAACCCGATCACCCATGGTCATCGCCTCCACCTGGTCGTGGGTGACGTAGACGGTGGTGGTGCCCAGCTGACGCTGCAGCCCGGAGATCTGCGACCTGGTGCTCACCCGCAGCTTGGCATCCAGATTCGACAGCGGTTCGTCCATGCAGAACACCCGCGGCCGCCGCACGATCGCCCGTCCCATCGCCACCCGCTGACGCTGCCCACCGGAGAGCTTCGACGGCTTACGATCAAGCAGCTCAGTCAATTCCAGCATGTCAGCGACCTCGAGCACGCGCTGCCGAGTGGCTGCGCGCGACATCCCGCCGTTTCGCAGGGCAAACCCCATGTTGGCGGCCACGGTCATGTTCGGGTACAGGGCATAGTTCTGAAAAACCATCGCTACGTCGCGTTCCCGTGGCGGCAGATGCGTCACGTCCACACCACCGATAGTGATCTGGCCACTTTCGACCGATTCCAGCCCGGCCAGTAGCCGAAGGACTGTGGACTTGCCGCAACCGGAGGGGCCGACGAGGACCAGAAATTCGCCGTCGGCAATATCGAGGTCCAGGTTGACGACGGCTGGCACGTCGGCGCCGGGATACCGATGGGTCACTGCGGAATACCGGATGTCAGCCATGACCGGGTAGCTTTCGCTTGATTTGCCGGTCGAGGATGATTTTCAGTTGCTGGTTGATGTCGGCGAAGGTTGACGTGACGTCGGCTCCTTTCAGCCCAATGGATTCCAGTCCGGTCGAGATGATGCGGTTTCCGCCGGGCAGGAAAACGCGTGCGTAATCTTGCGGGCGGGTGTGCGGAAGCTGGTCCAGCGCCACTCGGGCGCGGGGGTTCGCCGCCAGGTATTGCCGCTCGCTCGGGTCGTCGACGGCGGACTTTCGCACGGGCAGATAACCAGTGCGCTGACTGAAATACGCGGTGTTGGCCGCATTGGTGATGAATGCGATGAACTTGAGCGCGTTCACTTTTCGTTCGTGGGATAGCTTGGTGGGAATCGCCAGCCCGGCCCCGCCGGTCGGGCAGCCGGGCGCTCCACCCGGGCCGGTGGGCAGTGGCGACACGCCGAAATTGAAGCGGGCAGCTGCGGTGATGCCGACTAAGGCGCCGGTCGATGCCAGCGCCGAGGCCACGATGCCGGTGGCGAACTCATTGTTGATATCGTTGGCGATCGCCGCATACCCCTTGCGATGGATAGAATCCCGATAAAAGTTGCCGGCCGCGATGGTGGCCGGGTCGGTGAACTTCAGCGTCCACTCGTCAGAGTAGGCGCCGCCGAATGTCCAGTTCGGCCCCTGGAACGTCCAGGAGATGAGCGTGTCGTTGGCCCAGCCGTGTGCCCAGTTGCCGGCGGTGACGGCACGCTGCAGGTCGGGACCCCACTCGTCGAATTCTTGCCAGGTTTGCGGCCCACGGTCCGGCAGGCCGACGCGGTTCCATACCGCCTTGTTGTAGTAGAACAGCGGTGTCGAGCGGGCATACGGCAAGGCATAGTGTCGGCCGTTGAACTCGTAGTCGGCCAGCAGTGAGTCGACGTAGTCGATTGTGTCCACCCCGACTTCGTCGAACAGGTCTTCAAGCGGGGTGATGACACCGCTGAGGGCGAAATGGAACCACCAGATGTCGTCCAACAACACGACATCGGGGACATCGGTTCCGATCAGCGCCGCGTTGAACTTCTGCACGACTTCCTCGTAGTCCTTGCCGGCGTCGATCAGCTTGACCGGCAAGTCCGGAAAGCGGCGCTGAAATCGATTGATCAACTCCTTCTCCACCGCGGTGGATGTGCCGGGATGACAGGACCAGAAGGTGATTGGACCGGAGCCCGACTTCACCCCGCCGCTGCCGCCCATCCCCGCACACCCGGCTGTCGCTCCCGCGGCGGCGGCACTTGCCAGCGCGAGGAACCGTCGGCGGCTTACCGGATCCATGGCACCCTAACCCTTGACCGCACCTGACGTCAGACCCTTGATCATTTGGCGTTGCAGGACAATGAAAATCAGCAAGATCGGCAACATCGCCAGCAGCGTCACCGCCATCACCGGACCCCAGTTGGTGATGCCCTCGGCCTGTTGGAGGAAGGTCAGCCCCACCGGCAGGGGCGCCACCGATTCGTCGTCAGACATCAGGAACGGCCACAAGTACTCATTCCATTCATTGACCACAGTAATGATGCCGAAGGCCACCATGGTGGGCCCCGACATCGGCAACACCACCCGCACAAGAAGTTGCCACCAGCGCGCGCCATCCATTCTGGCCGCTTCGATGATCTCGGGAGGCAGCGACAGAAAGTGGTTGCGCATCAGGAATGTTCCGAAAGCGACACCGGCCAGCGGCAAGATGATGCCGGGAAAAGTGTTGCGCAGACCCAGTTGTGAGATCAGCGCATAGTTGGAGATCACGGTGATCTGGTTGGGCACCATCAGCGCGGCGATGATCACCAGGAACACCACATTCTTGCCCGGAAACCGCACGAACACCAAGCCGAACGCGCTGAGCACGCCGAGCATGAACTTCACCCCCGCCAGCACCGATGTGATGACCACCGAGTTGCGTAGGAAGGTCCAGAACGGAATCTGCTCAGTAGCGGTTCGGTAGTTCTGCGGATGCCAGCACGGTGGCCACCAGGTCGTGGGCTGCGAATAGATGTCGGGCTGGTCCTTGAACGAGGTGAAGAACACGAACACCAACGGCCCGGCGATCACTACCACGACCAGCGACATCGCGGCATAACCGAGCAAGCGCGCGGCGGCGCGACGGCCTGGTGATGTCACTGCCGCTGCCCCCGATCCATGACTCGCACCTGGTAATAGGTGATGGCCAGCAGCACCAGGAACATGATGGTGGCGACGGTTGCGCCGTAGCCGGCCCGGAAGTTGCGGAACGTCTCCAGATACACCTGGTAGACCATCGTCGTGGTACCGGTGCCCTGCGGGCCGCCACGGGTCATGACGTTGATCACGTCGAACACCTGCAACGAGTTGATCAGCACGGTGATCGACAAAAAGAAGGTGGTGGGGCGCAGCTGGGGCAACAGCACCCGGCGAAACGTGGTCCACCGGCTGGCGCCATCGATTTCGGCCGCTTCCAACAGATCTCGGCGCACCCCTTGCAGCGCCGCCAGATAGATGACGAAGGTGTATCCGAGGTTCTTCCAGACATAGGTGACGGTCACCATGAACATCGCCCAGTGCGCATCCTGGTAGAAGTTGGGCACTTCTGCTCCGATGCGCGCCAGCAAGTCCTGTACCAGACCAAAGTGCGGATCGAAGACGAACTGGGCCGCCAGGCCGACGGCCGCCCCGGAGATCACGAAGGGCGCGAATACCATCGAGCGCACCAGATTCCGGCCACGCAACCGTTGATCGAGCAGCATGGCCAGCACCAGCCCCAGCGCCATCGAGCCCACCACCGCGGCGGTGGTGAACACTGCCGTGTTGAGCACGATCTGGCGGGTGTCGTCGCGGGCGAACCACTCGGCGTAGTTGGAGAACCCGACATAGTCGGCTTTGGGGTCGGAGACATTCCAGTCGAAGAACGACAACCTGATGTTGTCGGCCAGTGGGCGGTAGATGAAGAGCAGCAGCAGCCCGACGTTCGGGCCCACCAGGACGAGGAACAGCGCGTAATCCCGCCACGGCCGGTGGCGCGATCGACGCGCGTCCGGGAGACGGGGGGTCACCGGCGCAGTGTATCGGCCGGTTGAATACACGGACCCAACGACAGCCATCACGGCAATTCCGGCGCGTCAGACCGTCCCCGTCAATGCCCACCGGCCACTGATCGTCCGCCATCCGACGAAGAGCAGCCGCAGCGCGACGAACGTGGCCAGGCCCGACCAGATACCCGCCAGCCCCCAGCCATACACCAACGACAACCAGGTCAGCGGCAGAAAACCGATCAGTGCGCTGACGACGGTGGCGGTGCGCATGAAGGCAGCATCACCCGCCCCCAGCAACACCCCGTCAAGAGCGAAAACAATTCCGGCGAAGGGTAATTGGGCTACCAGGAACGACCACGGCACCGCGATCGCGGCAAGCACCGATCGGTCATGGGTAAACAGCGAGGGCAGCAGCGGGGCCCCTAAGCCTAACGCGGCGGCGAGCACGCCCGCCGCCAGCAGCGACAACACCGTCACCCGCCAGGCCACCGACTTCGCATGCGCCACGTCACCGGCACCCAGGGCCGCGCCGACCAGCGCCTGCGCCGCGATGGCCAGCGAATCGAGAACCAGGGCAAGGAAACCCCACAATTGCAGCACCACCTGGTGTGCCGCGAGCGCGGCGGCGCCGAACCTCGCGGCCACCGCCGCAGCCGAGACGAAACACACCTGAAAAGCCAGACCCCGCACGATCAGGTCACGAGCCATCACCAGTTGTGCGCGCAACACCGGCCAATCGACCCGCAGCGGAACCCGCTCGGCCAGCAACGCACCCCCGAACAACAGCGCCGCCAGCCACTGACCAACCAGATTGGCCACCGCGGAACCGGACAACCCCAGCCGCGGCATACCCAGCCAGCCGTAGACCAGCAGCGGGCACAGCAATGCCGATACCCCGAAACCGGCGACCACATAGCGCAGCGGCCGCATGGTGTCCTGCACCCCACGCATCCAGCCGTTTCCGGCGAGCGAAACCAGAATCGCCGGTACCCCCAGAATCGCGATCCGCAGCCACGGCAGCGCCGCTCCCGAAATGCCCGTGCCGCCGGGCCCGGCGATCACCGACACCAGCGGCACCGCCGCGGCTTCGACCACGACGACCGTCAACCCGCCGAGACCCACCGCCAACCAGGTCGCCTGCACGCCCTCGGTGACGGCCGCCGCCCGATCGGCAGCCCCGAAGTGGCGCGCCGAGCGCGCGGTCGTCCCGTAAGACAGAAACGTCGCCTGCGAACCGACCATGCCGAGCACCAGGCTGCCGATCGCCAGACCCGCGAGCGACAACGCCCCGAGCCGACCCACCACGGCGGTATCGAAGAGCAGGTACAAGGGCTCGGCGGCCAGCACACCCAGCGCCGGTAGGGCAAGCGCCGCGATTCGCCGGGCGAGAGCGGGTGACCGTCCGGCGTCACTCAACAATTGTTAGCCCGTGTTAGCCCCAATACCGTTCAGTTAAGACGGTGGATGGTGATGTTTGGTGAATGCTCGGGTTGGAGCCAGTGGGCGTAGTCGGCGC
>NZ_MVIF01000065.1 GCF_002086675.1 Mycobacterium persicum
GCCGGTGACCCCGCCGCCCACCACACCGCCGCCGGTGACGCCGCCGCCAGCTCCGAGGCCCACGACACCGCCGACACCCACTCCGAGGCCGGTACCGCCCATACATCGGGTTCCGGTGGAGCCACGGGTCCCGACGGTGCCGGTGATGCGGAAGTAATCGGCCGTTACCCGTCGAGAGCAACGCCCCATACGGCGGCGGTCACCCTGCGATTCGCAGGCCGGGGTCGAGCTGAGCCGCTTCGCCGGTCAGGCCATCCAATAGGCTTGCGCCTTAATAGCTTTGCGCGGAATGCCGAAGTCCTCACGCAATGCCTTGGCGACCGAGCGGGTGGTGCGGGTGCTGCTGGCAACCCAGCCGAAGTGATCGCCCGCGTCGAACGCGGCCCCGCGCACCGTCTCGAGCAGCGCGTTGCCGTCGTCCTTGCGATCCACCCACGTGACGTCGTCGGCGCGGGCGACCGGTAACGATTTGTCCTCGTCGTAGCCGGCCTCGAGAAACACTCGCGCGGGGGCGTCGCCGATCGACTCGAGCAAGGAGTTGATCGCCGGCAGTGATGCGGTGTCGCCGACGATGACGTAGCCGCCGGGTGGCGGATCTGGGATGGCGAACTTGCTGCCCAGCACCGTCGCCTCGATGGTGTCGCCGGGTTGCGCGTTGCGCGCCCAGTTCGACGCGATGCCCTCGTGCAGGGCGAACTCGACGTCGAATACGCCCGCAGCCGGATCGGGGTCGACCAGCGTGTAACCGCGCTGGTGCGACTTGTCGCCATCGGCGAACCACATCCGGATCCACATGGTCGGATGCACGGCATGTTCACCCAACATCCCGCCGTCGTCGAAGCTCAACCGCAGGTAGTGCGGGCTGATCTCACGCCAGCCGGTCACCGTGAGCCGGTAGTCCCCGGCCCGCATGAGCTTCAACACCGCACCCTGCCAGCCCCGTGATGCCTTGTGTTCGGTCATGAGTCGCTGTTGTTCCTTCGTCGCGTTCGCATCAATTTAGGGCAGGGTAACCTAAAATGCTGAACGACCGGACGGCGCCGACACCTACGTCTTGACTCGGGTAAACCGGTGCAGCAGCCATGCCACCGGGATGGTCACCACCATCGTCGCGATGAAGAGGTTCAGCATCGATCCGGTGTATACCCGGTAGCGGACCACGTGAACCATGGCGAATTCCATGGTCACCAGGTGGACCAGGAAGATCTCGTAGGAGATCTCACCAAGCCACACCATCGGTCGGCTGGCCAGCAGCCGCGAGTACCAGCCCTGATCGCCAAGGGCCAGCGGTGCCACCGCCAGCGTTGCGATCACGGCGTAGAAGCACGCCTTGACCACTGCCTCGGTCACCGCCGACGGCGATGTGGTGGGTGCGCCGGCGATCGGCGTGGAGGCGATGAAATAGCAGACGACGGCCAACGGCAGGGCGGCAAACGCGTAGCAGCGCACGCCCATGGCCTGCAAGACGGTCAGCATCATGCCGCCGAGAAACCAGGCCAGGTAACTGGGCAACCAGAGCCGAGCACCGTCGGGAAACCAGCCGATGGTGTGTATCAGGACCAACCAGAGCGGCGTGATCGTTGCCATTCCCGCTAGCGCCCCGACCAACAACCTGGGCTGCCAGCGCCGCCGGCTGACCAGCACCAGGAGCACGTAGGCCAGGAATGGCAGGGCCACGTAGAAGGCTGCCTCCACCGCCAGGCTCCACATCTGGGTCAGCCCCTGATGAAGATAGGAACCGAGATAGCCATCCGTGTAGATCTGGGTCAACGTCAGGTTGCGCACCAGCCCCATCCAGCTGTGTCCTGGGTTGGGCCCGGCGGTGCGGAAGTGGTAGATCACGTAGGCGATCAGCACGACGACGACGTAGGCGGGCATGATCCGCCGGACCCGATGCCAGGCATAGCGGCTCAGCGACGGTGGTGGGCCGTCGGTGGCGGCGGAGCGCACCCACGGACGGAACAACAGGTAACCGGACAGCACGAAGAAGATCGGCACACCGATCTCCATCCGGGACGACACCAGGCCCCAATAGCCGTGGGTGTACTTACCGGTGGTGTAAGCCGCATGGGTGCCAACCACCAGAAGGGCCGCGACTGCCCGGATTCCGGTCAGCGACGCGACGCGGTCCACGTGTGAGATCTGCTCGAGTCCGCCTTGGTCGTCCTCGGCCTTGGACAGGGTCATCCGACCCGTTTCCGGCGTGGCTTGCCACTGTCGGAGCGGCGCGCCTTGCCGGCCGGCCGGTCCGGCCGCAGGTCGATCAACACGCCGGAGATCCGGGTAGTTTCGAGCTTTTTGAGGGTCGCGCGCGGCAGCTTGGCGGGCAGCTCCACCAGCGAGAAGTCCGCCCCGATGGCGATGTGGCCGAAATCGCTGCGGTGCAACCCGCCTTCGTTGGCGATCGCACCGACGATGGCGCCCGGACCGATCTTGTGACGCTTGCCGACTGAGATCCGGTACGTGCTCAGCGGCGGGCCGTTTCGACGCTTTTCGGGCCGTTCGGCACGCTGATCGCTTGCGGGCTTCTTGGGCTCGCTGCGCCGCTCGGGTGGTGGTTCGGGTCCCAGCAGGAATGCCTCGCCGTCTCGCGACTGCAGTGCCAACGCCGCGGCGATGTCGGCCATCGGCACATCATGCTCGCGTTGGTAGTCCTCGACCAGCTTGCGGAACAGCTCGACGCCGGGTTTTGCCAGCGCATCGGTGATCGAATCGGAGAACTTCGCCACCCGCTGCGCGTTGACGTCCTCGACGGTGGGCAACTCGGCCTCGGTCATCGTTTGCCGGGTGGCTTTTTCGATCGCCTTGAGCAGGTGGCGTTCGCGCGGGGAGACGAACAACAGCGCGGCTCCGAAGCGACCGGCTCGGCCGGTGCGTCCGATGCGGTGCACGTAGGACTCGGTGTCATGCGGGATGTCGTAGTTGAGCACATGCGATATGCGTTCGACGTCGAGTCCGCGGGCCGCCACGTCGGTGGCGACCAGTATGTCGATGCCTTTGGGACCGCCTTCCCGCAGCGCCGTGATGGTTCGCTCCCGCTGCTGCTGCGGAATGTCGCCGTTGATGGCCGCCGCGGAAAAGCCTCGCGCCCTTAGCTTTTCGGCAACCTCTTCGGTCGCCTGCTTGGTGCGGACGAACACGATCATCGCCTCGAAGGGCTCGACCTCGAGGACTCGGGTGAGGGCGTCCATCTTGCGCGGACCCGCCACCTGGATATAGCGCTGCGAAATGTTCTCCGCGGTGGCTGTTTTCGCTTTGGACGTGACTTCCAGGGGGTCGTGCAGGTACTTGGCGGTGATCTTGCGGATCGCCGGGGGCATGGTCGCCGAAAAGAGGGCCACCTGTTTGTATTCCGGGGTGTCGGACAGGATGCGCTCGACGTCTTCGGCGAAACCCATGGCCAGCATCTCGTCGGCCTCGTCGAGCACCAGGTAGTCCACCCGGGACAGGTCCAGCGTCCCGCGCTCCAGGTGGTCGATGACCCGACCGGGGGTGCCGACAATGATTTGCGCGCCGCGCCTCAGCCCGGCCAGCTGCACGGCATACGACGACCCGCCGTAGATCGGCAGCACGTTGAGCTTGGGCAGATACGCCCCATAGCGGCTGAACGCCTCGGCGACCTGCAGCGCCAACTCCCGGGTGGGCGCCAGAATCAGCGCCTGGGTCGCGGTGCTGGTGACGTCGATTTTGGACAGGATCGGGAGCGCGAACGCGGCGGTCTTGCCGGTTCCGGTCTGCGCCAGCCCCACCACGTCGGAACCGGCCATCAGCGCCGGAATCGTCGCGGCCTGGATAGCTGTCGGCGACTCGTAACCGACGGCAGCGATCGCCCGCAGGACCGAGGGACGGATCTGCAGGTCGACGAAGGTGTCGGGAGGGGCGACGGGCATGTTGTCCGGGGTGACCATTTGACACGGAGTTTAGCCGGGATCCACCGTTATGCCGTACGGCACGGCTGCCGATCGGCCGCCAAGGGGAATGGCCGCGGTGATTCGATATCTCGACGACGAATTCGGGTGTCCACAGATGCCCTCGGCATCGGCGGCACCTTACGAACGTGCGCCAGGAACATGGCAACCGACGCCGCGCGGTAGACAATCACCCCGACAGCGATCACTGTCGGTGAGAGCAGCGAGCGTTTGCTGCTCCCGCCGCCGCCCGTCGGGGGTTTTGTCCTGCTACGGAGCCTGGCCTCGTCCCGTCTCGGCCCAATTGGTCGGAAAGGGCCATTTAGCTTTTGGTCAGGGACTTCTGGCACTTCTGGTGCCGCCGGTACTGCGGCTTAGCTTCCGTCCATCAGCAACGACGCTTTCACCGATCGAGGTCTGCATGTCGTCCCAACCGCCACCTCAAGCGTGGCAACAGGCCCCAACAGCGCGTGGGCTGCCCCCGCAAGTTCCTTCGCAGCACCCGCCGCGGCCACAAAGAGGCAACGTTTTCGCGGTGACTGCTCTTTTGTGTGGCGTCTTCGGTTCTTGTCTAGGGCTGGTTCCCGCCCTCGGGATAGCGGCCTTTCCGTTCGCCGTGGTGGGCCTTGCGTGTGGCGTCATCGCGATGATTCGGGCGAGCAAAGGAGTCCGGGCAGGCAAAGCCATGGCCATTGCCGGCACGCTGCTGTGCGTGCTGGCACTGATCCTGGCGACCTTTTGGATTGTTGTCATCGCCAACTCCTTCAAGGACCGAGGCGACTCACGGAAGGCCATAACTGGCCAGAGCACGGAAGATATTCTGCGAAACGATCTCGACGTGCAGTTCGGTGAATTTGTCACTGATGACGATCCGCACAAGCCCGGCAAGATGGTTGTGACGCTTCGGAACAAGAGCAATAAGAGCGCATCCTTCAGCGTCGACGTTGAAGCCTTGGATGCCAACGGAAATCGTATCGCAGCCGACACCGCTTTCGTTGAGGCACTTGCGCCAGGTGAAGCCACCCGGAAGGACATGTTCGTCTTCGTTGCCAGCGACAAGTACGACACGATGAGGAAGGCGACCTTCAGGGTCGTCGAAGCGTCGAAGTACGCGCCGATGCCGCCACCGACCAAGTAGGCAGTCGCAGATTGTGGCTCGATGCAATGGTTTTCGCGGCAGTCATTCGGCATGTTGGTATTTCGTGTACCGCGAGCGGAACGCCACGGCGAGATTTGCGTCGAAAGTTCGCCGTGGCGTTACCCTCGGCGATCACCCTACGCCTGATCTCGCTGCCACGGCCACGCCTGACACGCTCCGCAGCCCGATCGCGGTACGGTTCCGATTGTGTGGTCGCTCTCCCGCCGTGCCGCGTCACTGATTGGCGTGTCTGCGACGGCATTGGTCGCCGCGACATTGACGGGCTGTGGTTCGGGGGATTCCACGGTCGCAAAGACACCGCGGGCAACCACACCTCCCGTCGCTGCCTCCAGCGCGTCGAGCCCAACGAACCCGTCGTCGGCGACGGCGGCCCCACCCACCAGTAGTGCGGCCCCGGCCGACCCGTGTGCGGTCAACCTCGCCTCGCCGGCAATCGTTCGAGTCGTGTCCGAGCTGCCTCGCGATCCTCGCAGTCAGCAGCCCTGGAATCCGGAACCGCTGGCCGGCAACTATAACGAGTGCGCGCAGCTGTCCGCGGTGATCATCAAGGCCAACACCAACGACACTAATCCCACTACTCGTGCGGTGATGTTCCACCTTGGCAAGTTCATCCCGCAGGGTGTGCCTGACACGTATGGGTTCAACGGAATTGATGACTCACAAACCAACGGCAACACCGTCGCGTTGACCTACGCCAACGGTATGGGTCTCAACAGCGTGGTGAAATTCCGTTGGAACGGCAGCGCAGTGGAAATCATCGGTAATGGCTGAGCAGCAGTACCGCCGGCGATCTCCTCACCTGCGTCCGGTTGGGATCGGTTTACTGCCAGGCATTGGCGCGGCGCAACCCAACCATGAACAGCGCGGCGGCTATACCGACTAGCGCGACAACCGCGGGCAGCCACATCGACTGCGACGTTGCCGCGGAGAACGGCTCGCGTAGCAACTCAGGCAGCAACACGCTGGTGCCAGTGCTGCCGGGTACCGCCGCTGGTGAGGTGCTGCCAGGCCGCGCCGGGATCTCGGCCGCGATCCGCGATGTCATCAGCGCTGCCATACCGGCGCTGCCCAGCACGGCGCCAAGTTGTCTAGTCGCGTCGTATACACCCGAGCTCACACCAGCCAGATCTGGCGGCAGGTTGCGGGTCGCGGTGGCGGCCAACGGCGACCAAACGAACGCCACCCCGACTCCCATCGGAATAAAGGGCGCGATTAGCCGCCACATCGGCGCGGCTGGGGACATCTCGAAAGAGAGCCAGATCAGTCCGATCGCCACCATCGAGAAGCCGAACCCGACCACGGTCCGTGGATGGGATCTATCGACAATCTTGCCGACCATCGGGGCCAGGGAACCGCTGACGACTGCCATCGACGCCGTCAGCAGGGCCGCGCGGATCGGCGACATCCCGCACACTGCTTGCGCGTAGAACATCACCGGCAGCGTCATCGATGTCATGGTGAACGACATTGCTGCCACCCCGAGGGTGGACATGGTGAAGTCCCGATCACCGAAGATCCGCGGCGGGATCAGCGGCTCGCGGGCGTTGATTGACTGCCAGTAGACGAATACCGAGATGAACGCGACCCCGGCGACGATCATCGCCCAGATCCACGGCTCCCAGTCGGCCGACGGGCCCTGCTGCAGTCCGAAAACGATCAGCAACAGGCCGATCGCAGACAAGCCGACCCCGACCACATCGAACCGATGCCGATGGGTTGGCATCACCGGGATAAGCCAAATCGCCAGCGCCAGGCCGACGATGCCAACCGGGATATTGATGAGAAAGATCCACTGCCAACCAAGGGCGTCGACAAAAACACCGCTGGCCAACGGCCCGACCGAGTTAGCGACCCCGGCAGTGACGCCCCATACGCTCATCGCGGCACCGCGACGCTGCGGTGGAAAGAGACGGGTGATCGTCGACAGTATCTGCGGTGCAAGTAGCGCGGCTCCGGCGCCTTGGACCGTACGGGCAGCGATCAGCATGCCGACGCTGCCGGACAGGCCACACCACGCCGAAGCGCAGACAAAGATGGCGAGACCCAGCACATAGAGATACTTTTGGCCGAAGCGGTCACCGAGACGTCCGGCCATCAGCAGCGGCACCGCGAAGGCCAGCAGGTAAGCGCTGGTCACCCAGATCACCATGTCGTGCGTGGTATTGAGCGCAGACATGATGCTTGGGTTGGCCACGACAACGATCGTGGAGTCGAGCAGGATCATGAAACGGCCGACCAGCATTGTCGCCAGGATCGCCCATAGTCTACGAAAACTTGTAGCACTGGCGACGTTTCGCGGCATTGTCGATGCGGCGTGTCCCCCGCGCTCGCCAAACCGTGTCATCGCCATGGCCGTCTACCCATTTCGTTTCGACACCCCGATCGTGTCGGAACGCCGCCTAGCACCACCGCCGCGGGATCGCATCACTAGCCCGACTGATCCGTGTCACAAACGCTAGGCAGGCTGCTAACACGCGTCCAGCAGAAGGTTTCGAAGCAACTGTTGCGTGGACAGCAAGTTTCGCCGGAGGAGTGTCCGGCCGCGGTGGAGCCGAACCCGTATCAGCGAGCTTGTCGGAGCTCTCCCCTACCGTTACTGCTGTGTTCGTCAGCGGTGGCAGTCTTGGAGCAAGAATCGTCTACAGCGCCTCGGATCTCGCCTCGGCTGCAAGCTGTGAGTACGCGCTGTTGCGGGATTTCGACGCGAAGTTGGGCCGGGGCGCCGCCGTGGCCGTCGAGGACGAGATACTTTTGCGCACCGCCGATTTGGGTGTAAAGCATGAACAACGCCAGCTCGACCGATTGCGTGACGAGTTCGGCGACGATGTCGCTGTCATCGGCCGTCCGGCATATACACTCGCCGGCCTGGCGGCCGCCGCCGAGGCGACTCAACGCGCCATCGCCAACCGCGCCCAGGTGGTGTACCAGGCCGCGATGTTCGACGGTCGCTTCGTCGGCTTTGCCGACTTCCTGATCCGCGATGGCGAGCGCTACCGAGTCGTCGACACCAAGCTGGCCCGCTCGCCCCAAGTGACGGCCTTGCTGCAGCTGGCGGCCTACGCCGACGCGCTGGCCACCGCAGGCGTGCCGGTGGGCCCGTACGCCGAGCTGCAACTTGGTGACGGCACAGTCGTGCATTACCGCGTCGGCGATCTGATTCCGGTGTACCGGACCCAGCGCGCGGCATTGCAGCACCTCCTCGACGGCCACTACGCCTCGGGCACCGCGGTGCGCTGGGACGATCCTGGCGTTCGCGCCTGTTTTCGTTGTCCGCTGTGCACAGAGCAACTGCGCGCAACCGACGACCTGCTGCTGGTGGCAGGGATGCGTGTCACCCAGCGGGAAAAGCTGCTCGACGCCAACATCACGACAGTCGACGAGCTGGCCAAACACGCCCAACCGGTGCCGGGCCTGGCGCCAAGCATCCTCGGCAAGCTGACTGCGCAAGCCAAAATACAAGTGCGGCAACGTAATACCGGTGAACCGCAGTACGAGATTGTCGACCCGCAGCCGCTGGCGCTATTGCCGGAACCCAACGCCGGCGACTTGTTCTTCGACTTCGAAGGCGATCCGCTGTGGACCGCCGACGGCCACGAGTGGGGGCTGGAGTACCTGTTCGGCGTGTTGGAATCCGGACCTGCGGGAGCCTTCCGTCCGCTATGGGCACACGACCGGGCACAGGAACGTCAGGCCCTCAAGGATTTTCTGGCGCTGGTGGCCAAACGTCGCCGTCGCCATCCCAACATGCACATCTACCACTACGCGCCGTACGAGAAGACGGCACTGCTGCGGCTCGCCGGGCGCCACGGCGTCGGTGAGGACGACGTCGACGAGTTGTTGCGCAACGGTGTTCTCGTCGACCTCTACCCGTTGGTGCGCAAAAGCCTTCGCGCCGGCGGGGAGTCGTTCAGCCTCAAAGCGCTGGAGCCGCTCTATATGGGCGCCCGGTTGCGTGCCGGTGAGGTCACGACGGCAGCCGACTCGATCACCTGCTACGCGCACTACTGCGAATTACGCGCCGAAGGCCGCACGGATGAGGCCGCGGCGGTGCTGAACGAGATCGAAGACTACAATCACTACGACTGCCGCTCCACCCGCGAACTGCGCGATTGGTTACTGATGCGCGCTTGGGAAGCAGGCGTCACACCGATCGGGATCCAGCCGGTTGCCGACAGCGGCCGGGTCGAAGATCACGATGAGTTAGCCGCAACATTGGCGACCTTCATCGGTGACGGCGCAGCGCTCGAGCGCACACCGGAACAAAATGTCGTCGCGTTGCTGTCGGCGGCACGCGGCTACCACCGCCGCGAGGACAAGCCGTTCTGGTGGGCACACTTCGACCGGCTGAACTACCCGCTCGACGAATGGTCGGACAGCGCAGACGTTTTCGTTGTCGCCGAAAAGTCGGTGGTTGCCGCCTGGCATACGCCCCCGCGAGCACGTAAACCGCAACGGCGGGTGCGGCTGACCGGCGAACTGGCGCGCGGCGACCTCAAGACGAGCGTGTTCGCCCTCTACGACCCGCCGGCTCCGCCCGGAATCAGCGGCGACCCCGACCGGCGGGCCGCGGGCCACGCCGAGGTTGTCGGGGTCGACGACCCGGGTCTGCCTACCGAGGTGGTGATTCTGGAGCGAACCGGCAGTGACGGCAACACGTTTGAGCGACTGCCGTTCGCGCTGGCCCCCGGGCCACCCGTACCGACAACGGTGCTGCGCAAGTCCATCGAGGCCACGGCATCCGCGGTCGCTGTCGGGCTGCCGCGACTGCCCCGTACGGCGCTGGTCGACGTGCTGCTGCGGCATCCGCCACGCACCCGGCTACCGCGGGGAACCGACATCGTCGCCGACCTTAGCGCGGCGGTGCTGGAACTGGACGCCTCATACGTCGCGGTACACGGGCCGCCGGGGACCGGCAAGACGCACACCGCCGCAGGGGTGATCAAGCGATTGGTCGTCGAGCATTCCTGGCGCATCGGCGTCGTCGCGCAATCGCACGCCGCTGTGGAGAACCTGTTGGAGTGTGTGATCGACGCCGGCTTGGATCCCGGGTGCATCGCCAAGAAAAAGTATGACCGCGCTGCTCCGCGCTGGCAGCTGATCGACGAGAAGCACTACCCGGCATTCATCGCTGACCATCCGGGATGCGTGATCGGCGGCACCGCCTGGGATTTCGCCAACGAGCACCGCGTGCCCCGCGGCGGCCTGGATCTGCTGGTGATCGACGAGGCCGGCCAATTCAGTCTGGCCAACACCATCGCGGTGGCGCCGGCGGCGACGAACATGTTGTTGCTCGGCGACCCGCAACAGCTTCCTCAGGTCAGCCAGGGCGCTCATCCCGAACCAGTCGACGCCTCGGCGCTGGAATGGCTGGTCGACGGGCAGCGCACCCTGCCCGACGAACGTGGCTATTTTCTGGACCGCTCCTACCGAATGCATCCGGCGGTCTGCGCGGCCGTTTCGATGCTGTCCTACGAAGGCAGACTACAGTCTCACGCCGAGCCCACCGCCGCCCGTCGCGTTGCCGGCTACCAGCCCGGCGTGCATGTGCTTTCCGTCGCGCACCAAGGTAATTCGACCGAGAGCCCAGAGGAGGCCGAGGCGATACTGACCGAGATCCGGGCGCTGCTCGGACGGTCGTGGACCGACGAGGGCGGCACGCGGCCGTTGGCGGCTTCCGACCTGCTGGTGCTGGCGCCGTACAACGCCCAAGTGGGATTGCTGCGGCAGCGGTTGAGGTCCGCCGGCCTGGACGCAATCCGGGTCGGCACCGTCGACAAGTTCCAGGGCGGGCAGGCGCCCGTCGTCTTCATCTCGATGACGGCCTCTTCGGCAGACGACGTGCCCCGCGGCATATCGTTCCTGCTCAACAGGAATCGGCTCAATGTGGCCATCAGCCGGGCGCAGTACGCGGCGGTCGTCGTGCGCTCCGAGTTACTGACCCAATATCTGCCGACCACACCCGCGGGATTGATCGACTTGGGAGCCTTCCTGGCATTGACCTCGCGGCCGCCCATAGTTAGCCGGGGGGCCACCTAATCAAGCGGCGTGGATCACCCCCCGAACTGTTTGAAAGAACTCGAGAAGGCCCAAGCGGTTTGGGTCACACCGCTGCAGGTATTCGACGGTTGCGGAGTTCCGGGCGGGCATTGTGAGTCGCGGTTGGCCGACCACATGGCAAGCCGGCCAAGACCCTTCTGCCGGGCAAAGGCCGTCAGCTTGTCGGCGTCGGCCACGGTGAACACCTCCCGGAGGTCATCGTTGACGCCGATCATCGGTGTCACCCCCACCATCGCCCAGACCTGGGCGTCGGACTTCGACGGATACAGCGGAGCCAGCTGATCGTGGACCCGCTGGGCCGCCTGAATCGCGAGGTCGCCCATCTTTCCGCTGTAATCGAAGGCCGGGTCGTAATAGTCCATCGCCATCACGTTCACCTGGCCGATGTCCGCACCGTTGGCAATGGCGTTCTGCACCACCCGCAACCCGTCGGCGGTCAGACCGGTCGGCAGCACCGGCGGGGTGAACGAGACGCGCACCGGGTTACCGGCGGCCCTGCTGTCCGCCTGTAACTTGGCGATCGCCTGAGACCGGCGGGTCAGTGATGCGACGTCATTCTGGGCCGCACCCTCGATGTCGAAGTCCAGATCGCGGATCCCATAGGCGTCGATCACCGACTTGTATTGCGCAACAAGCGCATCGACGCTGGTGCAGGTCAGCGCCAGCTCCTGGTTGGCGACTCCGCCGAAAGAGACGATCGCGTCGGCGCCGCCAGCGGTCAGCGCTCCGATCGCCGAGGTGACCCACTGGTCCTTGAGCCCGTAGTAGGTGCCCCATGATGCCGTGCACGGTGCGCCGCTGACGATGAAGCCCAGCGTCACGTGCCTGAGCCCGCCCGTGCGGGTGGCCGACGCATAGTCGAACTGCGGGTAGAGCGTCATATCGACATAGGGGGCGAATCGCGCCGGCGTTGCCCCGCCAGGGGTGACGGGCGGGGTGGTGGTCGGCGTGGTCGTGCTCGTCGTCGGGGGTGGTGTGACGCCACTGCCCGAGCAGGGCTGGCCGTTGAGGGTGCAGTTCGTCGGCGCGGCGAAGCTACCCGCGTATGCGCCCTGCATGCCCAGGCTTGCCGTGCCCCCGTTGGCGGCCACCGTGCGCGTCCAATCCTCCGGCGTGAGCACGTAATGGGTTCCCTGCGCGGCAAGCTTGGCGTTCCAGGCGCTGGTCAGGGTCTGGCCGGCCGGCATGTCGAACTCGAGCTTCCAGTCGCTCAGTGGCGTCGGGCCGGGGTTGGTGATCGTGAAGTTGCCGTTGAAACCGTTGCCCCAGTCGCTGGTCTTGGCGAAGGCGGCGGTGTAGGCGCCGGCAGTCCCGGCCGGCGCGGTAGTGGTTGCCGGGCTGGTGGAGGTTGTGGCCGGACTGGCGGTCGGGGTGGTCGGGGTCGTGGTGGCGGTCGCCCCGACACCGGCGCACGGCTGTCCGTTGACCAGGCAGTTCGCCGGCGGTGAATACGTTCCGGTCTGGGCGGCCTGGAACCCGACGGTGACCGAACCGCCGGGTGCGATCGTTCGCGTCCAGTCTTCGGGGGTCAGCGTGTAATGCGTGCCGGACTGGGCGAGTTTGGTGCTCCACGCATTGGTGATGGATTCGCCTGCGGGAAGGTCGAACTCGACCTTCCAGTCGGACAGCGCAGTCGCACCCGAATTGGAGATCGTGTAGTTGGCGACAAAGCCGGTACTCCATTGCGATGTCACCGCCAGCTTCGCCGTCACGCCGGCAGCTCGGGCCACCGGAGTGACCACGACAACGCAGACGGCCACGAGAAGCATCGACAAGACGGCGACAAGCGATGGTTGCCAGAGTTTTCGTAATTCGCATCGAATTGAATTTGGCATCGGCCTAACGTATGACCCCGGCCGGTGATATTTTGCTCACAGCTGCCGGATCTTTCTCGAACCGATATCGGCGGGTAATCTTCTAATTCTCGAAATCACGCCTTTGCCGAATGCTTAGCATTGCTTTTCAAGCTGCTCGATATTGACCGAATCGATGCCAGGATGAAATCTTCGTACGTCGCGCCTTGGCGCAGCGTAGGGGCAGTTTTTCGCAGAATCAAATTCTATTATGGGTTGCCGCCACGGCCGCTCCAGCGGGCGTGGCGGTCCTATTTCCAGGAGAGACAAAGGGTCACTCCACCCCATGTGCACACCGCTGGCCGAGCCGCTGATGGCATATTGCTGTGCAGCGTCATTGCGCGACATTGCAGCGCCGAACCGAAATAACGCGGCCGGCTGATCACACCGGAGAAAACGCTAGCCGGCGGGGCCGTGTGGATCGTCGAGGTAATGCGCGCGGTAGGCCTGGCCTGACCCGAGCAGCGATGAGGTCGATGTCTGCGGCGACGAGTCGACGTGTGAGCCGTTGCGCACGACCTCGGCGGGCACGTCAACCGGTTCGCCGCGCGATTGCCCATAAGCCCAAGGGATTTCGCCATCCGACCGGTGCCACCGATCGGGTTCCGGTTGCAGGATGTATTCGACGTAATCGTCGTCGTCATCGAAATCCTGGTCCGCGTCCTGATCGTCGTCGCCATAGTCGTCGCCATGGTCCTGTTGCGACAGCAGCCGGCGCGAGGCCGTCGCACCCATGCCGCCGACCAGGAACAGCGCGGCCACGATTCCGAACAAGGCGATGAACGCGGGCAGCAGCATCGACTGCGACATGGCGGCCGAGAACGGCGCGCGCACGAACTCGGGCAACTGCAGGCCGCCACCATCTCCGCCGAACCCGGGCGCCCCGTCAGGCGGGGGCGGCATCTCGGCGCTGATCCGCGACGTCATGAACGCCGCCATGCTGGCGCTGCCCAGCACCGCCCCGAGCTGCCGGGTGGCGTTGTAGACGCCGGAGCTCGCGCCGGCCTGGTCGGGCCGCAGATTGCGGGTGGCGGTGGCGGCCAACGGCGACCAGACGAACGCCATCCCGACGCCTATCACGCAAAACGGCAACACCAGCCGCCAGACAGGGGTGTCCGGTTCCATCTCGATGGACAGCCAGGTCATCGCGATCGCCAGTGCCGAAAAGCCGAACCCGACCACCGGCAGTGGGTGCGACGTGTCGACGATACGGCCGACGAACGGTGCGAGCACGCCGCTACTGATCGCCACCGGTGCGATCAGTAGCGCGGCGCGAATGGGCGACAGCCCGCACACCGACTGCGCATAGAAGATCAGCGGCAGCATCATCGCCGTGGTCGCGAACGCGGTGACGGCCACCCCGACGGCGCACAGGCTGAAGTCGCGGTCCCGGAAGATCTCCAGCGGGATCAGCGCCGCGCGCCGGTTGAGCGATTGCCAGTAGACGAACGCCGACATGAATCCCAGGCCGGCGACGAGCACCGCCCAGATCCACGGTTGCCACCCGGCGGATTGACCCTCCTGTAGCCCGAAAACAAGCAAGAACATCCCGATTCCGGACAACGCCACCCCGATCAGGTCGAACCGCTGTGTCCGGACCGGCAAGACCGGGACCAGCCAGGCCGCCAGCGCCAGGCCGAGTACGCCGATCGGGATGTTGACGAAGAAGATCCACTCCCAACCCAGCCCGCCGACCAGTGCCCCCCCGGCCAGCGGCCCGACCAGGCTGGCGACGCCGGCAGTCGCCCCCCACATGCTCATCGCGACACCGCGGCGGGCAGCGGGAAAGGTCCGGGTGATGATCGACAACGTCTGCGGGGTAAGCAGCCCGGCGCCCACACCCTGCACCACTCGAGCGGTGATCAGCGCGCCGGCACTGCCCGACAAGCCGCACCACATCGATGCGGCGGTGAACACCGCCAGTCCGGTCAGGTAAAGGTTCTTGGGCCCGAACCGGTCGCCGAGTCGGCCGGCCACCAGCAATACCACCGCATACCCCAGCAGGTAGGCGCTGGTCACCCAGACCACGGTGGCATAGCCGACGTGCAGCACCGCCATGATGGTCGGGTTGGCGATGGCGACGATTGTCGAATCGAGCATGATCATGAAAAAGCCGATCATCATCGACCACAGCGCGTTCCACGGGCTCCGCGAGTAGCTGGCTGCGGGCATCCGGCTCGTGGCCGTCGTCATCTACCCACCTCGTTTCGGCTACCGAATCCACGTGCATTATTCCGGAGCGCCATATCGACCGCGATGCACCTGAACACCCTGCAGGTGTGACTCCCGCTCGGTCCGCAATTCGTGCGACGGGCGCTAGCCTGAAGGTACGCCGTTCTCAGGAGAGGCAACATGAGCGCTCGACGATCCAAGAGATCCGTTCCCGACGAGCACCCGGCCGGCGCGGGCCGGCCCAAAGCGTCCTCGCGGGCGTTGGCACAAATCATCGAACGCAGCTCACATATCCAGGCCCCGGCGGCCGAGGCCTACGTGGCCCGGCTGCGTCGGGCACACCCGGCTGCCAGCCCGGCCGAGATTGTCGCCAAGATCGAGAAGCGCTTCGTGGCCGCCGTGACGGCCAGTGGGGCGGCCATCGGTATGGTCGCCACCCTGCCCGGAATCGGCACCCTGGCCGCGCTGCTGGCGGCCGCGGGCGAGACCGCGATGTTCCTCGAGGCCGCCGCGCTGCTGGTGCTGGCTCTGGCCTCGGTCCACGGCATTCCGCTCGACCACCGGGAGCGGCGTCGTGCCCTGGTGTTGGCGGTGCTGGTCGGCGACAGCAGCAAGGGTGCGGTGGCCGAGCTGATGGGTTCCGGACGCACCAGCGGCGGCTGGGTCTCGGAAAGCGTTGCGTCGCTGCCACTTCCGGCGGTATCGAAGTTCAACACCCGGATGTTCAAGTATTTCGCCAAGAGGTTCGCGCTGAAGCGCGGGGCGCTGATGTTCGGCAAGCTGTTGCCGGTCGGCATCGGCGCTGTCATCGGCGCCATCGGCAACCGATTGGTGGGCAAGAAGCTGGTCCGCAATGCGCGTTCGGCGTTCGGCGCGCCGCCGGTTCGCTGGCCGGTCACCCTGTATGTACTGCCGACTGTTCGGGACGCCAGCTAGCGGCCGGGCCGGCCCGGGTGTCTCTGGCGAATCGCCAGCAAAGCGTTAGCCTTTATGAGGCGGAAGCGTGCCGGACCGCCAAGGATATGAGGTGCCCCATCAGCCGGGGCGGGCAAGAAATCGCAGGCGTCGCGCCATGGCGCTTGTAGGACGTCAAGAACAGAGAATCGAGGCGAGCAGCGGCCGTGGCCAACATAAGTTCACCGTTCGGGCAAAACGAATGGCTGGTCGAGGAGATGTACCGCAAGTTCCGCGACGACCCCTCCTCGGTCGATCCGAGCTGGCACGAGTTCCTGGTTGACTACAACCCCGAGCCGGCTCAGAGCGCCCCGGCCGACGACCAGCCCGTTGCGACCGCCCCGCCGGCCGAGCCCGTCCGGCCCGCGGCAGAGCCCGCCCGGCCCGCGGCAAAGCCGGCCGGCGCCGCCGGCGCGGGCAACGGCTCACCCGCCGCTGCGCCGGCCAAGGCCGCTGCGCCGCCGCCGGCCGAGGGCGACGAACTGCAGGTGCTGCGAGGGGCCGCCGCGGCCGTCGTCAGGAACATGTCGGCGTCGCTGGACGTGCCGACGGCGACCAGTGTCCGTGCCGTCCCGGCCAAGCTGTTGATCGACAACCGGATCGTGATCAACAACCAGCTCAAGCGAAATCGCGGCGGCAAGATCTCATTCACCCACCTGCTGGGCTATGCCCTGGTACAAGCGGTCAAGCAGTTCCCCAACATGAACCGGCATTACGCGGAGGTCGACGGCAAGCCGAATGTCGTCACCCCGGCCCATACCAACCTTGGTCTGGCGATCGACCTGCAGGGCAAAGACGGCAAACGTTCACTGGTGGTGGCCGGCATCAAGCGGTGCGAGACCATGCGATTCGCCCAGTTCGTCACCGCGTATGAAGACATCGTGCGCCGCGCCCGCGACGGCAAGCTGACCGCCGAAGACTTTGCCGGCGTGACGATTTCGCTGACCAACCCCGGCACCATCGGCACCGTGCACTCGGTGCCGCGGCTGATGGCCGGCCAGGGCGCCATCATCGGCGTCGGGGCCATGGAATACCCGGCTGAGTTTCAGGGGGCCAGCCAGGAGCGCATCGCCGAACTGGGAATCGGCAAACTGATCACGCTGACGTCGACCTACGACCACCGCATCATCCAGGGCGCGGAATCAGGGGACTTCCTGCGCATCATCCACCAGATGCTGCTCGCCGACGACTTCTGGGACGAGATCTTCCGCGAGCTGGGCATCCCCTACCTACCGGTGCGCTGGCGCCCGGACAACCCGGACTCGATCGTCGACAAGAACCCCCGGGTCATCGAACTCATCGCCGCCTACCGCAACCGCGGCCACCTGATGGCCGACATCGACCCGCTGCGGCTGGACAAGACCCGGTTCCGCAGCCACCCCGACCTTGACGTGTGCTCCCACGGGCTGACGCTGTGGGACCTCGACCGGTTGTTTAAGGTCGACGGCTGCTTCGGCGGATCGCCCTATATGAAGCTGCGCGACGTGCTCTCGATACTGCGCGACGCCTACTGTCGCCACGTCGGCGTGGAGTACACCCACATCCTCGAGCCCGAACAACAGCAGTGGCTGCAGCAGCGGGTCGAGGCCAAACACGTCAAACCGACTGTGGCCCAACAGAAATACATCTTGAGCAAGCTCAACGCCGCCGAGGCGTTCGAAACGTTCCTGCAGACCAAATACGTCGGGCAGAAGCGGTTCTCGCTGGAGGGGGCCGAAAGCGTGATCCCGATGATGGACGCGGCGATCGACCAGTGCGCCGAGCACGGCCTCGACGAGGTGGTCATCGGAATGCCGCACCGCGGCCGGCTCAACGTGCTGGCCAACATCGTCGGCAAGCCGTACTCGCAGATCTTCACCGAGTTCGAGGGCAACCTGAACCCGTCACAGGCCCACGGCTCCGGCGACGTCAAGTACCACCTCGGCGCCACCGGCGTGTACCTGCAGATGTTCGGCGACAACGACATTCAGGTGTCGCTGACCGCCAACCCGTCACACCTGGAGGCCGTGGACCCGGTGCTGGAGGGTCTGGTCCGGGCCAAGCAGGATCTGTTGGATTCCGACGGCGAACAGCGCTTCTCGGTGGTGCCGATGATGCTGCATGGGGATGCCGCCTTCGCCGGCCAGGGTGTGGTCGCAGAGACGTTGAACCTGACGAACCTGCCCGGCTACCGGGTCGGCGGCACCATCCACATCATCGTCAACAACCAGATCGGCTTCACCACCGCGCCGGAGTATTCGCGCTCCAGCGAGTACTGCACCGACGTCGCGAAAATGATTGGCGCGCCGATCTTCCACGTCAACGGCGACGACCCGGAGGCGTGCGAGTGGGTGGCTCGGCTGGCCGTGGACTTTCGGCAACAATTCCACAAGGACGTCGTCATCGACATGCTGTGCTACCGGCGCCGCGGGCACAACGAGGGCGACGACCCGTCGATGACCAACCCCTACATGTACGACGTCGTCGACACCAAGCGCGGGGCCCGCAAGAGCTACACCGAAGCCCTGATCGGCCGCGGCGACATCTCGCTCAAGGAAGCCGAGGACGCGCTGCGCGACTACCAGGGCCAGCTGGAACGGGTCTTCAACGAGGTCCGCGAGCTGGAGAAACACGCCGTGCACCCGAGCATGTCGGTGGAGTCCGAGCAGCAGGTTCCGCGCGGCCTGGCCACCGCGGTGGACAAGGCGCTGCTGGCCCGCATCGGCGATGCGTTCCTGGCCTTCCCCGACGGCTTCACCCCACATCCGCGCGTCCAACCGGTGCTGGAAAAGCGCCGGGAAATGGCCTACGAAGGCAAGATCGACTGGGCGTTCGCCGAGCTGCTGGCGTTGGGGTCGCTGGTGGCCGAGGGCAAGCTGGTGCGGCTGTCCGGGCAGGACACCCGCCGCGGCACGTTCTCCCAACGGCATTCGGTGATCATCGACCGCAATACCGGCAAGGAGTTCTGGCCGCTGCAGCTGCTGGCCACCAACAAAGACGGCACCCCCACCGGCGGCAAATTCCTGGTCTACGACTCGCCGTTGTCGGAGTATGCCGCCGTCGGCTTCGAATACGGCTACACCGTGGGCAACCCCGATGCCCTGGTGCTGTGGGAGGCGCAGTTCGGCGACTTCGTCAACGGTGCTCAGTCGATCATCGACGAATTCATCAGCTCCGGCGAGGCCAAGTGGGGCCAGTTGTCCAATGTGGTGCTGCTGCTGCCGCACGGACACGAGGGACAGGGGCCCGACCACACCTCCGGCCGCATCGAGCGCTTCCTGCAACTGTGGGCGGAGGGGTCGATGACGATCGCGGTGCCGTCGACCCCGTCGAACTACTTCCACCTGTTGCGCCGGCACGCCCTGGACGGGATCATGCGCCCGCTGATCGTGTTCACACCGAAGTCGATGCTGCGCAACAAGGCAGCGGTCAGCGACATCAAGGACTTCACCGAGATCAAGTTCCGTTCGGTGCTGGAAGAACCCACCTACGAAGACGGCATCGGCGACCGCAGTAAGGTCCGGAGGATCCTGCTGACCAGCGGCAAGATCTATTACGAGCTGGCCGCACGCAAGGCCAAGGACAACCGCGACGACATCGCGATTGTGCGCATCGAGCAGCTGGCCCCGCTACCCAAACGCCGTCTCAACGAGACGCTGGACCGCTACGCCAACGCCACCGAGTACTTCTGGGTGCAGGAGGAGCCGGCTAATCAGGGCGCGTGGCCACGGTTCGGCCTGGAGCTGCCAGAGTTGTTGCCCGACAAGCTGACCGGACTCAAGAGGATTTCGCGCCGGGCGATGTCGGCGCCGTCGTCGGGTTCGTCGAAGGTGCATGCCGTCGAGCAGCAGGAGATCCTGGACACGGCATTCGGGTAAGTCGGTCAGCGCGAGCGTGCGCCGGAACGGCGGGGTTGGGCGTCCCCCTTGCGGACGGGTACCTGCGGTACCGGTTAACCTCGACGAAAGCCGACAGAGGGAGGGTGCTCAATGCAGGGGTTCGCCGGAAAAGTCGCCGTGGTTACCGGCGCGGGTTCGGGCATCGGGCGAGCGTTGGCCCTGGAACTGGGTCGCTCCGGGGCCAGCCTGGCGATCAGCGATGTCAATGTCGAGGGACTGGCGGAGACCGAGGAAATGCTGAAGGCGATCGGCGCCCCGGTCAAGGCCGATCGGCTTGACGTGACCGAACGCGAGGCCGTTCTGGCCTATGCCGACGCGGTCAACGAGCATTTCGGCAAGGTGAACCAGATCTACAACAACGCCGGTATCGGCCACACCGGCGACATCGAGGTCTGCGAATTCAAAGACATCGACCGGGTGATGGACGTCGATTTCGGCGGCGTCCTGAACGGCACCAAGGCTTTCCTGCCGTACCTGATCGCCTCCGGGGACGGCCACGTCGTCAACATCTCCAGCGTGTTCGGGTTGTTCTCGTGCGCCGGGCAAGCGGCCTACAACGCGGCGAAGTTCGCCGTCCGCGGCTTCACCGAGGCGCTGCGCCAAGAGATGATCCTGGCCGGCCATCCGGTCGGGGTGACCACCGTACACCCGGGCGGGATCAAGACCGCGATCGCGCGTAACGCCACCGCCGCCGAAGGGCTGGATGCCGCCGAATTGGCCCGGATGTTCGACAAGCGCGCGGCGCATACCAGCCCGGAACGGGCCGCCAAGATCATCCTGGAAGCGGTGCGCAAGAACCGGGCGCGCGTGCTCGTCGGCGCGGACGCCAAGATTTTGGACCTGGTGGTGCGGGTGACCGGCTCGGGGTATCAGCGGCTGTTCATGCCGCTATTCGGAAAGTTGATCCCGGCGCCGCATCGCTGACCCTGCGGAGTCGACATCGAAGCCTGCGCTCAGCGCGCCCTTTGGGTCGCTCAGTCTGGTGTCCCTGAGCGCAGGCTCGATGCCGTAAGCACGATGTTCAGCGGCCCAGCGGGTGCTCGGCCAACCACGCACCGGCCACCGCCTGTGGATCGGCGCCGCCCGCCACCTGCCGGCGCATGTCGGTCAGGGCGGCGGTGTCCAGCACACCGGCTACCTCGTTGATCGCCAGCCGTTGCCGATCAGTCAGCACGTTGCGGCGATACAGCGGCACCACGTTCTCGGCCCGGATCAGCGCGTCTTTTCCGTCATTGAGCACCACCAGATCGGCGGGATTGGCGGGGTTGGCGGTGGTGGTCCAGGCCGCGGTCAGCTGTCCTGCCCGCAGCGCCGCCAACATCGTTGCGTCATCCGCGAATTCCCGCGGCGCCGGCAGCCGGCAGGATCCCACCCGTGAAGGCGTGTCGACTCCGGTGACCATCCCGACGAGCAGTCCGTCACAATGGGGCGGCAACAAGTCCAGCTCGCTGCCGCCCCAGGCCGTCGAGGTCGCCGGCGTCACCATGACTGCGGGTTTGTCCTCGGCCGCGGTGGTGTAGTCGCCGGCTGCGACGCCCTCGGGTAGCGCGGCGAGCATCGCCTGGTACACGGCCTTGTCGGAGAGCGCCGAAGCGTCGGGTTGCAGCGTCCATAACATCTGGCCGGTGAACGCCGGCACGACGGCGAACGCCCCGGAGTCCAGTTTCACCATCGGGTCGTCGGCCGTTTCGCCGCGCGCGGCAAAACCGTACGACCGCAGCGCGGCCACGTAGATGTCGGCCAGCAGCACCGATTCGGAGCCGGGCCTGGCTCCGACCACCAGCTCGGAGTCACTTTCGCCGGTGTTGGCCGCGCAGCCGGCCATCGCGAACACGGCCGCGAGTAGCAGCGGGGCCAGCCTGCCGATCCTCACCCCGCGATGTCTGAGGGCTCCACCGCGAGAGCCACCGCCTTGGCCACCGCATCCCCGACGCGCAGGTCCAGTGGGCTGGGAACGATCCGGTCGAGGGCAAGATCGTCGCTGACGACGGAGTAGATCGCCTCGGCCGCGGCCACCATCATCTTTTCGGTGATCTGGCGTGCCCCGGCGTCCAGCGCACCACGGAACACGCCCGGGAAGGCCAGCACGTTGTTGATCTGGTTGCAGAAGTCGCTACGGCCGGTGGCCACCACCGCCGCGTACTTGGCCGCGACCTGGGGGTGTATTTCCGGGTCCGGGTTGGACAGCGCGAAGACGATCCCGCCCGGCGCCATGGTGGCGATCAACTCCTCGGGCACCACGCCCGCCGACACCCCCAGGAACACGTCGGCGCCCTCGAGCGCCTCGACCAGGCCGCCGGTGAGACCGCCGGGGTTGGTGCGTTGCGCCAGATCGACCTTGACGCTGTTCATGTCGTCGCGCCCGGCGTGCAGGATGCCACGCGAGTCCAGCACCGTGATGTCCGAAACACCCATGGCCAGAAGGAGATTTGTGCACGCGACACCCGCGGCCCCGGCGCCCGACACCGCCACCCGCAACGAGGACATGTCGCGGCCGAGCAACTTGGTGGCACCCATCAGCGCGGCCAGCACGACGATCGCCGTGCCGTGCTGGTCGTCGTGCATCACCGGGCAGTCCAGCGCCTCGATGAGCCGTCGCTCGATCTCGAAGCAGCGGGGCGCGGAGATGTCCTCCAGGTTCACGGCGCCGAACGTCGGCCGCAACCGCACCAGGGTTTCGACGATCTCGTCGGGATCCTTGGTGTCCAGCACGATCGGGATCGCGTTCAGCCCGCCATACGCCTGGAATAAGGCGCACTTGCCCTCCATCACCGGCAGCGACGCAGCAGGCCCGATGTCGCCGAGGCCGAGCACCGCGCTGCCGTCGCTGACGACGGCCACCAGCCGGTTCGCCCAGGTGTAGCGCGCGGCCAACGTCTTCTCGGCGGCGATCGCGCGGCTTACCTGCGCCACGCCCGGCGTATAGGCGATCGACAGAGCCCGCTGGGTGTCCAGCGGCGCCTTCAGTGCTACCGAAAGCTTTCCCGCTACGTGGGCCTCGAAGATCTCGTCGTTTCCGATGGCGATCTGCGGCGGCACGATTCTTGGCACCGCATCAGGGTACTGCGCCCGGTCCGGAGTCTACTCCTGGGCCGGGCGGTTCGGCGGTCACCGAGAACCACTCACACCGAGCCGATTTTCGGCGCGGAACGCACGGTGCCGACGGCGCCGGTGGCGTGCATGGGACGCAGGGGGTCCCTACCCGGTCCCGACGGCCCGCCCGACGGAACGGACGGACCGGGAACGCCCGGCACCGCCGGCCGCAACAGGTTATGGACGTCTAGCGGGAAAACCGCTTAGATCAGGCCGAGCCCGGTGACCGCGCTGCGTTCATCGGCGAGCTCGGCGGTGGACGCGTCGATCTTGCCGCGGGAGAAGTCGTCGATCTCCAGTCCTTGGACGATCGTCCAGTCGCCGTCCTTGGTGGTCACGGGGAATGACGAAATCAGACCCTCCGGCACGCCGTAGGAACCGTCGGAGAAGACCGCCATCGACACCCAGTCGCCTTCGGGGCTGCCCAGCAGCCAGTCGCGGGCGGCGTCGATGGTGGCCGAGGCGGCCGAGGCGGCCGAGGACGCCCCGCGCGCTTCGATGACAGCCGCGCCGCGCTTGGCGACGGTCGGGATGAAGTCGTTCTCGATCCAGGCCTGGTCGCCCACCACCTCGGCCGCGTTCTTGCCGCCGATTTCGGCGTGGAACACGTCGGGGTATTGGGTGGCCGAGTGGTTGCCCCAGATCGTCATCTTCGTGATGTCGGTGACTTTGACGCCGGTCTTCTTGGCGAGCTGCGAGATCGCCCGGTTGTGGTCGAGACGGGTCAGCGCGGTGAAGCGCTCGCGCGGAATGTCGGGGGCATTGCTCATCGCGATCAGCGCGTTGGTGTTGGCCGGGTTGCCGGTCACGCCGATCCGCACGTCGGCGGCGGCGACCTCGTTGAGAGCCTTGCCCTGCGCGGTGAAGATGGCGCCGTTGGCCTCGAGCAGGTCACCGCGTTCCATGCCCTTGGTGCGCGGGCGGGCGCCGACGAGCAGGGCCAGGCTTACGCCGTCGAAGATCTTGTTGGCGTCCGCGCCGATTTCGACGCCGGCCAGCAGCGGGAACGCACAGTCGTCGAGTTCCATCACCACACCCTCGAGCGCCTTGAGCGCCGGCTCGATCTCGAGCAGCCGTAGCTCGATCGGGCGGTCGGGACCCAGCAGCGAGCCGCTGGCCAGGCGGAACAACAGGCTGTAGCCGATCTGGCCGGCAGCACCGGTGACGGCGACCTTGAGGGGACTTGCGCTCACGTCGGTTCGCTCCTTGTGGAGATATCTGCGTAACAGGGTTTCACGGTGGTGATGTGTCGGGTCGAAACTAGCGCACCGGCCGCACCGGAAATCTCCGGACCCGCGCCGACACCGCTGCTACCACGCTGACGTGGCAAAACGGCGTAGCATGGACCACCGCCCGGTCAGACCTGCGCTGCGATCGGAGACTGAGGATGTTTCAAGGATTTGACGCGCTGCCCGAATCGCTGCGGACGGTCGCGCGATCGCGGCCGCAGCACGTCCACCCCACCCGCAGTCCGGCGGCACAGGCGTTGGTTGATTGCGGTGTCTACGTCGACGGCCGGCGGATGCCCGGCAAGTACGCCTATACCGACGCATCGCGGGAAGTGCGGGAGCGGGAACAGTCGGGTCAGCAGGCCTTCGTGTGGATCGGGCTGCACGAGCCCGACCAGCAGCAAATGCAGGACGTGGCCGACATTTTCGGGCTGCACCCGCTGGCAGTCGAGGACGCCGTGCACGCCCACCAACGGCCCAAGCTGGAGCGTTACGACGAGACCCTGTTTCTCGTACTGAAGACCGTCAACTACGTACCGCACGACTCGGTGGTGCTCGCCCGCGAGATCGTCGAAACCGGCGAGATCATGATCTTTGTCGGCAACGACTTCGTGATCACGGTCCGCCATGGCGAACACGGCGGCCTGTCTGAGGTGCGCAAGCGGATGGACGCCGATCCCGAACACCTGCGGCTGGGACCGTACGCGGTGATGCACGCCATCGCCGACTACGTCGTCGACCATTACCTGGCGGTCACGTCGCTGATCGAAACCGACATCGACAGCATCGAGGAAGTGGCCTTCGCGCCCGGCAGCAAGCTCGACGTCGAACCAATCTATCTGCTCAAGCGCGAGGTGCTGGAGCTGCGCCGCTGCGTCAACCCACTGTCGACGGCGTTCCAGCGGATGCAAACCGAGAACAAGGACGTGATCTCCAAGGAAGTCCGCCGTTACCTGCGCGACGTCGCCGATCACCAGACCGAGGCCGCCGAGCAGATCGCCAGCTATGACGACATGCTCAACTCGCTGGTGCAGGCCGCGCTGGCCCGTGTCGGTATGCAACAGAACTCCGACATGCGTAAGATCTCGGCCTGGGCCGGCATCATCGCGGTGCCGACCATGATCGCCGGCATCTACGGTATGAACTTCCACTTCATGCCCGAATTGAACTCGAGATGGGGCTACCCGGCGGTGATCAGCAGCATGGTCGTCGTCTGCCTGGTCCTTTACCTCAGCTTCCGCAACCGGAACTGGCTGTAGCACAAGCGAGTGCGCGTCCACGGCGTCGAGTGTGCGTCCACGGCGTCCTTCTCGCGATTCTGCCGCCCTGGATGCACGCTGGACGCCCAGGACGCGCACTCGACCACACCGCCCGCCCAGGACGCACACTCGACCACGCCGTCAGAGCCCAGGACGCATACTCGACCCGCCGTCAGGACGCGGGGACGGTCAGATTGACACCGGACTCGGCGTCGAAAACGGTCAGTTTGGTGGTGTCGAACGCCAACTCGAGCGGCTGTCCGATCGCCGCCTTCGATTCCGCGGAAACTCTTGCCGCGAATTGGTTTTCGCGCATTTCCCCCTGCGCCTCCAGCTCATCCAGTTGCGCCGAGTGCACGGCCGGAGCCGAGGTGGTGAAGTAGACGTATTTGTCCGCCCCCAACGATTCGACCAAATCGACGCCGACCTGAAAGGTGAGCGCCTTGATGCGTTGGTAGGCATCGATCACTGCGGCGTCCTGAATATGCTCCGGCCGCACACCGACGATGACGTTCTTGGTTTTCGCGCGAGCGGCGATCCGCTCTTGCACGTCCGGTGCCAGTGTCACCTCACCGAAGGGCAGGGTGAGCCCGATCGACGTCAGCGTCGCGGGAAAGAAATTCATCGTCGGTGAGCCGATGAAGCCCGCCACGAATACGTTGGCCGGATGCTCGTAAAGCTCTGTGGGCGTACCGATCTGCTGCGCAACACCGCCGTGCATCACCACCACTCGATCCCCCAGCGTCATGGCCTCGGTCTGGTCGTGGGTGACGTAGACGGTGGTGGTGCCCAGCCTCTTCTGCAGCCGGGCGATCTCGCCGCGCATCTGTACCCGGAGTTTGGCGTCCAGATTGGACAGCGGCTCGTCCATCAGGAAGGCCTTGGGGTGACGCACGATCGCCCGGCCCATCGCGACCCGCTGGCGTTGCCCGCCCGACAACTGTGAAGGCTTGCGATCCAGAAGGTCGGTCAGGTCAAGGATTTTGGCCGTCTCGGAGACCTTCTGCGCGATGTCGGCCTTCTTCATCTTGGCCAGCGTCAACGGAAACGCGATATTCTGCCGCACGGTCATATGTGGATAGAGCGCATACGACTGGAACACCATGGCGATATCGCGGTCTTTGGGCGCCTTCTCGTTGACCCGCTGACCATCGATGCGCAGTTCTCCCGACGAGATATCCTCTAGGCCGGCAATCATATTCAGGGTGGTGGTCTTGCCACAGCCGGACGGCCCGACCAGAATCAGGAATTCGCCGTCGCCGATGGCGAGACTGAGGTCGTCCACCGCCGTCGCGCCGTTGGGATAACTCTTACTCACATGCTCGAGCACGATTTCGGCCATTGCCCTATCCCTTCACAGCCCCGGACGTCAAGCCGGCGACAATCCGTCGTTGGAAGACGAGAACGAAGACGATGATCGGAACCGTGATCACGATAGCTCCGGCCGCGATGGATCCCGTCGGCTCCTCGAACTGCGAACTACCGGTGAAGTTGGCGATCGCCACCGGCGCGGTGATCGCGGCCTTGGTCGCGGTCAGCGACAGCGCGAGCAGCAGCTCGTTCCAGGCGAAAATGAACACCAGAATCGCGGCGGTCACCAACCCCGGAGCCGCCAGCGGTGCGATCACCTTACGGAAGGCCTGCCCCGGTGCGGCGCCGTCCATCTTGGCCGCTTTCTCCAGATCCCAAGGGACCTCCCGGAAGAATGCCGACAGCGTGTAAATAGCAAGCGGCAGAGCGAAAGTGATGTACGGCAGGATCAAGCCCGGCCAGGTGTCGAACAGACCGACAGCGCGCTCGATGTTGAACAACGGTGTCACCAACGAGATTGCCGGGAACATGGTGATCAGCAGGGTGGCCCCGATCAGAACCCGCTTGCCCGAAAACTCCAGCCGGGCCACAGCATAAGCCGCCATCGCACCGAGCAGCACCGCAATCACCGTGGTGATCAACCCGATTCCGATGGAGTTGATCAACGCCGAGCTGAAGAATTCGCCCCGGAATACGCCGCGGTAGTTGTCCAGGGTCACCGACGACGGAATCAGCTTGCCGTCCTTGACAGTCGACGTCGGCTTGAGCGACAAGCTGAAAATCCACAGCACCGGAAGCAACGCATACACCACGACAACTGTGTCAACGACAGCCCAAAACATGGCCCGACGGGCTCCCAACGGCTCAGCGGCCATCCACGTCACTCCCTGGAGCTTCTGTTGGTTGTTGAGCGCCGAACAACTTGACGAACATCAGCGCGATGATGGCCACGCAGCCGAAGATCAGCACGCTGATCGCCGAGCCGAGACCGACGTTGAAACCTTTGAACAGGTTGTCGTAGCCCAGGATTGACACCGACTCGGTGTTGTTCTCGCCAGCGGTCAACACATAGATGTTGTCGAAAATGCGAAAGGCGTCCAGAGTCCGAAACAACAGTGCCACCACCACCGCCGGCTTGATGATCGGCAGGATGACCTTGGTCAACCGCCGCCAAGCGCCGGCCCCGTCCACTTGCGCGGCCTTCAACAGATCCTCGGGCACCAGCGCCAACCCGGCCAGCAGCAGCAGCGACATGAACGGCGTCGTCTTCCACACCTCGGCAATCACCACGACACCCAGCGACGGGACCTGGTGGGTCAGCGGCGCGCTACCGTGCGGCAGCAGGTTGGCCAGGTATCCGGTGCCCGGGGTCCAGGCGTAGTACCAGCTGTACGACGCGACCACCGTGACGATTCCGTACGGGATCAGCACCGCGGTGCGCACCAACCCCTTGCCGATCAGCGTGCGGTGCATCACCAGCGCCAGCGCCAAACCCAGCACAAACTCGAGCGTCACCGACACCACCGTGATCGCCAGCGTCACCGTCAGCGCCGTCCACCAATACCGGTCGGTCAGAACGGTTCGGTAGTTCTCCAATCCGATGAACGCCGTCTCGCTGGGGGTAGCCAGGTTGTTGCGCTGCAGGCTGAGCCACACCGCGTACCCGATCGGATACGCCGTCACCGCCAACATCAACAGCGCCGCCGGTGCCACCAGAAGGAACGCCAGCCGCTGTTCGGCCCGGCGGTTCCCCGAGCGCACGAAAGCATGCGTCACGGCAGCAAGCCCTTGCCGTCGACGGCCTTTTGCACCTGCGCGGTGATGTCGTCGGCGGTGCGTTCCGGGTCGATCTTGGTGACCGGACTCAGCGCCGCCGCCAGCCGCAGCGACACCGCTTGGTAGGCCGGCGTCGCTGGCCGCACGGCGGCGTCGGTGAGCTGCTGACGGATGATCTCGTACATCGGATACTTCGCCTGAAACTGCGGGTCGGAGTACAGCGAGGCGCGTACCGCGGGAAGACCGCCCTGGATCGAGATGTACTTCTGGTTCGGCAGGTTGCGCAGGCATCGGACGGCTTCGAATGCTTCGGCTTTATGGCGGCTCGTGCTGGCCACCGCCAGGTTCAGGCCGCCGATCGTCACCTTGGCCGGCCGGCCCGGCAGGACCCCGGGATAGGGCGCAAAACCGAACACTTTCTGACTGGCGTGATAGGCAATCTGGAACTGTTGGTCGCTGGGCACGAAGGCGCCGACGCCGTTGACGCTGCCAGCCAGCTCGGGAAGGCGGTTGAGCGGCAGAAACGGCACCCCACCCTTGACCGCGTTCTCCAGCATGGAGGCGAACACGTACGGCCAGTTGACCTCCAGGGCCGCCTTTCCCTGTTCGAACGCCAGCCGCGCGGTTCCCTCCTCGGCGCGGCTGATCGACGGGTCGGCTCCGGGTGCGGTGGCCACCGATTTCAGGACCCGCAGCGCGGCGATGGTGGCGGCCCGATGAGCGGGGTTGTCGGTCAGGGTGACCCGTTTGCCGTCCTCGGCGAGCACTTGTCCGCCGACGCTGGTCAGCACGGTGTTGAACCACACCACCAGACCCTCACCCTGATTGGCCTGCGCCGCGATCCAGCTCGGTTGGCCGGCGGCGCGCAATCGGGCCGCCTCGGCCAGCATGCCGTTCCAGTTCCCCGGCGGCTGCGGCACCAAATCCGGCCGGTACCACAGCAATTGGGTATTGGTCGTCACGGGTGCGGCGTACAGCCGGTGCTTCCAGGTGGCCGTCCTGATCGGGCCCGGCAGTGTGTCGGAGGTGGCGTCGGCCTCGGTCAGCCCGGCGGGATCCTCCGACAGCGGCAGTGTCCATCCGGCTTCGGCGAACTCGGCTGTCCAGACGACGTCCATCGCCATCACGTCCAGGGTGTGGTCGTTTCCGGTCAGCCGCCGGGCCAGTTGGAGCCGCTGCTGGTCAGGTGACCGGGGCAGGCTCACGTGCTCGATGACGTATCGGCCGGCGGCCTGCTCGGTGCAGCGTTGCGCAATAGCGGTGAACGTCGCCCCGTCGGTGGCCGGGGTGTAGAAGCTGAGCACCAGTTCATGGCTGCGCGACCCGCAGGCCGAGACCGCGGACGCGACCGTCAGCGCCGCCAGCACGGCCGCGCCCAGCCGCCGTCTCACCTTTGCCACCGGCACCGGCGTCAGATCGCCAAACGCGCCAGCAGATCGCGTGCCTTCTCCGCGTTTTGCGGATCGCAGAGTACGTCATAGCGGCCGGCCACCAATTGCATGGTGGAACTGAAATCCCTGGTGCCGCGCGCCATCGCATACGGAACCGCGGAGGTGATCAGCCCGAAGAAAACGCCGGCGACCAAACCGGTGACCAGCGCGGCCCACGGATTGGGGCTGAAGAAGCCGAGCACCAAGCCAATGAACAGACCGAGCCAAGCGCCGCTGAGCACCCCCCCGCCGAGGACTTTCGGCCAGGTTAACCGGCCCGTCACGCGTTCCACCTGCATCAGGTCGACACCGACGATGGTCACCTGCTGGACCGGGAATTCCTGCTCCGACAGGTAGTCGACAGCGCGCTGCGCCTCGGCGTAGGTGGGATAGGACCCGACCGGCCAGCCTTTGGGCGGGGTGGGCAATCCGGGCACAACCCGTCGACCAGCAGGCCCGGTGGGCGGTGTCGCGCCGGGAACTTGTCCCGGCTGGAATGGGCTAGTCATCGGTCTTCATTCTCCTCTGCCCTGCTATGCCCTGGCCATCGTTTCATCTTCGGGACGTCCGCGCATTATCAGGACGACCGCGAACCGGTCCGCTCGCACCGGGTAATACCCATATTTCACCTGGCGAGGGCCTTGCCCGACGAAGAAGTTTGCCGTCATTTCACGGGCGCCCGGCGCCGCCCGCGCCCGGGCGTCGGCCAGGTCCCGTCGGCTAGGTTGATCACCATGACAGCTTCCGGCGGCTCCCCCGACGAGGGTGCCCACGACGGCACGACCTCACCTCCCGCGGCCGGTGAGCAGAGCCCTGGTCAGCCCGGTTCCCCCATGTTCGGCGCGCCTTGGGCGGCTCCGGGAGCATCGTCGCCAGCCGCCGACTACCCACCCGGGTATCCTCCGCCCGGGTATCCGCCCGGCCCGCTTGGCCCGGCGGGGTATCCGTCCGACTACGCGACCGGGTATCCGCCGCCGATTTCGCCGCCCACCTATGCGCCGCCGGGATATTCGCCGTACGGCACGCCGCAGGCAGATTACCCGGGCCCGTATCCCGCACCCATGGCGTCGCCGTACGGCGGAGTCGCATACCCGCCGCCCTCCTACCCGGGCGGCAATTTCCCACCGCCATACCCGCCGCCGGACTATATGGGCGGCTATTACTCCCCGGCGGCACCGGCGATGCCGGGCACCAACACCATGGCGATCGTCTCGCTGGTGTCATCGTTCGTGGGCGTGTTCTGTTGCATCGGCTCGATCGTGTCCATCGTGATGGGCACGATCGCGCTCAACCAGATCAAGCAAACCCGAGAAGACGGCTATGGCCTGGCGGTTGCCGGCATCGTCATCGGCGTCGCGACGCTGCTGGTCTATCTGATCGTCGCGATCTTCAGCATTCCGTCCCGTTAGAACCCGTTAGCACCCGTCAGCACCTGCGGTCGGGCTGCCTACGCTCTCAATCATGGGCTCGGTCAACAGGGTGTATGTGGCGCGGCTGTCGCGGATGATGGTGCTGGGTCCGCTGGGCGAATCCTTCGGCCGGGTTCGCGATGTCGTGATCAGCATCAGCATTGTCCGTCAGCAACCGCGAGTACTGGGATTGGTGGTCGACCTGGCGACCCGCCGCAGCATCTTCATCCCGATCTTGCGAGTCGCCGCGATCGAGCCTGACGCGGTGACACTCGCCACCGGCAGCGTGTCGTTACGCCACTTCGAACAGCGGCCGGGTGAGGTCCTGGCGATCGGCCAAGTGCTCGACACGCCGGTCAAGGTGAACGACCCTGCCCTGCCGGAGCTGGCCAGCGCCGACCTGGTGGTGACCGACCTGGGCATCGAGCAAACGCGAACCCGCGACTGGCTGGTGACCAGGGTCGCCGTCCGCACCCACCGACGGCTGGGTCGGCGCGGACCGGTACATATCGTGGACTGGCAATACGTACGCGGATTGACGCCGTCCGCCCTGGCCATGCCCGGTCAGGCGGTGGCACAACTGCTGGACCAGTTCGAGGGGCGGCGCCCGGTCGACGTCGCCGACGCCATCCGCGGTCTGCCGTCCAAACGCCGCTACGAGGTGTTCCGGGCGCTCGACAACGAACGGCTGGCCGACATTCTGCAGGAGCTGCCCGAATCGGATCAGGCTGAAGTTTTGTCCCAACTGGGGACCGATCGCGCTGCCGATGTGCTCGAGGAGATGGATCCCGACGACGCCGCCGACCTGCTCGGGGTGCTGAATCCGAATGACGCCGAGACGTTGCTGACCCGCATGGATCCCGACGACTCCAATTCGGTGCGGCGGCTGCTGAAGCACTCGCCCGACACCGCGGGCGGGTTGATGACCTCGAATCCGGTGGTGCTCACCCCGGACACGTCGGTTGCCGAAGCGCTGGCCCGGGTCCGCGATCCCGACCTGACCCCCGCGCTGTCGTCCATGGTCTTTGTGGCACGTCCGCCGACGGCCACCCCGACCGGCCACTATCTGGGGTGCGTGCAACTGCAGCGACTGCTTCGCGAACCGCCGGCCGAACTGGTGGGCGGGATCGTGGACACCGACCTGCTGACGCTGACGCCGGACACCCCGCTGGCCGCGGTGACGCGCTATTTCGCCGCCTACAACCTGGTGTGCGGGCCGGTGGTCGATGACCAGAGCCATCTGTTGGGCGCGGTGACGGTCGACGACCTGCTCGACCATCTGTTGCCGCAGGACTGGCGGGTGGACGTGCAGCAACTCGACCCCGCCGGCCGACCCGCCAAACCCGGAGGAGCCCTGTGAGCAAGCCCCCAGCGCCGCGGCGGCTGTACACCCCGCGGACCTCGCGCAGGTTCACGCCGCGGCTGGACCCCGAGACCGTCGGGCAGACCACCGAACGCATCGCAAGGTTCTTCGGCACCGGCCGTTACCTGCTGCTGCAAACGCTGTTGGTGCTGATCTGGATCGGGTTGAACCTGTTCGCGGCCCACTGGCGCTGGGATCCCTACCCGTTCATCCTGCTCAACCTAGCCTTTTCCACCCAAGCCGCCTACGCGGCGCCGCTGATCCTGCTGGCCCAGAATCGTCAGGAAAACCGTGACCGCGTCGCCCTGGAAGAGGACCGGCGCCGCGCCGCACAAACCAAGGCCGACACCGAATACCTGGCGCGGGAGCTGGCTGCCCTGCGGTTGGCCATCGGCGAGGTCCCGACGCGGGACTACCTGCGACACGAACTGGAGAGCCTGCGTACTCTGATGGCCGATTTGCAGTCTGCCCATCCGGAAGCCGACCCGGCACGGGCGACCGACGGGACGGAACGCCGAGCGAGGAAAACCCTGTGAGAACCGACTCCCCCATTGCGCCACTCCCGTCACAAGAGTTATGTATGGTGATCTAGTTCACGAGGCTAAGAAGCATAGTTATTCGACGGCTCGCATAACTGAGGACGGTCGAGGTGCGCATAGGGGGCCGCTGGGGTGCTCACCCGGCCGTTACTGAAGGCGCCACCCAGTTGTGGGATTCGGTGCGCCAGCGGGCAGTGCGCCTCACGAAGTCACCGGTATTCGGCCTAGCCATGATCACCCCCCTGGTATTCGCCGGGGCGGTCAGCGGCGCGGCACCGGTATCCCACGCACGGACGCCGTCGGCGCGCACCGCAATCACGCCGGTGGCCGCGGTCGCCCCGTCCCCCCTCGTCGACCTGTCCGGACCGACGGTCATCGCCGTCCCGCGTCCGCCGACCGGCTTCCACGTCGCCGCGGCCAGCACCGCCCCCCC
>NZ_MVIF01000066.1 GCF_002086675.1 Mycobacterium persicum
GCGCCGACTACGCCCACTGGCTCCAACCCGAGCATTCACCAAACATCACCATCCACCGTCTTAACTGAACGGTATTGGGCTTAGCCAGGCCAAGTCCGGCCTTGGGCATACCACTCGCATGGAAATATCCATTAAACGTACCGGCAGTATTTCGTCTAGCGGATAGTGCTGCCCCGCGCGAAGCGTCGCAGCGAGAAACCGGGCTGATACCCTCGAAATCGGCGTCAATGCAACCTGAGGCACAGCCGGTAAGCCATCACGAGATGACCATCTGGCTTCCCCGCTCGAGGAGGGCATCGCGAAGGTGACGGCGATCGTCCCGGCCGGTGGTTCCGGTTTCGGAACCGCTCAAGACAGCCTGGAAACAGACGCCACCCATACGCGGCGCGACCGTCAGCGGCGGCCGGCATGAATTCTTCGGCTCAGACCACGACCGACTCGCCGAGCGGACGAGCGGACACCACGCGCCAGCAGATTCTGCACGCCGCCGCGCATCAGTTCGCGCGGCGCGCGTACCACGATGTCGGACTCGACGACATCCTCGCGGCGGCCCAGCTCACCAAGGGTGCGATGTATTTCCACTTCCGGTCCAAGCACGCGCTGGCGGTCGCCATTATCGAGCAACACACCGCCGCCGGCCGGGTTGCTGTCGAGGAGCTGCTGGCCAGGCAGCTTTCCGGCCTGGAGACGCTGGTCGACTTCGTTTACCTGATCGCCGTCCGCGACATCAGCCAGGACATGGCCAGGGCTGCCCTGCACCTGCTCGACTCGGTTGGTCGTACCGAAGGTCTGCAGGCGAAATTACTGGACGGGTGGATCGAAGCCCTGGCGGCCGTGGTACGGCGCGCGATCCTCGAAGGCGACGTCGCCGAAGGCCGCGACCCGCAAGACGTTGGCCGTCTGATCGTGTCGATGTACCTGGGTTTGCGGCAGGCCAGCGACCTGGACGCACCGGAGCGGTTTCTCGGCGATCTCGAGAAAAGCTGGTTGCTGGTGCTGAGCGGAATAGTGCAGCCGGACAGAATCGACTACTTCACGCAGTTCGTCACCCGGCGGACCGCGCTGGCCATCCGCTCGGCAACAGCCCCGGTGGCGCCGGGTTGACCAAGATCGAAGCCATGGCGGCGGCTGTTAGGCTAGCCGGCTGACCAGGAAAGTAAGCGATGCGGAGGTGCGGAGCCTCGTCGGAGCCGCCGCACTGGCGGAGGTACGGGAGCGATGGCACGCCAGGTCCGATCCGAGGTAACCCGGCGAAAGATCCTCGATGCCGCCGTCGACGTTTTCGGCGACGTCGGGTACGCGTCCGCCGGCTGGGGCACGATCATCGAGCGGACCGGCATGACCAAAGGCGCCCTCTATCACCACTTTGATTCCAAGGAAGCGCTGGCGTCAGCGATCATCGAGGAAGGTTCCGACGCGCTTCTCGGCGCGTTTCGCAACGTTTGCGGGTCGGCGTCGCCCGCGCTGGAGAACATGATTCATGGCACCTTCGCCGTCGCACACCTGCTCAATGCCGACAAGACGGCTCGTGCGGCCGAGCAACTAACCGCTGTCCTTGCCGGATTCAACTCCGCTGCCGCGCAGTTTTTCGGGGCCTGCGCGGGGGAGATGGCCGGCCAGGCCCGGCGGGCGATTGCCGAAGGTGATCTGCGAGACGACGTCGATCCCGAATTGGTCGGTGAGTCGATTGTCGGCGCGACGTTCGGAATGCGGTTGCTCGCCAACGCGTTATCCCGATCCGGCGGCAACGGATACCGAGTCGAGAGCGCCGGACAGCGATTGGGTCAGCTATGGGGACTTCTGCTTCCCGGCATGACGGTTGAGACGTCGCTGCCCTATTTCCGGGAATTCCTTGCTCGCGAGGCGATGCGTAGCCGCCATTGATCGCGGCCGTGCCCGGTGAAGTCCGCCTCCAACGTCGTGGCAGCTCAGCGGACGGTCAGCGCTCTTCTTCCCACAGTTGTTCGGTCAGATCCTGAAAAACCGCGAGGGCAAAATTGTCGTCCGCACGTCGTACGGCCGACCTGCTCATCAGCGCTCGCACCACCGAGCCGTCCTTGTGGGCCAACTCGACGACCATGTTGGCCAGCGCATGCAGGAAGGACAGCGTCGACGATTCCGAGTGCGGGCACTGATGGAAGATCTCATGGAACCGCAGCGACAGCACCTCGTCCGGGTCGCGGCCCACCATCTCGGCGAACGCGGTGTTGGTGAACAAGATGCTGCCGTCGTCTCCAGTGGCGAGCACGGGGACCGGAATCCGCTCCAGAACTACCAGCGCGGGCAACTGCTTCAAGGCGATCATCGGCGATTGACTTGCCTGCCGGTTCCGTCGGCGCTCCACAGCCCTTGATTATTGCCTATGACGGCGAGTTGGCCGGGCGGTTTCCGGTAAGTCGGAGTTCGCTGCGGGTTCGCGACAGGGGCCGCCGCATTTCGTTGCGGGGCACCGGACGACAGGTGGTCGTTGACGACGGCACCGCGGCGGCAACCGCACCGAGCGGCAACGAATTTGCTTGTAGCACAAGGCAATTATGACCTCGTGATGACATGTCCGGTTCCCGACGAGGCGCCCCGGATCAGGGTCTCCGGCGTGCGGCTCGTTCCCGCCTGGACTTTGCTGTAGCGCTCGTTCCGCTCACTCGACTTCGGGCGGCGGCTGGTATCGCGGGAATACCCCCACAGGCGGCGGCAGTTGGGTGCCCGGCGCGAGCCGGGTGCCGACGGCGCTGAACGCCCGCTGGTCCTCGGGTTGGCCGAGCAGGTCCAGCATCTTGGCGGCCGACTCCGGCATGACCGGCTGCACCAGTAGCGCCGCGATGCGTACCACCTCGCACGTGGTGTAGAGCGTGGTGCGAAACCTCGCCTGGTCGGCCTCGGACTCGCTCTTGCGCAGCACCCATGGCTGCTGTGTCGAAAAGTACTTGTTGGCGTCGCCGAGCATCAGCCAGATCGCTTCCAGCGCCAGATGCATTGCCTGACGGTCGAAGTGGGCGCGCACCCGATCCAACAATCCGTCGGCCGTCGCCAGCAACTCGGTGTCGGCATCACAGAACTCCCCGGGTTGGGGCACCACCCCGCCCAGGTTCTTGGCAACCATGGACAACGAGCGCTGGGCCAGGTTGCCGAGCTCGTTGGCCAGATCGGTGTTGATCCGGGTGACGATGGCCTCTTCGCTGTAACTGCCGTCCTGGCCGAACGGCACCTCCCGCAACAGGAAGTAGCGGACCTGATCCACGCCATAGGCCTGGATCAGTGACACCGGGTCGATAACGTTGCCCACCGACTTGCTCATCTTCTCGCCGCGATTGTGTAAGAACCCGTGGGCGAACACCTTTCGCGGTAACTCGATGCCCGCCGACATCAGGAAGGCCGGCCAGTAGACGGCATGGAACCTGATGATGTCCTTGCCGATCATGTGCAGGTCGGCGGGCCAGTAGCGGCGGAACGACTCCGAGCCGGTATCCGGGTAGCCGGCGCCGGTCAGGTAGTTGGTCAACGCGTCCACCCAGACGTACATGACATGGTCGGGATGCTCGGGCACCGGCACGCCCCAGTCGAACGACGTTCGCGACACCGACAGGTCTTTGAGGCCACCGGACACGAAACTGATCACCTCGTTACGCCGGACCTCGGGCGCGATGAAGTCGGGGTGGGCCTGGTAGTGAGCCAGCAGCTTGTCGGCGTAGGCCGACAACCGGAAGAAGTAGGTCTGCTCCTCGGTCCAGGTCACCGGTGTGCCGGTCTCGACCGCGATCCGGGTGCCGTCGACAAGTTGGGTCTCCGACTCGACGAAAAACCGCTCATCGCGCACCGAGTACCAGCCCGAATAGTTGTCCAGGTAGAGATCACCGGCGTCCTCCATCCGGCGCCAGATCTCCTGCGACGCCGCGTAGTGGTCGGGGTCGGTGGTGCGGATGAACCGGTCGAAGGAGATGTTCAGCGCCTCCTGCATGCGCTGGAAGACGTCGGAATTGCGCCGGGCAAGCTGGGCGGTCGGCACGCCCGCGGCCGCGGCGGCCTGCGCCACCTTCAGGCCGTGTTCGTCGGTGCCGGTCAGGAAGCGCACGTCGAAGCCGTCGAGTCGCTTGAACCGGGCGATCGCGTCGGTGGCGATGTATTCATATGCGTGACCCACATGCGGCGCCGCGTTGGGATACGCGATCGCGGTGGTGACGTAATAGGGCTGCCATGGCTTCATTGGGATCCCACCCTATTGGGTGGTCCTATTGTGTGCGCGTGAGCACCAACCGGCCCGCCACACGGCAAGCACCGCCCGCCCCGGAGCCGTTGGCCCCGCTGGTCGACGCGCACACCCACCTCGACGCGTGCGGCGCCGGCGACGCTCGAGGCGTCGCCGCCATCGTCGACCGCGCCGCGGCCGTCGGTGTGCGCGCGGTGGTCACCATCGCCGACGATCTGGAATCGGCGCGCTGGGTGACCCGGGCGGCCGAGTGGGATCCACGGGTCTACGCGGCGGTGGCGCTGCACCCCACCCGCACCGACGCGCTCACCGACGCCGCACGAGCCGAAATCGAGGCACTGGTGGCCCATCCGCGTGTCGTGGCGGTCGGCGAGACCGGGATGGATATGTATTGGCCGGGCCGCCTCGACGGGTGCGCGCAGCCCGGCGTGCAGCGCGAGGCCTTCGCGTGGCATATCGACCTGGCCAAGCGCGCCGGAAAACCGTTGATGATCCACAATCGGCAGGCCGACCGCGAGGTGCTCGACGTGCTGCGGGCCGAGGGCGCGCCGGACACCGTGATCTTTCACTGCTTCTCGTCGGGCAGCGCGATGGCCCGCGAGTGTGTGGCCGCCGGATGGTTGCTGAGTCTTTCCGGAACTGTGACCTTCCGCAACGCCCGGGACCTCCGGGAAGCTGTTCCGCTGATACCGCTGGAGCAGGTTCTGGTGGAAACCGACGCGCCGTTTCTCACCCCGCACCCCTACCGCGGCACAGCGAACGAGCCGTATTGCCTGCCCTACACCGTTCGAGAACTGGCTGAGCTGGTCAATCGCCGTCCCGAGGAAGTGGCCCAGATCACCACGGGCAATGCCGTGCGGGCGTATGAACTGGGTCACACAGCTGGCGGGTGGCCCTAACACCCGGCGTGCCGGAGTTGCTCAGCTTTGATCGGTTCGTTACCGTCTTGTGATCGTACGGGTGGGCCTCTGGGGCCCATTTTGGCGTTTTCAGCTGAATTCGGCTGAAATGTCTGGAACTTGCTGCTGGGTCGTTGCTGAGGTTGTTGGTTAGGTCGGGATAGTCGCACATTGAATCTGCTTACGAAACTTCATCAAACCGAATCACCGATGTTGCGCCTTGTGGTTGGCGCCTTACTGCTGGGACTGGCGTTGGCCGGCGGGTATGCCGTTTCGGCGGCCAAGACGGTGACGCTGACCGTCGATGGAACCGCGATGCGGGTCACCACGATGAAGTCGCGGGTGATCGACGTCGTCCAGGAGAACGGCTTCTCCGTCGACTCACGCGACGACCTGTACCCCGCGGCGGACGTGGTGGTCCACGATTCGGAGAACATCGTGTTGCGTCGCAGTCGCCCGCTGGAGATCTCGCTGGACGGCCACGACGTCAAGAAGGTTTGGACGACGGCATCCACGGTGGACGAAGCGCTGGCCCAACTGGCCATGACAGATACCGCCCCAGCGGCCGCCTCCCGCCGCAGTCGGGTCCCGCTGGCGGGGATGGCGCTGCCGGTCGTCAGCGCCAAGACGGTGGAAATCAACGACGGCGGGGTGGTGCGTACCGTGCACCTGGCGGCGCCCAACGTGGCGGGCCTGCTCGACGCCGCTGGCGCGCCGCTGCAGGGCAGCGACCAGGTGGTGCCCGCCGCGACGACGCCGATTACCGACGGCATGCAGATCCAGGTGACCCGGTACCGCATCGAGCGGGTCACCGAGCGGTTGCCGCTGCTGCCCAATGCGCGTCGCGTCGAAGACCCGGAAATGAACATGAGCCGCAAGGTCGTCGAAGACGCGGGAACTCCCGGTGAGCAGGATGTGACGTTCGCGGTGGCTGAGGTCAACGGCGTGGTCACCGGAAAGCTGCCGATCGCCAACGTCGTGCTGACGCCGGCGCGCGACGCGGTGGTGCGGGTGGGCACCAAGCCGGGCACCGACGTACCTGCGGTGAGCGACGGAGACATCTGGGACGCCATCGCTGGTTGTGAGGCGGGCGGCAACTGGGCGATCAACACCGGCAACGGGTACTACGGTGGGGTGCAATTCGACCAGGGCACCTGGGAGGCCAACGGCGGGCTGCGGTATGCGCCCCGCGCCGATATGGCCACCCGCGAAGAGCAGATCGCAGTCGCCGAGGTGACCCGCCAACGCCAGGGCTGGGGCGCGTGGCCGGTGTGCAGTGGACGAGCGGGGACACGCTGACTATCCGGCTGCTGGGACGCACCGAGATCAGGCGGCTGGCCAAAGAGCTCGAGTTCCGGCCACGAAAATCGCTCGGACAGAATTTCGTGCACGACGCCAACACGGTGCGCCGGGTGGTTGCGGCCTCCGGGATCACCAGGGCTGACCAGGTGCTGGAGGTAGGGCCCGGCCTGGGCTCGCTGACGCTGGCGCTGCTCGACCGTGGGGCCACCGTGACGGCCGTCGAGATCGACCCGGTACTGGCGGCCCGGCTGCCGCAGACCGTCGCCGAGCATTCCCACAGCGAGATCCAGCGCCTGACCGTGCTCAACCGCGACATCCTGGGCCTGCACCCGCAGGATCTGGCCGTCGAGCCGACCGCGGTGGTCGCCAACCTGCCCTACAACGTCGCGGTTCCGGCGTTGTTGCATCTGCTGGCCGAGTTCCCGTCGATCCGGGTAGTGACGGTTATGGTGCAGGCCGAGGTCGCCGAACGGCTTGCCGCCGAGCCGGGCGGCAAAGAGTACGGCGTGCCCAGCGTCAAGATGCGCTTCTACGGACGGGTCCGGCGTTGCGGCATGGTGTCGCCGACGGTCTTCTGGCCCATCCCGCGCGTCTACTCCGGACTGGTCCGCATCGATCGATACGAGACGTCACCGTGGCCGACCGACGGCGCGTTTAGGCAGCAGGTGTTCGAACTAGTGGACATCGCCTTCGCGCAGCGCCGCAAGACGTCCCGCAACGCGTTTGCCCAGTGGGCGGGCTCGGGCAACGAGTCGGCGAATAGGTTGCTTGCGGCCAGCATCGACCCCGCCCGACGCGGTGAGACGCTGTCGATCGCGGATTTCGTGCGTTTGCTGCGGCGCTCTGGGCAGGGGTCCGGTGAGGTGGCGCAGACCAGCGGCACCGCCGGCGAGCAGCAGGTCCCGGCGGGTTGATCATGAGCCGCAGGGCGCCGTTGCGTGTGGTTCGCCGGTTACAGCGATAGTCTGCTGCGGTGGTCAGGGCGTCGGACGGCAACACCGCTGAGTTGTGGGTGCCCACCGGGTCGGTCACCGTACGGGTGCCCGGCAAGGTGAACCTGTACCTTGCCGTGGGTGACCGTCGCGGCGACGGCTACCACGAGCTGACGACGGTGTTTCATGCCGTCTCGCTGGTCGACGAGGTGACGGTTCGCAATGCCGACGTGCTGTCGCTGGAGCTCGTCGGCGAGGGGGCGCACGAGCTGCCCGTCGACGAACGCAATCTCGCCTGGCAGGCGGCCGAGCTGATGGCCGAACATGTGGGCCGGGCACCCGATGTGTCGATTCTCATCGAGAAATCCATCCCGGTGGCCGGGGGGATGGCGGGCGGCAGCGCCGACGCGGCTGCCGTGCTGGTCGCGATGAATGCCCTGTGGGAACTCAGCCTGCCTCGCCGCGACCTGCGACTGCTCGCCGAGCGGTTGGGCAGCGATGTGCCGTTTGCGCTGCACGGCGGCACCGCGCTGGGCACCGGCCGCGGTGAGGAGCTGGCAACGGTGTTGTCCCGCAACACCTTCCACTGGGTGCTGACGTTCGCGCACAGCGGGCTGTCCACGCCGGCGGTATTCACCGAGCTTGATCGGCTCCGCGAGGTGGGCGACCCGCCGCGCCTCGGCGAAGCCGGGCCGGTGCTGGCAGCGCTGGCCGCGGGCGATCCGCAGCAGCTGGCGCCGCTGCTGGGTAACGAAATGCAGGCCGCCGCGGTAAGCCTGGACCCGGCGCTGCGTCGGGCGCTGCGGGCGGGTGTGGAGGCCGGTGCGCTGGCCGGCATCGTGTCGGGTTCGGGTCCGACGTGTGCGTTTCTGTGCGCCTCGGCGGAGTCCGCGATCGACGTGGGCGCGCAGCTGTCGGGGGCGGGTGTGTGCCGTACCGTGCGAGTGGCCACCGGACCGGTGCCGGGCGCCCGGGTGGTTCCGGCTCCGGTAATCCCCGAATAACCGGTGTGACTTGGCTGTGAAATCCGCCTCAAACGCCCTAAGAGTTTGGCAGTTACTTAAGAGTTGCTTAAGATAATCGGCGGTGACGGCTAGCGGTAAGCAAGGGAATGCGATTTCGTCGTCCGCCGGGCAACGCGCCGGGCGGTCCGCGAACCGCCTTCGGTCCAGGCAGGCCCGGATACGGGCCAGGCTCTTGCGCGTCGTGCGGTCCGGCGTTGGATCGTCAGCTCATCACCGAACCGAAACCTAACCGCTTCCCAATTGTGTGCGCGCGCCTGTCGCAAAGTGCCGTCCAGCAGGCGGAACATGAAACCCGGACCTTGGGGCCGGAACCGAGGAGGATGCTTTGAGCAGGTTTACCGAGAAGATGTTCCGCAATGCCCGCGAGACCACCAAGGGCATGGTGACCGGTGAACCACACACCCCGGTTCGGCACACCTGGAACGAAGTCCACGAGCGAGCGCGGCGGATAGCCGGCGGCTTGGCGGCCGTCGGCGTCGGCCCCGGCGACGCGGTCGGTGTGCTGGCCGGCGCACCGGTCGAAATCGCCCCGACCGCTCAGGGGCTGTGGATGCGCGGCGCCAGCCTGACCATGCTGCACCAGCCCACCCCACGCACCGACCTCGCGTTGTGGGCCGAGGACACCACCACCGTGGTCGACATGATCGAGGCCAAGGCGGTCATCATCTCCGAGCCCTTCCTGGCCGCCGCTCCGGTGCTGCAGGAACGCGGCATCAGGGTGCTCACGGTCGAGCAACTGCTGGCATCGGACCCGGTAGACCCGATCGAGACCGGCGAGGACGATCTGGCATTGATGCAGTTGACCTCCGGGTCGACAGGATCCCCTAAAGCGGTTCAGATCACCCACCGCAACCTGTTCGCCAATCTCGAGGCGATGTACATCAGCGCCGAGTACAACGCAGACACCGACGTGATGATCAGCTGGTTGCCGTTGTTCCACGACATGGGGATGATCGGCTTCTTGACCGTGCCCATGTACTTCGGCGGTGAGCTGGTCAAAGTCACCCCGATGGACTTCATGCGCGACACCCTGCTGTGGGCCAAGCTGATCGACAAGTACCGGGGCACCATGACAGCTGCCCCGAACTTCGCTTATTCACTGTTCGCCAAGCGGCTGCGCAAGCAGGCCAAGCCCGGCCAGTTCGACCTGTCCACGTTGCGGTTTGCGCTGTCCGGCGCCGAGCCGGTCGAGCCGGCCGACGTCGAGGACCTGTGCGAAGCCGGCGCCCCGTTCGGGCTCAAACCGCAGGCGATCCTGCCCGCCTACGGGATGGCCGAGATCACGCTCGCGGTGGCGTTCTCCGAGTGCGGCGCCGGTCTGGTGGTCGACGAGGTGGACGCCGACCTGTTGGCCGCGCTGCGCCGCGCGGTGCCGGCCACCAAGGGCAACACCCGTCGGCTGGCCTCGCTGGGCCCGCTGCTGCAGGGGATCGAGGCGCGCATCGTCGACGAGGACGGCAACATCCTGCCGCCGCGGGGCGTCGGGGTGATCGAGCTGCGGGGCGAGTCGGTGACACCCGGCTACATCACGATGGGCGGATTCATCCCGGCGCAGGACGCGCAGGGGTGGTATGACACCGGTGACCTCGGCTACCGCATGGAGAACGGACACGTCGTCGTCTGCGGCCGGGTGAAGGACGTCATCATCATGGCTGGCCGCAACATCTACCCGACCGACATCGAGCGGGCCGCCGGCCGGGTCGCCGGGGTGCGTCCGGGTTGTGCGGTGGCAGTGCGGCTCGACGCCGGGCATTCGCGCGAGACTTTCGCGGTGGCGGTGGAGTCCAATGCCTTCGAGGATCCCGCCGAGGTGCGCCGCATCGAGCACCAGGTGGCCCACGAGGTGGTCGCCGAGGTCGACGTGCGTCCGCGTAATGTCGTGGTTCTCGGTCCGGGCACCATCCCCAAGACGCCGTCGGGCAAGCTGCGACGGGCCAACTCCGTCACCCTGGTCACCTAGCGTTTCGATCGCGAGCAGACACAAAATCGCCCAATTCCCCAAGGAAATTGGGCGATTTTGCGTCCCCCCGCAAGCGGGAGGTACATCCAGCTCGCGGATGCGGCGGCCGGGTTGCGTCGACAAACCACCTCCCTGGACAGTCAACCAGTGGTGGAATGGTCTGGCCGATCGATACTGGGCGGCCCGAATGATGTGGTGACCGCTGCGGAGTGCCGCTTGCCGAACAGCAGGCCCCATCCGAAACCGAAGGGAGCAGTACCCATGTTGTTCGCCTCCCGAGCAGCGGTGATGCGAGTTGTCGCCGGCCTTTCCGTCGTTGTTCTCATTGCGGCCGCCTGCGGCAGCACCAAAGATAGTGCTTCGCAATCAACGAATGCGCCGGCAACAACAAGTGCGGCAAGCCAGCCGCGGACCGTTTCGACGACCTTCATCAGCTACAGCTCGAACCAGAAGTTCGAAGCTACCGTCGATGCACTGCAGAAGGCGGCCGCCGACAAGGGGATGATGATCGTCGGAGACCTCAACCAGGACGCGGTGCTGGCGGCTACCGGGCTGCAATTGCCGGGGGCGCATAGCTTCTTTATCGGCAATCTGCGGATCGGTAAGACGTTTTTCGACGCCACCCAGGCGATCGGCGCGGTGATCCCGGTACGAGTGCACGTCTGGGTGGACGGCGACGGTCCGGCCCACATCAGCTACTTCGATCCGGCCCCGGAGTTCACCGCCGTCGACCCCGCTCTCGGCGACGCCGGGCAGCAGATCTCCCAATCGATTCGCACCATCGCCGAAGCCGCGGTGGGCGCCGGCGCCGCACCTCAGGCAACCCCTCAGGTGACCAAGGTCGACACGACATTCATCACCGTCGACACATCAAGTTCGTTCGAGACGACGATTGGCGCGTTGCACACCGCGGCCGACCAGAACGGGATGACCGTCCTGGGCGATGTCAACCAGGCCAGCAGGCTCGAGGCGATCGGACTGCAGTTGCAGCGGTCGCACAGTTTCTTCGTCGGTAATCCGCAGATCGGCAAGACGCTCTTCGGCGCCACGCAAGCGATCGGCGCGGTGGTTCCGCTACGGATGCAGGTCTGGGCGGAGAGCCGCGGTCCGGCGCACATCAGCTACTTCGACCCGGCGCCGCTGCTCAGCGTCGTCGACCCGGCTCGCGCCGACGTCGGGCAGCAGGTGTCGCAGGCGATCCGCACCGTTGCCGACGCCGCGGCGTCGACGCACTAGACGCACCAAAAGCGATCCGGCTGACGCGGGATCACCCCTGCCAGGCGTGGACCCGATTCTGCGCGGGCTCCAGCCCCATTTCGATGAGCAACTCGGTGGCGTCTGCGGCCTGCTCGCAGATGGTCGGGACGTCGGCCCGTTCGGCGGCGGTGAAGTTCTCCAAGACGAACGCCGCCGGGTCCTTGCGTCCGGGCGGACGGCCGATACCGATGCGCACCCGCTGAAAGTCCTTGGTGCCCAATGCAGCCGCCACCGAGCGCAGCCCGTTGTGGCCGCCCTCGCCGCCACCGAGCTTGAGCCGGATGCGACCGAAGTCCAGGTCGAGGTCGTCGTGGATGACCACGACGTCGGCCGGCGCCACCGAGTAGAACGTGGCCAGCGGGCCCACCTGGCGGCCCGACTCGTTCATGTAGCAGCGCGGCTTTGCCAGCACCACCGAGTGTCCCGCCAGCCGGCCAGTAACGACTTCGGCCCCGGAACGCTTGTGCCCCTTGAATTTCGAGCCCAACCGCGTGGCCAACAGGTCGGCAACCATGAAGCCGAGGTTGTGCCGGGTGCGCGCGTAGCTGTCTCCGGGGTTGCCGAGGCCGATGACCAGGAAGGGCTCGGCCACGTCGCGGGCCGCCTACTCGCGCTCTTCTGCGGCGGTTTCGGCTTCTGAGGCCTCTTTTCCGGCCTCTTCGGCGGCCGCGGCTTCGGCAACCTCTCCTGCGCCCTCTTCGGCGAGATCTTCGGCCGTCGGCGCATTCACCACGTTGACCACCAGCATGTCCGGGTCGGAGATCAAGTTGACGCCCCGTGGCAGCGCGATCTTCCCGGCGGTGAACTGGGTGCCGGGCTCCGCATCCTCGACCGACACGGTCAGGTGCTCGGGAATCGACAGCGCCTCCGCTTCGATCTCGACGGCGTTGGTTTCCTGGGTCACCAAGGTGCCCGACGCAGCCTCGCCTTCCACCACGACGGCGACCTCGACGACGACCTTCTCACCGCGCCGGACCACCAGCAGGTCGGCGTGCTGAATGGTGCGGCGGATCGGGTGGATGTCCAGCGCTTTGGTCAGCGCCAGCTGCTCCTTCCCGGCGATGTCCAGGGTCAGCACCGCGTTGGTGCCCGAGTGCCGCAGCACCGCGGCGAAGTCGTGCCCGGGCAGCTCCAAGTGCTGGGGTTCGGCGCCGTGGCCGTACAGGACGGCCGGAATCCTGCCGTCGCGGCGGGCTCGCCGCGACGCGCCCTTGCCGGTCTCGGTCCGCACCGTGACCTTCAGTTGGTTGACTGCAGCCTTGGCCATTTGTGTCGCTCCTGTGTGCTCGAAACCCACGTCATAGGGCACGGCAAGGATCGCGACGAAAGTGTCGGTCTCCGTCGATAACGGTGCTGGTCTTTCGCACCCTCGCCGTGACGCCCGGCCAGGTTAGCGCATCGGCACCGCAGAGGGGAAATTCGGCTGCCCTCGCGTCATCGCCGCGTCATCACCGCAACTTCACTGCTACCGCGAAACCGCGGATGATCGCCTCGATGTCGGGCGCATTCGCGGCCGCTTCGGTGGCCAGGCTGGTGATCGTGAGCTGAACCAGATACCGCTGATTGTCCGGCGGTGGCCCGGTGGGAACCACGACCCGGTTCCAGCTGTGCAGCCGGGTTCCGTCGAGGTCGTAGCTGCCTTGCATCATCGACGACGGAAAGCCGTTGAAGTCTGCCGTCGACGCGTCCAGCTGCTTGAAGTTGTCGAACAACTGGGCGTCTTCGTTGCCGCGCCTGGCCACGTCGGCGGGATTGAAGTCTCCGCGGAGCTTGAACACCACCAGCCTGGCCGTCGGATACTTGCCGCCTTTGGAGATGATCACCGTCTCCGGGCTGATCTTCGGACCGGTATACGGTGACCAGCCCGGTGGGGTCGGAATGGACACTGTCAGACCGTTCAGTTTGCTCGGCGCCAGCTGTTCGCCGCTGACCCCGATGCTTTCCAGGTACTTCGACAGCGGAACCGGCCGTGCCGTCGTGGTCGGGGTGCTGGTGGTCGCACCTGTCGTCAAGATGGACTGGAAGTCCGGGGGTTTCGCCGGGGAGCAGGCGACCGATGACGTCGCCACCGCGATGGCGACGACGGCCGCGTTGCGCCGGCGAGCGATCACAGAATCTCGCGAACGGCGTCGACCGGCCGAGCCAGCCGGGTGCCCTTCGAGGTGACCACAAAAGGCCGTTCGATCAGGATGGGGTGCTCGGCCATCGCGTCGAGCAGTTCGTCGTCGGTGGCGTCGGCGAGGTTCAGTTCGGTGTAGAGCGGTTCGCGTTTGCGTATCGCGGTCCGTACCTCGATGCCGGCGTCTCGGATCAGCTGCACCAGCTGGTCCCGGGACGGCGGGGTTTTCAGGTATTCAACGATGACGGGCTCGAGGTTGTTGTCGCGCAGCAACTCCAGCGTCTTGCGCGAGGTGCCGCACCTGGGGTTGTGGTAGATGACGGGTTCTCCTGCGGCCGCGGCCATCTACGCGTCCCCGTCGAAAAGCCCTGTGACTGAGCCGTTTTCGAAAACCGCGCGAATGGTGCTGGCCAGCAGCGGAGCAATAGACAAGACCGTCAGCTGGGGGAAACGCTTCTGCTCGGTGATGGGAAGCGTGTTGGTGACGATCACCTCGCGGGCTCCGCACGCCGCCAGCCGCTCGGCGGCCGGGTCGGACAGCACACCGTGGGTGGCCGCGATGATCACGTCGGCGGCGCCGTCGTTGTGCAACAGCTGCACGGCGCCGGCGATGGTGCCGCCGGTGTCGATCATGTCGTCGATCAGCACACAGGTGCGGCCGGAGACTTCACCGACGACGCGGTTGGACACCACCTGGTTGGAGACGCGCGGGTCGCGGGTCTTGTGAATGAAGGCCAGCGGGACACCGCCCAATGCGTCGGCCCACTTCTCGGCGATGCGCACCCGGCCCGAGTCGGGGGACACCACCACCATGTTGCCGTCGGGGTAGTTGTCCCTGATATAGCCGGTCAGCAGGTTCTGGCCACGCATGTGGTCGACCGGTCCGTCGAAGAAGCCCTGGATCTGGTCGGTGTGCAGGTCGACGGTCACGATGCGGTCGGCGCCGGCGGTCTTGAGCAGGTCGGCGACCAGCCGCGCCGAGATCGGCTCGCGGCCGCGGTGCTTCTTGTCCTGCCGGGCGTACGGGTAGAACGGCATGACCGCGGTGATCCGCTTGGCACTGCCCCGCTTGAGCGCGTCGATCATGATCAGCTGTTCCATCAGCCAGGTGTTCACCGGTGCCGGGCAGGACTGCAGGACGAATGCGTCGCAGCCCCGCACCGATTCGTTGAAGCGCACGAAGATCTCGCCGTTGGCGAACTCCCGCGCGTCCTGCGCGGTGACATGGACGTCGAGTTCCTTGGCGACCTGCTCGGCCAGCTCCGGATGGGCGCGGCCGCTGAAGAGCATCAGGTTTTTTCGATTGTCGGTCCAGTCGTGGCTCAACGCGCTGCCCTCGCCGTATCGGGATCGAAATGGATGACTTATCGTACGGGGCCTGGAGGTGTCGCCGGGTAGCCGGCACCCTTATTCACGCTGTCTGGTTGCCTTCGGAATCCTGCCCGGCCTTTTGGGCGGCTTCTGCCGCCTGAGCCGCCGCTGTTCCGGGCCGTTTGCGTTGCACCCAGTTCTCGATATTGCGTTGCGGACCCGCGGACACCGCCAACGCCCCCGGGGGCACATCCTCGCGGACGACCGTGCCGGCCCCGGTGTAGGCGCCGTCACCGACCGTCACGGGCGCCACGAACATGGTGTCCGAGCCGGTGCGAACATGCGAGCCGATGGTGGTGCGCTGCTTGGCGGTGCCGTCGTAATTGACGAAGACGCTGGACGCGCCGATGTTGCTGTGCTCGCCGATGTCGGCGTCGCCGACATAAGTCAGGTGCGGAACCTTGGTGCCGGTGCCGATGGTGGAGTTCTTGACTTCTACGAACGCGCCCAACTTGCCGTCGGCTCCCAGCACGGTGCCGGGCCGAAGATAGGTGAAGGGGCCGACCGTGGCCCCGTCGCCGATCGACGACGAGGTGCCGTGCGTTCGGATCACCGTGGCGCGCTCGCCCACGGTGACGTCGGTCAAGGTGGTGTCCGGACCGATGACGCAGTGGCCGCCGATCTGGGTCCGGCCCAGCAGCTGGGTGCCGGGGTGGATGACGGTGTCGCGCCCGATCGCGACGTCGACGTCGATCCAGGTGGTGGCCGGGTCGATGACGGTCACGCCGGCCAGTTGGTGGCTGGCCACGATCCGGCGGTTGAGCTCGGCGCCCAGTTGTGCCAGTTGGACGCGGTTGTTGACGCCGGCTACCAGCGCGCTGTCGTCGACGTGGCGGGCACTTACGGTGTGCCCGTCGCGGCGCAGGATGGCGATGACGTCGGTCAGGTACAGCTCCTGCTGAGCATTGTTGGAGCTCAGCCGGCTCAAGGCGGACCGCAGGGCAGCGATGTCGAAGGCGTACACGCCGGTGTTGACCTCGCGGATCTCGCGTTGTGAGGGTGTGGCGTCGGTTTGCTCGACGATCGCCATCACCTCGTTGTCCTGGGTCCGCAGGATTCGGCCGTAGCCGTGCGGGTCGCTCAGGGTCGTGGTCAGCACCGTGACCGCGGCCGGTCCTGAGGGGTGGGTCGCGCCGTGGGTGGCGATCAGATCGGCCAGGGTGTCCGAGTCCAGCAGCGGCGTATCGCCGGAGGCGACGACCACGATGCCGGCGTAATCGTCGGGCAGGGCGGACAGGCCGCACCGCACCGCGTCCCCGGTGCCCAGCGGCCGGTCCTGCAATGCGACGTCGATCGCGCGTCCGAGGGTCTGGGCCAGCTCGGCGACCAGCGGCGAGATGCGCTGGTGATCGTGGCCCAGCACCACGACCAGATGCTGCGGCGCCAGCTTGGTCATCGCGTGCAGCGAGTGCGCCAGCATGCTGCGCCCGCCCAGGGTGTGTAGCACCTTGGGGGTGTCCGACCGCATCCGGGTGCCCGGTCCGGCCGCGAGGACCACGACCGCGGTGTCACCACGAAACGTCATCGACCCTCCTTACGTTTCGGCTCGCGAACGCGCACGCCCGCGGTACCAACCACGCTCCGTCGCCAGGACTCGAACCTGAACTCTCAGAACCAAAATCTGATGTGCTGCCGATTACACCACGACGGATTGCCGGTCGACGGTGAGCATTTTGCCCGCTCACCACCATGGAACTCTAGTCCGACGGCGAGGCGGCCACGTGCAGCCGTGCCCGTGCTCGCACCCGCGGCTGTCAAATTTACCTCGGGCATGTCGATGGACTAGATGGCGCAAGACCCGATATGACGCGGTTGCCCCACACGGCCCATCGAGTGTGCACAGACGGTTTTGAGCGTGCACGTAGGGCGGGAACATCGCGCTTCGCCCGCCCGGACGGCACGCTCGACGCCGTCAACGCACGCTCGACGCCGTCGCGGCTCGCTCGAGACCGCCAACACCCGCATGACCGGATACCCTGATTGACGTGGCTGTGGCCGATAAGGATCCGGAAAGGGAACCGCGGGCGCCGCGCGCCCGGATGACCGGTAGCGAACGCCGGCGCCAGCTCATCGGCATCGCCCGATCGTTGTTCGCCGAGCGCGGCTACGACGGAACCTCGATCGAGGAAATCGCGCAACGCGCCAATGTCTCCAAGCCCGTCGTCTACGAGCATTTCGGCGGCAAGGAGGGTCTGTATGCGGTGGTCGTCGACCGGGAGATGCAGGCGCTGCTGGACGGCATCACCTCGTCGCTGACCAACAACCGGTCGCGGGTGCGGGTGGAGCGGGTGGCGTTGGCGCTGCTGACCTACGTCGAGGAACGCACCGACGGCTTTCGCATCATGATCCGCGACTCGCCGGCGTCGATCAGCTCGGGCACCTATTCCAGCCTGCTCAACGACGCCGTCAGCCAGGTCAGCTCGATTTTGGCCGGCGATTTCGCCCGTAGGGGCCTGGATCCGGATCTGGCGCCGCTCTATGCGCAGGCGTTGGTGGGTTCGGTGTCGATGACCGCGCAGTGGTGGCTCGACGCGCGCGAACCCAAGAAGGAAGTGGTCGCCGCGCACCTGGTCAACCTGGTCTGGAATGGGCTGACCCATCTCGAGGCCGATCCCCAGCTGCAGGGGGAGTAGGCCCGTTACCCGCAGTCGCGCACCAGCAGGTCGGCGACAGTCTCGCGGCGAACCAGTTCGCGAGCCCGGCCGCCACTGACCGCCACCAGCGGTGGCCGCCCGACCATGGTGTAGTTCGACGCCATGCTGTGGTGGTAGGAGCCGGTGCCGGCCACGGCCAGCAGGTCGCCGGCGTGGATATCCGCCGGGAGTTCGACATCGCGGGCGATCTCGTTGCCCGCTTCCCCATGACGGCCGGCCACGGTGACGGCCCGCTTTTCCGTGCGGGCGTGCCGGTTGGCCAGGGCGACCGTGTACCGCGCGCCGTCCAGCGCCACTCGCGGGTTGTCGCTTATTCCGCCGTCCACTGCGACCACGGTGTGGCCGTTCGGTCGTGTCTTCACCGAGCAGACCCGGTACAGCGTGACACCGGCCCGCGCGCTGATGCCGCGACCGGGTTCCACGACGACCGCCGGGCGTGGGAAGTGCTCGGCGGCGCAGGCCTCGTCCAGCGCATCTTCGGTGACGCCGGCCAACTCCGCGAGGTCGAGTTCGGCGTCTGCGCGCAGGTACGGGACGGCATGTCCGCCGCCGATGTTGAGTTCGGTGAGAATGACGCCGTGCTGTGCTCGGATGTCGGCCATCGCGGCGATCATCCGGCGGATCGCTTCGCCGTAGCGGGCCGGCTCGCAGATCTGCGAGCCGAGGTGGCAGTGCAGTCCGATCAGGTCGAGGATCGGATGCGCCAGCACGGCCCTCACCGCCTCGGCGGCATGGCCGCCGGTGAGGGTGAATCCGGGCTTGGGGTCACTGGTCCCGGCCGCCACCGCGGCGTGGCCGTAAGTGTCGGTATCGGGGGTCACTCGGATGAGTACCCGCTGGCGCCGACGTGCCAGGCCGGCCAGGTAGGCGATGTCGAGGCTGGAATCCAGGACCAGGCGCCCGACGCCGACGGCCACCGCGTCGCGCAGCTCGTCGGGCGATGTGGTGTTGCCGTGCATGACGATGCGGGACGGATCCAGGCCACCGGCCAGGGCCACCGCCAGCTCGCCCGGTGAGCAGATGCCGAGGCCGAGTCCCTCCTCGCGGGCCCAACGTGCCACCGCGGTGGTCAGCAGCGCCTTCCCCGCATAGACGATCTCGACATCACGCAACGCGGCGCGGTAGCGGCGGGCGCGGTGGCGGAAGTCGGTTTCGTCGAACACGTAAGCCGGGGTGCCGAATTCGTCGGCGATGTCGGAGAGCGGCACGCCGCCGACGCACAGCCGGCCGTCCTCGTCGGAGCTGGCGGTGGTCGGCCAGATTGCGGGGTCGAACCGCCGCGGTGCCGCGTGGCCGATGGACGGCAGCAGGTCGAGCAGTGTCATGGCTCCACCATGTGCCGCGGCCGGGGCGGGTACCGGTGTCCTTACATTTTCTTGACGGCGGCGGGCTCGATATTGACGAAACAGCTGCGCCCTAGAATGGCCGCATCATGACCGCACCGGGGGCTGCTAGCCCAGATACCCCGATCGCGGGGCTCGTCGAATTGGCGCTGGCCGCGCCAACCTTCCAACAGCTGATTGCGCGCGCCTCCGATCGACCCGACGAATTAACCCTGGTAGGGCCGGCCAGTTCGCGCCTGTTCGTCGCCAGCGCACTGGCGCGGCAGGGTCCGCTGCTGGTGGTCACCGCCACCGGCCGCGAGGCCGACGACTTGACCGCGGAACTACAGGGTGTTTTCGGCGGCACGGTCGCGGTGTTTCCGTCGTGGGAGACGCTGCCGCATGAACGGCTCTCACCGGGCGTCGACACGGTCGGTGCTCGCCTGCTGGTGCTGCGCCGGCTGGCCCATCCCGACGACGCCACGCTGGGCCCGCCGTTGCGGGTGGTGGTGACTGCGGTGCGCTCACTGCTGCAGCCGATGACGCCGCAGCTCGGGCGGCAGGAGCCGGTCACCTTGAGGGTGGGGCAGGAGATCGGCTTCGACGACGTGATCGCCCGGCTGGTCGAATTGGCCTATACCAGGGTGGACATGGTTGGCCGGCGCGGCGAGTTCGCCGTCCGCGGCGGGATACTCGACATCTTCGCCCCGACGGCCGAGCATCCGGTGCGTGTCGAATTCTGGGGCGACAAGATCACCGAAATGCGGATGTTCTCGGTCGCCGACCAGCGCTCCATTCCGGAAATTGAGGTCGACACGCTCGTGGCGGTCGCCTGCCGTGAGCTGCTGCTGACCGACGACGTGCGGGCGCGGGCCGCCGAACTGGCCGCGCAGCATCCGGCCGCCGGAGACGCCGTCGCCGGCAGCGTCTCCGACATGCTGGCCAAGCTGGCCGAGGGCATTCCGGTCGACGGGATGGAGGCGCTGCTGCCGGTGCTGCATCCCACGGAAGGCGCGGCAGAGGGGGCCCATGCGTTGCTGACCGACCAGCTGGCCGAGGGCACCCCGGTGTTGTTGTGCGACCCGGAGAAAATCCGGACCCGGGCGGCCGACCTGATCAAGACCGGGCGGGAATTCCTAGAGGCGGCGTGGTCGGTAGCCGCACTTGGCGCCGGTCCGGAAAATCAGGCACCCGTTGACATCGAGCTACTGGGTGGATCAGGCTTCGCCGAGCTGGACGAGGTGCGCAGCGCGGCGACCCGATCGGGTCATCCGTGGTGGACGTTGAGCCAGTTGTCCGACGAGTCGGCGCTCGAGCTGGACGTCCGGCCATCGCCGTCGGCGCGCGGGCATCAGCGGGATATCGACGCCATCTTTGCGATGCTGCGCGGGCACGTCGCGGCCGGCGGGTATGCCCTGATGGTCGCGCCCGGGACCGGCACCGCGCACCGGGTGGTGGAGCGGCTGACCGAAACCGACATCCCCGCGACCATGCTCGAGCCCGGTGCCGCACCCAAACTCGGCCTGGTCGGTGTCTTCAAGGGTCCGCTGCGGGACGGCATCGTGGTACCGGGCGTGGTATCCGGCGCCGACCTGGTTGTGATCACCGAAGCAGATCTGACCGGTAGCCGGGTCAGCGCCGCCGAGGGCAAGCGGTTGGCCGCCAAGCGGCGTAACACCGTGGACCCGCTGGCGCTGACGGCCGGCGATCTGGTGGTGCACGATCAGCATGGCATCGGCCGGTTCGTCGAGATGGTCGAACGCACCGTCGGCGGCGCCCGCCGCGAGTACCTGGTGCTGGAGTACGCCTCGGCGAAACGGGGTGGTGGATCAGACAAGCTCTATGTCCCGATGGATTCGCTGGATCAGCTGTCGCGGTATGTCGGCGGCCAGGCGCCGGCGCTGAGCCGGCTGGGCGGTAGTGACTGGGCCAACACCAAAACCAAGGCACGACGAGCGGTGCGTGAGATCGCCGGCGAGCTGGTCTCGCTGTACGCCAAACGGCAGTCCAGCCCCGGGCATGCGTTCGCGCCGGACACGCCGTGGCAGGCCGAGATGGAGGACGCGTTCGGCTTCACCGAGACCGTCGACCAGCTCACCGCGATCCAAGAGGTCAAGGGCGACATGGAAAAGCCGATCCCGATGGACCGGGTGATCTGCGGCGATGTCGGCTACGGCAAGACCGAGATCGCGGTTCGGGCGGCGTTCAAAGCCGTCCAGGACGGTAAGCAGGTGGCGGTGCTAGTACCCACCACGCTGCTGGCCGACCAGCATCTGCAAACCTTCGCGCAGCGAATGTCCGGATTCCCGGTCACCGTCAAGGGTTTGTCGCGGTTCACCGACGCCGCCGAGTCCCGTGCGGTGATCGAGGGCTTGGCCGACGGGTCGGTGGACATCGTGATCGGCACCCACCGACTGCTGCAGACCGGGGTGCGCTGGAAGGATCTCGGCCTTGTGGTGGTCGACGAGGAGCAGCGGTTCGGCGTCGAGCACAAGGAGCACATCAAGTCGCTGCGCACCCACGTCGATGTGTTGACCATGAGCGCCACCCCGATTCCGCGGACGCTGGAGATGAGTCTGGCCGGGATCCGCGAGATGTCGACGATCCTGACCCCGCCCGAAGAGCGCTATCCGGTGCTGACCTACGTCGGCCCGCACGACGACAAGCAGGTCGCGGCGGCGTTGCGGCGGGAGCTGCTGCGCGACGGGCAGGCGTTCTACGTGCACAACCGGGTCAGCTCCATCGACCGGGCCGCGGCCCATGTCCGCGAGCTGGTGCCCGAGGCCCGGGTGGTGGTCGCGCACGGGCAGATGCCCGAAGACCTGCTGGAACGCACCGTGCAGGGCTTCTGGAACCGCGAACACGACATCCTGGTGTGCACGACGATCGTGGAGACCGGCCTGGATATCTCCAACGCCAACACCCTCATCGTCGAGCGCGCTGACACCTTCGGCCTGTCGCAGCTGCATCAGCTGCGGGGTCGGGTGGGGCGCAGCCGGGAGCGCGGCTATGCCTATTTCCTCTATCCGCCGCAGGCGCCGCTGACCGAGACGGCCTATGACCGGCTGGCCACCATCGCGCAGAACAACGAACTGGGCGCGGGCATGGCGGTGGCCTTGAAGGACCTCGAGATCCGCGGGGCCGGCAACGTGTTGGGCGTCGAGCAGTCCGGGCACGTCGCCGGCGTCGGGTTCGACCTGTACGTGCGGCTGGTCGGCGAGGCCGTTGAAGCCTACCGAGCAGCAGTCGATGGTCAGACGGTAACCACTGCCGAGGAGCCGAAGGACGTGCGCATCGACCTGCCGGTCGATGCGCATCTGCCGCCGGACTACATCGGCAGCGACCGCCTGCGTTTGGAGGCCTACCGGCGGCTGGCCGCCGCCGCATCAGACGGCGAGGTCGCGGCCGTTGTGGAGGAGCTCAACGACCGCTACGGGCCGCTACCCGAACCCGCCCGGCGGCTGGTGGCAGTCGCGCGGCTGCGGCTGCTGTGTCGCGGCTCCGGCATCACCGAAGTGTCGGCGCCGTCGGCGGCGACGGTGCGACTGTCGCCGCTGAACCTGCTGGACTCCGCGCAGGTTCGGCTCAAGCGGATGTACCCGGGGGCGCATTACCGCGCGACCACGGCCACCGTGCAGGTCCCGATTCCGCGCGCCGGCGGGGTCACCAGTTTGGGTAGCGCGCCGCGGATAAGAGACGTGGAATTGGTGCAGATGGTGGCCGACCTGGTGACGGCGTTGGCGGGTAAACCCCAGAAAGATATTGGTATAACGAGTCCGTCCGGCGACGATACGAGGCGCCCCGTGTCGAGTAAGGAGCGACGAGCGCGATGATTGTCGTCCTGGTCGACCCACGCCGCCCGTCGCTGGTGCCGGTCGAAGCCATCGAGTTGCTCAGCGGCGCGGTGCAATACACCGAGGAGATGCCGGTCGCGGTGCCGTGGTCGCTGCCCGACGCGCACCCGGTGCACATGGGAGACGACGCGCCGGTGCTGTTGTCGTCGGACCCCAATCATCCGGCCGTGGTGGCACGACTGGCCGGCGGAGCGCGACTGATTTCGGCACCCGATCGCCAGCGCGGGGAACGACTGCTCGACGCCGTGTCCATCATGGACAGACTTCGCACCGACGGACCGTGGGAAAGCGAGCAGACTCACAACTCGTTGCGCCGCTACCTGTTGGAGGAGACCTACGAGCTGCTCGACGCGGTGCACCGCGGCGATGTGAACCAGCTGCGCGAGGAACTCGGCGACTTACTGCTGCAGGTGCTGTTCCATGCCCGCATCGCCGAAGACGCGGCACTGCTCCCGTTCACCATCGACGACGTCGCCGACACGCTGATCCGCAAGCTGGCCAATCGCGCGCCGGGAGTTCTTGCCGGACAAGAGATTTCGCTTCAGGAACAGATGAGCCAGTGGGAAGAACGCAAGGCGGCCGAAAAGTCCCGGAACTCTGTCTTGGACGATGTCCATACCGGTCAGCCGGCATTAGCGTTGGCGCAGAAGGTTATTCAGCGTGTCAGCAAGGCGGGACTACCTCCGCGACTGATCCCGTCCGGCATCACCTCGATCACTGTTTCGGCGGAGGTCGATGCGGAAAACTCCTTGCGTGCAGCGATTTTGGATTTTGTCGATAAGGTCCGCAGCGCCGAGAAAGCGATTGCGGCCGCGCGCCGTGACGACAGCGTTGCCGAGGAACTCGACGTGACACCCATCGGCACCATCACCGCAGAAGAGTGGTTGGCCCACTGGCCCGGACCGACGGACGACGTGCTGGAAACCAGCCCCCAAGCCGACCCGGCAGCGGGTAAGGAATCCCGCGGCGGCCCGAAGAAACGCAAAGGTAGGCGGTAGCACCCGGGAACGGCAAGCGATCATCCCGAAGTTTGCGACAGATGCGTTTGCTGCCAACAGAAACGGGAACAGCGATAGCCAAACACGCTCACAGCTAACCGATATCTAGGCGATAACAACGCTATGCCGGTGTGCTGAGCCGCAAATCGGAACGGCCACGATCGCAACCCGTGGGACGATGATCATGACTAAATCGACAGCAGACCGGAACAGGACGTAAGGAGAGCGGCAGCCAGGGCCCGAGCGCAGCCCGCAGCGGAGCCCAGGAGGAGCCCGGAGGAGCCACGAAGGAGCAGTGTGACGCCGAGACGGTGGTTGCGCGCGGTCGCCGTGATAGGGGCGACCGCGATGCTGTTGGCGTCCAGTTGCACCTGGCAGCTCAGCTTGTTCATTCCCGACGGTGTGCCGCCGCCGCCGGGCGATCCCGTCCCGCCGGTGGACACCTACGCCAGCGGCCGGCCCGCCGATCAGTTGCGAGAGTGGGCCGAGCAGCGAGCCCCCGCGCTGGAAATGCCGGTCATCGCTCTCGAGGCCTACGCCTACGCCGCGCGCGTCGCGGAGGTCGAGAACCCCAAGTGTCACATCGCGTGGACCACCCTGGCGGGTATCGGGCAGGTGGAAAGTCACAACGGCACCTATCACGGCGCAACCATCGCGCCCAACGGGGACGTGACCCCGCCCATTCGCGGTGTTCGCCTCGACGGCACCGGCGGCACGCTGCGCATCGTGGACAGCGACCACGGCAGCATCGACGGCGCTTCCGACGGAGACGGGGTGCAGCGCGCGATGGGGCCGATGCAGTTCATCGCCGAGACCTGGCGGCTCTACGGGGTCGATGCCAACAACGACGGCATTGTCAGCCCCGACAACATCGACGATGCCGCGCTCTCGGCGGCAGGTTACTTGTGCTGGCGCGGAAAGGATCTCGCGACGCCGCGCGGCTGGATCACCGCGTTGCGCGCCTACAACAACTCCGGTGTTTACGCCCGGGCGGTGCGGGACTGGGCGACCGCTTACGCGGCGGGTCACCCGCTGTAGCAGGATAAAGCGCCGAGCCAGGCTTTACGCTAATGGGCGGTCCGGGACCATAAGAGAACCACAGCGCAAAGGAGAATCCAGTGCCGATTATCGAGCAGGTCGGGGCCCGCGAGATTCTGGATTCTCGCGGCAACCCGACGGTCGAGGTCGAGGTGGCTCTGATGGACGGCACCTTCGCCCGCGCCGCGGTGCCCTCGGGCGCATCGACGGGCGAGCACGAGGCCGTCGAACTGCGCGACGGCGGCGACCGCTACGGCGGTAAGGGGGTCAAGAAGGCAGTCCAAGCGGTACTCGATGAAATCGGCCCGGCTGTCATCGGCCTCAACGCCGACGACCAGCGGCTGGTCGACCAGGCGCTGGTCGACCTGGACGGCACGCCCGACAAATCCCGGCTGGGCGGCAATGCGATCCTCGGTGTCTCGCTGGCCGTTGCCAAGGCCGCCGCCGAATCGGCGGAATTGCCGTTGTTCCGCTACATCGGCGGCCCCAACGCCCACATCCTGCCGGTGCCCATGATGAACATCCTCAACGGCGGCGCACACGCCGACACCGCCGTCGACATCCAGGAGTTCATGGTGGCCCCGATCGGCGCGCCGAGCTTCGCCGAGGCGCTGCGGTGGGGCGCCGAGGTGTACCACGCGCTCAAGTCGGTGCTGAAGAAGGAGGGACTGTCCACCGGTCTGGGCGATGAAGGCGGTTTTGCCCCGGACGTGGCCGGCACCACCGCGGCGCTGGACCTGATCAGCCGGGCCATCGAGGCGGCGGGCTTCCAGCTCGGCTCGGACGTGGCCCTGGCACTCGACGCCGCGGCCACCGAGTTCTACACCGACGGCACCGGTTACTCCTTCGAGGGTTCGACGCGCACGGCCGAGCAGATGGTCGAGTTCTACGCCGGACTGTTGGCTTCCTACCCCCTGGTGTCCATCGAAGACCCGCTGTCCGAAGACGACTGGGATGGCTGGGCCGCGCTGACGGCATCGATCGGCGAGCGGGTACAGATCGTCGGCGACGACATCTTCGTCACCAACCCCGAGCGACTCGAAGAGGGCATCGAACGCGGCGTGGCAAATGCGTTGCTGGTCAAGGTGAATCAAATCGGCACGCTGACCGAGACACTCGACGCGGTGGCGCTGGCTCACCACAGCGGATACCGCACGATGATGAGCCACCGCAGCGGCGAGACCGAGGACACCATGATCGCGGACCTGGCGGTGGCGGTGGGCAGCGGACAAATCAAGACCGGCGCACCGGCCCGCAGTGAACGCGTCGCCAAGTACAACCAGCTGTTGCGGATCGAAGACACCCTCGGCGACGCCGCCCGGTACGCCGGCGACCTGGCCTTTCCCCGATACCTTGGGGACCAAAAATAGGTTGGCCGCCAACCTCAGGCGCGGCTGAAACGACATGCCCGACGCGAAACGACCCGATTCGAAACGCCGCTCCCCGGCTTCGCGGCCAGGGAAGGCCGGCGACACGTTCCGGGCCCGTCGCTCAGCGTCGCCGTCCCGGCCCGCGCCGTCGCCGGCCACCGGCCAAAGCGCCCGCACCCTGCGTGAGCATGTCGTCGAACCCATCAATCGCTCGTTCACCGAATCGATGGAACAGCGATCCGATCAGCGGCTGGGGTTCACCGCCCGGCGGGCGGCGGTGCTGGCCGCGGTGGTGTGTGTGCTGACGCTGACCATAGCCGGGCCGGTACGCACCTACTTCGCGCAGCGCACCGAGATGGAACAACTGTCCGCGACGGAAGCCGCGCTGCGTCGCCAGATCGCCGACCTGGAACGGCAGAAAAACCAGCTCGCTGACCCGGCCTATATCGCGGCCCAGGCTCGCGAGCGTCTCGGGTTCGTGATGCCCGGCGACATCCCGTTTCAGGTCCAGCTTCCGCCGACGGCGGCGGTGTCGCCGCAGCCTGGCGGTGATGCGCCGACCCCGGCCATGAACGAGCCCTGGTACACCTCGCTGTGGCACACCATCGCCGATGCGCCACACCTGCCGCCGGTCGCCGCCCCGCAGCCCACACCCGAGCCCGGTCCGCCCGGTGCGGTGCCGCCCAACCCGACGGCGCCCGGTGGTTGACCGGGCCGACCTTCAGGTGGTGGCGCGCCAGCTCGGGCGGGAGCCCCGCGGCGTGCTCGAGGTGGCTTACCGCTGCCCCAACGGTGAACCCGGCGTGGTGAAAACTGCCCCGAAACTGCCTGACGGCACGCCGTTTCCGACGTTGTACTACCTGACGCATCCGACGCTGACGGCGGCGGCGAGCAGGCTGGAGACCACCGGGCTCATGCGTGAGATGACCCATCGGCTCCGGCGTGACCCCGACCTGGCTGCGGCGTATCGGCGGGCGCACGAGGCGTATCTGGCCGAGCGTGATGCCATCGAACCGCTGGGGACGGCGGTGTCGGCGGGAGGAATGCCCGACCGGGTGAAGTGCCTGCACGTGCTGATCGCGCATGCACTGGCCAAGGGTCCCGGGGTGAATCCACTCGGCGATGAGGTGGTGGCGCTGTTGGCCGCCGAACCGGCGGCAGCCGATTTGATTGTGGGGGGGCGGTGGCGATGAGCGGATCGAAACGAAGAATCGCGGCGATCGATTGCGGTACCAATTCGATTCGGCTGTTGATCGCCGAGGTGACCGGCGCCCGGCTGCACGAGGTGCATCGCGAAACGCGGATTGTCCGGCTGGGTCAGGGAGTTGACGCGACCGGCGAGTTGGCCCGCGATGCTATCGCGCGGACCCGCGCAGCGTTGATCGACTATGCCGCATTGCTGCGGCTGCACGGTGTCGAGCGGGTGCGAATGGTTGCCACGTCGGCCACCCGCGACGCCGCCAATCGCGACGCTTTTTTCGCGATGACGGCCGAGGTGCTGGGCGCCGTGATCCCTGGCTCGATGGCGGAAGTGATCAGCGGCGCCGAGGAGGCCGAGCTGTCGTTTCGCGGTGCGGTCGGCGAATTAGACAACGCCGGTGCGCCTTTCGTGGTCGTGGACTTGGGGGGTGGCTCCACCGAGATTGTGCTGGGCAAGACCGATGACGAGGTGGTCGCGAGTTACTCGGCTGACATCGGCTGCGTCCGGTTGACGGAGCGCTGTTTGCACTCCGACCCCCCGACGGCGCGGGAGGTCGCCGCGGCCCGAAAGGTGGTGCGGGAGCGGTTGGCAGTCGCGTTGCAAGTGGTGCCCGTCGAGTCGGCTCGGACCTGGGTCGGTCTGGCCGGGACAATGACGACGCTGTCCGCGTTGGCTCACCGCTTGACGGCCTATGACGCTGCGGCCATTCACCTTTCGCGGGTGCCGGGCGATGAGTTGTTGATCGTGTGCGAGCGGCTGGTGAAGATGGCTCGTAAGGAGCGCGCCGCGCTGCCGCCGATGCACGAGGGCCGGGTGGACGTGATCGCCGGCGGGGCGATTGTGGTCGAGGAGTTGGCTCGCGAGTTGCGCGACCGGGCCGGCATCGACGAGCTGACCGTCAGTGAGCACGACATCCTGGACGGTATCGTGCTGTCACTGTCCAGATGAGCCACATCTGTCGCAGAAGTCACTGCGCGACAGGGGGCGCTCTTTGTGGCCACCTCACTCGGAAATTTGTGGTGACCACGAATGCTGCTGGCCCACGATGTCTACTTGCGCAGCCTTGATGTCTGACGCTGTTTTCGGCACGCCTCAACTCTGTTTTCCGCACTTGTGATGGTGGGCTTTCGGGGATATCGCACGTGCTCACCGAATCGGCTGTCATGCCGTCGCATCGAGTGTGCTGTGGCGGCTTTGACTGTGTATGGAGGGCGGTAACCGCCGCGAACGGCCGCCCTGACGGCACGCTCGGCGCCACCAGCACACACTCGGCGCCGCCAGCGCCACCAGCACGCGATTTCCATCTCCCCATCCCGGGGCGCCGCCCCACGACCGCTCATAGCGACAACTCCGGTCATACCGGCATGCGACGGTTCGGCAATGAACATCATGTTCGCGGAATCTAGCTTCGCTACGTGCTGACCATGCAGCTGTCCCAACACGGACCGGCGACCATCGCCGAAGTGCTCGATGCGCTTGCCTGGCATGGATTTCCGGTGCGCGGCAGGGCATCCAAGGCCGTCTCGGACGCGTCGGGCTGGGAGATTGCACGCGGCCGGGTTCGCCGACTCGGCCGGGGCCGGCACGGCCCGTCGCACGACGCGTGCTGGCGTTGCGGGCCTCGGCCCGGGCACCGGCGAAGTCGCTATCAGCGTTGAGGGGGCTACGCCCCGGTGTGAAGAGAAAGGTCTTGGGCTACTGCGGTTGGGTCGCCCTGACGGCACAGTCGGCGCCGAGTGCGCGCTGATGGCGCCGACTGTGCCGTCAGGGCGGCCAATCGCAAATGTTCCCGCCCTACATGCATAGTCAAAGCCGTCAGTGCACACTCGATAAGGCGGCAGGTCAGCTGATTCGGTGAGCACGTGTGATATCCCCCGAACACCTTCCATCACAAGCGGTTTGAGCGACAGCAACGGTATCGGTGTGCCGAAAACAGAGCCAGCCATCCGAGGCTGCGCAAGGAGACATCGTTGACCAGCCGCATTCGTGGTCACCTCGAATTTTCGATTAAGCTGGGCAAATAGAGGATCACCCCGGACAGGGGCTCCCTGTGGCGGCTGGGACTCAGGCCTCGAAGCGGTAACCCATTCCGGACTCGGTCAACAGATGCTTGGGATGCGACGGGTCGTCTTCCAGTTTTCGCCGCAGCTGCGCCAGATACACACGCAGGTAATGCGTTTCGGTGGCATACGCGGGTCCCCAGACCTCCTTGAGCAATTCCTCGCGGCCGATCAGCTTGCCCCGGTTGCGGACCAGGACCTCGAGCATGCCCCACTCGGTCGGGGTCAGATGCACTTCGGCACCGTTCTTGGTGACCTTCTTCGCCGCCAAATCGACGGTGAACGCGTCAGTTTCGACAACCGGCTGATCCACCTCCGACGCCGCGGCGTTGCGGCGCACCGCCGCGCGCAACCTGGCCAGAAACTCGTCCATCCCAAAGGGCTTCGTGACGTAGTCGTCGGCACCCGCGTCCAGGGCCTCGACCTTGTCGGAAGAATCGGTGCGCGCCGACAACACGATCACCGGAGCCGACAGCCAGCCGCGGAGACCCGCCAGCACGTCGATGCCCGAGATGTCGGGCAGGCCGAGGTCGAGGATCACCACGTCGGGCGGATGTTCGGCGGCGGCGCGCAGCGCCCCGGCGCCGGTAGAGGCGGTGATCACCTCGTAGCCGCGCACGGTCAGATTGATACGCAGCGCCCGCAGGATGTGCGGCTCGTCGTCGATCACCAGCACGCGGGTCATCGGTCACCGTTTTCCGGCGGGGCGGCCAGGTCGACCACGACGGTCAGACCACCTCCCGGGGTATCTCCGGCGGCGACGGTGCCGCCCATGGCTTCGACGAAACCGCGGGCCACCGACATTCCCAGCCCGACTCCGGTGGTGTTGTCGTTATCACCCAGGCGTTGAAAGGGTTCGAAGATCTGGCTCTGGGTGCCCGGCGGCACCCCGGGTCCCTCGTCGATGACGTTGATCAGCACGCGATCTCCCACCCGGCCGGCGTTGACCCGCACGACGCAGTCCGGCGCATAGCGCAGCGCGTTGTCGATCAAGTTGGCCAAGACCCGTTCCAGCAGGCCCGCGTCGGCCATCACCACGGCGCCGCCGACGTCGACCTTGACGCGGTCGATCGCCGATCGGTAGAAGCCGGTGGCACCCATGCCGATACTCACCAGCGCGCGCTGCACCACTTCCTCCAAATACACCCGCTGTAGGTCCGGGCGCAGCACGCCGGCGGCCAGCCGCGAGGAATCAAGCAGGTTTCCGACCAGCGCGGTGAGCGCGTCGATGGATTCTTCGATGGTGGCCAGCAATTCGGCGGTGTCGGTCGGGGAGAACGCGATATCGTGCGCGCGCAAGCTGGACGCCGCGACCTTGGCCGCCGCCAGCGGGGTGCGCAGGTCATGGCTGACCGCCGACAGCAGCGAGCGCCGCAGCTCGTCGGCGCGCACGATCGCCTCGGTCCGGCTGGCCTCTTCGGCCATCTCCCGCTGTCTGACCAGACCCGCGGCTTGTCGCGCCACCGCGTTGAGTACCCGGCGATCCCGCGCCGACAGCTTTTTCCCGGCCATCAGCATCCAGAACTCGTCGTCTCCGACCTCGATCGCGGTGTCGGCGGAATCGACTGTGGTGCAGGGGTCTTTGCCGACGGAGGCCACCACCTCACTGAAGGTACGGTCCTCCTCGGCGCGTTCGCGTAACATGCTGACCGCGCGTTGGGAATAGGTCTCCCGCACTCGTTCCAGCAGTGTGTCCAGGTCCGCGCCGCGCAGCACCGATCCGGCGAACAAGGTCAGCAGCTCGGCCTCCTGGGCGGCGCGGCGGGCTTCCCGGGCCCGGTTGGCCGCACCGTCGACCAGCACCGCGACCGCGACCGCGACCAGCAGCAGGACCGCCTCGGTGACGGCCGCGGAAGGTTCGGCGATGGTGAACGTGTGCCGCGGATCGGTCAGGTAATAGTTCAGCAGCAGGCTGGACAACACCGCCGAAAGCACCGCCGGGGCAACGCCTCCCAGCAGCGCCACCACGAGGACTCCGACGAAGAACAGCGCGCTTTCGCCGCTGGTATCCAGATAGCGGTCCAGCACGGCCACGGTGATCGCGCAGATCATGGAGGGAACGATGACGGCCGCCAGCCAGGACGCCACCCGTCGTCCGCGGGGCGCGACCGGGGCGGTTCGCAGGCCGCGCTTGGATTCCTCATGGGTGACCAGGTGCACGTCGATCTTGCCGGACCGCTCGACGATGGCCTGGCCGATACCGTCCTCCAACAGACGCGCCCATCGAGTCCGGCGCGAGGTCCCGATCACCAGCTGGGTGGCGTTGATTTCCCGGGCGAAATCCAGCAGGGCGTCGGCGACGTCGTCACCGACCACGGTATGCAGCGAGGCGTCAAGGCTGCCGGCGAGTTCGCGGATCTTGCTCATCCGCGCCTCCGACAGACCCGCCAGCCCGTCACCGCGGATGACGTGTACCACCATCAGCTCGGCACTGGATTTCGACGCGATCCGCGACGCGCGCCGCACCAACGTCTCCGACTCCGGACCGCCGGTAACGGCCACGACGACGCGTTCGCGCGCTTCCCACAGGTCGGTGATCTTGTTCTCCGCGCGGTACTTGGCCAGCGCGGTGTCCACCTGGTCGGCCAGCCACAGCAGCGCCAGTTCTCTTAGCGCGGTGAGGTTTCCGCGGCGGAAGTAGTTGGACAACGCCGCGTCGATCTTGTCGGAAGCATAGACATTGCCGTGGGACAGCCTGCGGCGCAACGCCTCCGGTGTGATGTCGATGAGCTCCACCTGTGCTGCCTGCCGCACGACGGAATCCGGCACGGTCTCCTGCTGTTGGATGCCGGTAATCTGGGCGACGACGTCGTTGAGGCTTTCCAGATGCTGAATGTTCACCGTGGAGATGACGGTGATCCCGGCATCGAGCAACTCCTCGACATCCTGCCAGCGTTTGTGGTTTTTGCTGCCCGGGGTATTGGTGTGAGCCAGTTCGTCGACCAGGACCACCTGGGGATGGCGCGCCAGCACGGCGGGCACGTCGAGTTCGGGGAACATGGTGCCGCGGTACTCGACGTAGTGCGGTGGAATGATTTCGATGCCGTCAAGCAGCACAGCGGTTTTCGTGCGTCCGTGGGTTTCGACCACGGCCGCCACCAGGTCGGTGCCGCGTTCCAGCCGGCGGTGCGCTTCGCCGAGCATCGCGTAGGTCTTGCCGACTCCCGGCGCCGCCCCCAGATAGATGCGGAGTTCTCCGCGTTTGCGAGGAGGTTCGACGGCGCTCACCCAACCATCATCCACCCGCAACGCTAGACCGGGTATCTGCGGTCGAGTTCCAGGTTCAGCCGCAGCACATTGACGCACGCCTGGCCGAAGATGCCGAGGGCGGGGCCGCTTTCCGTCTGCTCCACCACCGCCCGTATCTGATCCTGGCTGGCATGGCGCGCCCTGGCCACCCGGGGAATCTGCAGTTCGGCGTAGACGGGAGAGATATCCGGATCCAGCCCGCTACCGCTGGCCGTCACGGCATCGGGCGGAACCTGCGGGTCCTCGGGAGCCGCGCCGCGGATCGGCACGATCTGGCCGAGCGAGTAGTTCTCACCGAACGTCGCGCAGTGGACCGGCACGCCCTCATAGCGGTCCAAAAACGGCCGCCTGTCGGCGGCGCACGGCTCGTTGACGCTGACGACTCGGACTGGGCGCGAGACATTGCCGCGCGGGTCGCGCGGACCGATCACCGACAGCACGGCTCCGACACC
>NZ_MVIF01000067.1 GCF_002086675.1 Mycobacterium persicum
GCCGTACAGCAGGCCGCCCGCGCCACCGGAGCCACCGGCACCACCGGAGCCACCGGCACCACCGGAGCCACCGGAGCCACCTCCGCCGTGGCTACCCGCTCCGCCGGCTCCGCCGTTGCCGCCGTTGCCAATGAGGCCGGCTGCTCCGCCGTTGCCGCCGTTGCCGCCCGCACCGCCAGCGATGGTCGCGGTGCCGCCGGTGCCGCCGGTGCCGCCGGTGCCGATAAGGAGTCCGCCGTGGCCGCCGTGGCCGCCGTTGGCGCCGGCGCCGCCGGCTCCGCCGGCTCCGCCGTTGCCGAATAGGCCGGCTGCGCCGCCGTTACCGCCGTTGTGGCCGGCGGCGCCGGATCCGCCGTTGCCGCCGTTGCCCCACAGCCATCCGCCGTTGCCGCCGTTTTGGCCGGTCCCATTGAGGCCGTTGACGCCGTTGCCGATGATCGGGCGCCCCACCAGCCATTGGCTGTCGGCATTGGCGCCCTTGAGGGCACTCTGGGCGGCGTTGTCGACCTCGGTGGTCCAATACTTGAGGGTGCTGCCGTTGAGCAGGTCGACAAATTGCTGATGCAGCCATTCGTAGTCGCGGCTGAGCGCCTGCCAGGTCTGGCCTTGGTGAGCCAGCAGGGCTGTCATTGTCGCCGATACCTCATCGGCGCCGGCCGGCGCCAACCCGGTGGTCGGGATCGCCGCAGCAGCGGTGACCTGGCTAAACGCCGTACCGATGGCGGCCAAATCCGTTGCGGCGCATTCCAATGCCTGCGGCACAATGGTTACGAATGGCACAGCTGACTCTCCTGGGGTCTACCAGTGTCGTTGGGGGGCAACGTGTATGCGCCGCAGTCGGATGCTTATCCGATGCCGGCGTGCGGGATCACGCTGTGGGCGATGGCCAGCGTCGGCGCGCCGGCGCCGACACCGCCGCGGCTGCTTACCTCGCCGGGTGGCGGCGCAGTCGAGCCCGCACCCCGGGGGGGAATGGGCATCATCGGCATAGCATCGGCGGATCCGGTTGCCGGGGCCAAGGAGGCCGGGGTTGATCCAAGTCCTTGCACGGCCGCACTGGACAGCCCGCTGGGCACCGATCCTGGCCAGGTTGCCGGCACCGATACCGCGCTCATGGTGTGGGCCTGACCCAACGCCGCCGACATCGGCGCCCCCGACACCGCCGTAGCGCCCAGTCCGCTCAGACCCATCGACGACGCAGGGCCACCAACAAGAGGCGACGCCGCGCCAGTAGCACCGAACCCGGCAGCACCCAACCCGGCGGTGGCCCCGCGAGCACTGGACATCGCCATCATCAACGGCGACATCATCATGCTGGCCGGATACATCCCCATCTCGGCCACCGACAACACCGATGACACCGGTATGTCGGACATCACACCCGTGATCGCGTCAAACAGCCAAGCCAGCGGAGGCACATGCACCGGCGTGACCGGCATCAGTGGCGGGGTGACCGGCATGATTGGCGGCGTGACCGGCAGGAAGGGTTGAACCGCCGTACCGCCTACTAGTTGGGCCGGCGGCGCATTCAACGGTGTCAACGTCGAGGCCACCGCCACCGCCTTGGTGTGGTAGCCGATCATCGCGCTGACATCCTGCGCCCACATCTCGGCGTAAGCACTTTCCGTCGTCGCGATCGCCGTAGCGTTTTGGCCCAAGAAATTCGTGGCAATCAGCGTCGCCACCAACGTCCGATTCGCGGCCACCGCCCCGGGATGCACCGTCGCCGAAAACGCCGACTCATAAGCAGCAGCCGCCGCCGCGCTCGAAGCCGCCGACGACTGCGCGTGCTCCGCCGCTGCGCTCAACCACTCCATCAACGGCGCCGCTGCGGCCGCCATCGACAACGACGCCGGCCCAGCCCACTGCCCGTGAACCAACCCAGCGATCACCGACTCAAACGACGACGCCGTCGCCGTCAGATCCTGGGCCAACCCCTGCCAGGCAATCGCCGCCCCATGCCACGAGCTCGACCCCGCACCCGAATACATCCGAGCCGAATTAACCTCCGGCGGCAGCCACGAAAATTCAAAGACCATTTCCACTTCCCTCATAGCGTCATATATTTCGGTCAGAAGGTTCAACCGCTGGTACACGAGCGACCAAGAATTTAACTGGGCCGAAGCCAACTCTTAGAACATGAAGTAATGCCCACTTCAAGAACAAGATAATCAAACGCCAAGACCTTGACGTGTTGTCACTAATTCAAATAGGGAATTCTCCGTTTCGGACTGAAGCGGATGGCGCGCACGATGTTGTCAACAGCCGGCCCGACCGCCTCAAACTTTCACGAGACCGCTGTTCCGATCAGTCTCTCAATGCCAATCGGAAGCAACTATCTCGCCGGCTGTGATAGATATCAAATAGTTAATGATGATCGCACGATAAGCACCCGTTATCAACATCCAGCCTCGGGCGCAAAGTGCCGGCTGCGGTCGCTCGCACAGGTCCGCCTGTCGTACGGGTTGATACGCGAAAGTACATGTGCCACGGTGTAAATCGGCCTATTCAAAGTCTGGACACGGGTAGCGGTACTTTGGCGGTCAACAGTGTCGCGGCTGTGCCGCGGTTAAGGCATCGCCCGACTGTTTACCTCTACCGGCGATCGGTACGGTCAAACGCGGGTGCGCCCGAACAGCCGCTGAACGCCCGCCGTCCGGGGGCAGCCCGCCGCCGTATCAAGCCGGCACGAAGAACGAGGCTTGGGCAAGGCAGCGGGGCGCAGTAAGAAAGGGCGTCCAGGAAACTTGTTGGCGTGGGTTTCGATATTAACCGGGAAAATGTCTAGCCGTCGAACATCGCACCCGACGGATCACGTAATCGAAGGAGTCCTCAGCCTATTTCTGCGGGGTTAGCCCGGTCACTCCGCGCCGATGAGCCGACGGGTGATGCGACGCAATTGCGAACGCAGTGACTCGTCGTCGATATCAGCGACCAAGGGGTGCATCACGCCGACGGCAATCGCGCCCGACAACATCGCCGCCGACACCCGGGCGTCCTCGGCGGCATCGTCGACCAGCACGCCGTAGAGCCGCGCGATGAATTGCTGGAACGGCCGGTGTTCGGCCAGCAGCCGGACGATGACCGGATCGAACTGCAACGTGCTGGCCGCGCCCCGGCGCTCGACCGCCACGTCGATCACCCGCTCCAGCAGCAGCTCACGCGCTCGCGGCTGGTGAACCTGGGTTTCGGCGGCCTCCAGCGCCTCCTCCAGGCCACCGAGCTCACGTTCGGTGAGGGCGATGACGATCTGCTCTTTGGTCTTGAACTGGTGGTACACCGCGGCTTTGGTCACGCCGATGGCGTCGGCGATCATCTGTAGCGAGGTGCCGCCGACGCCGTGTTCGGCGATCAGTTGCAGCGCCGCATCCAGAATGCGGGTCTGCGCGGGGCTGCGCGCGATGAAGCGGAACTGGCCGGGCGGCGGCGTTTTCACCACATCGAGAGCCTAGCCGATCGGCTATTGACCGTAGCTAGCCGATCGGCTAGCTTCGCTGAGAAGCCGCACCCCGCGATCGCCCAACGACTCGCGGACCGGAAGGAGTCCCCGATGTCCGCCATCGGCGAGCACCGAAGCGCTCCGCCATCGGCGCCACGGCGCATCGATGGTGAGCTGATCCTGTTGTGGACGTTGCCTTTCGTGGCGATCATCTGGGTTTCGGCGTTTGTGCTGTTTCCCGGTTTAACGCCTCCGATGTCGCCCAGAATGCCGGCGGAGCAGGTGGCCGCCTTCTATCGGGAAAACCAATCCGGGGTCCGCTACAGCATGATCCTGTTCAACTGGTTCTGCGTGGGCCTGATCCCGGTCCTGACCCTGCTGGTGATGCAGATTCGCCGGATGGCACACCGCACACCGATCTTTTCCTACTGCATGCTCGGATGCGTGGCCGGCGGACCCACTCTGTTTCTCATCGCCAACGTCTGCTGGTTGCTCGCCGCGTTCCGCCCGGAACGCAATCCGGAGCTGACTCAGATGTTCAACGATCTGGCCTGGCTTACCTTCACCACTCAGGTGCCCTTCCTCATCGGGCAGAGCGTGATACTTGCCCTGGCAATCTACTTCGACGATGCGTCACATCCGGTATTCAGCCGGTGGGTGGCCCATTTCAATCTGCTCATCGCCGCGGCGCTGGTGCCGGCGGCGTTCGCCGGCCTGACCCTGTCCGGCCCTTTGGCGTGGGACGGAGCGTTGTCGTTCTGGCTCAAGAACATCGCCATCGCGGTGTGGATCGTCGTGGCCGCCGTCATCCTCGGCCGGGCTGTTTCCCGGCAGCGCGCCGACGAATCGGCCGGCGCATGAGCGCAATGCCGGCAAACCCCAAGCGCGAGTTGCGGCTGGCCTGGTGGACGCTCGTGGTCTTCTACAACTTGTTCGTCCTGGTATTCTTCGTGCTGACCCGCACCCAGCCCCCGCCAGACCCCTCATGGGACACACCGATAATCGTTCGGTGGTTCCAGGACAACCACTTTGGGTTAGTCATCGGCTTTGCCATCATGTTCGTCATCACCGGTATGACGACGATGAGCAACGCGCTCATCGCTTATTCCATGCGCCGCATGTCGGTCAGCCCCGCATTCGCATACTCGTACCTGGTGTTGTACTCGCTCAGCGCGATTCCCGGAATGATGCTGATGTGCATCGTGCTCACGGCGGGGGCGATGCGCCCCGAGCGTGATCCAGAACTGATCGGTTGGCTCTACGACTTCGGTTTCCTGTCGTTCATCGGGACCATGGGGGTGTTCCTGATCGGCTCGCTGGTGTGGATGCTCGCCATCCTGATCGACAAGAACCAGGTTTTCCCTATGTGGTTCGGCTACCTCAACCTCTGCAACGCGCTCACCGAGATCGTGGTCTCTCCGGCCTGGATTTTCCGTCGCGGCGTCTTGGCGTGGAACGGACAGATCGCCTGGTGGCTCAACATGGTCGTATTCGGTATCTATACAGGCGTTTTCATCGTCCTGCTGCGGCGGATGATCCAGCGTGAGGACTTCGGTACCGGGGCGCTGCCCGCGCTTGCGGCCGGGAAGGTGGCCGCGCCATGACCGCCGATGCGAACAAGCCGCCCAGGTTTGTCCCCGGCCAACCGGACATGTGGGCCTTCGTACTGTTCGAAACACTGGTATTCACCGCCTATTTCAGCTTCTACCTGTTCTACCGCACCCAGAGCCCCGAGCTCTTCCTGCGCTCCCAGGCGCAGCTGGACCTTCGTATCGGAGTCTTCAACACACTTATTCTGCTGCTGAGTTCCTGGTCGGTGGCACGATGTGTCCAGTCGGCCCGCGCCCACGCATACCGAGCGGCGCGCACCGACGCCTTTCTCACCGCGTTCCTCGGCCTGGTGTTCCTATGCGCCAAGGTGTTGGAGTGGACAAAGCAGATCCGGATGGGCAATTCCTTGACCGCTAACGACTTCTTCACGTATTACTTCCTTCTCACCGGTATCCACTTCGTGCACCTGCTGATCGGATTCGTCGTCATCGGAGTTGTGGTGTATCAGCTGTGCGGCCCGACACGAACAGGTCGGGGATCTCGGGGATCGCAGCGGTTGGTCGAGACCTGCGCCACCTACTGGCACACCGTCGACTTGCTCTGGGTGCTGATTTTCGCCCTGCTGTACGTGGTGAGGTGATCCGACATCAGATTCAACAAGCGGCTGTTGGTCGTCTGGGTGGTGCTGGCGTCATTGACGCTGTCGTACCTGTGGCTTGATTACGCTGTCGACGGATCTCCGAAGGCCAGTGGGGTGGTCACGTCGAGCGTGATAGTGATCGCACTCGCCAAGGTACGCATCATCTTTCGCGAGTTCATGGAAGTCAGGCAGTCTCCCGCCGTGCTGCGGCGCCTGACGGACGCATGCGTGCTGGTTGTCGGCGCTGCGTTGCTGGGCAGCTATCTGGTGGGGATGACGGTCCATCAGGACAGTTGCGGACCTAGTCAAGGGTCCGGCGATCACATCATTCACATTGGTTTCTGTTCCAGCGGTGCGTAGTTCGTCCGCCCGCGCCCGGAAATTCCTGGCGTTCCACGGATGTGGCTGGTCAAGGATGTCCTGGTGCGCAGCCTTGGCTGCCCAGGCAGGTCGATATTGGATCTTCGCTCACCGAGTCGACTGTGATGCCGCCCTATCGAGTGTGTGGTGACGCCTTTGACTGTGTATGTAGGGCGCGAACCGCCGCAATCGGCCGCCCTGACGGCACGCTCGGCGCCGCCGGCGCGCACTCGACGCCGTCAGCGCACAGTCGGTGCCCTGGGAGCTGTCGCGGGACACCACAGGCACATTGGGCGCAGTAGACGCCGTCGACGGCAGCGGAGTGGCGCAAATCCCGTTCGAGTTCTCCAAGTCTTCGAGCAGATCGAGACCGGTTCCACACTGTGACGCTGGTCTGAGCGGGCGGCCTCGAAGACGCCTCACACTCCGTAAGCCGCTGTGCCGCGCGCTCTTCGGGAGTCACTTGAGAGGCGCGTCAGCGTCGGTTCGTACCCGTCGGGGTGAAGGTGAGATGTAGTTCGGTGAGCCCGCGCAGGATGTACGTCGGTTCGTATCGGTAGCGGCGATCGTCCGCCGGCCCGTGTTTGGTCTCGTCGGCGGCAATGTCGGCCATCCGGTCCAGGATGCGCTCGATCGAGACCCGGCCCTCTACGCGGGCAAGGGGTGCGCCGGGGCAGGAGTGCACTCCGCGGGCAAAAGCCATGTGTTCGCGAACATTCCTTCGGTCGAGGCGAAACTCGTGCGGATTGTCGAATCTTCGCGGGTCGCGGTTGACGGCACCGGGCAATACCATCACCACGGTGCCGGCCGGGATATCGACCCCGGCGACGGTGGTGGCCCGGCGGGCGAGCCGCGAGTCGCTCTTGACCGGGCTCTCCAGCCGCAGTGATTCCTCGATGAATGCCGGAATCAAGCTGCGGTCCTCGCGCAGCCGCTGCTGTATGACCGGCCGGTCGACGAGCACCTGCAGCGCGGCGCTGAGTAGTTTGGCCGTCGTTTCCTGTCCTGCGGCGAAAAGGAATGTGGCCGAACGGACTACGTCAAGGATCTCGGGTGTGGATCCGTCCGGATACTTCGCCGTCGCAAGCGCGGTCAGCACATCTTCACGCGGTTGGCGGCGGCGGTCTGCGATGTAGCTGCTGAACTTCTCGTCGAGCCACTGCAGCGGGTTGATGCCGACCGACTCGCGGTCCAGTCCACCCACCCGTCCGCCGGGACGCTCGGCGCCCAACATGACGCGAAACTCTTTGTGGTCGTCTTCCGGAACCCCGAGCAGATCGGCAATCACCAGGGTGGCAAAGGGTTTGGAGTATTCGGAGATGAACTCGCACCGACCGTTGCCGAGGAACTCGTCGAGCTGGCGGTCGGCCAGGCGCCACATGAACTCCTCGTTCTGCTTGAGGCGGCTCGGCGTCAGCAGCCGGCTCAGCAGTGACCGGGCACGGGTGTGATCCGGCGGGTCCATGGTGACCATGTGCTCGTACATCGGGAACTTCTGGCGGTTCTGGTCTATCTGGGCGTTGATGTCGTCGCCCTCGGGTACGAACGGCAGCGGCGGGAACGGTCCGCCCAGTGCGACGCAATTGGAGAAGGAGTCGGTGTCCTTGTAGACCGCGGTGGCCTCGTCATACCCGGTGACGGCGACGACGCCGTAGTGCGGCAGCCGCAGCACCGGATTTTTGCCGCGCAAGTAATCGAAATACGGGTAAGGGTCGGGGACCAGCGACGGGTCGGTGAAAAAGTCGATCGAATGGTAGTCGCTCATGTCGCGCGTGCCTCCCGCAGCTGGCGTTTGCCGAATGGGCCCTCGGCGGCGATAGCTTCCGCCGCCCGAATCCGACGATGTGCTGAGCACCTGCTTAGCATGGCGGTAATGTCATGGTCAAGGCGGACTACCCGGCCACCACGGCGACATCGCTACGATCGGCGTGGTCGACGTCGAGGCATCGAAAATACGGAGTGAGGGCATGACATCGGCTCGCCGGATCGGGGCGCCGGACGCGAAGAATCGCGGCCTGCTGCTCGACGCCGCCGAGCAACTGATGCTCGAAGAGGGCTATGCGGCAGTGACTTCGCGCCGCCTGGCGGGTAAGGCCGGGTTGAAGCCGCAATTGGTGCACTACTACTTCCGCACCATGGATGAGTTGTTCCTGGAGGTGTTTCGCCGTCGCGCCGAAGCCGGTCTGCGGGTGCAGGACCGAGCGCTCGAGTCGCCGCAACCGCTGTGGGCGCTGTGGCGGTTCGGCACCGAGCCCGGGTTCGCAAAGATGACAATGGAATTCATGGCGCTGGCGAACCATCGTAAGGCGATGCGGTCCGAAATCGCTTACTACGCTGAACGTTTCCGCGAACGGCAGCGGGTGGCGTTGACGGCCGCGCTGCAGCACTACCACGTAGACACCCAGGACGTGCCGCCGGTGGTGTGGACGGTGCTGATGACCAGTATTTCGCGATTTCTGGTGATCGAGCAGGGGCTAGGCATGTCGGGCGGACATGCCGAAACAGTGGAAGTGGTCGAGCGCTACCTGCGCCGTCTGGAGGGTGAGCCGCAGCCGGTCGAGGGATAACACAGCCGCGCCGAGTCACCAGTTGCGCAGCGAACAGAGCACGCCGCGGGGACCGTCCTTGGCGACGACGACGACCCCGTCAACGGCCAGATCGCAATGAAACATCGGTGTGCCCGGTTCCGGGCCGGTGCTGGCGGTGACCATTGCCCACTGGTCGGGATTGGCCAGCATGACCTGCATGGTCCACGGCCTGCCCGGAGCGATGTCGGCCTGGATGTTCGGTGTGAACTGATAGGGGTTGTGGCTGTAGTCGGAAAAGACGGCGGGATCCTGGTCCTGGTAATAGATGTCAGCGTAGATCGGGAGCTTCGCCGAGATGGTGTACCGGACCTGATGCATGGGTGTGTCGTCGGCGTGTGACCGGCCGGTGCTTGCCATCAGACCCGCGCCCGCCAGCAAAACCGCCAAGCCGAAACCCAGTTGCCTCCTGGTCGTGATCATGTCGCGCCTCCAGCCGGCCGGCGGGGACCGGACGTGCGGTTGCGCACTCGCGCCGCGGCCTGCCAATGAGCCTCCGCCACCCACAGTCGTGCAAAGGATGCTATCGCTTCATCAGCCGAAACACCGCTGATCACCCGCTTGATCTCGGTCGCCGGGTGGCGCGCCAGGGCTGCGGCAACCGATCGCCAGCCACGATCCGGCGAGTCGAACGAGGCGCGGGGCAGCACAAGATCCACCAGGCCGATCCGTTCGGCCTCGATGGCGTCGAGCGTCGTTCCCGTGCCCGCCAGCAGCAGCGCCTTGCTCTTCCCGACCAGCGCGGCCAGTCGCTCGGCGCCGCCCCAGGCCGGCATGATCTCCAGCTCCACCTGATTGAACGCGATCTTGATGTCGTCGGCGGCAATCCGGATGTCTGCGGCGACAGCCACCTCGGCGCCACCGCCGAAGGCGTGGCCGTTCAGCACGGCGATCACCGGAGCCGGAAAAGCCGCGAGCTGGTCGCAGATGGAGCGCATCCGCTTCGCCATCGCCGAGGCGTCCTCCTCGGTTCGCAGCGAGCTCAGCTCCTTGAGGTCACCGCCGGACACGAAGGCCCGGTCCCCGGCGCCCCTGATCACCAGCGCACTCGCGCCCGCCGCCGCCTCGAGTGCCGTCTGCAGCTGGTCCATGGTGTCCGGCGCGATGGCGTTGCGCGCGTGCGGGCGGTCGATGGTGAGCACCGCCAACCCGTTACCCGACTTGTCGAACTCGAGGTCCACCATGCGTCAGTGCTTCCGGGCGAGCGGCGATATTGGCATTCTCTTGCTTGGAGAATAGCATCGCCGTTAAGGCTCGGGATTTCCCTCGCACAGGACGATCGAGGTCGGCGATGGCGACTCCGGGGCGACGCTGGTCATCGATCAATGGGCCCAACCGATTGCCGCCAAGTCGGTCCGCATCCGCGATCTCGCCGGTTTCACCGGCAGGTTCTCCGATGGCGACGGTGGCGACGCCCACACCAGTTTCGCCGACAATACGTTCACCGTCAGCGGCACCGCCAACGGCTTCGACACCGCCACCAGCCAGCCGGCCACCGCCGAGTTCCGGATCGCCGCCCGCTGCTAAGCCCGCTGCTGACGCACGCTGCTGACGCACGCCACCGGAGCCCGTTGCGGCGAACCCGGTGAAGAGAATACTATTCTCGTAAATCGCGAAGGAGGATTCCATGTCGTCGGGCGCGCTGTCGTATCCGTTGTTCGATGCGGATAATCATCTCTACGAGACCGAGGAATCGCTCACCAAATACCTGCCCAAGCAGTACCAAAACGTGATCCAGTACGTCCAGGTGAAGGGGCGGACCAAGATCGCGATACGCGGCCAGATCAGCGACTACATCCCCAATCCCACGTTCGAGGTGGTCGCCCGTCCGGGGGCGATGGAGGAGTACTTCAGGGTGGGAAACCCGGAAGGCAAGAGCCGCCGGGAGATCTTCGGCGAGCCGATGCGGTCGATTCCGGCCTTTCGCGAACCCGGTCCGCGGCTGGAGCTGATGAATGAGTTGGGCGTCGACCGCAGTTTGATGTTCCCGACATTGGCCAGCCTGGTCGAAGAACGCATGCGCGACGACCCGCTGCTCATCCATGTGGTCGTGCACGCGCTGAACCAGTGGCTGGACGAGGTGTGGGGCTTCAACTATCAGAACCGCATCTTCACCGTGCCGGTGATCAGCCTGCCGATCGTGGAGAAGGCGATCGACGAGCTGGACTGGGTGGTGCGACGCGGCGCCCGGGCGGTGTTGGTGCGGCCGGCGCCGGTTCCTGGGTACCGCGGCCCGAGGTCGTTCGCGCTGCCGGAGTTCGACCCGTTCTGGCGGCGCTGCGTCGAGCATGACGTGCTGGTGGCCATGCACTCGTCGGACAGCGGCTATGCCCGCTATACCGCGGAATGGGACGGCGGCGACAAAGAGATGCTGCCCTTCCAGACCAACGCATTCGCGATGCTCAACGAGTGGCGCCCGGTGCAGGATGCGGCGGCGTCCTGGGTGATTCACGGCGCGTTGTACCGCTTCCCGCAACTCAAGGTCGCGGTCATCGAAGCAGGGTCGAAGTGGTTGTTCCCGCTGCTGGAACAGTTGGCCGACGTCTACAAGAAGACACCGGAAAGCTTCCCCGGCGGCGACCCGGTCGAAGAGATCAAGAACCGCATCCACATCAGTCCGTTCTACGAGGACGGGATCCGGGACCTCGTCGACCTGATCGGGGTGGACCACGTGCTGTACGGCTCGGACTACCCGCATCCGGAAGGGCTCGCGGCACCGCGACATTACGCCGATGCGCTGCAGTACCTCAGTGTCGACGATCAGGCAAAGATCATGGGCGGCAACCTGTCTCGGCTCGTTTCGGTATGACGCAGTCGGCGCCGCGGCGCCGGGACGAACCACCATGGGAAACCATCCCCGAGATGGTCGGCAGCGCGGCGGACCGGTTCGGCGACGCCGAAGCCGTCGTCGACGGACCGCTGCGGCTCACGTTCACCGAGCTGACCGACCGGGTGCGCCGGGCCGCGGGTGCGTTCGCCGCGACCGGAATCGACAAAGGTGACCGGGTTGCGATCTGGGCGCCCAACTCGGCGCAATGGATCATCGCCGCGTTCGGGCTGCTGACGGCCGGCGGCGTGCTGGTTCCGGTCAACACCCGCTTCAAGGCGGCCGAGGCGGCCGACATCATCGAACGCAGCGGCGCCAAGGCCGTGCTCGTCGAGAAGGGCTTTCTGGGACTGGATTTCGTTATCCCCGGCGCCATCCCGGTGATCGACGTCAAATCGGGGTTCCTCGACAGCGGCAAGCCCTTCGAGCGTGCGGTCAGCGGCTCAGATGTCGCCGACATCATCTACACCTCGGGAACCACCGGGCGGCCCAAGGGCGTGCTGATGGACCATGCGCAGACGTTGCGGCACTACGCGGAGTGGTGCGACCGCGCCGACCTGCGCCAGGGTGACCGCTATCTGATCGTCAACCCGTTTTTTCACATCTTCGGGTACAAGGCCGGTTGCATCGCGTCGCTGATCCGGGGCGCCACGATCGTTCCGGTGCCCGTATTCGACCTCGGTTGGGTGTTGGAATTGATTGAGCGGGAACGGATTACGATGCTGCCGGGACCGCCGACACTGTATCATTCGCTACTCGGGGCCCAGGGTGAGCGGGATTTGTCGTCGCTGCGCGCGGGGGTGACGGGCGCCGCCGACATTCCGGTGGAGCTGATCCGGCGGGTGCGCACCGAGCTGCCCTTCCAGACCCTCATGACCGGTTACGGCCTGACCGAGGCGGGCACCGTGACGCTGTCGCGGCCCGAGGATTCGTTCGAGGACATCGCGACCACCGCCGGCGTGCCCTGCGATGGCATCGAGGTCGGCATCGCCGACGACGGCGAGATCCTGGTGCGCGGGTACAACGTGATGAAGGGCTATCTCGACGACCCGGTCGCCACCGCTGAGGCCATCGACGACCAGGGCTGGCTGCACACCGGGGATCTGGGCAGCCTGGACCAAGCGGGTCGGCTGCGCGTCGTCGGCCGCAAGAAGGACATGTTCATCGTGGGCGGATTCAACGCCTATCCCGCTGAGATCGAAGGCTTCCTGCTCGAGCATGAGGCGGTCGCGCAGGCCGCCGTGATCGGTGTTTGCGACGACCGGCTCGGGCAGGTGGGCAAAGCGTTCGTCGTTCGCAAAGGTGTTGTCAGTGCCGACGAATTGATCAGCTGGTGCCGGGAGCGCATGGCGGGGTTCAAGGTGCCGCGCTCGGTGCAGTTTGTCGACGCGCTTCCGCTCAATGCCACCGGCAAGGTGGTCAAAGACCGGTTGCGTTAAACCGGCGATGTGCTGGCTATGAGAATGCTATTTCCGCTGGATGTAGGATTATTTGGCGTGGCTGCGGCGTGACCTCGGGGTGGAAGGTGATGACTTGGCTCTCCAAGGACCGGCGATGCCGTGCGGCGGGCGCCAGCACCTGGCCGGCGGCCGCGACGTCGGCCCGGGTGCTCGCGTGATGTCGGCCTTGCCTAGTAGGGTTGCGCAACAGCGACGTCTGGCCACTGGCGGACCAGGGGTAGAGGAGATCCGCGTTGAGTTACCCGAGCAGTCGCCCCGTCGGGCCGGTGAATCATGAGCGCCGGCAGCAACCAAAACGCCGCTGACCCGAGATCGATTCTAGTGAGCGACGACGAAACCGCAAGCACCGCAGCTGAATTGCGGGCATTGGCCGAACAGGCCGAAGCCGAGGCCGCCGAAGCCGAAGCCCTGGCCGCCGCCGCCCGCGCCCGCGCCCGCGCAATTCAGTTGCGCCGCCAGGCCGAAGTGGCCGACGGCCCGGCCAAAGGCCCGGCCACCGAAGAAGTCGGCGCGGAGGTATCCAAGGGTGAGCCGGACGATTCCGAGCCCCCGGTGGAAGCTGAAACCGTCAACGCCGAGCGTGGTTTGGACGTAGGGGGCGACGACAGCGACGTCGCGGTGGTCGATGTGTACGTCGATGCCGACGAGGCGCCGGCGCGGCGCCGGCGCAGGCTGCGGCTCACCCGGTCCGCGGTTGCCGCTGCGCTGGCCGTCATCGTCATTCTGGCCGCGCTGTCGGGCAGCCTGTACATGGTGGTGAAGCATCGCGACGCCACCCGCCACCGTGAGCGAATGGCTGAGTTCGCCGCAGCGGCGCGACAGGGCGTGGTGACGTTGACATCGCTGGACTTCACCAACGCCAAGCAGGGTGTGCAGCGCATCCTGGACAACTCCACCGGGACGTTTCGTGATGATATGGCAAAGGTGGCAGACGATTTCATCAAGGTGGTCGAACAGTCGAAGGTGGTCGAGCAGGGCACCGTCCAGGCGGTCGCCGTCGACGTGGACACCATGACCGACGACTCGGCGGTGGTGCTGGTCGCCTCGACTTCCGAAGTCACCAATGCCGCCGGAGCCAAGCAGGATCCCCGCAAGTTCCGGTTGATCGTGACCATCACCCGCGACGGTGACCAGCTCAAGATGTCGAAAGTCGAGTTCGTGCCATGACCGCAGAGAAAACGTCGGTCGAGGAGACTGTGGAGGCCGACCCGGCCTCGCCGAGCGATGGCGTCCGGCGCGCACGGCCGAAGCGCCGCAAGGTGATCGCTGCCCTGATGGCGTTGCTAGTGGCGGCCTCGCTGGCGCTGCTGGCAGGACTGTATTTCTCCTCCTACCGACCGGACCGCGAAGTCGATGACCAGGCCGCCAAGTCGGCGGTCGCGGCGGCTACCGATGGCACCATCGCCATCCTGTCGTACTCTCCAGATACTCTGGAGCGCGATTTCTCTTCCGCGAGATCACATTTGACCGGCGACTTCTTGTCGTATTACGACCAGTTCACCCAACAGATCGTCGCACCGGCCGCCAAGCAGAAGTCGGTCAAGACGAGCGCGGTGGTGCTTCGCGCCGCCGTATCCGAATTGCATCCGGACTCGGCCGTCGTGCTGGTGTTCGTCAACCAAAGCACCCAGAGCGCCGACCGGCCGGAGCCGACGTTGACGTCCAGCAGCGTCATGGTCAAGCTGACCAAAGCCGACGGGAAGTGGCTCATCTCATCGTTCGATCCGGTGTAGGTCGGTGTAGATCGGGGGTCTGCGGGTGACGGGAATACGAGCATGACCAATGAGATCCATTCGATGGTGATCGCGTCCGACTACCGGGTCCCGGATCCGAGCCGAGTGTGGCCGTTGTTGCAGCGCAAGAAGTCGGCGCTGGCCGCGATCGGAGCCCACCACGTTCTGGTCTATACCTCGACCCACGACTACGGCCGAGTCCTGGTGATGATCGGCGTGCACAGCCGCGAACCGATCGTGGAGCTGCTGCGCTCCCGGGTCTTCTTCGAATGGTTCGACGCGGCGGGCGTCGCGGACATCCCGGCGGTCTTCGCCGGCGAGATCGTGGACAGGTTCATTGCCGAGGCTCCGGCCGCGGGGGCCGCCGGCCGGGCACCGGGGGTCGTGGTGGCCGGAATCGCGTCGGTGGACGACGTGTCGACACTGACCGCCGAGGTCGGCCTTGCGATGGCGCGGTTCAGCGCCGCCGGCATCCGAAAGACGTGGGTTTTCCAGGCTTTCGACGACGAGCACGAGGTCCTGATTCTGCAGGAATTCCCGGACGAAGGGCGCGCCCTGGAGTGGATCGACCATCCCGATGCCGCGGCCCAATGGATGGGCCGCGCCGGAGTGGGTGCCTACCCACCGCTGTTCGTCGGCCGGCTTTCGGAGATGATGCGGATCGAGACGGATTGAGCGGATCGCTCGATGTATGTCTGCCTGTGTAACGGCGTCACCAGCCAGATGGTGGCCGAGGCCGTTGCTGCCGGCGCCTCGACCACCAAGGATGTGGCCCAGGCCTGCGGAGCGGGCGCCGACTGCGGACGATGCCGGCACACCATTCGCGCGATCCTTGGTGCTCGTCGAGGCGGTGCTGTCGCGGAGCGGACACCGCACCGGTCCTGAGTCAGCGGCGCGCGGTGCCGTCCGACGACGTGGGCGCGACGAGATCGCCGAGTAGGTGCGGGATTTCGAGCCGCGGCAGCACCGCCTCGACGAGCACCAAACGGTCCCGGTGCGCCGCGGCCGCGGTGAGCGCGTCATCGAGTTCGCCGTACGTCTGCGCCCGGAACGCCAGGTGATCGGCCACTCCCAGCGCGCTGGGGATGGCGGTCCAACTCCAGTCGACGATGTCGTTGTAGGGGGCCGTTTCGCCGTGTATCGCCCGTTCGATGGTGTAGCCGTCGTTGTTGACCACCACGATGACCGGCGACAGCCCCTCGCGGGAGAAGTTGCCGATCTCCTGGACGGTCAGTTGAGCGGCTCCGTCACCGATCAACAGCACCGTCCGGCGGTCGCGATGGGCCACCGCGGCCCCGAGCGCCGCCGGTAGCGTGTAACCGATTGAGCCCCAAAGGGGTTGACCGATGAAGGTGACGCCGTGCGGCAACCGGTGGTCCGCCATGCCGTAGAACGAGGTGCCCTGCTCGGCCAGCACCACGTTGCCGGGCGTGAGCGCGTCGTTGACCCGGTCCCACAGCATCCGCTGGGTCAGCGGGTCGTCGCGCCGCGGCGTCGGCGGCGGCCGGTGGTCATCCGGCGCCGGCACGGGGGGTGAGCATATCCCGCGCCCCGCCAGGATCTCGGCCAGCGCGCGCAGCGCGGCGCTCATCTCTAGCGGCGCGAACACCTCACCGGCGACGGTGCATTGGTACTGGCCGATGTCGATGGTGCGCGCCGGATCGATCCGCTGGCTGAAGAACCCACTGACCATGTCGGTGAACACCACCCCGGCCGTCACCAGCACCGGAGCCTGCTCGATCGCCGCACGCACCCGCTCCGCGCTGGCGGCTCCGGCATAGATGCCCAGAAAGTTGGGAGAACTCTCGTCGAGCAGGCTCTTGCCCCACATCAGCGTGGCATGCGGCACCACATCGGCGGCCAGCAACGCCTCCAGCTCGCCGACCGCCCGCAACCGATGAACCAGCAAGTCGGCCAGCACGGTGAGCTGGTGCTCGCCGATCAGTGCGGCAGCGGCTTCGGTGAACAGCGACAGCGCGCGCGGGCTGGTGCCGCCGCCGTATCGGGGGAGGGGGGCGCTGGGCGCTTCGGTGGGGAAGCGGGCCACGTCGGTGGACAACAGTAGGTATCCGGGCCGCTTCTGCTCCCGCACCTCGCACAGCACCCGATCGATCTCCCGGCATGCCGTTGCCGGCATGAGATTGGCTTGGGCGCAAGTGATTTCGCGGCTGATCCGAAAGAAGTGCTCGAAGTCCCCGTCGCCGAGCGAATGGTGCAGCGCCCGGCGGGTGCCCTGGGCGTCTTTGGAGGGGCCGCCGACGATGTGGACCACCGGCACATGCTCGGCGTAACTGCCCGCGATCGCATTGGCCGCCGACAGTTCTCCGACACCGAATGTCGTTACCACCGCCGACATTCCGCGCAACCGCCCGTAACCGTCGGCGGCATAGCCGGCGTTGAGCTCGTTGGCGTTGCCCACCCACCGGATGGCTGGATGGGCCACGATATGGTCGAGGAACTCCAGGTTGTAGTCGCCGGGCACGCCGAAGATTTCGGAAACGCCGAGTTCGGCGAGGCGGTCCAGCAGGTAGTCGCCGACGGTGTATACGGGTTCGTTGGGGCCAGCCGCACGATCGGTCACGAAGACGACGGTACGCCGGGCGAAACCATTCCCGCCGCGGCGCGGTCGCGCTATCGTCGGCGCCATGGCAGTCAAGGAATCCCGCGAAGTAGTCATCGAAGCAAGCCCCAAGGAAATCCTCGACGTCGTCGCCGACATCGAGGCCATGCCCGAATGGTCCGACATCCATCAGAGCGCCGAAGTGCTCGAACGTCACGACGACGGCCGGCCGCGGCGAGCCCGGATGAAAGTCAAGACCGCCGGAGTCACCGACGAAATCGTGCTCGCCTACAGCTGGCGCGACGACGGTGTCACCTGGACGCAGGAAAGCGGCAAGGCGTCGCGTAACCAAGAGGGCGGCTACACGCTCACCTCGGAGGGCGACAAGACCCGGACGAAGTTCGACCTGAGCCTGGACCCGCTGGTGCCGCTGCCCGGCTTCGTGATCAAACGCGCCATCAAAGGGGTCATCGAGATCAATACCGACGGGCTGCGCAAGCGGGTGCTCAAGGTCAAGAAGGGCGGCTAGCCACCGTGACCGGCGGGGGACCCTTGGCGGGGGTGAAGGTCATCGAACTCGGCGGCATCGGACCGGGCCCCCATGCCGGGATGGTGCTGGCCGACCTGGGCGCCGATGTGGTGCGGGTGCGCCGTCCCGGCGGGTTGACCATGCCGTCCGAGGACCGGGATCTGCTGCATCGCGGGAAGCGGATCGTGGACCTGGATGTCAAGGCCCAGCCCGGTGCGTTGCTGGCGTTGGCCGCCAAGGCCGATGTGCTGCTGGACTGCTTTCGTCCCGGCACCTGCGAGCGGCTCGGCATCGGTCCCGACGACTGCGCGGCGGTCAATCCGCGACTGATCTTCGCGCGCATCACCGGCTGGGGACAGGACGGGCCGCTGGCATCGACGGCCGGCCACGACATCAACTACCTGTCGCAGACCGGTGCGTTGTCGGCGCTCGGCTACGCCGACCGGCCGCCGATGCCGCCGCTGAACCTGGTAGCCGACTTCGGCGGCGGCTCCATGCTGGTGCTGCTGGGCATCGTGGCCGCGCTGTATGAGCGGGAGCGGTCGGACAAGGGCCAGGTGATCGACGCCGCGATGGTCGACGGGGTCAGCGTGCTGGCCCAGATGATGTGGACCATGAAGGCAATCGGGAGTTTGCGCGACGAACGCGAATCGTTCCTGCTCGACGGCGGCGCCCCGTTCTACCGTTGCTATGAAACGGCCGACGGCAAATATCTAGCGGTGGGCGCCATCGAGCCGCAGTTCTTCGCGGCGCTGCTGGCCGGGCTCGGCCTGACGGCCGACGACGTGTCGAACCAGCTCGACGTCGGCTCGTACCCGCGGATGCGCGACATCTTCGCCGAGCGGTTCGCCGGCCGGACCCGCGACGAGTGGACCGAGGTCTTCGCCGGCACCGACGCGTGTGTGACTCCGGTGCTGACCTGGAGCGAAGCGGCCGGCAACGCCCACCTGAGAGCCCGATCGACGGTGATCAACGTCGACGGTGTGGACCAGGCCGCACCCGCGCCGCGCTTCTCGCGCACCCCGGCCGGACCCGTCGCGGCACCGCCGGCAGCAACCACGCCGATCGACGAAATAAACTGGTAGTCACCTATTCTTTCGAATTGTCTCGAACACGTCCGCGAATAGGGCGGCGTTGCTAGCTTGAGCTTGGTGGCCGTCAAAGCATCGCGGGAGATCATCATCGATGCGCCTCCGGAAGTGGTCATGGAGGCGCTGGCAGATGTGAGTGTGCTGACGTCCTGGTCACCGCTGCACAAACGGGTGGAAGTGATCGACTATTACCCGGATGGTCGCCCTCATCATGTGAAAGCCGTGGTCAAAATTCTAGGGCTGGTCGACAAGGAGATCCTGGAATATCACTGGGGCCCGGACTGGATGTGCTGGGATGCCGACCAGACTTTCCAGCAGCATGGCCAGCACATCGAGACCACCGTCAAGCCCGAAGGCGTCGACTCGTCACGCGTGCGGTTCGACATCACCGTCGAACCGGCCGGCCCGATTCCCGGCTTCATCGTCAAGCGGGCCAGCGAACACGTGCTGGATGCCGCGGCGAAAGGGCTGACCGAACTGATCAGCGGCCGCAGCAACCGGGATCCTCTGACATAGTTCCGTTTCCGCCGCACCGCGAGCCGGCCCGTGGTTGCTAACTTGGTGGCAGTGGCTGTCCAAGCGTCGAGCGAAATCGTCATTGATGCGCCCCCTGAGGTGATCATGGAGGCGCTCGCCGACATGGACGCGGTGCCGTCATGGTCTTCGGTGCACAAGCGGGTCGAGGTCGTCGACACCCATCCCGACGGTCGACCGCACCACGTGAAGGTCACCGTCAAAGTGACCGGCATCGTGGACACCCAACTGCTCGAATACCACTGGGGGCCGGACTGGATGGTCTGGGACGCCCACAAGACCGCTCAGCAACACGGGCAGCACGGCGAGTACAACCTGCGCCGCGAGGGCGAAGACAAGACCCGGGTACGGTTCACCCTCACGGTCGAGCCGTCGGCTCCGCTGCCCGAGTTCTGGATCAAGCGGGCACGCAAGAAGATCCTGCACGCCGCCCTCGAGGGACTGCGAAATCACATCATGGGCAAAACCGGATAGCCCCGTCGCGCAGTGTGGCAAGTCGTCTGATCGCCTCGTCGAGGGTGTCCTCGCGTTTGCAGAAGGCGAAGCGCACCAAGTGATTCCACAGGTCGGCGTGCTGCGCCGCGGGGTCGCAGAACGCCGACATCGGGATAGCGGCCACCCCCGCCTTCTCCGGCAGCGCCGCGCAGAATGCCGTGCTGTCGTGGTAGCCCAGCGGACGCGGGTCTGCGCATACGAAGTAGGTGCCGTAGCTTTCGTGCACCTCGAAACCGATCTCGGTCAGTCCCGAGGCCAGCCGATCGCGTCTGGTCTGCAAAGAACTGCGCAGCGCGGCCACCCAGTCGTCCTCGCTGTCCAGCGCAACGGCCACCGCCGGCTGAAACGGCGCGCCGCCCACATAGCTCAGATACTGTTTGGCCGCGCGCACCCCGCCAATGAGTTGCGCAGGGCCGCAAGCCCATCCGATCTTCCAGCCGGTGCAGTTGAACATCTTGGCCGCGCTCGAGATCGTGATCGTCCGTCCGGCCATGCCGTCGAAACCGGCCAGCGGTTGGTGATCGTGGCCGTCAAACACCAAGTGCTCGTATACCTCGTCGGTGATCACCACAAGGTCCGCGGCCACCGCGATCTCCGCGATGGCCGCCAGCTCGGCCCGGCCCAGCACCGCGCCGGTCGGATTGTGCGGAGAATTGACGATCAACGCCCGGGTGCGCGGCGTCACCGCGCGTCGCAACGCGTCGGCGTCCAGGGCAAAGCCGCGGCCGTCGGCCACCAGCGGCACGGAAACCCGATGCGCGCCGGCCATCGCCACCACCGGCGAGTAGGAGTCGTAGAACGGCTCGATAAGCAGCACCTCCGAGCCCGGCTCGACGAGGCCGAGCACGGACGCGGCAATGGCTTCGGTGGCCCCGACCGTGACCAGCACCTCGGTATCCGGGTCGTACTCGATGCCGAAGTGGCGGTGGCGCTGCGCGGCGATGGCCTGCCGCAGGGACGCGACGCCTATCCCCGGCGGATATTGGTTGGCGCCGCCGGCGATGGCGTCTTGTGCGGCCTTGAGCATCGCCGGTGGCCCGTCCTCGTCGGGAAACCCCTGCCCGAGGTTCACCGCGCCAACACGGGCGGCCAGCGCCGACATCTCGGCGAACACCGTCGTCGCGTAGGGCTGCAGCCGCGACACCGTCATGGCAGACGAGCTTAGGCGCAACAATGATGCCGAACGGCGGTGCGACCGCTGACGGGCAGCCTCTATCGCATCTGCCACCTAGGCACTGTTGGACCCATTGACCCCTATGTGGCCGGTGCGACATCTGCGGTGCACATTTTCCACAACTGCGCCGACCTGCAAACTCTTGACCAACCAACAGGTTGGCCGAGGGCCCCTGTTAGTGTTCCCCTACTGGACCTAGTCTTGAAGACGGATCTAGCCCCCTTTCCCCCGAACAGGAAATCGACATGCCCGAAGAAGCCTTTATCTACGAGGCCATCCGCACCCCGCGTGGCAAGCAGAAGAACGGATCGTTGCACGAGGTCAAGCCCTTGAGCCTGGTCGTCGGCCTGATCGAGGAGCTGCGCAAGCGCAACCCCGACCTGGATGAGAACCTGATCAGCGACGTCATCCTGGGCTGCGTTTCACCCGTCGGTGACCAGGGTGGTGACATTGCCCGGGCCGCGGTGCTGGCGTCGGGCATGCCGGTCACCTCCGGCGGTGTGCAGCTCAACCGGTTCTGCGCTTCGGGCCTCGAGGCCGTCAACACCGCCGCGCAGAAGGTGCGCTCCGGGTGGGACGACCTGGTGCTGGCCGGCGGCGTCGAGTCCATGAGCCGGGTGCCGATGGGTTCCGACGGTGGCGCCATGGGCCTCGACCCGGAGACCAACTACGACGTCATGTTCGTTCCGCAGGGCATCGGCGCCGACCTGATCGCCACCATCGAGGGCTTCTCCCGCGAAGACGTCGACCGCTACGCGTTGCGCAGCCAGGAGAAGGCCGCCGCCGCATGGTCGGGCGGCTACTTCGCCAAGTCGGTGGTTCCGGTCCGCGACCAGAACGGCCTGCTGATTCTCGACCACGACGAGCACATGCGGCCCGACACCACCATGGAAGGTCTGGCCAAGCTGAAGCCCGCCTTCGAGGGCCTGGCGGCGATGGGCGGCTTCGACGACGTCGCGCTGCAGAAGTACCACTGGGTGGAGAAGATCAACCACGTCCACACCGGCGGGAACAGCTCCGGGATCGTTGACGGTGCCGCCCTGGTGATGATCGGCTCAGAAAAGGCGGGGGAGGCCGCCAATTTGACCCCGCGGGCCCGCATCGTGGCCACCGCCACCAGCGGCGCCGACCCGGTGATCATGCTGACTGGCCCCACCCCGGCCACCCTCAAGGTGCTTGACCGGGCCGGGCTGACCGTCGACGACATCGACCTATTCGAGCTCAATGAGGCGTTTGCCGCGGTGGTGCTGAAATTCCAGAAGGATCTGAACATCCCCGACGAGAAGCTCAACGTCAACGGCGGCGCCATCGCGATGGGCCACCCGCTGGGCGCTACCGGCGCGATGATCCTGGGCACTATGGTCGACGAATTGGAGCGCCGCAATGCCCGACGGGCGCTCGTCACGCTATGTATCGGCGGCGGCATGGGCGTCGCGACGGTTATCGAGAGGGTTTAAAAGTCATGCCCGACAATACAATCCAGTGGGACAAGGACGCCGACGGCATTGTCACGCTGACCATGGACGACCCGTCGGGGTCGGCCAACGTGATGAACGAGACCTACATCGAGTCGATGGGCAAGGCCGTGGATCGCCTTGTCGCCGAAAAGGATTCGATCACTGGCGTGGTGATCACCAGCGCGAAGAAGACTTTTTTCGCCGGCGGTGATCTCACGTCCATGATCAAGGCCGGGCCCGAGGACGCCGGACAATCGTTCGACACTGTCGAGACGGTCAAGAAACAACTGCGCACCCTGGAGACGCTGGGCAAGCCCGTGGTCGCCGCGATCAACGGCGCCGCGCTTGGCGGCGGACTCGAGATCGCGCTGGCCTGCCACCACCGCATCGCGGCGGACGTCAAGGGCAGCCAGCTCGGCTTGCCCGAGGTGACGCTGGGCCTGCTGCCCGGCGGCGGCGGCGTGACGCGCACGGTGCGGATGTTCGGGATCCAGAACGCGTTCGTCAACATCCTGTCCCAAGGCACCCGGTTCAAGCCGGCCAAGGCCAAGGAAATCGGACTGGTCGACGAATTGCTGCCCACCGTCGAGGAATTGGTGCCCGCCGCCAAGGCTTGGATCAAGGCCAACCCCGACAGCCATGAGCAGCCGTGGGACAAGAAGGGCTACAAGATGCCCGGCGGCACCCCGTCGTCCCCCGGGTTGGCGTCGATCCTGCCATCATTCCCCGCGTTGCTGCGCAAGCAGCTCAAGGGTGCGCCGATGCCGGCACCCAAGGCCATCCTGGCCGCCGCGGTGGAAGGTGCCCAGGTCGACTTCGACACGGCCAGCCGCATCGAGAGCCGGTACTTCGCCTCGCTGGTCACCGGCCAGGTCGCCAAGAACATGATCCAGGCGTTCTTCTTCGACCTGCAGGCCATCAATGCCGGTAAGTCGCGTCCCGACGGGATCGCCAAGACCCCGATCAAGAAGATCGGGGTGCTGGGCGCGGGCATGATGGGCGCCGGCATCGCCTACGTCTCGGCCAAGGCCGGCTACGACGTGGTGCTCAAAGACGTCACTGTGGAGGCCGCGCAGAAGGGCAAGGGCTACTCCGAAAAACTGGAGGCCAAGGCGCTCGAGCGGGGTCGCACCACGCAGGAGCGCAGCGACGCCCTGCTGGCGCGCATCACCCCAACGGGCGACCCCGCGGATCTCAAGGGTGTTGACTTCGTCATCGAAGCCGTCTTCGAGAACCAGGAACTCAAACACAAGGTGTTCCAGGAGATCGAAGACATCGTCGAGCCCAACGCGGTGCTGGGGTCCAACACCTCCACGCTGCCGATCACCGGTCTGGCGACCGGCGTCAAGCGGCAGGAGGACTTCATCGGGATCCACTTCTTCTCACCGGTCGACAAGATGCCATTGGTGGAAATCATCAAGGGCGAGAAGACCTCTGACGAGGCGCTGGCCCGGGTGTTCGACTACACGCTGGCCATCGGCAAGACCCCGATCGTAGTCAACGACAGCCGCGGCTTCTTCACCTCACGGGTCATCGGCACCTTCGTCAACGAGGCGCTGGCGATGCTCGGCGAGGGCGTGGAGCCGGCGTCGATCGAACAGGCCGGGTCGCAGGCCGGGTACCCGGCGCCGCCGCTACAGCTGTCCGACGAGCTCAACCTGGAGCTGATGCACAAGATCGCCGTCGCCACCCGTAAGGGTGTCGAGGATGCGGGCGGCACCTACGAGCCGCATCCCGCCGAGGCGGTCGTCGAGAAGATGATCGAGCTCGGGCGGTCCGGCCGCCTCAAGGGTGCGGGCTTCTACGAATACGTCGACGGTAAGCGAACCGGCTTGTGGCCGGGGCTGCGGGAGACGTTCAAGTCGGGGACGTCGGCGCCGCCGCTGCAGGACATGATCGACCGGATGCTGTTCGCCGAGGCGCTGGAAACCCAGAAGTGCCTCGACGAGGGTGTGCTTACGTCCACGGCCGACGCCAACATCGGGTCGATCATGGGCATCGGCTACCCGCCGTGGACCGGCGGCAGCGCACAGTTCATCGTCGGCTACCAGGGGCCGGCCGGGATCGGCAAGGAAGCCTTTGTGACCCGTGCCAAGGAGTTGGCCGCCAAGTACGGCGACCGTTTCCTGCCGCCGGACTCGTTGACGTAGTTTCGGCTGCAAACAGACAGCACGGCCCCGGAAAACTCGGTTTTCGGGGGCCGTGCCGACTGGCGCCGGCGGCTCGCCGGCGCCGCGCTCACTGCAGGTTAGCTCGCGGTATTCCTTGAACCGCATCGAGTCATAGCGGCGCACGCCCTTGGTGTTCAACTTCGCGACCGCCCGGGTGAGCCCACCGGGCAGCAGCGACACGAATGCCCGCGAGTTTCTGGAGGGCTATTTCGATTTCCAACACCGGCACCGCGACGGCCCGGTGGTGGTGGCCGGATTGACGATGCTGGCAGATCTCGGGCTTGTCGATATGGTGCTGGGCTGGCGCGACCGGCTGGAAAAGGACTGCAGGACTGTTGTCTGCGGTTTCGGCGATGCGCCGCGCCCGGGGTTACGAACCTGCCCGGTGTACGCGGCGTTAGCTGCCTTAGGCGCCTGACACCGCGTTAGAGTCCCTAACTATGCGCTTTGGTCTGTTCATTCCGCAGGGTTGGCGAATGGATCTGGTGGGGATCGAACCCGCAAAGCACTGGGAAGTGATGCGCGACCTTGCGACGTATGCCGACGGAAGTGCGTGGGATTCACTGTGGGTTTACGACCACTTTCATACCGTCCCGCTGCCGACCGATGAAGCCACTCACGAGGCGTGGTCGTTGATGGCGGCATACGCCGCGACCACGTCGCGGATCAAGCTGGGCCAGATGTGCACCGCGATGAGCTACCGCAACCCCGTCTACCTGGCCAAGGTCGCGGCCACCGCCGACATCATTTCCGGGGGCCGGATCCAGATGGGCATCGGCGCCGGATGGTACGAACATGAGTGGCGCGCTTACGGTTACGGCTTTCCGCCGGCCAAGGCGCGGTTGGCTCGCCTGGACGAGGGCGTGCAGATCATGCGGGACGCCTGGCGCGACGGCAAAGTGACTTTCACCGGCGAGCACTACCGAGTAGACGGTGCCATAGTATCGCCAAAGCCGCTGCAAGCCAGCGGTATTCCGCTGTGGATTGCCGGCGGCGGGGAAAAGGTGACGCTACGCATCGCGGCGAAGTATGCCCGGTACACCAACTTCACACCCGAGCCCACCGCATTCACCCGAAAGTCGGAACTGCTGGCGCAGCATTGCCGAGAGCTGGGCACCGACTTCGACGCCATCGTTCGCTCATCAAACTTCACCGCCGTCATCGGGACCTCGGACACCGATGTCAAGGATCGGTTACAGCGGGTCCGCGACCGCCTGGTGGGCTATGTTCCTGAGACGCTGGCGGATTCGATGGTCGCAGGCCTTTCGGATGCGGCGACGGGCACGCCGGAACAGGTGATCGAGCAGCTGGCCAAGACCCGCGACCTGGGATGTGAATGCGCCATTTGCTATTTCCCCGAGGCCGCCTACGACCGTTCGGGCATCGAGCTTTTCGAACGTGAAGTGATTCCGGCGCTGAGTTGATTGCCTTGTGAATGTGCCGGGCGCTGCCGTCAGATGTCGGTCGTCACGTATCTGGTCTTGACGGGAGGCGCGGCGAGCAGCGGCGGAAGCTCCGTCAGTCTCCCTTCGCCGGCGCGAAATCTGCGGTAGGCCTCGTCGTGCTCGACGGTGTCCCAGAGTTCGTAGATGAGCCAGTGGGCTTCGTCGTCCTGATCGACCAGCACGTCGGTAGCGAGGTTGCCGTCGAACGCCCGGGTGTCTTGCAATGCCCGGCTCATGACCTCGCGCGCCGCGGGCACCGCTTCGGGTTTGAGCCTGAGTTCAAGTGTCACCGTGATCGGCATGGTCGGGTCCTCGCATGGGGGTATTGGGCTGGCGGGGGATCCCTTGACGATAGCGGCCGGGCGATAGACCGGCGCCTGGCACGATGAGAATGCTATTTCTGAAATGTGCGAATGGCGTTGTACTATTCAGTAAAGCGCCTTATTGTGCTGCCGACGACGAAGGATTGCGCGATGCAGAAGGCACTGGCCCCCGACATCTCGACCTGGCCCGACGACGACCCGCAGCTGATCGGCAGTCGCTGCGGCGACTGTGGCGCCACGACCTTCCCCGTACAGCAGTGGTGTCCGCGCTGCAGCGGTGCGGACATGAGCGAGGTGTTGTTGCCACGTCGCGGCACCCTGGTGGCCTGGACCACCCAGGGGTTCCCGCCCGGACCTCCCTATGCCGGGCCTGCCGGCAAGGATTTCGTGCCGTTCGGCGTTGGCCTGGTTCAGCTGGGTTCCGCTGGGCCTAGGGGAAGGGGCGGTGATCCGGGTCGAGGGGCGGCTGACCGAGAACGACCCGGCGAAGATCCAGGTCGGCCAGGAGTCTAGATCGCCGGGCCCAACAGGTCGTCGGCGTCGCGGATGATGTAGCCGTAGCCCTGCTCGGCCAGGAACCGCTGCCGGTGCGCGGCGTACTCGGCATCGAGACTGTCGCGGGCCACCACCGAGTAGAAGATGGCGCCCCCGCCGTCGGACTTGGGGCGCAGCAGCCGGCCCAACCGCTGCGCCTCTTCCTGACGCGAACCGAAAGTGCCCGAGACCTGAACCGCCACAGAGGCTTCCGGCAAGTCGATGGAGAAGTTAGCCACCTTGGACACCACCAGCGTCGAGATCTCGCCGCGGCGAAAGGCGTCGAACAACGCCTCGCGTTCGGTGGTCCTCGTCGATCCTTGGATGACCGGAGCATTCAGCTCGGTGCCCAGCTCCTCGAGCTGATCCAGGTAGGCGCCGATCACCAGGGTCTGCTCGCCGGGGTGTTTTTCCAGAATCGACTTGACCACAGCGATTTTGGTGTGCACGGTCGAACACAGCCGGTAGCGCTCCTCGGGCTCGGCCGTCGCGTACTGCATCCGCTCGTTGTCGGTCATCGTCACTCGGACTTCGACGCACTCCGCCGGTGCGATCCAGCCTTGGGCCTCAATGTCTTTCCAGGGCGCGTCATAGCGCTTCGGGCCGATCAGAGAGAACACGTCGCCCTCGCGGCCGTCTTCGCGGATCAACGTGGCGGTCAGCCCCAGTCGCCGCTTGGACTGCAGGTCGGCGGTCATCCGGAAGACCGGCGCCGGCAGCAGATGCACCTCGTCATAGATGATCAGCCCCCAGTCGCGGCTGTCGAAGAGTTCCAGATGCCGGTATTCGCCCTTGGTGCGACGGGTGATCATCTGGTACGTCGAAATGGTGACCGGCCGAATTTCCTTGCGCTCACCGGAGTATTCGCCGATCTCATCCTCGGTCAGCGAGGTGCGGGCGACCAGCTCGCGCTTCCACTGCCGCGCGGCCACGATGTTGGTGACCAGGATCAGGGTCGTGGCCTGAGCTTTGGCCATTGCGGCCGCGCCGACCAGGGTCTTGCCCGCGCCGCACGGCAGCACCACCACCCCGGAGCCGCCGGACCAGAACGAGTCGGTGGCCATCTGCTGGTAATCCCGCAGCTGCCAGCCGTCTTCGTGCAGACTGATCGGATGCGCCTCACCGTCCACGTAGCCGGCGAGATCTTCTGCGGGCCAACCGATCTTGAGCAGCAGCTGCTTGACCCTGCCTCGTTCGCTGGGGTGGACGACGACGGTGTCCTCGTCGATGCGAGCGCCGAGCATCGGTGCGATCTTCTTGTTGCGCAGCACTTCCTCGAGCACGGCACGGTCCAGGCTGAGCAGCGTGAGGCCGTGTGCGGGATTCTTGACCAGTTGCAGTCGCCCATAGCGGGCCATGGTGTCGACGATGTCGACCAGCAGCGGCTGCGGCACGGCGTAGCGGGAGAAACTGACCAGCGCATCGACGACCTGTTCGGCGTCGTGCCCGGCGGCGCGGGCATTCCACAACGCGAGCGGGGTGATCCGGTAGGTGTGCACATGCTCGGGTGCGCGTTCCAGCTCGGCGAACGGCGCGATCGCGGCGCGTGCGGCGCCGGCCAGCTCATGGTCGACTTCGAGCAGCACCGTTTTGTCGGACTGCACGATCAACGGCCCGTCGGTCACAAGCTCGCTCCGCGGCAATCGAGTGGTCGGGTCATGGGTTCCATTATCGTTCATCGACCGACATCACCGAGGTGATGCGATGGATGGCGAAGTCGCGCAGCTTCCCCGACGACGAGTCGAAGGCCATCAGCTGCCCGCCGCGGACGGCGATCGGTGACACCACCCGCTGGGTCGCCACGCCGGCGGCGTCGAGGTAGCCGATCAACACCGTAGCCTCATCCTTTATCGCGCGCTGCAGGAGCGACATCGCGACGGCCGGGTCGACGCGGATGTTGCCGAACGGCGCCGCCGTCACCTTCCGCAGCACCGCGACCACCGCGTGCAACGTCTCGCTGCTGGGCCGCGGAGCCGGGCGGTAGGGCCGGCGTTGGTTCGGTGCGGGGACCCGGGCGCCGCGCGGCCGGACGTCGACGATCGCGCCGGTCGAATCTTCGGCGGCCGGAGCGAAGCCCGCATTGCGCAAGGCGGCTAGCACCTCGGCGATGGGCGCGGGTGACACCGCCACCGTCGGCGCCAGAGCCCGCAGCTGCGGGTCCCCGGCCGCAGCCACGGCCTGGGCCAACAGTGCGGGGTCCTCACACCGCACAAACGACGCGGCCATGCCGATCCGGAGTTGTCCGTGGCGGCGTGCCACATCGTCGATCAGGTAGGTAAGTCCTTGCGGCACCGGAGTTTTGGAGTGGCCTGCGAAGAAGCCGTGCATCCAGTCGCGGGTCTTGCCGACGTCGAGCGCATGCCTGATGGACTGCTCGCTGACCCGGTACACCATTGCCGCACCGGCCGATTCGACGGTAGCCACCGTGGCCAGCTGGTCGGCGAGGTCGCGTTGCAGCGGCCCCGGCGCCACGACGGTAAGATCCGCCTGCACCAGGAAGTGGTCGATAGGCTTGGGCAGCGCCCGGGTCATCGCATCGACTACGACGGCGGGATCGGCGGTTGCCTCCAGCAATGCGCGGCCCGGCGTGCTGATTGCTCCGCGACCCACCAGGCCCAGCGCGTGGCCTTCGGTCAACAGATCCGCGACCGGCCCGGGCTGCAGTCGCCGGCCCCAGCGCGGACGCCGCCAGATCAGGGCCGCCGACGCAGTTGCCGCATCGACACCGGCGCCGGCAGCCAACTCGGAAAGCATCCCCAGCAACAGCTGGCGATCCAGCGGCGCCGCCGTCGAAAATAGCGAATCACTCAGGGCGGCATACGGTTTGCCGTCCGGGCCGCGGCTGCCAAGCAGCGCCGGCCGGCCCGGCAGGTCGAGCCAGGTGCGGGCCAGCAGGTGCCACCGCTCGGCCGGGGACATGTCGGCGAACCGGTCGGCGGCCGGCGTCGGAGCCCAATAGGGCGCCTCGCCGTGCGACGGCAGCGGCTCGGGCATGCCGCCGGCGATCAGCCCGGCGGCGGCCACCACCTCGAGGATCAGACCCAGACGTGGTTCGTCGATCCCCGTTGCCTTGGCAAGCCGCTTGATTTCGCGCACGCCGAGGCCGCCGGTGCGCAGCTCGGGAACCGGTGTGGCGCTGAGGTTCTGCAGCAGGACGTCGATCTCTCGCAGCAGGTCGATGACGGCTCCGGCGGCCGCGGCGTCGACGTCGCGGGGCGCGGTGGTGGACACCACCGGATCGGGCGCGGTCAGCTGCATCGGACCGGGTTCCTCGCCGCGGAGCACCTGCCCGACTTGGCGGGGCAGGATCACCGTCTCGGCATCGACGCGCCGCAGCAGTCCCGCGGCCAGCAGCCGCGGCACCGGGCGGTCCGGCGGAGCCCCGGGTGCGGCGTCGCGAGTGCGCCCCATCGGTGATCCTTCGACGAGTTTGTCCAGCACCTCGCGCTGGGCCTCGTCGAGCGCGGCGATCGACTCGCCGATCTGCTCGCCGGTGCGTGTGCCGTCTTCGAGAGTGACCTGGCCCGGGTGCCACGGCAGCGCCGTGCCCGTGTCGGCGGCGACCCGCACCGCGCTGTCGCCCCAGACCAGGGCTCGCTTCTTGAGGTCGGCCAGCGCCTCGGTCACGTCGGCTTCGCAGGCGCGGTCCCCGATCAACGACAGCAGCTTGGTGATCGGCACGGGTGCGGTGTCGGCTTGCAGCACCAGCAGGGCGTCCAGCACCGCCAGCCGCAGGAAGTCGAGGTCGTCGGTGGCGGCCTTGACCGACTGCCGGGCCTGGGCGCGCGCGGCCAGCGCGGCGATGCTGCCCGGTGGCGGCTGCGCCAGATCCGGCCGATACTCCAGCAGCTCGATCAGCTGCTGGTCGGATAGGTCGGCCAGCCAGGACCCCAGCGGGATCTCCTGGATGTGTTCGGTCGGGGCTTGCTCAGGCATTGCTGATCAGCGTAGGCCCGACCTGCAACCTTGCGCCGCGGGCGGGAGGAAGACCTGTCAGAATGGATGCCGTGGCTGACAATGCTGACGGCAAGGCGCGCAAAACCAAGTACGTGGACAACGGCTGGCCGACCACCGACCCGGACGACCATGCGGTAAGCGAACTGGTGACCGACCGCACGGGTGCGTTGTCACCCTTCGGTGAATTGGCGTTCCCGCTGCCCGCCGACGACCTGCCGTACCTCCACCCGGTGACCGTCGTCAACAGGTAGGACGACGCCGATGGCCGAAGCGGCCGATTTCCACTCGGGCGGCCTGTCGCACCTTGACGAGCGGGGAGCCGCCCACATGGTCGACGTGACCGAGAAGTCGGCCACCCGGCGCACCGCCGTCGCCGCCGGTGCGTTGCGCACCTCGAAGCAGGTGGTGGCGCTGATCTCCGCCGGCGGTCTCCCCAAAGGCGACGCGCTGGCTACGGCACGGGTGGCGGGCATCATGGCGGCCAAGCGCACCAGCGACCTCGTTCCGCTGTGCCATCAGCTCGCGCTCACCGGTGTCGACGTGGACTTCGCCGTCGGCGAGTCCGACGTCGAGATCACCGCAACGGTACGCAGCACCGATCGAACGGGGGTCGAGATGGAGGCGCTGACCGCGGTGAGCGTCGCGGCTCTTACGCTCTACGACATGATCAAAGCGGTGGACCCGGCGGCCCGGATCGACGACATCCGGGTGCTGCGCAAAGAGGGTGGCCGTAGCGGAAGCTGGCAGCGGTGACCGGCGCGCGGTCCGCCCGGGTGATCATCGCGTCGACCCGCGCATCGTCGGGCGTTTATACCGATGAGTGCGGTCCCATCGTCGCCGAATGGCTGGCGCAGCGGGGTTTTTCGCCCGTCGAGTCGGAGGTGGTCGCCGACGGGAATCCGGTCGGCGAGGCGCTGCACAACGCCGTCGAGGCCAAGGTCGACCTGGTCATCACCTCCGGCGGCACCGGCATTTCGCCGACCGACACCACCCCGGAACAGACCGTGGCGGTGCTGGATTTCGTCATCCCCGGGTTGGCCGACGCGATCCGTCGCTCGGGCCTACCCAAGGTTCCGACGTCGGTGTTGTCGCGGGGGGTGTGCGGCGTCGCCGGCCACTCGTTGATCGTCAACCTGCCGGGTTCACCCGGTGGGGTTCGCGACGGGCTCGGCGTTCTCGCCGACGTGGTGGATCACGCACTTGATCAACTCGCCGGCCAAGATCACCGGCGATGACGCTGGTCCTGCGCGCTTCCCTGACCGATCAGCCGATCCATCTGGCCGAACATGAGGATCTGGTGAGCCATCAGGCGGCCGGAGCTGTCGTCGGGTTCGTCGGCGTGGTCCGCAATCACGATGGCGGACGGCACGTGGTGCGGCTGGAGTACTCGGCACATCCGTCGGCTGCCCAGGTTCTTGCCGACGTGGTAGCCGAGGTCGCGGAGAACGCCACCGGGGTGCGTGCGGTGGCGGCCAGCCACCGCGTCGGTGTCCTGGCGGTCGGGGAGGCGGCCTTGGTGGCCGCCGTCGCCGCCGATCATCGGCAGGCCGCGTTCGCCACCTGCGCACAGCTGGTAGACACCATCAAACAGCGGCTACCGGTATGGAAGCACCAGTTCTTCGGCGATGGCTCCGAAGAATGGGTGGGCTCGGCCTGAGCCCCTGTCTTAGGAGATGACAGTCGGTTGGGCGAGCGCGTCCAGCGCGTCGTTGCCGCTGACGTTTTGTCCCACAATCGCCTGCCAGAGCTTCTTGGTGTAGGCGACGTTCGAGACCTGGTGAATCTCCACCGGTGCGTTGGCCGCATCGGCCGGCGCTGGCGCGTCGGCCGGGTCGGTCAGCGGCAATCCTGCCTCCAGGACTGCCCGGGCCTCTGGCGCAGCCGGAACCGCCTCCGGAGCGGGAGCCAGGTCGGCCGGGGCCGGCGCCAGGTCGGCGGGAGCGGGAGCCAGATCGGCGGGTGCCGGGGGCAGGTCGGCCG